>NZ_VCGZ01000007.1:0-222531 GCF_016597775.1 Marinobacter sp. 1-3A
GGCGGCGATAACTTCGCCAGCACTGCGGCTTTACGTTCATCCGAATAACGAGGCACTATCAACACCTGTACCGCCCAACTGGTTAAAAATTAAGTAGTGCCAACTATCCTGCCAGAGCGGGTAAGCACCAAAACCCTAGAATACACACTACCCACCTGCTCATTGGTGAGCATTCGGATAATATCCCGGCGAAGCTTGGTATAACCGGCGCTCAGTATAATGCCAATTGTAGCGAAGTAGATCGAGAATATTGCGGTGAGCAACTGGGCGTACAGCCTGAGCTGATCGATGTTAAAATCTTTATCGTTTGCACTCATTGGCGGGAGCCAAGCGAGTTTGCTTCTGACATAACCCTCAACAAAATTTAGTGCAATCAAAACCAAAACGACCCCAAATAGGCTTTTTGCTCCGATCCAAGCAATAGAGCCTAAAATGCTGGCGTTTGTCCTTGCTTCGGTGGCTGAGGCGCTACTTTTGTAGACGCTGCGCTCCAACACAAAACTAACATTTCTGAGCCATGTCCTGAAATACCAAAACAAAGGCTTAGAACTCACCCAAATCTTTAGCCGCTCAATCAAAATGTGCTCACTTTAAATGCCTACTATTCATGGGTAGCCCAGCAACATAACAACTGCTTGATGTCCCCCTTCAATCTTGCAGAAATCTGACTACTTCATGATTACGGATTCTGCATCCCCAGAATGCACATCTATAAGTCAATAAAACAACAGCTTAGCTGAACATTCTGCGGGCTGCCACGTAATCACCTAACGTCTGTGATTTGTGCACAGACAGAAGAGTACGACATAAACTAGAGAGGCTTCGATAACGACAATGCATGCGGATGGAGAGCAGCATGCACCGTGTGGCTAGAGTTAGGTTCTTACTCGTTTAAGATGAGGGCAGATAAATCTGGCGGCCGTGGTTTACTCATGAAAGGTGAAGTAAGGGTAGGGTTATAATGAGCGCTTGAGACCCCTATATCTGCGCCCAAACCGCAGTGTGCCCACATCAGGACAAAGGTCAAAATCATTACGGCTATAAAAAGCAGTTTAAAACCGTGGGCACACCCAAGGCACCATTTGGGCACAGCCAAATAAAAAGGCCCTACGTTTTCACGTAAGGCCTTGAAAAATATGGCGCGCCCGACAGGATTTGAACCTGTGACCCCTGCCTTCGGAGGGCAGTACTCTATCCAGCTGAGCTACGGGCGCATTCGAAGCTAACGGCTGTGCGTCAATTTCGAGAGCGCAATCTTACGTGCGCAAGCCTGTGCTGTCCAGCCCTCGGTGCGTTCGCCGGAGCTGCTTCGGGCTAGGGGAACAGTGGGGCTGGCGTTATGTTTGCCAGCGCCCCTTCATTGCTGAACGACACCTCGCCATCCTGAATAGTTACCTGATAACTCATGTTGCGCTCCGCCAGCTTGGCCAAGGCTTCAGTAGATTCGCTCGGCAGTTCAATAATCGTCAGATTCTTGAAACGGCTCAGTTTACTTTTGTGCTTCTCCAGCCATACGGGAACAGCGCGGGCGCCATAAGCGTAGAGGATAACCTGGCGCGCCCGGTTGCAGGCTTTGCGCAGGCGGCTTTCTTCGGGCAGGCCCAGTTCAATCCAGAGTTCAATCTCATCACTCAGGCTTTTTCGCCACAGCTCCGGTTCGTCGTCTGTGCTCAACCCTTTAGTGAATTCCAGATCGTCACTGGCGTTCAGGGCAAAGGCCAGCAGGCGAATCATCATGCGCTCGTCATTTTCTGACGGGTGTTGCGCTATGGTGAGTTGATGGTCCGCATAATAATGCCTGTCCATGTCGGCGATATTGAGCGTCGCTTTTAATATAGTTGCTTTGAGCGCCATGGCTGTCCTGCATTGGTATCAAGATGTTGATTTGCGGTAGTGTAAAGCAATTCTGTGAGTGGTGAGTATGACGACATGCCGATGTTGCGTGGTTTTCTGATTCTGGTTCTGTTTTTCCTGCTTGGCGAAGCTTTGCGGGTGCTTTTTATGTTGCCGGTGAGTGGTGGCGTGCTGGGCATGATTCTCATGACGCTTTCGCTAATGCTGAGGGGTAGGGTGAGCGATGATCTGACAACCGCAAGCCAAGCTCTGATCTCCGTTCTGGTGTTGTTGATCATGCCGGGTGTTGTAGGGGTGTTCTTCCTGGCCTCGCAGTTCTCCGGTCAGTGGCTGGCGGTCGCTGCAGCTTTGTTGCTGGGCACCTTTCTGAGTGTTCTTACAACATTGCTGGTTATGAAAGGCGTGCTTCGTTTATCGGCGCAGGGGCGCTCTAATGACTGAGCTGGCCGGCCGCTTATTGGCTATTCCTGATGTGTTGTCAGCCAGCCCGATACTTGCAATCGGGCTTACTCTAAGCGCCTTTTTTGCTGGGAACTGGCTATTTGCACGCCTTGGCAAGCCACTATGGATGCCGCCCGTATTGCTCTCCGCAGTTATTTTGTCGGCGGTGATCGCGGTGTTATCCATCGATTATGTTCGCTATCAGGAAGGGGCACTCTGGATCACGGTGTTGCTTGGGCCGGCAACGGTAGCTTTGGGGATTCCCCTGTATCAGCAAATCCACCATATCCGGGCACTGTGGCTGCCGATAGTGGTTACGCTGCCGCTGGCGGCCACAATGGCGGCGGTGTATGCCGTGGTGATCGCCTGGGCATTAGGTGCTACGCCTGAGGTGCTGGCATCGCTTGCTCCCAAATCTGTAACCGCCCCGATTGCCATAGGTATCACAGAACAGTTGGGTGGGTCTGTGGCGCTGATGATGGGCGGGTTATTGATTACCGGCGTGGTGGCCACCTTGTTTGTCGATCTGCTGGCAAAATGGCTGCCGGTAGAAGACGACCGCATTCTTGGGTTTGCGCTGGGGCTTAACGGCCATGCGATAGGTACAGCCAGAGCCTTCGAGATCAGCCATACCGCTGGCGCATTCTCTTCTTTGGGCATGGGGCTTACGGGCGTATTTACCGCGTTAATCCTTCCTTTGGTGTTCCGTCTTTAAGGGGGTTGGTGGCGGCTTTTAGGAGCCGTCATTCAGTTCACGAATAGCCGCAAGTTGTAATTTCGATTGCCGTAAGTAGTTTCCGGGACTAGTTTCTATAACAGGCGTCCGGTGCGTCTGAGGTTCGGTGTGCCGTAAAAACTCGTAAAACAACGACGGAAAACGCAATGAAAAAACTACTTGCAGCTTTTATTGGTTCCCTGGCGCTGGCTAGCGCGCCAGTCGCTCTGTCTGCTGAGGCGACGAAAGAACTCAAAATGGCGTACGACGCCGATCCGGTCACCCTCGATATTCACGAGCAGCTCTCAGGTGGCATCCTGCAGCTATCTCATATGTCTTTTGATCCGCTGGTACGTTGGACAAAAGATCTGGATTTTGAGCCCCGCTTGGCCGAAAGCTGGACTCGCGTGGATGACAAAACCATGCGCTTCAAACTCCGCGAAGGGGTTAAGTTCCACTCAGGCAACGAGCTCACCACTAAAGATGTGGAGTTCACTTTCGAGCGCCTGAAAGAAAGCCAGGACTTCAAGGCTATTTTCCAGCCGTTCAGTGGCATTAACGTTATTGATGAGTACACCTTTGAGCTGGTAACCAGCGAGCCATTCCCGCTGCTGCTCAATACGGCTACTTACATCTTCCCGCTGGACAGCGAGTTTTACACCGGCGAGACAAAAGACGGCAAGATGAAGGGTGCAATCCTGAAGCACGGCAACTCCTATGCTTCCGCAAACCTTTCAGGCACTGGTCCGTATAAAGTGGTCTCCCGCCAGCAGGGCGTACGTCTGGAGTTTGAGCGCTTTTCTAACTACTGGGATGAAGAGTCCCCAGGTAACGTAAAGAAAATCATTCTTACGCCAATCAAAGAGAACAACACTCGGGTTTCTGCTCTGCTGTCTGGCGGCGTGGACTTTATCGCACCGGTTCCCCCCACCGATCTTGATCGCATCAAGCGCGACAAGAACTCGGATCTGGTTACCATGAGCGGTACCCGCATTATCATGTTCCACATGAACCAGGAGCGGGTTGAAGCCTTCAAAAACCCAAAGGTTCGCCAAGCCATTGCTTACGCGATCAACCAGGAAGGCATCGCGGAAAAAATCATGAAAGGCTTTGCCACACCTGCGGCTCAGTTGTCGCCTGCGGGTTACCAGGGGTACAACGAATCCCTGAAGCCACGTTACGATGTGAAAAAGGCCCAACAGCTTATGAAAGAAGCTGGCTATGAAGACGGCTTCACCATCACCATGATGGCGCCGAACAACCGTTACGTGAACGACGACAAAATCGCTCAGGCAGCGGCAGCTATGCTGGCTCGTATCAACATCAAAGTTGATCTGAAAACTCTACCAAAAGCTCAGTACTGGCCTGAATTCGACAACCGCGCAGCAGACATGATGCTGATCGGCTGGCACGCGGATACTGAAGATTCTGCCAACTTCTTTGAGTTCCTGACCTTCTGTCCGGAAGCGGGTAGTGGCGCAGGCCAGTACAACGCAGGCAATTACTGCAACCCGGAAATTGATGCGCTGGTTGTGAAAGCTAATGTTGAAACTGACATAGAAAAGCGTGCCGCCATGCTGCAGGACGTAGAGAAGCGCCTGTATGACGACGCAGCATTTGTTCCACTGCACTGGCAGGACCTGGCTTGGGCCAGCAAGAAGAACGTGAAGATTGAACCGATTCTGAACGTGATGAACTTCCCTTATCTGGGTGATTTGGTCGTCGAGTAACGGGGCAAACTGCCCCCTCTCTCCAACCTCTCTCCCGCCTTCCTTCAGGTAAAGGGAGAGAGGCTTTTTAAATACTCATCAGTGGTAATTCCTGCATGTTAGCGTTTTTGGTACAGCGCATATCCCAGGCCGTTCTGGTCATGTTCGTGATCAGCGTGATCGCCTTTGCTATCCAGGATGGTCTTGGTGACCCACTTCAGGAAATGGTGGGTATGTCCGTCTCTATGGAGGAGCGGGAAGCTCTTCGGGAGCAATTAGGGCTGAACGACCCCATGGTAGTTCAGTACCTGCGTTTTGCAGGTAAAGCCATACAGGGGGATCTGGGCAATTCTTATTTTTACGGCAAACCAACCCTCACAGTAATAGCCGAGCACCTGCCGGCAACTCTGGAGTTGGTGATTGGTGCCAGCCTGATCATTATGCTGTTATCAGTACCCATCGGCGTTTATGCCGCCATCCGGCCGCAGGCCTGGTTGGCCAAGTTTTTCATGGGCGTGAGCACGGTTGGAATTTCCATTCCCGTGTTTCTTACCGCCATTGTTCTTATCCAGATATATTCCATTGGCATTACCGTTGAGTGGTTCCCCGCAGACACCGGTTGGGGCCAGTGGCTGAACGGTGCCCTGAGTACCGACGGCGGTATGCCATCTTACGGCCGTGGCGATGATCTGACGCATCTTTTTGGAACCTGGAATTCAGGCTTTTTCTCTGAGCTTGGGTTGATGCACTTGGTGCTGCCCTGCGTGTCTCTGGCGTCCATCATGCTACCGCTGTTTATCCGTCTGATTCGGGCGGAGATGATGGAGGTGCTGCAAAGCGATTACATTCGCTATGCTCGGGCCAAAGGCCTGAGTTCTGCCCGCATTAACTTCCTTCATGCCCTCAAGAACACCATGTTGCCGGTTATCACCGTAGGCGGTGTGCAGGTGGGGGTGATGGTGGCTTACACAATTCTTACGGAAACAGTATTCCAGTGGCCCGGGGTTGGTTTGATGTTCCTTGAGGCCATTACCCGCAGCGATATTCCGCTGATTGTTGCCTACCTGATGGTGGTGGGTCTGATTTTCGTGATCACTAACACACTGGTGGATCTGGTTTACGGGCTGGTGAACCCCACGGTGAAACTGACAGGTAAGAAAGCATGACAACGGCGACCCTTTCCCGCTGGAATCGCTTTCGCGAATCCTTCCTCTGGTACAGCTTCAAGCGCGACAAGGTGGCGATTGCCAGCTTTATCGTATTGCTTCTGATGGTGTTTGCAGCTGTGTTCGCGCCTCTGTTCGCGCCAACGAACCCTTACGACCTGGCGCAGATCGATATCATGAACTCGGAACTGCCACCAGTGGGCATGTCCGGGGCTGATCCGGCCTTCCCGCTGGGTACTGATGCCCAGGGCAGGGACATGCTCTCTACCATTCTTTACGGTACGCGGGTGTCCTTGCTGATTGGTTTTGGTGCGGTAGTGCTGCAGGCGGCGCTGGGTATTTTGTTCGGCCTGCTGGCGGGCTATATGGGCGGCAAAGTTGACTCTATCCTGATGCGGATCGCAGATGTTCAGCTTTCCTTCTCCACCTTGATGGTTGCCATCATTGTGGGCGCGGTGTTCAAGGCCAGTTTCGGCAACCTGATGTTTGGTGAAATCGCCATTTACATGCTGATCTTTATTATCGGTGTAGCCGAATGGCCGCAAATTGCACGAACCGTCCGGGCGTCTGTGCTGGCGGAGAAAAAGAAGGAATACGTGGATGCGGCCAAGGTAATGGGCTTTCGCACAAACCGCATCATGTTCCGCCATATTCTGCCGAACACGCTGTCGCCGATATTTGTTATCGCCACCGTTCAAATTGCTAACGCGATTATTTCCGAAGCGGCTCTGTCGTTCCTGGGCTTGGGTATGCCTGAAACCCAACCGTCTCTGGGCTCGCTGATTAAATCCGGCTTTGATTACATTCAAAGCGGTTCCTGGTGGATTACGCTGATTCCTGGCCTGGTGCTGGTCGTGCTCGTGCTTGTCATCAACCTTCTGGGTGACTGGTTGCGGGATGTGATGAACCCACGGCTGTACAAGGGCTAGATATGAAAAACCACACGCCACTGTTGGAAGTAAAGAATCTGGATGTCCGCTTTGCCGTTCGCGGCGGCGACCTCACGGCCCTGCGCGGGATCAGTTTTAGCCTTGATAAAGGCGAGCGGCTGGGCTTGGTGGGGGAATCTGGTGCCGGTAAATCCGTAGCAGCCTTCTCGATTCTCAACCTGATTGCCCGCCCCGGTTATATTGCTGGCGGGCAGATTTTGCTTGAAGGCAAGGACTTGGCCGCCATGAGCGAGCGCGAACTGCGCAAGATCCGTGGCAATCGCATTGCCATGATCTTCCAGGACCCCATGATGACCCTCAACCCGGTCCTGAGCATTGGCACCCAGATGGTCGAGGCCATCAAGGCGCACCGTCGTATCAGCACCAAGGCTGCACGGGACATAGCGTTGGATAAGTTGCGCAAGGTACAGATTCCCTCCCCTGAGAAACGCCTCGATCAGTATCCACACGAATTGTCGGGGGGTATGCGACAGCGAGTGATAATTGCCATAGCGTTGCTGTTGGACCCGGAAATCATCGTGGCCGATGAGCCAACCACTGCGCTGGATGTGACCATTCAGGCAGAAATCATGGCGCTGCTGCTGGACTTGTGTGAGCAGGAAAACGTTGCACTGATGTTGATTACCCACGATCTGGGCGTAGTCTCCCAGGTCACCCAGCGCATGCTGGTGATGTATTCGGGCCGTATTATCGAGCAAGGTCCCACCCGGGAAATCATCAACGATGCTCAGCACCCCTATACTCAAGGGCTGATCAATGCCTTGCCACAGATGGGAGAGCCTGGTGCGCGCTTGTTCCAGATTCCCGGCTCTATGCCGTCTCTAAAAAATGTACCCTCTGGCTGTCCTTTCCATCCACGCTGTGACTTTGCCACCGATCAGTGCCGTCAAACCATGCCGGACTATGTTCGCTCCGGGAATGTGGATGTAGCGTGTTACGAGGTCAGCAACCTGATTGCGCAGGAGAAACGCATGCAGGAGGCCGGATCATGACCTCCCCGTTGGTAGAGATTCGCGGGCTGGAAAAGCGGTTTGATTTGTCTGGCAGTCTGCTTGAGCAGATTACCTTCAAGGGCGGCCGATTCCAGCGTAAGCAGGAAGCAGTTCATGCCATCAACGGCGTTGATTTGCAGGTGCAGCGGGGCGAGGCTCTATGCGTAGTGGGCGAGTCGGGCTGCGGTAAATCCACGGTGGCCCGTACTGTGATGGGGCTGTTGTCACCCAGCGCGGGTGAAGTGCATTACGATGGTAAGCGCATCGACAACCTGAAAGGTCGAGACGTGCTGCCGTACCGCCGCAAAATGCAGATGATTTTCCAGAACCCCTATGCCTCCCTTAATCCGCGTATGACGATTCAGCAAACGCTGGAAGAGCCGATACAGTTCCATCGTCCCGAGCTGTCCCGCGACGAGGTGCGCAGCAAGGTGCAGGAGGTTATGGAGTCTGTGGGTATCGACCCGGACTGGGGTAGCCGGTTTGGCCACGAGTTCTCCGGTGGCCAGCGCCAGCGTATAGCTATTGCCCGCGCTCTGGCGGTAGACCCCGAGTTTATTGTGGCGGATGAGCCTATTTCGGCGTTGGACGTATCCATTCAGGCTCAGGTGTTGAACCTGTTGATGGAGGCGCAGGAAACCCGCAATCTGACGTATCTGTTCATTACCCACGATCTGGCTGTGGTAGAACACTTTGGTACCCGGGTGGCGGTGATGTATTTAGGGCGGGTGTGTGAACTGGCGGACACCAAAACCCTGTTTGCCGAGCCGCGCCACCCTTATACCCAGGCGCTGCTTTCGGCTATACCCAAGCTGGAAGACGACCGGCCTAACTACATTCGCCTGCAGGGTGAAGTACCAACGCCAGTGAACTTGCCATCTGGTTGTGTGTTCCATGGCCGATGCCCATATGCCAATGACCGTTGCCGCCAGCAAATTCCCCAACTGATTGCTACAGACAATGGTACCCAGGTGGCATGCCATGCGGTAGAGGAAGGGCGACTGTAAGCGAGCAGGTTTTAAGAGTGCGGTAGCAATAGGCTATGATGCGCCGAGCGACATAGCCTTATTAAAATCCATCTACCGCACATCTACCTGTCATTCGCTGGGGAGCCCATGGAAATACGTTGGCTGGAAGACTTTATGGCACTGGCCCGTACCCGCCATTTTTCCCGCGCGGCTGAACTGCAGCATGTAAGCCAGCCCACCTTCAGTCGCCGCATAAAGCTGCTTGAAGAATCTATGGGGGCCACGCTGATTAACCGGCAAACTCTCCCCTTGTCCCTTACCCCCGCCGGAGAACGGTTTTTCGAGTTGTGCCAGCGGGTGACCCGGGATGTTCGGGACGTGCGGGCTCAGATTGCCAGTATGGAAGCAGAGGTATCTGCCCGTATCAGTGTTGGCTCAACCCAGGGACTGTTTTCTCATTTTTACCAGGGCTGGGCCAGTGAGGCTGGCGTTGCAGAACGGCTGCAACTCAACCTGAAAGCGACCAGCTGGATAGGGGAGCAGTTTCTGGATGCCCTGGATAACGGCGAATGCGATTTGGTGCTGTGTTACTGGCATCAGGATTTGCCATGGTGCGGCCGCCTGAGTCGCGGTGACTACGAGACCATCACGATCGCGAGTGAGCGGCTGGTGCCCATGAGCGTTGTGGCGGATAACGGTGAGCCCCGATTCCCATTACCGGGAGCAGCAGGCCAATCGGTGCCGCTGATTGCCTATCACTCCCGGGGCTTTTTGCAGTCTGCTATTGAGGCGCACCTGTCCCGTAGCAAGGAGTCTGTAAATCTTTTACCGCTCAATGAAAACACTCAGTCGGCAAGTATCAAGGCACTGGTGAAACAGGGCTATGGAATGGGCTGGCTGCCCGGCCGGATGACGGAAAAGAGCGAGCAGTTCGGTAGCCTGACCCGAGCTGGCGATGAACGCTGGGATGTGCCGCTGGAAATCCGCTTGATTCGATTGCGGGAGCCCCGTTCAGAAGACCTATTAACCCTCTGGAAAACACTGGAAGACCAACATGCCTGATACCGACTTGCTCTCTCTTCAGATTGATCACTTGGGCATTTTGCAGAGCCGCTACGAACAGGTTCTGGAGGATCACGGATACGACGGCCTGCTAATTAGCTCTGGTGCAGCGCCCATGTGTTATGGCGATGATCAGTCCTGGCACTTTCAGGGCTATGGACCTTTCCTGCACTGGACAGGGCTTGCTGGCTTTGAGCACGCCTGGCTGCTGATTCGCAAAGGCAAGAAACCACAGCTTTCATTACATCAACCCGTTGATTTCTGGCATGCCAGCCTGGAAGTCCCGCAGGAGCCGTGGCTGGAGAAGTTCGATCTACGCTTCAGTGAAAGCCCTTCGGCGCCTGAGCTGGAAGGAATAAGCCAGCTAGCAGTTATTGGTGATCCCGCTTTGCTTGCGGGCTTGCCCGGAGACGAAAACCCGGGCGCGCTGTGCAACGCGCTAGACGAAACCCGGGTGCATAAAACTGCCTACGAGATAGCCTGTCTTGCCCAGGCCAATAAACTGGCAATCGCAGGTCACCATGCAGCCCGCGATGCCTTTCTGGCGGGAGCTAGTGAATTTGAAATCAACCTGGCCTATCAGCGTGCGACTCAACAGCGCGAGGTAGATGCGCCCTATAACAGCATTATTGGTGTGAACGGGCATGCGGGCATCTTGCACTACCAGTATTACGACACGGCAGCACCGGCTAAATCCCGTAGCTTGCTGATTGATGCCGGCGTGCGTTATCGGGGCTATTGTTCTGATATAACACGCACCACTGCAGGTGTGGGGGAAGGGCGATTTGCGGCACTCGTGCATGGGCTTGAGCAATTGCAGTTCCGGCTTTGCAAGATGGTAGCTCCGGGTGTTGATTACCTGGACATACACCGGAAAACCCACTTCGGCATTGCTGCACTATTGAGTGCCGCCGGGCTGGTGGAGGGTTTGAGCGATGAGGAACAGGTTTCAGAAGGCATAACCCGAGCGTTTTTCCCCCACGGAATTGGTCATTTCCTGGGCGTACAAGTGCACGATGTTGCTGGTAAGCCGGTAGCGCCGCCTGACGATGCGCCTTTTTTGCGCCTGACGCGCACGTTGGAGGCGGGCATGGTAGTAACCATTGAACCCGGTCTGTACTTCATTCCCTCCTTGCTGGAGCCGATACTTTCTGGGCCACTGGGGCATCACATTAACCGCTCCCTGCTTGATGAATTGCAGGGCTGTGGTGGCATACGCATAGAAGACAACGTGGTGGTGACCGAATCAGGTTATCGAAACCTTACCCGGGAGGTCGAAGCCTGAAACATCCTGTTGCACAAAATTAACACAACAAGCTTGCAATCTTTGATGCTAATGATAATAATTGTCATTAACTTTAGTGTTGATGGTGAGATTGCATTATGTACGTATGCCTATGCCACGGAGTGACAGACAGAGACATCCGCGCAGCCGCAGAAAATGGTGTTTCCTCCATGCGCCAGCTTGGTAAAGAGCTGGGCGTAGGCACCCAGTGCGGGCGCTGCGCCAGCATGGCGCGGGGCATACTGCGCGAAAGCCGCTCACCGGATTACCTGGCTCTTGCGAACATGTTGGCAAGCCCCGCCTGACACCTTGAGCGTTTATTTCCTTTCCGCAATTTTGTAATGCGCCCTAACGCGCTATCCTTGTCGGGTGACTAGAGAGTTATTCAAACAGAGCGTTGAGAGCTCACCGAACCCGAATCAACCAGCCAGGCAGACCTTTCGACAGTGAAAGGCGAAGTAGCCGGCTGAGATCAAGGAGTGCTGCAATGAAAGGCGACAAAAAAGTCATCCAGTATCTGAATAAAGTTCTTGCCAACGAACTGACGGCCATCAACCAGTATTTCCTGCACTCGCGCATGTACAAGGATTGGGGCATTACCAAGCTCGCTGCCAAGGAATACGAAGAGTCCATCGATGAGATGAAACACGCTGATCAGTTGATTGAGCGCATCCTGTTCCTGGAAGGCCTGCCCAACCTGCAAGATCTGAACAAGCTCATGATCGGCGAGAACGTTGAGGAGATGATTGCCTGTGACCTCAAAATCGAACACATCGCCCATGTTGATCTGAAAGAAGCCATTGCTTACTGCGAAGAAGTTCAGGATTACACCAGTCGTCAGTTGTTCCGCAGTATCCTCGATAGCGAAGAAGAGCACATTGACTGGCTGGAAACCCAGCTTGAGATGATCAACCAGATGGGCATTCAAAACTATATTCAACTTCAGTCTTCTGCTTCGGAGTAAATCAGACAATGGATTTGTCCTGTTTTAAAGCCTATGACCTGCGCGGCAGTGTGCCAGAGCAATTGAATCCTGCTCTGGCAGAGCGCATAGGGCGAGCCTACGTGGAAGTCACCGGCGCCAGGAAGGTCATTGTTGGATACGACATTCGCCTCTCAAGCCACGAAATCACCGAAGCCTTGAGCTCGGGCCTGATGGCGGCAGGTGCGGACGTATTTGATATCGGCTTGTGCGGCACGGAGCACGTGTACTTTGCTACCAACCATTATGGAATGGACGGTGGCATTATGGTTACCGCCAGCCACAACCCCAAAAATCACAACGGAATGAAAATGGTTGGGCCGGGATCCCGCCCTATCAGTTCTGATAATGGCCTGAACGACATTCGCGACAGGGTGCTCGAACCCTTCGGGGATGCACCGGTGCAAGGGCGATATGAGCCACTGGAAGTCACCAGTGCCTACATAGATCATCTTTTGGGATATGTGGATGCCGCAGCTCTGAAACCCATGAAAATTGTCGTCAACGCCGGCAACGGTGGTGCTGGGTTGGTGATCGACCAACTCGAAAAGCACTTGCCCTTCGAATTCATCAAGGTGCACCACCAGCCAGACGGCAACTTCCCTAACGGCGTTCCAAACCCCATCCTCGAAGAAAACCGCGCGGCTACAGCCGACGCAGTCATCGAGCATGGTGCCGCCATGGGTATCGCCTGGGACGGCGATTTCGACCGCTGCTTCTTCTTCGACGAAAACGGCCGTTTTATTGAGGGCTATTACATAGTCGGCCTGCTGGCAGATCAGTTCCTGCGCAAAACCGGCCCCGGCAAAGTCATCCACGACCCGAGGTTGATCTGGAACACCCAGGACCTGGTAGAAGCCGCCGGCGGCGAAGCCATTGAAAGCAAAACCGGCCACGCCTTCATCAAACAGCGCATGCGCGACGAAGATGCCGTATACGGCGGGGAAATGAGCGCCCACCACTACTTCCGAGACTTCGCCTACTGCGACAGCGGCATGATCCCCTGGCTACTGCTAGCCGAGCGCCTGTGCCAGTCCGGCAAGCCGTTCTCATCCCTCATTGACGCCCGAATCGAAGCCTACCCGGCCAGCGGCGAAATCAACCGCACCATCGATAACCCGCCCAAGGTAATCGCTGCGATTGAAGAAAAATACGGCGCCGACGCAAAAAGCGTTAGCTACGTAGACGGCCTGAGCGTTGAGTTCGACAACTGGCGCTTCAACCTGCGCATGTCCAACACCGAGCCCGTCGTTCGCTTGAACGTGGAATCCCGTGCTGACATACCGCTGATGAAGGCTAAAACTGAAGAGCTGCTTGCAGAAATGGAGCGGTTGAATAAATAAAGGCGAGGGGGGGTAGTGGAAAGCTATTCCTGAGTTGGGGCCGGGGTGCCGGCACCCCGGCGAACTCCAAAACTAAAGAAAAATCATAGCCAATCGTTCAGCATAATCCCAAGCCCAAACCGCTCAATCCGGTGGTTGTAGTCAATCAGGCTCTCTCCATAGCCATTGTAATACTGGAAAAACCCCTTAATCGTATCCCCCAGTGGGAAGCTGTAACCAAACTCCACCGACGTATGGTTATCTGAACGCAAATTGTTCATCAGTTGCAGCGAAAACGTCCGATCCTCCGCAAGCTTGTAAACCATATTGTAGGTCGCGTAGCCCAGATACTTCTCAATGTCTGCGTTATCATTCTCGCTGCTGCTCTCCGGAATCCGGTACCAGGGTTTTACCGCAAACAGCCAGCGATCGTAAGTAACGGCAGCACCCGCCACAATCCGGTTCCAGCTCCGCGACCGGGGCTCCGACTGGCCGTTGGACTGATGGTTGAGGCCAATCGTCAAACCGCTAAGCGTCACCCCGCCCATATTCCAGTTGGTCTGGTGCCGAAGAAAAATCTCAGGCTCGTAGTTGGTCTCACGAAAAGGTGCAGACTCATCCTGATTGTAGACCTGCCAGAAAGAGCGCTGGGTATACCCGAACCATAATGTGGTGCGCTTATCCAGCCAGCCTGTCAGCATTGGTACCTTGAAACTGATCTGATACTTGGCTTCCTCGTTCTCAAGCCCGTAATCATAACCAGTTGTACCCAGCCTGGGGCTTGTTGGTGTCGGGTTGGGATTATCGACCCAGGTGATCGGCATGATGTACGTGGGGCGATGACTGATGAAGCTGCCGGAGAACGAAAACAAAGCCCTCTCAGCGGTTAGATACTGATCCACTATATTGGTCATCACCCCGCTGTCGGGATCATCCTCGTCAATGACCTCAGCTAATCGTTCCTGACTTTCCCTGTTCGGGGCCAGTGTGTCGGCTGCCTGCTCGGCTTTTTCTACAGCCTGCTCACTTGCCTGCGTACGGGCTGCCTTTGGGTCGTTAAAAGAGTCATAACAGGCCAAACGCTGAACGCCATCCTGAATCAGGGGGCATTCATCAGAAGAGGTAGCCTGTCGGTTCTCTGCGGGAGTGGGTTCCTGGGCAATCGCCACTGCTGGCCACAAAACCAAAAGTATGGCGGTCTTCAGAACCTGGTTGGGGCGTTTGTACATCCTTCTAATCTCTCTATGCTGCATTGAGGCTGAGCCATGTGCTGGCGATACCGTAAACCCAGACACCCAGCAGGGTAAGGGCGAGTAAGAAGAAAACAATTTTATGCCGGAACTGGTTCGCGGCGCTCACTGCCACTACCCAGCGCAGGTACATAAGGCCAATAAAGCTGATGAAAACACCGAGGCTTGCAAGAGCGGGTATCAGCAGCCACGCCGGATTGATACTATGGCCGGTGTCTGTCTGACTCGAGAACCAGCCCATAGATATCAGCAGCACTGCCAAGGCGCTGAACTCTGTAATCAGCAGCGCTTTGCGCAGGGGATGTGGGGAGGGTTTCTCCGGGTTATTCATGGGTCGGATCCTGGAAGTTCTGAGTAAGCTGCGACATGGTAACCGGATGGCCCGAAAGAGTCTCCACGCTTACGAAATGGCAATAAAAATGGTGGAAATCAATTTATGATTTTGCTATTCGGTTTTTTTGCCGGGATTCAGTCGCTATAATGCGGCAACCAAAAGATTATAACGCTCAAATGCGAGGTGCATTGTGAAGATGAAGAGAGTCCTGGCTGTCGTACTGCTTGGTTTCGGCATTACTGCCGGTGCCGTCATGGCAAGTGTTGATGATGAAATCCGCGCGCGCATTCAGCCGGTTGGCGAAGTGTGTCTGCAGGGTGAAGAGTGTGGCGAAGCCGCAGCCGCTACCCAAACGGCCAGTGCCGGACCTCGCTCAGGCAGCGAAGTTTATAACGCCGTATGCATGGCCTGCCATACCACAGGTGCAGCAGGTGCGCCGGTCATTGGTGATTCTGCAGCCTGGGCGCCGCGTATAGCTCAAGGCATGGAAACACTGTTCAACCACTCTCTTAACGGCTTCAATGCCATGCCCGCCAAAGGCGGCTGTGCAAGCTGCGCTGATGAGGAAATCACGGCTGCTGTGGAACACATGGTGGCAGAGAGCCAGTAATTCCTGAGCTCACACCCTAAAAAACCCCGCGTCTGCGGGGTTTTTGCATTTTATAGCCCCAAATCACCAAGCAGGGCGCTCAGGGTTGCCTTGCCTTTTTTCTGGTTGGCTTCAACATCCAGATCTCCCGTACCCTCCCAGCGCACGTCGTCCGGGGGAAGTTCATCCAGAAACCGGCTGGGAATAGTCTCGATCTTTTCGCCGTACTGCCTGCGTTGGGCGGCGTATGTCAGGGTCAGGGTTTCTTTTGCGCGGGTAATGCCCACGTACATCAGGCGTCGCTCTTCTTCTACGTTGCCTTCTTCAATGCTGGAACGGTGGGGCAGGATTTCTTCTTCCAGCCCCAGAATAAACACATGGGGAAACTCCAGCCCCTTGGAGGCGTGGAGTGTTAGCAGTTGCACCTTGTCGCTGTCATCCTCTTCTTCCCGCTGCTCCATCATATCGCGCAGAATCAGTTTGGTGATGGCATCCTCTATGCCCAACTCATCGGCGGTGCCTTTGCCGTCCTCCAGCATGCGCTGGATTGACTCCACCAGATACCAGATGTTCTCCATGCGGCGCTCCGCCTGTTTGGGCGTGCCGGAGTGCTGATGCAGCCATTCCTCGTACTCGATATCCGTGAATAGCTGCTTGATCACGGGCACCGGGTTTTCGCTGTGCAGGCGCTCGCAGGTGACATCCACCCAGTGAGCAAACCGGCGCAGGCGATCCAGGCCTTTCTCGGTTACGTGGGATTCCGCGCCCATGTCACCCAGGGATTTAAACAGACTGACGTTGCGCGCACGGGCATAGTGGCTGAGCTGTTCAAGGGTGCGCGGGCCGATTTCACGTCGTGGTACGTTTACTACGCGGAGGAATGCAGCGTCATCATCCGGATTGATCAGCAGACGCAAATAAGACATGGCGTCTTTGATCTCGTTTTTCGAGAAAAACGATTGCCCCCCCGAGATGTGATAGGGAATCTGGTAGGCCTGTAGTTTCATTTCCAACAGACGAGCCTGATGGTTGCCCCGATAAAGCACTGCAAAATCCTTGAACGCCAGACCCTTTTTCAGCTTCTGGTCGAGAATTTCTGTGGCCACCCTTTCAGTTTCTGCGTCTTCATTCCGGCACCGCACAATACGGATTTCGTCGCCGATGGTGTGGTCGCTCCAAAGGGCTTTTTCGAATACGTGTGGGTTGTTGGCGATAACCGTGTTGGCGGCCCGCAGAATGCGCGATGTAGAACGATAGTTCTGCTCAAGCTTTACAATCTTCAGGCTCGGAAAGTCTTCTTTAAGTTGAGCCAGGTTTTCTGGTCGCGCCCCTCGCCAGGCGTATATCGACTGGTCATCATCACCAACAACAGTAAATGCTGCACGCTCGGCAACCAGCATTCTCACCAGCTCGTACTGGCAAATGTTCGTGTCCTGGTATTCGTCCACCAGCATGTAACGTATTTTCTTGCGCCACTTCGCCAGGATTTCCGGGCTGTTTCGGAAGAGTTGCACTGGCAAAAGAATCAGATCGTCAAAATCAACCGCGTTGTATGCCTTCAGGTACTCGTTATAATGCTTGTACACGATGGCAATGCGCTGCTCCCGCTCATCTGCGGCTTTGCTGTAGGCTTCAGCTGGCCCGCGTAAGGCGTTTTTCCAGGACGATATGGTCATCTGCACTTCGTTAAGCTCGTCGCCTGCATCGGCGCTGGCTTCCCGAAGCATCAGATCCCGTATCAGGGCTTTGGCATCTTCTGCATCGAAAATGGAAAAACCGGGGTGGTAGCCCAGGTGAGCATGCTCCTCCCGGATCATGTTCAGACCGAGGTTGTGGAAGGTGGATACAATCAGCCCGCGGGCCAGTTTGCGGTCGACGATCCGGCCTACCCGCTCTTTCATCTCGCGAGCTGCCTTGTTGGTGAAGGTGACAGCGGCAATGTGGCGCCCCGGAATGCCAAGGTGCTCTATCAGGTAGGCGATTTTGCGGGTGATTACGCTGGTCTTCCCGCTGCCTGCACCAGCCAGCACCAGCAGAGGGCCATCGGTGTAGCGGACTGCTTCATTTTGTCGCGGGTTGAGTTTGTTCACGAATACATTGCCAGAATGGTTTGAGACGGGGGTGTTCTCTCACTAGGACATTAGTCTACACCAGCCAGACTTTCTGTACCTTGTCGATCTATCAGCTATTCTTTTTAACAGAACAGGATTGTTGTTCACGCACCCATGGACTCTGCTTAATGACCTTGCCACTGGAAACTGTCGAACATGACCAGCTTCGTCTTCTGGTCTTGACGCCGGATTATACCGATTTTCTCTGGCTCAATGCGCTGCTGGCGGATGAACCGGAGATCCACACGGATTCAACCTGGTGTCCGGAGCTTATGGATTGCGACGATCTTATTCGCAATGCAAAGTTCGATGTTCTGGTTTGGGACTGTGCGTTCCACGGTGGCTCAGAAACCGCATTTTTGCAGTACCTGGCTGTTGCCAGCGGCGACAGACCCATACTGGCAATGGGTGCGGAAACATCCCGTGAGCGCGCGGCAAGCATGATGTCCAGTGGGGCATCCGATTATTTGAGTCGTCAGGAACTTGATTCCTGGAATTTTCGCCGCGCAGTAAAATGCCTCTGGTATCGGGAACAGTTGGCAAACTCCGCCCACAGCCTGCTGGGTCGAGGGGTGGCAAGTGGGTTCATTAACCGGGATTTGTTCTTTGACAGGCTGCAGCAAGCGCTACACAGGGCTCAGCGAGGGAACTATCGGCTGGCGCTTTTGCATCTTAATATCGATGATTTCCGCAGTATTAATGAGTCCTTTGGCTACCAGAAAAGTGATCAGCTGATGATCAAAGTGGCCGCCAAGGTTCGACAGGCATTGCGCCGTGTGGATTCCCTGATGCGCATTGGTGGTGACGAACTGGCCATTATTGTTGAGAAACTGGAAGATACCCTGGATATCACCCAGATTATTCGCAAGATTGTGCAGGTGCTGGATGAGCCAATATCGATAGATAGCCAGAGTGTGGTTGTCAGTGCCAGCCTGGGTGTGGCGACCTATCCGGAGTCCGGGGACAGCCCTGAAAATCTCATGCGCCGGGCAAACCGGGCAATGTTCGAGGCCAAGCGTGACCCGGGCAGCAGTTATCGTTTCTACGACCGGCAGTTACACATTTCAGTCGGCTACCAGCTCAGGTTGGAAGCAGACCTTCGTAATGCGCTCCGGGGCAATGAACTGGAGCTGTATTATCAGCCAAGAATCGATCTGGCCACTAATGAGGTGCGCGGCGTTGAGTGCCTGTTGCGCTGGAATCACCCGAAGCGAGGGCTGGTGGGGCCAAATGAATTTATACCTGTTGCCGAACGCAGTGGGTTGATCGTTCCGATTGGCTATTGGGTGATTGAACAGGCCTGCAAACGCTTGCAGGAGTCTGCAGAAATCGGTTATCCAGGGCTGGTGTTTGCGGTGAATCTTTCATTCCGCCAGTTCCATGACCGCAAGATGACGGAAACCATATTCCGCATTATCTTCAATGCCAACGTGGATACCAGTTTGCTGGAACTGGAATTGACCGAAAGCGCCATGATGCACGACCCGGAGTACGCGCAACGCTGCCTGCGGGAGCTTAACCAGCTGGGCATCAGTTTTGCGCTGGACGATTTTGGCACTGGCTACTCCTCTCTCAGCAACCTTCAGCACCTGCCAATCTCGCTGGTGAAAATCGATAAATCATTTGTGCAGGCGCTCGGTAAATCTGCTGATGCCGAGCACATTATCCGCGCGATTATCAGCCTGGCTCATAGCCTCCAGATCAGTGTGGTGGCTGAAGGTGTCGAGACAGAAGGCCAGCTTGAGTTTCTGCGCCAGCAGCACTGTGATGAAATTCAGGGATACTATTATGCCCGCCCCATGCCCTGGGCTGACCTTGTGCAATTCCTGAACAAGCGTGGCGAGTCCGCTTGCCTGCAACTGTAAGCCGCTGTACCTTTGTTGCTTTATCAGAAACGCATCACAGAGGTTGCATGAACAGTATCTCCAGGCGCATAGCTGACGAACTCGGCGTACGCGAGCAACAGGTTAATGCCACCGTCGCCCTGCTGGACGAAGGTTCCACCGTTCCGTTTATTGCCCGCTACCGTAAAGAGGTGACGGGTTCTCTGGATGACAGCCAGTTGCGGTCGCTTGAAGAGCGCCTGCGCTATCTCCGGGAACTGGAGGACCGCCGCAGCACCATCCTCAAGAGCATTGAAGAACAGGGCAAGCTGACCGACGAACTGCGCAGCAGCATTGAAAGTGCGGATGCAAAGAACCGGCTGGAAGACCTGTACCTTCCTTACAAGCCAAAACGCCGTACCAAGGCTCAGATTGCCCGGGAGGCAGGCCTTGAGCCTCTGGCCGACGCCCTTTACGGCGATCCCACCCTTGAGCCGGAAGCAACCGCTGAAGGCTATATCAATGCTGATGCCGGTGTTGCAGACATCAAAGCCGCGCTCGATGGCGCCCGCTTTATCCTGATGGAGCGCTTCGCCGAAGATGCAGAACTTTTGGGTGAACTGCGTGACCTCATCTGGAATCAAGGCCAGTTAAAGGTCACCGTGATTGAGGGTAAGGAGAACGAAGGTGCCAAGTTCCGTGATTACTTCGATCATGTAGAGCCTTTGAAAAAGGTGCCTTCACACCGGGCGCTGGCCATACTTCGTGGTCGCAACGAAGGCGTTCTCACCTATAACCTGGTTGTAGGCGATGTGGAGGATGACCGTCGCCAGCCGCATCCAGCGGAGCAGCGGATTGCCGCGCGCTGGAATATCCGCGATAACGGCCGCGCTGCCGATAAATGGCTGTCAGACGTTGTGCGCTGGACCTGGCGGGTAAAGCTGTCCACACAAATCGAGACAGATCTCATGACCCAGGTACGTGAAGCGGCTGAAACCGAAGCCATCAACGTATTTGCTGCCAACCTGAAAGATTTGCTGTTGCTGGCGCCTGCTGGGCCCCGTCCGACCCTTGGCCTGGACCCCGGGTTACGCACCGGCGTTAAGGTCGCCATCATTGATGGTACTGGCCAGGTGGCAGGGCATGGGGCTATCTTCCCCCATGCGCCCAAGAACCAGTGGGACAGCTCCATTGAGAAACTCGCGGCCTGGTGTCGTGAATACAAAATTGAGTTGGTGGCCATCGGTAATGGCACAGCCTCCCGTGAAACCGAAAAGCTGGTGGCTGATCTCAGCAAGCGCTATCCGGAGCTCAAGCTGGCGCGAATAGTTGTAAGTGAGTCCGGTGCTTCTATTTATTCCGCTTCAGAGTTTGCCTCCAAAGAACTGCCTGACCTGGATGTGACCATCCGTGGTGCTGTTTCCATCGCCAGACGGTTGCAGGACCCACTGGCCGAGCTGGTAAAAATTGAACCCAAGTCCATTGGTGTTGGTCAGTATCAGCACGACGTATCCCAGGTTCAGCTTTCCCGTAGCCTGGATGCCGTTGTTGAAGATTGCGTTAACGGTGTTGGTGTTGATTTGAATACGGCCTCTACGCCTTTGTTGGCGCGAGTGTCAGGACTGAATCAGACCATTGCGCAGAACATCATCGAATACCGCAACCAGAACGGCATGTTCCGCAACCGCAAGCAGCTGCTGAAAGTACCCCGCCTTGGCGCACGCACGTTCGAGCAGGCCGCAGGCTTTCTGCGTATTGCCAGCGGTGAGAACCCGCTGGACCGCTCATCTGTGCACCCGGAAGCATACGGGGTGGTTGAGCGCATCGCGGCAAAGAACAATCGGAAAGTTGAGAATATTGTTGGGGATTCCGCGTTTCTGCGTGGTCTGAATCCCCAGGATTACGTAACAGATCAGTTCGGTGTGCCGACCATTCGGGATATTCTCTCCGAGCTTGAAAAGCCTGGTCGCGATCCGCGCCCCGAATTCCGTTCCGCAAGCTTTGAAGAAGGCGTGGAAACACTGGGTGATCTCGTGCCAGGCATGATTCTGGAAGGTTCTGTTACCAACGTGACCAATTTTGGGGCGTTTGTAGACATTGGCGTCCATCAGGACGGGCTGGTGCATATATCGGCACTTTCCCATACCTTTATCAAAGACCCCCGGGAAGTCGTCAAAGCCGGGGACATTGTCAAGGTCAAAGTGATGGAAGTGGATATCCCCCGTAAACGGATCGCCCTGTCCATGCGGATGGACGACCAGCCAGGTGAAAAGGCAGATTCGAAACGCTCGGCTTCGGGCAAGTCCGCTGATAATCGTGGCGGTCAGTCGGCAGGTCGTTCTGCGCCGCAGGGTCAGAATAAAAATGCAGGTTCGGGTGCCGGGCAGAGTGCCATGGGAGGCGCACTGGCCCAGGCATTTGCATCGGCTCGCAAAGACAAGCGTTAAGCCGTTTCAACTATTTTCAACAGCCGGCACCGCCCACAAGGCACAGCCGGTTGCAGCAGGAGTCAATCATGGCCGAATCCCGCCACTCTGTATTCCGCCAGTTCGCAGCCAGCGACTGGAACGGATTTCTGAAAGGGGTAGAGAAAGAAGGTTTGCGCGTTGACCGCAACGGTTTCATTGCACAAACACCACATCCGGAGGCCCTGGGCTCTGCGCTAACGCATCCGAGCATTACAACGGACTATTCCGAAGCCTTGCTGGAACTTATAACGCCTGTGTGCAGCAGCACGTCCGAGATGATGGAGTCTCTTCGCAATACCCATCGGTTCGTACAACAGAACCTGGGCGATGAGGTTTTTTGGCCGGCCAGCATGCCTTGCGAGCTAAATGGCGACGCCAGTATCCCTATTGCGGAATATGGCTCGTCCAATACCGGCCGGATGAAGCATGTATATCGTCAGGGGTTGGCAGTGCGGTACGGGCGCATGATGCAAAGCATCGCCGGCACCCACTACAACCTCTCGTTACCTGACAGCTTTATGGAAATCTGGCAGCGCGCGCTGGGTGACCAGCAAAGCATGAAAGACTTCAAGTCTGATCAGTATTTTTGGCTGATTCGCAATTTTCGCCGTAGAAGCTGGATGCTGATACTTTTGTTCGGTGCCTCGCCGGCCCTGGATGCGAGTTTTGTAGACGGAGTCCGTCATGACCTGACCCGGCTGGGTGAGCGGAGCTGGTTTGGCGAAAATGCCACCTCCCTGCGCATGAGCGATCTGGGATACCACAACAACGCCCAGTCGTCGTTGAATATCTGTTTCAACAAGCTCAGCACCTATACCCAGACATTGGATAGAGCCATTCACACCAATTGGCCGGCTTATGAGGCGATTGGTACTCAGCGTGATGGCGAGTTTATTCAAATCAACACCAGCATTTTGCAGATTGAGAATGAGTACTACAGTGCGGTGCGCCCCAAGCGTACTGCCCGAAGTGGAGAGAAGCCGATTCACGCGCTGGAATCCCGTGGTGTGGAATACATCGAGGTGCGCTGTCTGGATCTCGACCCATTCTCTCCAGTAGGGGTCAGTGAGGCTCAGGTCGACTTCCTTGATCTCTTCCTGCTGGACTGTCTGCTATCCGAGTCGCCGCGTATCGGTGATGAGGAGTGCATCATGTTGGATGACAACTACAAAGATGTTGTCGCTAAAGGGCGAGATCATGCGCTAACGCTTTGCCAGGCTGGCAAGCGTACGCCTATTGGTGATGCTGCAACGGCAATACTGGATGGCCTTGAGCCGTTGGCAGAAATACTGGACGGCTGGAGTGGCGGAGAGGTTTACCGCAAGGCTCTTTCAGCCCAGAGAGGTGTTCTGTCGGGTGATGGCCAGGTGCCGTCTGCCAGGGTTGTTGATGCGATGCAGGCGTCTGGGCTTGGCCACCGGGACTGGACAATGGAGATGGCGCTCAAACACCAGAATACACTTCGCAAGGAAGGCATGGACGCTGCTGTAAATGCTTCATTTATTGCCGCGGCCAAGGACTCGCTGGCGCAGCAACAACAGATTGAAGCGTCAGACACCGTGGCGTTCAGTGATTTTCTGGAGCAGTATCTGCGCTCCTGACCGGAATAGGCTATTGTTTTGAATCAGGCGGATTTTACAGAATTGTAAAATCCGCGGGCCTGCTTCACAGAAGGTGTGCAAATGTTTGTCACTTTCTGACGCTGGTGCTAAATTCATTAGCATTGGCTTAAGGGAGAATTGGCATGGCAAGGGATATAAAGCTCGGCTGGGATGTTGAGGCGCTGAACAAAGCCTATCGTCAGGGGTATATGGCAGCGTCCATGGGAATGGATAAAACCCGTTGCCCCTATCGTGGCGAAGTTGTTGTAGCCGCCTGGGAGTCTGGTTGGGAGGATGCCGGTGAGGTTATCCAGGAAGAAAACGCCAACGTGGATAGTGGCCTGTATTCCCGGATTGCCTGAAGCGCACTGGTCCCGTGCCAGTTCGCGCTTTACTTTTACTATTTCTGTACAACAAATTCCGTAAACAGCACGCCGGTAATAGCCTCACCGGTTTGCTGCTCTTCCAGTACCCCGTTTATTCTTGATTTAGCTTCTTCCCGTAGTGCCTGCTGGCCGTCCATGGTGGTCAGCTTATCCGTATCTGTCTGTTCGCCAAAAAGCATCACAAGCTCATGCCGAAGCCGTGGCATGTGCGCTTCTACTGCGGGTCGAGTTGTCTGCTGAGAGGCCCTGAGGCTTACCGCTGCCTTCAGATAGGTCAGCTTGCCACCCGGGCTGCCAACGTGGGTTACAAACGGTGGATCCATGGCAATATAATCGGTGATACCCGCTTTGTCTGTGGCGTCCCCTTCTCCATTGGCAGCTTCTTCAGCTGAGGCTGTAGAACATACTGAAAATAGTAGGAAGATACTGAGTAGAACGAATTTTGGCTGAGGTGTCATAGGCTTGCAGTTCGTTATGGTTTAGGGTTTAGTGACAAAATCAGCAGCGTTTCCGCCGGATAATCCGAGAATAGCAGGCCGGACAACGTATTTGTGTAAAACTGAGGAAACTTTGTGAAAGTAAGAGCAATCTTTGCACTCGTTTTTATTGTCTGCGCCGGGTTGTTGGGTGTGGCGTTTTATATGGAGCACGTAATGGGGCTTGAGCCCTGTCCTTTGTGTTGGCTCCAGCGCTTTGGCTTTATGGGTGTGGGTCTGGTGAGCTTGCTGGCGGCGTTACATGGCCCCGGAGAAGTGGGGGTGCGTGTATACGGCTTGCTGTTGGCAGTAACGGCAGGTGCCGGGTTGGGCGTGGCGGGTCGACAGTTGTGGCTGCAGAACTTGCCTGCTGATCAGGTGCCTGCCTGTGGTCCCTCTGTGGACTATATGCTTGAGGTGCTGCCGTTTATGGAAGTCTTGTCTACGGCTCTCAAAGGCACAGGAGACTGCGCCGCCGTGGTTTGGCGCTTCCTTGGTTTGAGCATTCCGGGATGGAGCGCTGTGTTTTTCGTCCTGTTGGTGATTATGGGTCTGACGATGCTCTTTCACCGGGGTCGCGTGAAAAACTGGCTGGTGGGCTGAAACGGTTGCGAGCGGCAGCCAGCATGGGGTAACTTGACGTGGACTTAACCAATATCAGCGCCGGGGCTGAATGTCAGGATTTCCAAGCGGAGAGCAGGTGTCATGTTGGAAAATTGCCGAAATGCCAGGGAGCGCTGGGGTGGTGTCAGCGAACTTATTGACCGCTGGCTCAAGGATCGTCAGGAGTTGCTGGTTCATTACTGCGAGTTGTCCGGAGAAAGCGACTTCTCGCAAACAGAAGCCCTGAAGCAAAAGTTTGTCCGCTTGTGTGAAGTATTGGTGGACTATGTTTCGACCGGTCACTTTGAAATATACGAGCAGCTCGTCAGGGAGGCCCGAGAGTTCAATGATGGAGGTCTGGAGTTGGCCGGCAAGGTATACCCCCGTATTGAGCAAACCACAGAAGTAGCGCTCAATTTTAACGATCAGCTGGGGGAGGGTGATTTATCCGAACAGGACATCGCTGCCCTTTTTGAGCAGCTTTCTCATCTGGGCGAAACGCTGGAAAGCCGGTTTGAAATGGAAGACTTCCTGATACAGCATCTCCACACGGTGCATGCAGACAAAGTAGCATCGGCCTGATTTGATCAGGTAATAGAAAGGGATAAAAAAAGCCTCAGTAGCGTTAGCGCTCTGAGGCTTTTTTGTGGCTTCAGCCCAGCTGAAGACGGCTTGCCATATTACTCGGAAGCAGAGTCTTCTTCGCTTTCATCCGGGTTAATGGCCAGTAGCTCCACATCGAACACCAAGGTCTCGTTGGGGCCGATTGCGCGGCTTCCGCCCGGGCCGTAAGCCAGGTCAGAAGGGATATACAGCTTGTAGCGGGCACCTTCGCTCATTAGCTGCAGGCCTTCGGTCCATCCGGGAATGACCTGGTTCAGACCAAAGGTCACAGGCTCGCCCCGCTCACGGGAACTATCAAAAACCTCACCAGAGAGCAGTTCGCCGGTGTAGTGCACTTGCACCATATCGGTTGCGCCTGGTTTTGTGCCATTGCCTTCTTCCAGAATTTCGTACTGAAGGCCGGATTCGGTTGTTTCGATGCCGTCGCGCTCAGCATTTTCGGCAAGGAAGGTATCGCCGGCTTCGCGGTTTTTCTGGGCCAGCTCTTCAATTTGCTTGCTCTGCTCTTCCTGCAGTGTCTGCTGGTACTCCATCAGCGCTTGCTGGATTTCTTCGCGGCTCATGCGCTTCGCTTCTTCATCGCCAGCGTGTCCATGCTGAATACCCTGGAGGAATTGATCCATTTGCAGGCTGGGCAGGTCATTGCCCATGCGCTCGCCCAGCACCAGGCCCATGCCGTAGCTGACTTTCTGGTCGGTGGATTCCAGCTGTGGGTCCGCCGGAGTTTCAGGAGGCGTTGAGCAGCCGGCAACCAAGCCGGTTATCGCCAATGCAAGCAGCGTCTTTTTCATTACATCATCCTTTTGGGTTGTGACAGTTTTGTGGCGCAGTGGGCAGCGGCCCAGCAGTTGTGCTTAATCAGGTGAGAAAAGGTAGCGGGTTCTGGGCGCAGATTCCACTGAACATATGTTAAGGCGCTACAGATTGTTCTTTGTTGGAGCCTGTAGGCCCTCAACTTTCATTGTTAACAGCGCCAGGAGGGCTCAGAGAGAAGGGCGCGCTGTAAGGAGATTGCCAGTCGGTCTCAGGATTGGAGATTCTCGAGGGTGATCTTTGCTTGTCTATTCTTTCAATGGCCAGCGTGTTCCAGGGACCCTGTTCCGGTGGTTGGTCGGCGTAATGCCAATTGCCATCGGTATCCTTCCACTTGAATACAATGTCGGGGCCTTCTGTTGGTATTGGAGAGGGAACCAGGCCTTCAAATGCAGGTATTCCTGACTGCGTTTCTTTGGCGACAGGCTCCGATGCTTGCTCTGCTTCATTCAGGCCAAAGAACATAAGCAGCATCAGCAGCCCAAGGGCAGGGAAAGCCAGCCGGACAAGCCATTTGATCAGCATGGCTGAGTATCTCCCGAGGCAAAGGCAGACATAATGTCGCCTAACGCGTTAATTAACTGCCTGGACTCCGGAATTACACCGGGAGCCGGTGCTGCAGCGGCAAGGTTGGACTGGATGAGCTCGTCACATACGTACATGTTGCGTTGTTCCGGTTTCGGGTCCGCAAAAGACCGCCAGGCTAAAGCCAGTTCGATGCGCTCAGCCTCCAATTCAAGGCTGGCAAGGTTTGTGCGCAGGATCTTGTAGGCTATCTGCGCCTTGGGTACCGACATGCGAATGGCTCGCAAGCTGCCGGTTACACGATCGCGCCACTCTGTTACCGTAGCCTCTTCGATACCGGTATATGCCCTGCCGTTGAGTGCAAGCCATCCCGCGCATAAAATTCGTGTTACGCTCCAGCCCTCATTTTGTAAGGCCAGACACGTTTCTTGCGCCAGCGAGTGCTGCCAGAATGCCAGCGCAAATCGCCAAAGCGGGTTGTCTGGCTCCAGGTCTGCCGGCAACTCCATGGTTTGTATAGATAAACCCTGGCTGGCTTGAAAACTGGCTGGCATGGGCAATGAACCGACTCTGACAATTTCACGTTGATTATATGACAGCATGTTAACGATAACCGATCTCAGTTTACAACGGGGTGGCGTCTGGTTGCTAGATTCTGTCGCTCTGACAGTGCAATCCGGCCAGCGCGTAGCAATTGTCGGGGCCAATGGTGCCGGTAAATCCAGTCTGTTTCAGTTATTACTGGGTCAGTTGTCACCCGAGCAGGGTAATGTGTCACTCCCTGGCGGTACCCGTATTGCCCACATGGCGCAGGAAGTTGAAGCGACAGGGCGAAGCGCCAGAGACTTTGTTCTTGATGGCGACATTGATCTGCGCCGGCTTGAACGAGAACTTGAGCAGGCTGAAGCCCGCGGCGACGACAATGCCGTTGCGCACATCCACGGCGAGCTGGATATACATGAAGCCTGGTCAGCAGCAAGACGCGCAGAAGCCCTTTTGCGGGGCCTGGGCTTTCAGAATGAAGACGCAGACCGACCTGTATCCGCGTTTTCTGGCGGTTGGCGCATTCGCCTGAACCTTGCACAGGCGCTGATGCGCCCCTCAGACCTTCTGTTGCTTGATGAGCCCACCAACCACCTGGACCTCGATGCCTGCCTCTGGCTCGAAAACTGGCTGCGCCGCTACGATGGCACCCTGTTGTTCATATCTCACGACCGGGACTTTATGGACCGGGTTGCCACCCACGTGGTGCATTTTGATCAGCGTAAGCTGGAGGTGTATACGGGTAATTACTCCGGGTTTGAGCTTCAGCGCAGCGAAAGGCTGGCGCAACAACAAGCAGGTTTTGAAAAGCAGCAAGCGAGAATTGCGGAGATACAGCGTTTCATTGATCGCTTTAAGGCCAAGGCCACCAAAGCCCGTCAGGCGCAAAGCCGGGTTAAATCGTTGGAGCGGATGGAGAAGATTGCCCCTGCGCATATCGATTCGCCGTTCAGTTTCGAATTTCCAATGGCAGACAAAGTATCTAACCCTCTGCTATCGATCAGGCACGGGCAGGCGGGGCACGGTGACACCACCATTCTCAGCAACATCAATCTGACTTTGTTGCCGGGCAGCCGCATAGGGCTTCTGGGACCAAACGGTGCCGGTAAGTCCACCTTGATGGATGCCTTGCTGGGGCAGGGTGAGCAGGGCGGTTCAAGCACCCTGATGTCGGGCGAGCGAACCTGCGGTGAGCATCTGGCGATAGGCTACTTTGCTCAGCACCAACTGGAATCCCTGGATCTTGATGCCAGCCCCTTTCTGCACTTGCAGCGCCTGTCCCCGAAAGCCTCTGAACAGAGCATTCGTAATTTTTTGGGTGGCTTCGATTTTCACGGAGATGAGGCGCTAAGCCCTATTCGCTCCTTCTCCGGTGGTGAAAAGGCCCGGGTGGCCCTGGCGGTTATTGCCTGGCAAAAGCCTAACCTGCTCTTGCTGGATGAGCCCACCAACCACCTTGATCTGGAAATGCGCCAGGCATTGACCATGGCCTTGCAGAACTTTGAGGGTGCCATCGTGGTGGTATCCCACGACAGGCACTTGCTGCGTAACACAGTTGATGAATTCTGGTTGGTGAATGATGGCCGCGTTGTGGAGTACCAGGGCGACCTTGAAGATTACGAAGGCTGGCTGGCAGATCGCCGAAAAGACGATACTGAAGCACCAAAGCGGCAGTCGGCCGGCACCATGAACCCTGGAGGTATTGCAGGGGCTGAGCCAGACGCTGCTGTGGGAGAAAGTGCCGACGACAGGAAAGCCCGCAAGCGTGCAGAAGCAGCCTTGCGGCAAAAACTGAGTCCATACCGCAAGCGCCAGACTGCACTGGAAAAGCAGATGGATTCCCTGAATGAGGTGCTGAGCAATCTTGAAGCGGAGCTTGCCGGTCCTGCAGTGTACAGTGATGCCTCGAAAGCCCGTTTGAAGGAGTTACTGGCCAAACAGTCAGATGCGAAAGGCAAACTCGAAGACACAGAAGCAGAATGGCTGGAGGTTAGTGAAACGGTCGAGGCTATGGAAGAGGAGCTGGGAGGGTAGCTGTACCTCTCCCAGCAACAGGTTAGCCGCCCGCCAGTTCGAGTACAAAGTTCTGCTTTGCGAGATATTCCTGTTCGTTCATCAGATCGGCATAGGTGAGCGGGCGCTCATCAAACCAGCATTCCGGGAACGTCAGCAGCAGGCCGTTTTCTCGTGGCTCCAGCGTGAAGGCGGGTGGCGGCTCCAGATTTCGTGAATGCTGGATCAGCACGGCCAACCGCACAAGAATACAGAGATGCCTGAGTCGCTCCAGATCACCGGGGTCGACCCCGTCAAAAATGGATGAGCTGAATTTGCGTCTATGGCCGCGCACCAGAATCGCCAGCTCCATTTGTGCCTGTTGTGTGAAGCCCGCCAGGTCAGAGTAGCGCAGCAGATAGGCACCATGTTTATGGTATTGGCTGTGGGAAATGGCCAGGCCAATTTCGTGCAGCCGGCAGGCCCAGCGCAGTGCCTCTTCATCGGCAGGGGTGTTCAGCCCCCAATGCTCGGCAATCTGCCCCCATGCAGCAACGGCCGTTGCCTCCACAGCAGCCCCGTGGCTCTGGTCAGCTTGATACCGCTCTTGCAGTGCTGAGATGCTGCGCTCCCGCACATCTTCATGCTTGATTCTACCGGCAATTCCGTACAACAGGCCTTCCCGAAGGGCACCGTCGGTATAGGTCATTTCCTGAATGTTAAGGGACTGGAACACACCCATGAGAATGGCAAAGCCGGCAGGGAAAATATTTTGTCGATCAGGCCGTAATCCCAATTCGCCGAGTTTTTCGACGCTGCCCATATCCACCAATCGCCGACGCAGCTCCTCCATGGCACTCCAGGTGACGGTGCCATCGGTGATTTTCAGGGTTGCCAGTACGTTGCAAATGGCTTTGATTGAGCCGGATGCACCGACAGAGCTTTCCCATCCCACTGAGCGAAAACGCCTGCGAATTCCCAGTAGTTCCTGCTCGGCATGGGTAATAGCATTATCCATTTGCTTGCGGGTAATTCGGCCGTCGGCAAAATACCGGTTCCGGAAGGATACGCAGCCCATGTGCAGGCTTTCCAGCTCCTGGGGCTCAAAGCGTTCGCCAATTATCAGCTCGGTACTGCCGCCACCTATGTCGACCACAAGGCGCCGCCCGGCGTCGTCAGAGAGTGTGTGCGAAACCCCCAGATAGATAAGGCGAGCTTCTTCCCGCCCCGCAATGATCTCCGCCGGATAGCCCAGAACCTCCTCTGCCCGTGCGATAAACTGATTGGCATTGCGTGCCACCCGGAGCGCATTTGTACCTACAATCTGAACTCCCTCAGGGGGCGTACCGTTAAGTCGTTGGGCAAAGCGCCGCAGGCAGTCGAGGCCGCGTTGCTGGGCTTCTTCCGTCAGATAGTTGTCGGCATCAAGGCCGTCGCCCAGCTGAACTTTCTCGCCCATTCTTTCCATGGTTCGGATTTCGCCCTGTACTAGCCGGGCCACAACCATATGGAAACTGTTTGAGCCCATATCAATGGACGCAAGCATGTCTGGTTGCGCGGCCAGGTTTTCGGCGGAAGAAGTGTCCGTCACGGTGATCAGGATCCTTTGGTAAGAACTTGCGCGTACTATAAGCGATAATTCCGGGATATGTCAGTCAATACACTGTTGCGCCACAAGCGGAAAGGTGATCAATTTGATTGAGGTCAGAAGATTAGGGATTCAAGCCTGTGGATCTACTGCTTCACATACGCGGGACCAATCGCGTAAAGTAGTCGATAAAGTGATGGGGATGAAAGGGTGTTTTTCGAACAACGGCACCCCTAAAAACAGTCAACTGCACGAGCATTCAGGTGCCGGTGTAACCGCCGAAAGCCTGTTGTAGTGCATGAATCAGGAAAATGAAATGAGCGGAAATATTGTAAACGTAACGGATGCATCTTTTGAGCAGGACGTACTTCAGTCTGACGTGCCCGTGCTGGTAGATTACTGGGCGGAGTGGTGCGGACCTTGCAAAATGATAGCGCCTGTACTCGAAGAAATTGCCGACGAATACGCTGGTAAGCTGAAAGTCTGCAAGCTCAACATCGACGAAAACGAGCAGACTCCGCCCAAGTTCAATATCCGTGGTATCCCGACCCTGATGTTGTTCAAAAACGGCAACGTCGACGCTACGAAAGTGGGCGCACTGTCCAAATCCCAGCTGGCGGCATTCCTGGACAGCAATCTCTGATTTGCATCCTGGTTGCCAAAAACCGCCCCGGAGCTATGTTCCTGGGCGGTTTTTTCGTCTAGGCAATCTTTCGCCTGCGCAGCAAGGCAGTCCGAACAGTTTCCGCAGCGACTCCGGCCAGAAGCCCGAAAAACGGGTCGGTCCATACGGTTATCACGGCTGTTATGGCGATAACCGGCCAGCAGGAGGGTTTCGCCGTCCACAGGCGCTTGGACAAGGCTAGTTCAGCGGCTGCCACGAACAACAAAGCCCCAAGACCTGCCATCGGAATCGCCGCAATCATTGCGAGGCCGCCTGGTATCAAGGCAATCAGGAGCAAACTTGTGCCCAGCAGTACCGGCGCCATGCCGGTTCGAGCGCCGAAGCGGTGGTGAGCTGCCACGCCGCCGGCTCCATGACACATGGGTAAAGCGCCGAAGGGGACCAGAAAGAGATTGGCCAGGCCGGTAGAGATGGATAGCCGGGCGGGCGTGACGCGATGGGATTGCTCACCGAAGTAATCCCCAACCACCAAAGCCGTCAGAACGATGGCGTTGGTTAACGTAAGGGCCAATTGCGGCAGGACCAGCGTTGAGAGCCCTTGCTGCCAATCTTTAAAGCCCGGTAGTTCCGGTAATGAAAAAGCAACCGAATCTGCCGCAGGAAAAATGAGTCCTTGGGCGCCCAGCAAAGTACCGAGCGCAACAGAACCAATTAACCCTATCAGCGCTGCAGGCCAATGTGGCAACAGCTTGAGAGTAGCACCCAGTAATGCCAGCGTGACGATGCCCAAGGGCAAGGATGTGGCCATCAGGCCGACGCTCATGTGGGCCAGCATCAGCCCCAGACCCAACTGAAGCCCGCTCAATACTGATCGAGGTATCAGGCGCGCGGCCCCGTTAATCCAGCCGGTCACACCGAGAATCAGCAATATGCCCCCTATGAGAACACCGCTGGCTACCAGGCTCTGGGGGCTCACCTGAGTGGTTAATAACAGCGCAGCAACTGCTTTCATAGGCTGCACAGGTACCGGCAGGCGGTAATACAGTCCCGTCGCGATATAGAAAATGGCAAAACCCAGCAGCACTGGAACCGGTGCCAGCCCCGCCACCCCAACAGCTCCGAGACCCAAGGGAATCAGAGTGCCAAGATCCCCCAAGGCTCCACTGGCGTTTTTCACCAGGTTTTTATGCACGGAAGGCATGATTAATCCGCCTGTATTGTTGTTATGGGCGCTGTTCAAGCGTTATAGACGACTTTCCCCAGTTCACTGATATCGTAACCACCGAGTGTTTCAGCGCGTTGTCTGAAGCGGGCACTGCGGGCAAACGCCAGCAAATGTTGGATCGCCGATTCAAAATAATGGCGTCGACGCATCGCCAGGTCAAAGTGCTCTTGTTGCAGGGGAATAAATGCCAATCCCTGGCGCCGCGCCGCTGCTTCTATCCCTATCCCGATATCTGCCTCGCCCTGACGAATAGCCAAGGCCAGATCGTCCTCACTGAGTGATGGGTGAGGGGCCCATGTAAGTTGGCGGGCATCGATGCGGTGTTGAGTCAGCAGGCTTTGCAGCAAGTGACTGACGCCCGCGTCTGGCTGTCGGTGCGCTACGCGTATGCCTGGGCGTGCTATATCCCCAAGCCGCTCGAGTCCATGTGGGTTATCGGCTGCCAGCAGGAGCCCTTGTTGGCGCTTTGCCCAGCGAATCAGCACCAGATCACGCATACCGCTCAAGCCCAAGGTGTCAGGATCGTTGTAATTCTGACTGTCAGCATGCCAGATGTGCATGCCCGCGAGCATTGCCCGCCCGTCAACCAGTCTTTGCACGCCATCGCCGCTGCCCTGGCATAACAAAGCCAGTTCTGCGTTGCTCTCCTTTAAAGCCCATTCCAGCAATGGATCCTGGCTACCGGCAAGAACGGGAGGGATGGGAGAGCTGACAGCATCGTCGCCCTCCAGATGGTTCATCAGCCATAAATCAATCCGCTGCCGTGGGAACAGAAGCTTCCCCGTTACACGCACACAGGGGATAACGCCCTGACTGACCAGGTCATAGACCTTGCGTTCTTTCAGGCGCAAGTACTCGGCAGCTTCAGCCGTGGTGAGGTAGGCGGGGAGGGGCATCTATCTCTCCTGCAGGATAAATACAGCGTAAGGCTGTTTTGGGCTGCATATTTTTCAATACGCTGTGCAAAGCGTATCCATAAGCGCCACGATGCTCAAGATCAAGGAGTCGCAGCTGTGGAAAATAATGCGTTTTACGTAGCACTATCGCTACTGTTAAATCTCGACGCTTCGCTCTTTCAGATCGTGGCGCTCTCACTTCAGATTTCACTTCTCGCAGTGCTGATTGCGGCAGTGCTGGGTTTCCCTTTGGGGGCTGCGGTGGCGATATGGCGTTTCCCCGGGCGCGGCGGAATGATTGTTGCCCTCAACGCACTGATGGGACTGCCACCGGTTGTGGCCGGGCTTATGGTGTACTTGCTGCTATCGCGCGCTGGCCCGCTTGGAGAGTGGGGGCTGCTGTTTACTCCAGGCGCTATGATATTTGCGCAGGTGGTGCTGGTATTACCTATTCTGGCAGCACTTTCCCGGCAGAAAGTGGAGGAGCTTCTGGGTGAATACAGGGAGCAGTTTGTTTCACTGGGCATGTCACACTCACGCATGATGCCCACTCTGTTGTGGGACGCACGTTTTGCGCTGCTAACCGTACTGCTTGCCGGCTTTGGCCGCGCCAGTGCCGAGGTGGGTGCTGTAATGATGGTGGGCGGCAATATTGATGGCGTTACTCGGGTAATGACCACCTCCATCGTCCTGGAAACCGGCAAGGGTAACCTGCCTCTTGCACTGGGTCTGGGCATTGTCCTGCTCACGCTGGTGATGCTGATCAATGCTGGCGCCTATCTGGTGGGTGAGTTGACCAGGAGGCGGGTAGGGTGACGGCCTTTCAGGTTCCACGTCTCGCGTCGTCCATCCTGTCTCCGTCACCGGAGCTCTGCTTTAAGGATGTCAGCTTCAGCCATGAGGACAAGGTGCTGTTGGGGCCTTGCTCATTTACCCTCAAAGGCGCCGGTCCCACTCTTGTGATGGGTCCTAATGGAGCGGGCAAAAGTCTTCTGTTGCGGCTGTCACATGGCCTGCTTCTGCCGACCCAGGGGCAGATTACATGGTCAGGTGAGATTCGGCCTCGTCAGGCGATGGTCTTTCAGCAACCTGTGCTTTTGCGTCGTTCGGCTGTTGCTAATCTGATTCACGCTTTGGCAGTTAATAACGTGCCCCGCAGAGAGCGCGTAAAGCTGGCGCACGATGCGCTTGAGCGTTTCGGCCTCACCGCCTGCTGTAATACGCCGGCTCGGGTACTTTCTGGCGGTGAGCAACAGCGCCTGACACTGGCGCGGGCCTGGGTACTTTCACCACAGGTGCTGTTTTTGGATGAACCCACCTCCGCGCTCGACCCGGCGGCGATTAAAGCCGTGGAGGCGGCCGTACATGAGTTTCATCAGCGAGGAACCCGCATTGTGATGACCACCCATGATCTGCATCAGGCAAAGCGACTCGCCGGGGACATCCTTTTTCTGTCGGGCGGGAAGGTGCGTGAGCACAGCCCGGCCGAAGCATTTTTTGAAAAACCCGTCTCGCGAGAGGCGCAGGCGTACATGGCAGGAGAACTGGTCGAATAATTCGGCCCTTCAATAAAAAAGGAGAAAACAAGATGAAGAAGACGTTAAATTTGTTGCTCGCGGGTGTAGCCAGCATGGGCCTCGCGTTTGCCGCTTGCGCTGAGGATTACATCACTCTGGCATCAACCACATCAACCGAGAATTCAGGGCTGTTCGCATCCATTTTGCCGAAGTTTGAAGACACCACTGGCATTCAGGTTCGCGTGGTTGCCGTGGGTACTGGTCAGGCTTTTGAAATTGCTCGTCGCGGTGATGCCGATAGCCTTCTGGTGCACGACACCGCAGGCGAAAAACGCTTTGTCGAGAATGGCTTTGCCACCGAGCGGGCCGATGTCATGTACAACGACTTCGTATTGATTGGCCCCGCCAATGATCCTGCCAATATCAGGCAGGCCCAGAGCGCAAAGGAGGCTTTTGCAGCGATCGCCAAGGCCGAGGCACCGTTTGCGTCACGCGGTGATGACAGCGGCACCAACCGTGCCGAGTTGAGGCACTGGAAAAACGCCGGCGTTGATCCTGACGGCGACTGGTACCGCGAACTGGGCAGTGGAATGGGGCCAACGCTCAATACTGCAGCTGCAATGGATGCTTATGTAATGTCGGATCGCGCTACATGGGTGGCTTTTGGTAACCGCCAGAACCTGACCCTGCTTTTCGAAGGTGATAAGGTGTTGTTCAATCAGTATGGCAGCTTGCTGATGTCTGAAGAGAAACATCCCCATCTCAAGCATGACCTTGCACAACAGTGGCATAACTGGCTGATCTCCGAAGACGGCCAGCAGGCGATTGCCGACTTCAAGGTGGACGGGCAGCAGCTGTTTTTCCCGAATGCCAAATAGGCTAATCTCTGGCATTATCCGAACACATTCCACTCGGGGCCGTCCATGAGGCGGCTTTAGCAAACATGACGATTGACCTCATACTTCCAGATCCTGAAGATCCTCGCCTGTCCCGTGCCGTTGAGGGTGTTGATGAAAACGGCCAGGGCAAATCAATCAGGGTAATAGAAGAGCGGCCCCTGACTATCTACCTGAATAGCCAGGAAATCGTCACGGCCATGACCATCGGCGATCACCCGGAGTATCTGGCGCTCGGCTTTTTGTTGAATCAGGGTATGCTGAAAAAGAGCGACCAGATCACCGGGATTGATTTCGACGAAGAACTTGAAGTTGTCGTGGTTCGTACGGCGGGCGTTACCGATGTCGAGGATAAGCTGGAAAAGAAAACCCGTACCTCGGGTTGCGCTGTGGGTACGGTTTTTGGTGACATGATGGCTGGGCTCGAGGGGCTGACACTGCCGGACACGCCAGTACACACCAGCACCTTTTACGATCTGTCCTACCAGATTAACCACACGCCCAGCCTGTACATGGAAACCGGCGCCATTCATGGCACGGCTTTGTGTCAGGGCCGCAAAGTCCTTGCCTACATGGAAGACGTGGGGCGCCACAATGCGGTCGACAAGATCGCAGGCTGGATGTACCTGAGCGGTGTCCCGGCAGCAGACAAAGTTCTCTACACCACCGGGCGCTTAACCTCTGAAATGGTGATCAAAACGGCGCTGATGGGCATCCCGACCCTGATCAGCCGGTCGGGCTTTACGGCCTGGGGTGTCGATATTGCACAGCAGGTCGGGTTGACGCTGATCGGGCGGATGCGAGGCAAGAAATTTACCTGCCTCAGTGGCCAGCATCGCTTGGTGTTTGACCAGGATTTGTCCCTGGTGCCGGACGAAGACAAAAAACAGCGTCGAAAAGGGGCAGTGCATGACTGAGTGCGCGGTTATTCTGGCAGGTGGCCAGGCAAATCGGATGGGCGGTGGCGACAAAGGTCGCCTGATGCTGGGCGACAAGTCATTAATTGACCGTGTCATTGAGCGAATTTCTCCGCAGGTTGAGGCTATTGTGCTGAATGCCAACGGGGATCTGAGCCGGTTCGACGACCTGAATTTACCTGTGGTGCCCGACTCTATCGGCGACTTTCCGGGGCCTTTGGCCGGAGTTCTCGCGGGAATGGATTGGGCAGCGGAGCAGGGCCATGAATGGCTGATCAGCGTTGCAGCTGATACTCCTTCGTTCCCCAGGAATCTGGCAGACCGGCTGGCCGCGTACGATACGCCTGTGGTGCTGGCTGCCACGCCAGACCCGGTGCGCGGTCGACTGCCCCAGCCGACCTTTGGCCGCTGGCGGGTCTCGTTGCGGGATGAATTGCGAGCAGCGCTGAACGACGGAGTGCGCAAGATCCGTCAGTGGACTCAAACCCAGGGCGAAACTCTGGTGGTTTTTAATGAAGGCGACTTTTTCAACATCAATACGCCAGAAGACCTGGCCTGGGCGGAGAAAAATCTCAAGTGAATGTTATCGGCATCGTGGGCTGGAAAAACTCCGGAAAAACCACTCTGGCCAGTGCATTAATTCGTGAGCTTTCCGGCAGAGGGTTAACCGTCAACTCGATCAAGCACGCCCATCACATGGTGGACGTGGATCAGCCTGGTACTGACAGCTACAAACACCGCGAAGCTGGCGCCCGGGAGGTCATCCTGGCCGGTGGTCAGCGTTTCGCCATCATGCACGAACTCCGGGGAGCCAAAGAGCCTACGCTGGATGTATTGCTGGCTCGCCTGGGGCCGTGTGACTGGGTAGTAGTAGAGGGTTTCAAAACACACACACACCCTAAAATCGAGGTTCATCGCCGGGAAAGTTCGGGCTCGCCTCTTTTTAGAGAAGATAAAAGCATTGTGGCTGTTGCTGCAGACTACCCGGCTGACTTTCAGGGACCCGTGCTCGACGTAAACGATGTAACCGCTATTGCAGACTTTGTTCTGAGCCGTGAAAAGCCACCGTCGGTATCCTCGGATACCAAACCATCGGATGCACAAAATCCATGAGTATGCTTCGTAACGACTGTTTTGCACTCCCCCCTGGAGTTAACTGGACGCCGGTCGAAGAGGCGCTGGAGCGGCTGCGGTCACGCTTGCACCCCGTAGTGGATGTGCAACGCTCAGTTCCGCTGGCAGAAATTAATGGACGTATTCTGGCAAGCGACGTTTATGCGCCGCGAGCTCACCCCCCAAGTGATAACTCTGCGGTTGATGGCTATGCCTTTGCCGGCCCGCTAACGGAGGTGCCCAGCATTCTGCCTCTCGTGGAAGGTCGCAGTGCCGCCGGAGAGCCTTATAAGGAGCGAGTGCCCGAGGGGTATGCTATACGGATTCTGACCGGCGCGGTCATTCCGGACGGTACGGATACGGTCGTCCTGGAGGAAGACAGCGAAATCACCGATGGCCGGTTGCACCTGAACGGCACCTTGAAAGCCGGTGCCAATGCCCGCAGAGCGGGTGAGGACATCAAGGTTCAGGACAAGATTCTCACTGCGGGAACCCGACTGAACCCAACCCATATTTCGGTGCTCGCAAGTGTGGGGGTCGAATCAGTTGATGTGTATAACCGGCTACGGGTTGGCGTGCTATCAACGGGTGATGAGGTAAAGCCGGTAGGCGCAGCGGTTACGGACTGGCAGATATACGACGCCAACCGCCCGATGCTGAGCGCTTTGATTACGCAGCTTGGTTATGAGTTGGTTGATCTTGGCCATGTGCTTGACCGCCCGGAAGAAGTGAAGGCCGCGTTGGTGCGGGGAGCGGAGGAGTGCGATCTGGTCCTGACCAGCGGGGGAGTGTCTGCCGGTGACGAAGACCGGGTTTCTGAAGCCCTGAAAGAGCACGGCGAAATCAGCAACTGGCGCATCGCTATCAAGCCCGGAAGACCGCTGGCACTTGCCATGTACCAAGGAACACCTGTGGTAGGCTTGCCGGGTAACCCTGTGGCTGCCTGGGTTTGTGCGCTGAGGTTTGGCGCACCGGCGATGGCTTTGCTGGCAGGGGCGGAGTGGTTTGAACCCCAGGGTTATCTTGTGCCGGCCAATTTTTCGAAGAACAAAAAACGAGGCCGCAGTGAGATGCTGCGGGCCCGGATTCGGGAAGGGCAGGTTGAGGTATTCGGATCTGAAGGCTCTGGTCGGGTAACCGGACTGGCTTGGTCTGAAGGCCTGGTAGAGCTGGATGAGGCCGCCATGCAAATTGAGCCGGGCACCCCTGTACGGTTTATTCCATACGGCAGCTTCGGGCTTTAATCAGTCAACGCTGCCATGGACCGCAAATGCCTCGAGTGAGGCATCTTGCGGTGCTCGGGAACGGTAGGTTTCCTCTACACCCAGCTCGGTCAGCGTGCGGCTGACCATCAGCAGAGTGTTGTCCTCGAAGTCCTCGCACATAGCTCGCATCTGATCGATCTCATCACAGGCCACAGTGTAGGCCGCGTCAAAATCCGGTGCTCCGTAGTGGTCAACAAATGTCTGGGCCAGGGCGGCCCGAATCTGCTCAAGCTCCGCGTCAGTAATATTACACACGCCAACAAAGCTGGCGCGACCGCCAGACTCAATGCTGTACCAGCCATTACTGAAGGCCTGGCGCGCTTTGCCCTTCAGTTCCGCTTCAGACCAGTTAGAGAACTCAAAGCCGCCGGAGATCGCCCATTCGCCGCTGGGTGCAGGTTTCTCAAATACGTTTTCGTCGGATATATCCAGCTGCAGGGTTCTGGCCAGTTTCATACGTGCTCCGCGAATTCAATCAAGCTCAATGTTTCGGTCATCACATCCTGACGCAACAGCATCCGGCCTTTTTCATCCAGGCCAACAAAGAGGCCCGGCCTTGGCCGCTCGACCGACTTGCCCAGCGTGTCGCAACGCGGCCGCCATTCCTTGTGCACGCGCTCAAAGCCACTGTCCATGAAATACGTCAACCATAAAAGCGTGTGCTTGGACCAGCTCTCCAGCAATGCCATGGGCGTCATATCAACGCAGCCTTCCTCGTAAAGACAGGTTTCGTCCGGATTATCTCCAGGCTCGTTAGCCTCCTGAATGAAAGGCACAGTGATGCCGATGACCAGCCAGTTTGGATGAGCCAAAGGGTCTGAAACATCCGCAGCGAATCGAATGCTGCCACAGAGGGCGCCATTGACCTTGATTCGGTCAGGCCATTGAAAATGCACCGGTACTTCAGGTGGTGCCAGAGCGCCAAGGCTCTCGGCAAGGCCTATCTGGGCAACGTAGACTGCTTGAACGGCCTCTTCCAGGGTCGTTTCCGGTGCCAGCACCAACGCCGCCCGCAAGGTGTCGGCTGCCTCAGAGTAAAATACCATGCCTGAATCAACACCTGCGATGGCCCGGCTGACCGCCTTGTTAAAGGGATCGATATGCCTGGGCACTACTTCTCCGGTGAGCAAAGGAGGGAACTGGGGTGATACAGTCATTGGATAGCCCGGGCGTATAATTCGGAGGCAACAATTTCATCCGCGATGCGCTGGAAACTCATCGCTTGAGGACTATTTGGCTTTGATACCACAATCGGAACGCCGCCGTCCGAACCGATTCGGATATCCAGATCCAATGGAATCTCGCCAAGGAAAGGCGCACCCAGTTTTTCAGCCTCTGCCCGCGCACCACCATGTCCGAATGGATGGTGCTCTTTATTGCACCCGTCACAGATGAAAGAGGCCATGTTTTCGATCAAGCCAAATAGCGGCACGTCCATTCGCTTGAACATATCAATGCCCTTGCGAGCGTCCATCAGTGCAATATCCTGGGGTGTTGATACGACAACCGCGCCGGCAACGAAAAACTTTTGGCTCAGAGTCATCTGAACATCGCCGGTACCCGGCGGCAGATCGACTAACAGCACATCGAGTCGCCCCCACTCTACCTGGTTCATCATCTGTTGCAGCGCACCCATCAACATGGGCCCCCGCCAGACTATGGCTTCATCCTCTGGTGCCATCAGTCCCAGGGACATCAGGGTAACCCCGTGATTTCTCAAAGGCAGAATGGTGCTCCCATCCGGGCTGGAAGGACGACCGGAAACACCCAGCATACGGGGTTGGCTGGGGCCGTATACGTCGGCGTCCAGAAGGCCAACCTTGAGACCTTTTGACGCCAGGGCAACGGCCAGATTGGACGAAACCGTGGACTTGCCAACACCACCCTTGCCTGAAGCAATGGCGATGATGCGATCAACGCCTCTGGGATTTTTGTCCTGAGGCCGGGGTGCGTCCGTTCCAATCAGATTCGGTTTTTTACCAACTTCGGTGTACTCGACCATGGTGTATCCCGTTGTTATCAACTGTCCAGATAGTCATCGCTGGTTCGGATTCGCGGCCGCTCACCGCCCGCCATGGGAGCGCTGTCTCCATGGAACTGAGCCTTGACCCGGCAGTCGTCACACATCTTGATGAGCTGGACATTGTCAGAGTTCTTGTACATCCAGTGCTGGTTTTCCAGCTTCTCGATGATTCGGTTGATGGTGCTTGCAACGCCAAATGGAGTGCCACATTTAATGCACTCGAAAGGATCTTCTCCGTGCAAAACCCGGGCGCTCAATGCTGCCTTGGACACATCCAGCCGGGGCTGCAGGGTAATAGCCGTTTCCGGGCAGGTGCTGTCGCAGATACCACACTGAACACAGGCGTTTTCCGTAAACTGAACCTCCGGGCGGCCCCCGTGATCGCCAAGTGCGCCGGTCGGGCACAGTGATACGCAGGCCAGACAGAGCGTGCACTTATCCGAATCAATTTCGATTGCTCCATAAGGTGCGCCCGCCGGGAGCGGAATCGGCTCTTCAATTTTGTCTGACATGGCTGCGACCGTCACTCGCGTGATGTCACGGCGACCGCCGACCAGCAATACAGGATCACTCACCCGCCCCGCATTGGCACCGGCATCACAAAGTTCAATTGCGGAGATAACCCGTGCCCGGCTTGGCGAGTTGTGAGTGCCCTGAAGCAGCGCCTGGGCCAGTTCGACTTCCGCAGCCACCATCCGCTCATCCAGTTCGTTGTCCGCCAGGATGAGCACCTCGGCATAGCCGGCGCCGAATGCCGCCATTATTTCAGCATGGCCAATCCGGTCTATATGCTCCAGCCCAATCGGCAGCAGGTCATCTGCCAGCCCGTCATCGTATCGCGCCAGGTTGGCAATGGCTTCTGTTCCAGCATCCAGGGAATGAAACACCAGTCGCGGAGATTCGCTGGTATGTTCCCGATAGACCTTTGCCATCACCTCCGCGACCTTGGTGATCGCCTCGAATGAGGTTTCGTTCATGGTAATTGCGGAAGTGGGGCAAACGGCAGCGCAGGCTCCGCAGCCGGCGCAAATATCCGAATCGATCTGGATATGGTCGCCTGCAGAAAAAATGGCTTCTGTGCAGCACACATCCAGGCAGCGTGTACAACCGGGTTTGCTGGCCCGGGAGTGGGCGCACAGGGATTCTTCCAATCTGAAATATACGGTCTTTTCGAATTCACCAACCCGTTCCCGGGCTGTCAGGGCTATGCGCTCCAGTTCGCCAGTCTTCTTAGGGTCAGCCCAGAAATAGCCGTTGCGTTTCTCATGACTCGGAAATGCCGGGGCACCGCCCCTCAGGTCGATAAATACATCGCATTCGCTGCGGGCGGTAGGCTTTGTTTGGCCATAACCCAATTCACCCCGCCCGGCCGGGTTCAGGGTTTGCAAGCGGGCAAACTCCAGTTTGAAATTGCCAAGTGCGCCGTAGGCGCTCGTCAGTTGACCCTTTGCAACATCGTAAGCCGCGGAGGGCAGTTGAATCGGACCGGCATCATTAACAATGCAGGTAACTCCCAGCTCGTCCTGAACCAGTTCGGCCATTCTGATGGCCTGCTCGGTGGGGCCGACAATGCAGCAGATGCCGTTGGACTCAATGGTTTTCGACGGTGCTATGGGCGACGGCAGTTGGGCAGCGGCAATCAGAGCGGCCTGCTTGGCATGCTGGCGCTCTGGCTTTGCATTGGAGGCGCTCCAGCCGGCTCTGTCCCTGATATCAATAGTATGGAAAGGCGCGGCATGATTATGTTCGGCGAACAGGTCTTCAGACAGGCGTTCGAACAGGGCTGACTGCTGGCTGCATGCAATGAGCACCTCATTGTCTGCACCGAGATGTTCAGCGGCGACGCCTAATTCTGTGCCACACAGTTGATCCACTGCAATCACCTGCGTCGCAGCGGCGGCCTTCTGAAGTGCCTTTGGATCAAAAGACTGTGTCTTGTCACAACTACATAAAAGTAGGGTCTTGTATGCCGTCATCAGGAGTTTGACTCTCTCGTTGTTTTTTACATGCTCTCACCGAATTTGCTAATCGAGCATGCCACAGCCATTTACTTTTGGACAGTTGGATAATCGCTGGGGCCCTGCTATTTTGGGCTTACAAGAAAACAATGAGAATTGCCATGAGTAGTCGGACAGGTCATTGGAGACGCGAATTACAGGTAGGCGCCGTTGTTCGCAGGTCACCGGGGGTGACGCGCTGGGTGCGAGAGATCTGGAAACCGGTAGCTGTGATCCCGGGTGCGCCGGAAGCCTTCTGGAAGGAGCTGGTGCGCGAAGGGGAAGTGGTCGATTATCACGCTGGCACAGTCACGATGGAGCTGTTTCGCGCCGATGTTGAGGGTTACCTGGTATCCCTGAATATGGCGACTCCTTCTGTGTGGATCGTAATGGACAGGGATGTCACGAGCCAATCGCCATCTGGCTGGGTTGTCAGTACCGTCACCGCCAGTGCCCATGAAGCGCTGGATTCTCTCGATAGTGGCGAAAGTATTGTCGAAGCAGTTCCCATTCCAGAGTCTCTTGCGGCCTGGATTATGGAGTTTGTCGACATGCACTATATAGAGGAGCCTTTCAAGAAACGCCGCCGAGACGAGGTTCGTGTTGATGGGTCTGAAGATGCGAAAGGCGATCCACGTATCCGTCAGCAGAGTGATGTCTATCGCGCACCTGCCAACATCAAAAAACCGAGGCTTCAGTAATGGCCGAGTCACGTTTACAGCGTTGGTCGCGTCAAAAAGCAGAAGCTGCCAGGCAACCGGAGTCTTCGGCTACTCCGGTCGTTGCAACCGAGCCATCACCAGAGGCGCAGGAACTCGCTATCAATGAGGCCCTGCCAGAGCATGAAGTGCTTGCGAAGTACGGATTGCCAGACCCGGACGCCATCAAGCTGGGCACCGACATCACCGGATTCATGCGAAAAGAAATCCCCGATCTCTTGCGTCGCAAAGCCCTCCGGGCGCTATGGAAATCCAACCCTGTGCTTGCGGTGCTGGATGGCCTTAATGATTACGATGAAGACTTCACTGCATCAGGTCCTACGATAAAAGGCGCGAAGACCCTGTACAAGGTTGGACAGGGGTTCATCGATAGAGCCAAAAAAGCCGACGAATCAATTGAGGATCAGGCTGAAGAGCCGGCTGGCATTGTGGATAATGTCAGACCTCCAGAGGTTGTCAAACCCCCTAAGCCAGACGTTCGCCTTGAAACCGGGAACGCTTCTGCTCAATCAGAGGTTGCTGTGGCGCGACAGGTGAAAAACGAACCGAATCAATTGGATGAGAGTCAAACGCCACGCTTTCGGCCCCGAATGCGTTTCGACGATTAACGGCAAAGATTTCAGTTATTGGCGAGCTACAGCAAAATTCTCCACTAGCTCATTGTGTGTACTAGACTGATAGTGCAGATTGCAGATAAAAATTAAAGGAACACGATTTGACTAACACTGCAGAAATACAGTGCCCGCGTTCGATAACTGATGAAGATCGTGCCCGCGCTCAGATTTATCAGTTGCTTGGGGTTTTGCTTTCCGGCCCACCCTCGAGTGAGCTACTGAAAGGGTTGGCGTCATTGCAGGGTGATGACACCCCTTTGGGCGGGGCTTCCAAAAACCTGGCAGTGCTTGCGGAGCGGACAAATCCCTATGACGCTGAACGTGAGTACAATAATCTTTTTGTCGGGCTTGGCCGCGGTGAATTACTTCCTTACACCAGTTACTATCTGACTGGCTTTTTGAACGAAAAGCCGCTTGCGGAACTGCGTGCTGACCTCATGGCAAGGGGTATCAAAGCCCGCAGCGATGTAAAAGAGCCTGAAGATCATATCGGAACCCTGTGCGAAATCATGGCCGGTATCATTACCGGCGAGTTTCCCTGCGACAGTGACCTGCCATCGCAAAAAGCTTTTTTTGACGCACACCTGGCAAAGTGGGCGGAACTATTTTTTACGGATTTGGAAGAAGCGCAAAGCGCCATCTTCTATGGTCCTGTGGGCTCGCTCGGGCGGGCCTTTATGGCTATAGAAGCAGATGCTTTTGCAATTCAGTAACCGGAATCTGAGCGATTCCTTAACCCGTGGGGAGGTGTCCTATGGACAACCCGAAGCGTGAAAACAGCCGTCGCCATTTCCTGAAAATGGCAGCAGTTGCAGCTCCGGCTGCCGTTGCAATGGCGGTTGCACCGAATGCCGCAGCCGAGGTCGTTAACCAAAACGTACCGAAAAGCCGCGGCCTGCGTAGCACTGAACACACACGTAAGTATTTCGAATCGGCTCGCTTTTAAGGATGCGTGAATCATTCAAGGTTGCGTGATGCTCTTGAATGACCACACCTCCAGAGAAAACGAGAATAATAAAGAGAGAGGTAAGAGACATGTTAAGGAAGAAGACCAACGGGGTAGCGAAACGCTCCCGTGCAGGCTCTTTGCTTTCATCTCTCGCTGCGAAGACGTTGGATCGCCGTCAATTCTTGACGGCTTCCGGTGTTGCGGTGGGTGGCATGGCGGCTTTATCGCTGACGTCGGGGAGAGTTGAAGCTGCAGCTCCATCGACCAGTGGCAGCGAAGTCGTTCGTAAAAAATCGGTATGTACGCACTGCTCGGTAGGCTGCACCGTCGAAGCTGAAGTTCAAAGTGGCGTATGGATCGGTCAGGAACCTGGCTGGGACAGCCCCTTCAATTTGGGTGCACACTGTGCGAAAGGTGCTTCAGTGCGTGAGCATGCCCATGGCGAACGCCGCCTCAAGTCCCCCATGAAAATGGTCAATGGCCAGTGGCAGAAAATTCCCTGGGACCAGGCAATCAACGAAATTGGCGACAAGATGCTTCAGATCCGCGAGGAAAGCGGACCCGACTCTGTCTACTGGCTTGGCAGCGCCAAGTTCAATAATGAGCAAGCCTATCTTTTCCGCAAATTCGCGGCGTACTGGGGCACCAATAACGTTGATCACCAGGCCCGGATTTGCCACTCGACAACGGTCGCCGGCGTAGCCAATACCTGGGGTTACGGCGCGATGACCAACTCCTACAATGATATTCACAAATCGAAAGCGATTTTCATCATTGGGGGTAATCCCGCCGAAGCGCACCCTGTGTCGTTGCTGCATATCCTGAAAGCTAAGGAAGAAAACAACGCACCGCTGATCGTTTGCGACCCGCGCTTCACACGTACCGCAGCTCATGCTGATGAGTTTGTGCGTTTCCGCCCTGGTTCAGACGTGGCGTTGGTCTGGGGTCTCCTCTGGCACATCTTCGAGAATAAGTGGGAAGACAGAGAGTTTATCCGCACCCGCGTCTGGGGTATGGACGAAATCCGCAAAGAAGTGAAACGCTGGGATCCGGAAGAGGTTGAACGCGTTACTGGCGTCCGGGGCGCGCAGCTTGAGCGTGTAGCCCGCACCCTGGCTAATAACCGCCCTGGCACAGTGATCTGGTGTATGGGTGGTACCCAGCACAGTAACGGTAATAACAACACGCGTGCTTACTGCATTCTGCAGTTGGCATTGGGCAACATGGGCACTTCTGGCGGCGGCACTAACATTTTTCGCGGTCACGATAACGTTCAGGGCGCCACCGATGTTGGTGTACTGGCCGACACCTTACCTGGCTATTACGGCCTGAGCGCTGGTGCCTGGGCCCACTGGGCGCGAGTCTGGGAAGAAGATAAGGATTGGCTGAAAGGCCGATTTGCTGTGTGGGACAAAAACGGCAAATCCAGAGCCATGATGAACGAGAAGGGTATTCCGGTGTCTCGCTGGATCGACGGTGTTCTGGAGGCAAAGGAAAACCTCGAGCAGCCGGACAACACCCGGGCCATGGTGCTCTGGGGCCATGCGCCAAACTCACAGACTCGTATGCTGGAAATGAAGGAGGCTATGGAGAAGCTCGACCTGCTGGTTGTAGTGGACCCTTTCCCGACCGTTTCAGCGGTGTTGCACGATCGCAAAGACGGCGCCTACCTGCTTCCAACAACTACTCAGTTCGAGACCCGTGGTTCTGTAACCGCATCCAACCGCTCGCTCCAGTGGCGCGAAAAAGTGGTTGAACCACTGTTCGACTCGAAGGTTGATCACGAAATCATAAAGCTGTTTGCAGACAAGTTCGGGTTCACCGATCGCCTGTTTCGTAACATTGCGATTGAAGGTGATGAGCCAGTTATTGAAGACATCACTCGTGAATTCAACCGTGGCATGTGGACCATCGGCTACACAGGCCAATCGCCTGAGCGTCTCAAGAAGCACATGAAGTACCAGCATCACTTCGACAGGACCACCCTCCGTGCAAATGGTGGGCCTTGTGATGGGGATATCTATGGTTTGCCCTGGCCATGCTGGGGTACAGCAGAGATGAATCATCCGGGAACACCGAACCTTTACGATATGTCCCTGCCGGTGTCCGAGGGTGGCCTCACTTTCCGCGCCCGGTTTGGTGTAGAGCGCAACGGTGAGAGCCTGCTGGCTGAAGGCGTTTACTCGAAAAATTCGGGCATCAAGGACGGCTATCCCGAGTTCACCATGCAGATGTTGATGGATCTGGGTTGGGACGGTGATCTGACCGCTGAAGAGCGGGCCAGCATTGATGCTGTGGCCGGTCCTGAAACCAACTGGAAGACCGACTTGTCTGGCGGTATCCAGCGCGTGGCCATCAAGCACGAATGTGCGCCTTTCGGTAATGCCAAAGCGCGCACCGTGGTCTGGAACTTCCCGGATCCGGTGCCGGTGCATCGCGAGCCACTGTACACAACACGTCGCGACCTGGTGGCTGACTATCCAACCTATGAGGACAAGACGTTCTGGCGCGTGCCGACCTTGTATGAGTCCATTCAGAAGAAGGACTTCAGTAAGGACTTCCCCATCATTCTGACTTCCGGCCGACTGGTCGAGTACGAAGGTGGTGGCGATGAGACGCGCTCCAACCCATGGCTGGCCGAATTGCAACAGGACATGTTCATTGAGGTGAATCCGCGTGATGCGAATAACCTGAACATTCGTGATGGTAACGACGTTTGGGTATCCGGGCCGGAGGGCGGTCGTATCAAGGTCAAGGCCTTGGTAACTGAGCGTGTCGGCGAAGGCGTAGCGTTCATGCCGTTCCACTTCGGCGGACACCTGGAGGGTAAATCCCTGAGGGATAAGTATCCCAAAGGCGCTGACCCCTACGTTCTGGGTGAATCTACAAACGTTGTTCAAACATACGGGTATGACTCGGTCACGCAGATGCAAGAGACCAAAGCCACCCTGTGTTCGATCATGCCGGCATAACAAGAGGTGTAGACCATGGCACTTGAAGGACAAGCACGCGCAAAATTCCTTTGCGACGCCGAACGCTGCATCGAATGTAATGCCTGCGTAACGGCCTGTAAGAATGAGAATGAAGTCCCTTGGGGTATTAACCGTCGACGCGTGGTAACCATCGAAGATGGTAAGCCGGGCGAGCGTTCGATCTCGGTTGCCTGCATGCACTGCTCAGACGCGCCTTGTATGGCTGTCTGCCCGGTTGACTGCTTCTACCAGACCGAAGACGGAATTGTTTTGCACTCCAAGGATCTTTGTATCGGTTGTGGGTATTGCTTCTACGCATGCCCCTTTGGTGCGCCTCAATTCCCGCAAGCGGGTAATTTCGGCAGCCGGGGCAAGATGGATAAATGCACCTTCTGTGCAGGCGGTCCTGAAGAAGACAATTCGGCAGCCGAGTTCGCCAAGTACGGAAGCAACCGTATTGCCGAGGGCAAACTTCCCCTCTGCGCGGAAATGTGTTCGACCAAAGCCCTGCTGGCCGGTGACGGTAACGAGGTGGCGGACATCTATCGCCAGCGTGTCGTGAGCCGTGGTTTTGGCTCCGGCGCCTGGGGATGGGGCACAGCCTATGAGAAGAAGGGTGCATAAACTGGCCTGAGTGTTCAGGGCCCGAAAGGGCCCTGGAACTTCTTGAGGCACGAACTTCTTCTTGTGGCTTTCGCTGGAGTGCTCTGATGAATATAAAATTATTGGGCGCCGCCTTTCTGGTATTGGTGACGCTTTCGTTCGGTCATGCCTGGGCACAAGAGAGCCCGGGGATTGACCGCTCTGCAACCGGGGGTGCTCAAACCCTGGAAGATATTATGGCTCGTCAGCAGAAGCTGAAAGTTGACGGGGCTTTCCGGTCTGAAAATCTGGGTAACCCGGCCAATGCGGCGCCGATCAGCGATCATTTAGGTACGCGCGGCGGGGTTTCCAGGTCAGACACATATCGTGCCATTCGCTATAACAATTTTGACGCCCGCACACAGGCTCGAGGGCCTGCAGCTGACGTTATGATCCAGGATGGTGGCATGACCTGGCTGAAGCTTCGCGAAGGGCCTGTCATCAATTATGGTGGCGGCGCGCTTTTGTGTTTTCTTGCCTTGCTTGTGGTGTTTTACTTTATTCGCGGCAAAATCATGATCGATGGCGGCCCTGCAGGTACCACGATTCAGCGATTCAAAGCTGTCGAACGGTTTGGCCACTGGTTATTGGCGGGCTCATTTATTGCGCTGGCTATAACCGGGCTCATCACTTTGATGGGGCGGAGCTTCCTGATCCCTGTACTGGGCCCCGAGGTATTTGCAACTTTGGCCGCTGGCTCCAAGTGGGTTCACAACAATATTTCCTGGGCCTTTATGATTGGTCTGGTGATGACGTTTGTTATGTGGGTAGCTCACAATATTCCTGACAAGCTTGATTGGCAGTGGATCAAGGCGGGCGGCGGTATTTTCACCAAAACCCACCCTTCTGCAAAGAAATTCAACGCTGGGCAGAAAATTGTTTTCTGGACCGTTATGGTGCTGGGTTTCTCGGTTTCACTGACGGGCCTGTCGTTGCTGTTCCCATTTCAGTTACCCATGTTTGCCGATACCTTTGGTGTGATAAACAGTGTCCTGGGGACAGAGTTCGCTACGGTTCTGACACCGCATGAAGAGATGCAGTTTGCCAACATCTGGCACTCGGTCGTGGCATTCGCAATGATGCTAGCCATTATTGCTCACATCTACATTGGTACCGTAGGCATGGAAGGTGCATTCGACGCGATGGGTAGCGGCCAGGTTGATGTGGAATGGGCGCGCCAGCATCACGATTTGTGGGTGGCTGAGGTGGAGGCCAAGCAAAGTAAAGGAGAAGCGTCGTGAAGGTTATGATTTCTGCATTTGTCGCCTCGCTGTTGATTGCCACCGCTGCCCCGATGGTGCTCGGTCAGTTTGGGTGGTCATCGGCTGAGCAGGGCAGCAGCGCAACGAGCGTGCGCCTTGACTGAGCGATCAGAAGTACACCAAATCGATGCTATCGGTTTGGTGTGCCCCCTTCCTGTTTTACGCTTTAAAAAGCGGGTTCAGGGTTTGTCTTGCGGGACACTGGTCGAATTCCTTGCGGATGATCCCACGGCGCGCAAGGATTTGCAGGCGCTGTGCGATATCGCAGGCCACAGGATCGAATGGGTTCGGGAAGAGGATGCGGGGGTTATCCGTTATTGTATCTGTCTGGCTTGAGCGAGGTTCGGGACTACTTGTCCCAAGCCTCACCACGAGCAACATCTGAAGCTTTTTGCTCTACCCAATGTTCGCCAGCCTCAGCAAGCTCTTTTTTCCAGAAAGGCGCCGAAGTTTTCAGGGCATCCATAATAAACTCGCAAGCTGCAAATGCATCTGCCCTGTGAGCGCTACACACACCGACGAACACAATTTGCTCCTGCAGTAACAGCCTGCCAACCCGATGAATTACCCGCGCTTTACGCACATCCCAGCGCAGGGAGGCTTCTTCAATAAGGCCGGCAATCACCTGTTCTGTCATGCCCGGGTAGTGCTCCAGAAACAACCCCGATACATCCGGTGTGTCGCCGTGGTCCCGCACTAGCCCGGTAAACGTAGCAATAGCTCCAGTGCCCGCGCCACTGTCGCGCAGTGCGGCATATTCAGATCCAGCATCAAAATCGTCAGTCTGGATGCTTATCATATTAACCCCCGGTTACCGGTGGGAAAAAAGCAACCTCATCGCCGGCCTTCACGGCTGCGGCGGGCTTAGCCATAGCCTGATTGATTGCAATCATCACCGGCTGGTTGCCTTGCAGTTGTGCCCAGGGACCGCCGCGGCTTGCCAGCACTGCAAGCAGGTCGCCAGCTGTCTGATTCTTTTCTGCCGGCAGCGTGAGTTGTTCAGTGCCCAACTCTTCCCGGAGGCGGGCAAAAAAACGAACGGTCAGGGTCTGGTCAGTCATGTCAGCTCAACAATTCAGTGAATGGGTAATAAGTCAGCAAGTCGCCCTCTGCAACCAAGGCGTGTTCCGGAACCACCGCAAGCCCAGCGGACCAGCAGGCAGAGCTCAACATGCCAGAACTCTGATTTGCATACGCGGCGATCTGAACTTTGCCGTCAACGGATTCTGTACGCGCACGCAAGAACTCTCTGCGCGCCGAGGGTGAAGTAATATTAAATGCAGCAGGTACCTGCTGACCCACCGGGTGAATTTGCAGACGCCCCTGGCAGGTACGGATGTAAGGCATCCCCACCATCATAAAGGTCACCAGCACTGAAGCCGGGTTTCCTGGCAGGCCGAATACAGGCGTACCTTTGATCGAGCCAAATGCCAGCGGCTTGCCAGGTTTGATCGCCATACGCCACAGAGACAGTTGGCCGGATTCTTCCAGCACGGCTCGCACGTGGTCTTCCTCACCGACAGAGACACCGCCACTCGTAATAACGAGATCCGACGCTGCAGCTGCGCGTTCTAGGGTTTCCCGGGTAGCAGAGCGAGTATCCCGGAGGGTTTCGCACAGCACCACCTCACAGCCGGCTTCTGCCAAAAGACCGAGTAGGGTGAAGCGGTTGGAGTTGTAAATCTGGCCTGGGCCCAGGGGAAGCCCCGGCTCTACAAGTTCATCACCTGTTGACAGAATCGCCACCCGCAGTTTTTTCACCACAGTTACTTCGGCGACACCGATGGAGGCCAGGAGACCCATTTCCTGGGGTCGGATCTTAATGCCTTGTTCCAGGCCCAGGCTGCCTTGGGCCAGATCCTGGCCACGCCTGCGTATATTCTGGTCTGCCTTTACTTCACCGTCGATGAGAATGCCACTATCTGTAACCTCGACCCGCTCCTGCATGACAACTGTGTCCGCACCAGCTGGAATTTCGGAGCCGGTGAAGATGCGAACAGCAGTCCCGGGTTGCAGAGGGCTGGGAGCTGAGCCAGCGGGGATGCGGTCAGATACTGAAATAGCCTGCCCTTGCACATAATCCTCAGCCCGCAGAGCGTAGCCGTCTACCGCACTGTTATCCGCTGGCGGCACATCCGCCGGCACTCGATAATCCTGTGCCAGTATTCTGCCCAGGCTCTCTGTGAGGGGCAAAAGCTCGGTTTCCGTAATCACCGGCGCTTTGCTCAGTAGGTGAGCGATAGCCTCATCAACCGGTGTCAGATTGCCTGCCATGGTTTTCTCTCCGTGTTCAGATTAGCGTTCGGCGCGATTACCAATGACTTCCTGGAGGCGCTCAATAGCGCGCTCTGGTTTACGGCCGACCAGTGATGAAAAGTTGCAGGGGCCGTGGCGACTGTCGAGTTGGGAGCTCAGAATGCCATTCCAGCCCGTGCGACAGGCTCCAGTGGAACCGGGCAAGCAGAAAATAGCCGTGTGATTCGCAAGGCCGCCAAAAGCTCTGGATTGGATCGTCGAGGAGCCGATTTCAGATGCCGAGAGGCGCCGGAACTCTTCGCCAAATCCTTCAATACGCTTGTCCAGCAGTGGAGCAACCGCTTCCGGGGTGCTGTCACGCTCGTAAAATCCGGTGCCACCGGTGATGATCACCACGTGAACATCCGCATCTGCAATCCAGGACGACATAGCCGCCCGAACCAGGTAGATGTCATCTGGCAGTATGCGCCTTGATATCAGCTTGTGCCCGGCCTCAACAACACTGTCTTCAAGAAACTGACCGGAGGAATCTTCATCAAACCCGCGGGTATCGGAGACTGTAAGAATCGCGATATTGAGAGGTTTGAGTTTGCTGGTGAGTTCACTACTCATGAGAATCTGCTCCGAAAATCACAGGAAAAATATTGACTGCCAGTATCCCTTTCAGAAGCGGTGAATGGAAGGGAGTAACCCATCAGGGGGAGGCTCAGGGCGGTGCGTGAAGGCATTTCGTCCGAAAAATTGGCTTTAATTTGGACAGTGGCCTTGACATTGGCCAGCAAGGTAGATGATTATCGGTCTCGCCCTACGAACGTTTGTACCCACTCTATACTGGCTTCTGTTTTTTTCCGGCTTTCATTCGCACCGGTTGTTTCATCTGGCCAGCATCTGTTTCGACAATGAATTACACAATCAGTTCAGGGGCGCCCCTGTCATACCAACTTCCGTTTAATTCCATTCCTGAAAATCTAATAACCTATGAATCTTACTGAACTCAAGCAGAACTCCATGCCCGAATTGCTCGAAATCGCGCAAGAGATGGGCCTCGATAACCTGGCACGTTCGCGGAAACAGGATGTTATCTTCACTATATTGAAGAAGCATGCGAAAAGCGGCGAAGACATATCTGGCGACGGCGTACTGGAAATTCTGCAGGACGGTTTCGGCTTTCTTCGCTCTGCCGATGCCTCCTACCTGGCGGGACCAGACGACATTTACGTCTCCCCAAGCCAGATCCGCCGCTTCAACCTGCGCACCGGTGATACTGTTGCCGGCAAAATCCGCCCACCGAAGGATGGTGAGCGTTACTTTGCCCTGTTGAAGGTTAGCGAGATCAACTTCGACAAGCCGGACAACGCCCGTAACAAGATCCTGTTTGAAAACCTGACACCGCTGTTTCCTGACGAGCGCATGCAACTGGAAACCGGTAACGGTAGCACCGAGGATCTGTCCTCCCGCGTGTTGGATCTGGTTGCGCCTATCGGTAAAGGCCAGCGAGGTTTGATTGTATCGCCACCCAAGGCTGGTAAAACCCTGCTGATGCAGAGTATTGCCCAGTCTATTGCGCGTAATCATCCTGAGTGTCACATCATTGTTCTGTTGATTGATGAGCGCCCGGAAGAAGTTACCGAAATGCAGCGCACGGTGCGCGGCGAAGTGATTGCTTCCACCTTTGATGAGCCACCTGCGCGTCACGTTCAGGTTGCTGAAATGGTCATCGAGAAGGCCAAGCGTCTGGTCGAGCACAAAAAGGACGTGGTAATTCTTCTGGATTCCATCACTCGTCTTGCTCGCGCCTACAACACAGTTATTCCATCCTCAGGCAAGGTGTTGACCGGTGGTGTAGATGCCCACGCTCTGGAAAAGCCCAAGCGCTTCTTCGGTGCGGCCCGTAATGTGGAAGAAGGTGGCAGCCTGACAATTCTTGCAACGGCTCTGGTGAACACGGGTTCCAAAATGGACGAAGTGATCTACGAGGAGTTCAAGGGTACAGGCAACATGGAGATTCACCTGGACCGCAAAATTGCTGAAAAGCGTGTGTATCCTGCCATCAATATCCGCAGCTCCGGCACGCGCCGTGAAGACCTGCTGATGACCGAGGCGGATATTCAGCGTGTGTGGATTCTGCGTAAGCTGCTGCACTCCATGGACGACGACACTGCGGCCATCGAGTTCTTGCTGGACAAGCTCAAAGAGTCCAAGACCAACGACGAGTTCTTCCAGTCGATGAAGCGCCGGTAATAGTTGGAAACTCTGCGCCTCTGGATTTTGGGGTTGGCAGTACCGGGGACACCCTCCCCGGACACGCCGTAAACCCATCCCTGGGGGCTCGGCATTGCCATCCCTGGCAATGCACGGTCCGGGGAGGGTGTCCCCGGTACTGCCGATCAAGCTTTGTGCGCGCACATCCTGTTCTTGCACTCAGTCAGAACCAATCTCTTTGAACCCACGTATATTGCCGGAACTAACCGGAGCCAACGATGAAATACAACGATCTGCGGGACTTCATTGACCAGTTGGAGAAGCTGGGCGAGCTGAAACGCATCTCAGTTGAAGTAGACCCCCATTTGGAAATGACCGAAATCTGCGACCGCACGCTGCGGGCAGGTGGTCCTGCGTTGTTGTTCGAAAACCCCAAAGGCTACGACATCCCTGTGCTTGCCAACCTCTTTGGCACTACCCGAAGAGTGGCGCTGGGCATGGGGCAAGAAGACGTAACTGCGCTCCGGGAAGTCGGCAAACTGCTGGCCTACCTGAAAGAGCCTGATCCCCCCAAGGGATTCAAAGACGCCATCGAAAAACTGCCACTGCTACGGCAAGTAATGCGCATGAGCCCCAAAGTGCTCAGGTCAGCGCCCTGTCAGGAAGTGGTCATAGAAAAAGATAAAGTCGACCTTTACCAAATCCCGGTACAGCATTGCTGGCCTGGGGATGCCGGGCCGCTGGTGACATGGCCGCTGGTGATTACCCGTGGGCCCCACAAAGAACGGCAGAATCTGGGGATTTACCGGCAGCAGGTGATTGGCCGTAACCGACTCATTATGCGCTGGTTGAGCCATCGTGGTGGTGCATTGGATTTTCAGGAGTTCCAGAAACAGAACCCTGGCAAACCTTATCCCGTTGCCGTCGCCCTTGGCGCCGACCCGGCAACCATTCTGGGTGCTGTGACGCCTGTTCCTGATTCTCTTTCCGAGTATGCGTTTGCAGGCTTGTTGCGGGGTAGTCGGACCGAGCTGGTGCAGTGCGGCCTCAGTGATTTGCAGGTGCCAGCCAGTGCCGAAATAGTTCTGGAAGGCTTTATTTACCCGGATGACAACGCCCCGGAAGGCCCATTTGGGGACCATACCGGTTATTACAACGAAGTAGACGAGTTCCCGGTGTTCACCGTTGAGCGGATTACCCACCGCAAAGACCCGATATACCACAGTACCTATACGGGCAGGCCGCCCGATGAGCCGGCGATTCTGGGTGTGGCGCTGAACGAAGTATTTATCCCCATATTGCAAAAGCAGTTTCCGGAGATCGTGGATTTCTATTTGCCGCCGGAAGGCTGTTCCTACCGTCTTGCAGTAGTGACCATGAAGAAGCAGTACCCAGGCCATGCGAAGCGCGTGATGATGGGGGTATGGTCGTTCCTGCGCCAGTTTATGTACACCAAGTTTGTCATCGTGACCGATGACGATGTGGATGCCCGTAATTGGGAAGATGTGATTTGGGCCATGACTACCCGTATGGATCCTATTCGCGACACCACACTGGTCGAAAATACGCCCATTGATTACCTGGACTTTGCCTCGCCTGTATCTGGCCTTGGCTCAAAAATGGGCATGGACGCCACCAACAAATGGCCCGGAGAAACCACCCGCGAGTGGGGGGAGCCTATTGCCATGACTGATGCTGTGAAACAGCGTGTGGACGAGCTATGGGGAAGCCTGGGCATTGAAACTCCGGCTAACTGCCCCGACTGATATGGGTAGCAGGCAGTGGAATGTGAGTCTTGAGCCATCGAGCATTCGCTACGCGGCAAGTGCCGATGAAGATTTGCTGAGTGCTGCGGCCAAAGCCGGTATTGCTGTTCCCCATGCCTGTAGAAATGGTGTTTGCGAACTTTGTGAAGCCCATTTGCTCGGTGGCTCCGCTCTGAATACCCGAAGCCAACAGATTATGCCGGTCGGTGCGCGACTGATGATGTGCAGAACTGCCGCGCTCGACCATCTTGAATTGGAGATTAATGCCGTTATGGCAGCAGGACAGAACCAGCCCCGAAAGTTTCAGGCAAACGTCGTGAACCTGAGCTCTATAAGCCACGACGTGTATCGGGTTGAGCTTCAGTTGCCCAGGCGGCGAGAGTTGTCTTTTCACGCCGGCCAGTACTTGTCGATCAATTTGCCGGATGCTGAACCCTGCTATTTCTCCATTGCCAGCAGTCCGGCAGAGCAGAACATTGAGCTGCACATCCAGGCTTCCCCTGAGTGGCTGTCCGCACAGAAGGTCATCGATGCGCTAGCCTCTGGTGAAACGATCACTGTGGAATTACCCCATGGTAAAGCCTGCCTGGCCTGCGCCCCTGAAAAACCATTGCTGCTGGTTGCGGCCGGTACAGGGTTCGCACAGATGAAAAGCCTGGTGGATTATTTGCGCGGCACATCTTCTACCCAGCCGGTAAAGCTGTTCTGGGGCGTGCGTCGCCATGAGGATATGTACCTCAGGTCCATGGCTCGTCAGTGGGAGAAAGAGTGGTCCGCCTTCAGCTTTCAGCCTGTGGTGGGTGATGATGAAGACAGCGAATGGGGCGGACACCACGACCAGCTGGTGCGTGCTGTGCTGGCGTCTGGCACGGATCTGGGTAATGCGGAAGTGCACGCCAGTGGTTCACCCACGATGGTTTACACCTTGATGGACGCGCTGGTGGAAGCGGGGCTCCCACCAACGGCATTCTTTTCTGATGTGCTGGAGTATGCGCCTCGCAATTGAAGTGCTCCGGGCAGGCAGAAGAAGGGTGCGGTCGTTCAGGCTCGGGGCATGGGCAGTTCTGGTAGCCCGTTGTCGGTCGCCAGCCCTTGCATCATAAGCTTGATGCTCATTTCTTCGTCGCCCATATGAGCGCTCAGCCGGCTAAGTTCTGCCAGAGTGTCGCGGCTGCGGCGTAGCTTCAAACTGGTCTCAAAATATTCCCGGGCTTTGCCCCACAACTCATTTCTCAAGCTCAGCCGGCCCAGTGCCAGCAGCAGTTCTGCATTGCTGGGGCGATCTTTTAGCCACTGCTCGGCGGTCAGAAGCTGTTCGTCGGGCTTGCGCCCTTCTACCCGGCCATAAAGATTGACCAGGTCATCGCTCCAGTGGTTGTGCAGAACTTTGCGCAGCAGGGTTTCGGTTTGGGCTTCGTCGCCAAGATCAGCCAGTAAGCGAGCGTAATCAGCAATGGTTTTTTCGTCTCTGCGCAAAAAGCCCGGCAGTTCATCCCAAAGACGGGTGAGCGGCTCAAGTGATGTGTTGGGATCTTGTTGTTGTTGCCGACGGCAGTCTTCAGCGGCCTTTTCCAGCAGGTTGTGCCATACCTGTCGTTCAAGTTCTCCGAGTTCGGACTCCGGAAGTACACTACGTTTGCGCAACTCGGGTAGCAGTTTCGAGAGTTCGCGCCAATCTTCGAGGCGAAGATAGGTGGTTTTCAGTAGCTTCAGAACGAAAGGGTGGTGTGGCGACTGTTTACGCAGACGCACCAGTGTTGCCAGCGCCTGCTCCAGTCGGTTCCCTGCAAGCTGTAGCTGAGCCTGGGTGATGCCCACAGCCATGTCCGACCCTGGAGTGCTTTCAAATGCTTTTCGCAGCAGTTCATCTACGGCTTCATGGTCGCCACTCTCAAACGCTGCCTGGGCTGCTGCCAGATAGTTGATAAGGGGTGTGTCTGCGTGGCTGGCGGCTGAGGTCAGCATCTTGCGGGCCCGTGGCCAGTTCCCTTCAGCAAGAGCCAGCAGGCCCTGAGTCGTGCGCCTGCGGGCCCGACGCTCTTTGCCGCGGGAAACCCAGTTGGCGACAAGCCCTGTGCCTTGCCGCATGCGGCGAATCAGGTTTGTGGTGAGTACGATCAGGGCAACCACAACCACGATGAGTACAAGCCCAACCCAGAAATTGGTTTCTACCAGATAGTTCCCAAGGCTGATGCGAATGTAACCCAGGTCGTATTGCAGCCCGAGTGAAAGTGCGGTGCCGATGAGCAGGGCAAACAGAACAATCAGAAGCAGGCGAATCATGAATCACTGCCTTTGTTTAGCCGACCTGCCAGCCGCTCTTTGAGCAGTCCCAGAGATTTGCTTATGTCTGGCAAGTCCGGAGCAACGTTACGCGCTTTCAGTTCACCAAGAGTGTTGGTCAAGGCGCTTACTCGTGGGTTGCTTCCGTCGTACCAATCCTCAACAGCAGCTTGTGCCTTGGTTAGAGAGCGCTCATAGAGTGTCTGGTTGCCTCTGAGGACGGCCATCTCGGCTTCTTCAAGCATAAGTTGCAGGTTCAGCCGTGCGTAAGCACTTTGGTCTGGCGACAGCAGTGGCTTGACGGATTCGTCCAGGCGACGAACCACAACCACTTGCATCAGGGTGGATTTGATCTTTTTCCAGGCTCTGAGTAGAAGGCCGGGCTCGCCGCCCTCTCCGGGACCTTCCTCCGACTGGGCATTGCCAACAAATCCCGGGGCTTGCTCGCTGATAAGGGCTTGATCGGTTAGCTGGTGTACGCTGTCGATTGCGGCTTCAAGAGTGAGATAGAGGCCGGTTCTGTCGACACTGGAAATGCCTTTAAGTGCCAGGATTTCCCGGGCCAGTTGCTGACGAACAGGGTACACGCCAACATCGTCGGATTCGGTCAGCACTTCGTCTGCAGCTTCAAGGGCAGACAGCGCGCCGCGAATGTCTTTTTCAATCAGCAGGCGCTGGTTGGCTATGCGCAGTAAGTACTCTGCCTCTGCCAGTAACCAGTCGGTGCGGGTGCGGTTGCCGGCTTCGAGTAATTCGCGGGCAGTGTGATCAATTTGCCGCTGCTGGGTGGCGATCAGTTCGCGCTGGGATGCAAGTTTATCTTCCAGAGCCTGCAAACGTTGGCTCTGTTGGGTTCCCCTGTCGCCATAAAGGCTCTCAAGCTGTGCAGTGTCCTGCTGTAAGCCTTTCAGCAATTGTATGGTTGCCTGGTTATCGTTCCACTGTTGCCAGTTCCACAGCGCCAGCGCGGCAACACAGGCCAGTGCAACTAAGGCGATAACCCAGACCGGCCAGACTTTCTGTCGGGCGAGCGGTTCTTTGGCAATCGGGGCAGGTAATTGTTTTGTTGTTTCGGTCACGGGCGTCCTTACTTGGCTTTTCCGGAGCCACCGTCCCGGCCTGCCAGTTGTTCTGCGACGGCGGCCACGATGTCGTTATCGGCAAGGCTTCCTGGTATACACGGAGCGTTGAATCCCGCCGCAAGAGCCTGGTCGGCGATACGCCGAGCGGGCACGATGACGGGTCTATCGTATAGATTATGGCTGCATTTGGCACATAGTGCGATGAGATTGTTCAAGGTTTCTCCGGAGAGCGCAACAATGGCATCCGGGGCAAACGCAATCAGGGCGGTGTTGATTTGCGCAGGGGTGTAATCCGGACAGAATCTGCGATACAGCGGCATTATGGTAACCCGGGCACCACGCTCTTCCAGCGTTCTGCGGGTTAATTCCCGTCCTTCCTCGCCCCGGGCAACAAGTACACGCTCGCCCTCGATATTTGTCAGGGAGGGAAGTTTCAGCAGTGCTTCGCTGGTCCAACCCTCGTCGGGTTTGCGCGGGGTTACGCCATATTCGGCCAGTGCTTTGGCCGTCCCGGCTCCTACGCCATACCAGTTTAATCCGGTAGGTAGTTGCGGCCACCAGGTATCCAGCTCATCGAGCAAAAGCCTTGCTGCATAGGGGCTGACGGCAATGACATGGGAGAATTCGTCAAGGTTGAGAAGGGTGGTGCGTCGTTCCGGGGTTTCTGGTAGCGGCTCTCGGTCTACCAGCGGGAACACGTGCGTCTCAGCGCCGGCAGCCTGAAACTGCCGGGCCAGCCGGGACGCTTCCGGTTCTGGCCGGCATATAAGAACACGCCGGCCGGTTAGCCTGGTTGAATCAGTCTGGAGTGTGGCCATAAACTTCAGCCAGAATCTTGTCTGCACCCAGCGCTAAAAGCTCTTCTGCCAACTCGCGGCCCAGGCGCTCGCCTTCGGCGCGCGGCGCGCGGCCCTCAACACGGAGAATTTTTGTGCCATCCACGGCGCCAACCAGCCCGCGCAACCATAATGTATCGTCGTCTTCCAACAGGGCGTAGGCTGCGATTGGCACCTGGCAGCCACCCTCAAGACGACGGTTCATCGCCCTTTCGGCTTTCACCCGATCGGAGGTATCAGCATGGTTCAGGGGGGCCAGCATCGCCCGCAGTTCGTCGTCGTTTAGCCGGCATTCAATGCCGAGGGCACCCTGGCCAACCGCTGGCAGGGATACTGTGTCTGGCATTGAGTAGCGGATCCGGTCATGGAAACCCAAACGCTTAAGGCCAGAACTGGCCAGAACTATGGCGTCATAGTCACCCGCATCCAGTTTTGCCAACCGGGTGTTTACGTTGCCCCGCAGAACACGAATTTCCAGGTCTGGGCGGTAGGCGCGCAGCTGGGATTCCCGGCGCAGGCTGGCAGTGCCCACCACAGCGCCTTGTGGCAGAGCGTCTACGTTCGCGTAGTTGTTGCTGACAAACGCATCGGTAGGATCGTCCCGCTCGCAAATAGCGACCAGGCCCAAGCCTTCGGGAAAGGCCATGGGTACATCTTTCATGGAGTGCACTGCGAGGTCGGCGCGGCCGTCAAGCATGGCTTCTTCCAGCTCTTTTACAAACAGGCCTTTACCGCCAATTTTAGCCAGAGGTACATCGAGGATTTTGTCGCCCTGGGTTTTGATCTTGATCAGTTCCACAACCACGTTGTCGTGGAGCCGTTCCAGTTCGGCCTTGATGAATTCTGCCTGCCATAGTGCCAAGGCACTACTGCGGGTTGCGACGCGAAGGGTTCGTTTGGACATGATGCTCACTGTCAGTTATGAAAATGTTCGCCAAGGTTACCCTGTGGCGCCGTAAAAGTCCCGCGGATGGCCGCGCTGCACCGCCTGCAATGCGTCAGCCCGGTTGTTGTCTTTGTAGCCACTGACGCACATTGCTGGTGTGCCGGCGACTTACCTGAAGCTCCCCCAGATCGTCTCTGAGCAACAGCAGGTTGTGGCCGTCGGGTGTGCGCCTGAGTGCCTGAATATAGTGTACGCCCACCAGGGTGTTGCGATGAATCCGAAGCAGTTGGCTCGGGTAGGCGTTTTCCAGTTCTTTAAGCGTGTAGTCAGAAACAGTCTCACCACGGGCATGATGAATGGTCACGTATTTCTGATCCGCCTGGCAATAGCGGATCCCGGCTATATCAATCAGCTCGGTACCCCGATGGGTGCGAACCGATAGTTGCTCATCTTCCGCTGTTTCCCGTTCGCTGGTGCCGCCTGCGATGCTGTCGGCAAGGGTGCGTAGCTGTACGCGATTAATCCGCCCGGCACGGGCAAGGGCCTCTGCCAGCGCATCTTTGCGCACGGGTTTGAGCAGGTAGGCCACAGCCTGAACCCCGAAAGCCTGAATTGCATAGTTGTCGTAGGCGGTGCAGAAAATGATTGCCGGCGGGTTGCTGAGCTGGCTCAGGCGCGCTGCTGTTTCCATGCCATCAAGACCGGGCATGCGTATGTCCAGCAGCAGGATATCCGGCTGCAGTTCGGCAACTTGAGCAAGTGTGGTTTCGCCATCACCGGCTTCGCCGCAGATCACATAACCCGGCAGGCCTTCGACCAGTCGCATCAGGCGCTGCCGTGCCAGAGGCTCATCGTCTGCGATTAGAATCGTCTGTTTGGTCATGAGTATTGAGTAGTTTCAGGGAGCCGTAAGGTAACGGTATAAACGTCCCCTTGATGGCTGTGTTTGAGTACCGCAGCATCCCCGAATAGCGCCTGCAGCCTTGCCTGAATATTGCCGAGGGCCATTTGGTTGCCGCTGTGCTGACTGCTGTTATTGTCCGGCTTGGGGTTTTGAACGAGCAGATACACGTATTTGCCCCGCGCTTCGGCCTCTATGCGCACCTTGCCACCTTCCGGGCGGGGCTGTATGCCGTGATATACCGCGTTTTCTACCAATGGTTGCAGGGTCAGAGGCGGTATTGCCTGGTGCTCCAGCCCGTCGGCAATGTGCCACTCCAGTTTCAGGCGGGGGCCAAGGCGCAGGGATTCGATGGCCAGATAGCGCTGGCATAGATCCAGCTCTTTCGACATCGGAATGAGTTGGTCGCCGGTGCGCAAGCTGGCGCGAAAGAGCTCTGAAAGATCCAGAACGGCTTCTTCGGCCTGCTCTGGATCTGAAGCAATAAGGCTGGCGATGGTGTTCATGCTGTTGAACAGAAAGTGAGGTTGTATACGCGCCTGTAGGGCTGTCAGGTGTGCCTGCATTTCCGCTTCCCGTTGCTTTTGCCACTGATGCTGCAAGTAGAAGTAGCGAAGGATCATGAGAATTATCAGTAGGGCCATCAGCAGCTTTTTAGCAATTGCCTGCCAGTCGAAGATGCCCGGTTTTGGGTGCAGTACGCTGTCTGCAAACAGGCTGAACGCGAGTACATCTATTAGCACTATGGCCGCAATGAAAAAGGTGGCTCGGGGCACAGGTATTTGAGCCAGTCGGGCGCGCAGCAGGCAGATCAGCGCGGCACTGGTGAGGGTGGTCCACTGCACAAACAGCGAGAGAAGTGCGAAATAATTCCAGTCAATCCAGCTGTCGCTGGCCTGAACAATCGCCAGCACCAGAACCAGCAGTTCACTGGTGATCAGAAGCATGAACACAGACCGCACCCGGCAAAGATCGGGCACGAAAAAATTCTGCATGGCGACAGCCTTGTCCCGGCTCAGGGTGGTCTCTTTTCTGCGGGTCAGAATGTTATACTCCCGTCACGATCAATGTGCTCATTCCGCGCGAGGATAGTGCGGGTCTGTCAGCACAAAAGATAGACTATATTCAGTACTCACTAAAGCGTTGTCTGTTGTGGCCAATGAATTTGAACCTTCTGCTTCAAGCCCGGGAGAGTTCCGCCGGTTTCGGCTGGGGCGTTTGTTCGATCCATATCAAGATAGTCAGGCGGAACTCATAATGAAACAGGCCACCAATGCCCTTGAATCTGCGGCATCATTGATTCCGCAGGGTGCTGCGTGCGCAGTACTTTGCAAGGCGGTTGTATTGGTTGTTTCATTGCTCGGGTTTGCGGCCCAAAGTGTTGCTGAGTGCCGCATAACGATGCGCTGGGATGACGACGCACCTTACTTTTTCCCGCAGCTGGGCCATGTTGCAGGTATCGATGCTGATATCAGTCGTGAAATTATGCAGCGAATGGGGTGTAACCTTTCATTGGTCAAGCTTCCCTGGGCGCGAGCGCTGGTAGAGTTGCGTGAGGGACGTATCGATATGGTCTCTGGTGCTCATCGGACACCTGAGCGGGAAAAATACGCTTATTACGCAAGTACAGTTCCGACCGTCTCGCCCAACCTGCTGTTTATCCGGCGTTCTGATAGGGCTGAGTTCAGGTTTTCGGGATTGCGAGAGGTTCTGGACTCGGGTTTCAGATTAGGGGCGCAAATCAACGTATCTTATAGTGAGGAATACAGCGCCCTCGTCCAGGATTCAAGGTACAGAGGGAATATCGAGTACACATCCCGCCGGGATTCGCTTTGGAGAATGCTGGCTTTGAATCGTATTGATGGGGTAATTGCGGATAAACTGACGGCTATGCACGAAATTCAAGCGCTGGGGCTTTCTGACCGGATAACGCACAGCTCCATGGTCGTCTCGAACAAAAAAGCCCATTATATTTTCTCAAAAGAATCAGTCAGCCCGGAGTTTGTTGCAGATTTTGATCGTGCGCTGGAGGCCATGCAGAATGACGGCACCTACTCAGCCATTGTTCATCGTTATGTTTGCCCTTCCTGTCGAGATATGCCCGATTGATCACACGCTGATGTATACATCTATTTGACTCATTACATGTAACGAGAGTACCTACACCATGACGGACAAGAAACAACCTGATCAGGCCGCAACCTCCGAAAAGCCATGGGGTGGACGCTTCAGCGAGCCCACCGACGCATTTGTGGAGCGCTTTACTGCATCTGTCGGGTTCGATCAGCGCCTGTATCACCACGACATTACCGGTTCTATCGCCCATGCGACCATGCTGGCAGAGGTTGGCGTTCTGACGCTGGATGAGCGTGATCTCATTATTGAAGGCCTGAATGGCGTAAAAGAAGATATTGAAGCTGGGCGCTTTGAGTGGTCCGTCAGTCTCGAAGATGTTCACATGAACATAGAAGCTCGCTTAACGGATCGTATTGGCATTACGGGTAAAAAACTGCACACCGGCCGCAGCCGAAACGATCAGGTGGCCACGGACATTCGCCTGTATCTGCGCGATGAAATCGATGTGATCGCAGAAGAGCTCAAACGTTTGCAAGCTGGCCTGCTGGACTTGGCCGAACGCGAAGCCGATACCATCATGCCTGGTTTTACTCATCTTCAAACGGCACAGCCGGTCACGTTCGGGCACCATCTTCTGGCCTGGTATGAAATGCTGGTGCGGGATGGTGAGCGTTTGCAGGACTGTCGCAAGCGCGTGAATATTATGCCCTTGGGCGCAGCCGCACTGGCAGGCACCACTTACCCGATCGATCGTGCCATGACCGCCCGGTTGCTGGGCTTTGAGCGCCCTTCTGAAAACTCGCTGGACTCGGTCAGCGACAGGGATTTCGCCATTGAATTTTGCAGCTTCGCGGCCTTGCTGATGACGCACATGTCCCGCTTCAGTGAAGAGCTGGTGCTGTGGACCTCGGCGCAGTTTGATTTTATTGATTTGCCGGATCGTTTTTGCACCGGCTCGTCCATCATGCCTCAGAAAAAGAACCCCGATGTGCCGGAGCTTGTACGCGGAAAATCCGGGCGGGTAACGGGCCATCTGATGTCCTTGCTCATGCTGATGAAAAGCCAGCCGCTGGCGTACAACAAGGATAATCAGGAGGACAAAGAGCCCCTGTTCGACACGGTCGACACCATCAAAGGCTGCCTGAAAGCATACGCCGACATGGTCCCGGCCATTCGAGCAAAAGCCGATAATATGCGTGTTGCTGCCAAACGCGGGTTTTCGACGGCAACAGATCTGGCGGATTATCTGGTCAAGAAAGGCATGCCGTTCCGCGATGCTCACGAAGTTGTAGGCAAGGCTGTGGCCTTTGGTGTCGCTGAAGAGCGGGATCTTTCTGATATGACTCTGGAAGAGCTGAAGCGTTTCTCTGACACCATCGGTGAAGATGTGTTTGATGTCCTCACACTTGAAGGATCGGTTCAGGCCCGTGATCATTTGGGTGGAACAGCACCGGCTCAGGTGCGGGCTGCTGTGGCCCGAGCGCGTAAGCTGCTGAGCTGAAACCTGAGCCCCCGAGCTGTTTGTTTTGAGCCCGGGGCTTAGCCGCCGATTCGCCCGGTGGGAAGATCTACCGCCACCGGCTTCAGTTCTGCCAGAGGTTTGGGTGGTCCAAGCCTGAATCCCTGGCCGAAATGAATGCCCAGCGTTCGGACCTTCCGGAGAATGTCATCGTTCTCGATAAAAGTTGCCACCGTTATTTTTCCTGCGTCCTGCGCAATCCGGTGCAGCGCCTCTACCATGACCTGCTGAACCGGGTCGGCTCCCAGTCTGAGCATCAGGCTGCGGTCGAGTTTGATTACGTCTATGGGCAGTTTTGCCGCCAGCCTGTAGCTCTCTACAGATGCGCCAGCACCATCCAGTGCTACGCGACAACCAATCCGGTGCAGGGCATCGCACAATACGGCAACTTCATCCGGGTACTGTGTTGCATGGGCTTCACAGATCTCAAGGCAGAAGGACTCTGCCGGGTAGTTTGAAGCCCCGAGAACAGATTCCATGAAGTCCGCAAAGGTGTCATCCAGCACGCTGGCTAGCGACAGGTTGAAACCGCAATATTTCAGCCTGGGCTCCAGTAACCTGTGTTCTCCCAGCCAGGTAAACGTTTGCAGTATGACTTGCCGGTCCAGTCGTTTGGCCAAATCAAAACGTTCTGCTACCGGCAGAAACTGGTCTGGTTGCAACCATTGTTCATGGGCACTGTTACCTGGAATTCGTGCGAGAATTTCGATGTGATCACCCCAGGTAACGCTGGCTACCGGCTTGAGCGGCTGGAACTCCAGTATCAGCGCCTGCCTGTCCAGGGCTTTTCGGATCCGGTCGACGAGTTCGTTGCTGTCGTTATGATCGGATTCCGGACGTGAGGCGTGGCCAGTATGAATCCGGTTCCGTCCCGATGTCTTGGCGTCATGGCATAAATCCGCTGCCTGCCCCAGCAGTTGTTCGGGGTTAGGGTATGTGTCTTTTCCCATGATCAACAGACCACCACTGGCGGTGGTTTGCAGTTGGTGCCCTTGCCACTCAAAAACAAAATCACGGATGAGGTTCAGAAGGTTGTCTGCAAGCTTACGGGCTGCAGACTCTGTGCAGTCTTCGATGAGTAGGGCGAAGGTATCACCGGCAAGTCGCGAAACTGTGTCCTGTGGCCTGCTCCGCACATCGAGAATGCTGGCCAGTTCCCTGAGATAGCGATCGCAGGCACCGTTTCCTGCAATGTTGTTGAAGTGCCCGAATGAGTCGAGGTTCAGATATAAAAGGCAACTGTCGACCGCATCGTCGCCAGCCTGTTCCACCTGCCGCTGAAGGCGAGCGACAAACTCCCTGCGGTTGGTGAGACCGGTAACCGGGTCGTGTCGGTATCTGTATTCGCTATCACCGGTTTTGCTGGCGCGGTTGCTGATATCGCTGGCTACAACCACAGCACCTGCGGTTTCGCTTTTTTCTGCACCGGAGTCCCCGATTTTGCTGTTTGTCAGGCGCTGGTAGTGAAATTCGTACACAGGCCACTCGCCGCTTTGTTGCGTGACAGGCATGTCGACAATAAAGCTGTCCTGCTCAAAGGCCCGGTGCCAGAGCTGTTCCGCCAAGTGCCGCTCGTTCGGGTGTTTTTCAAGCAGCTGGCGCAGGTTGTCTCCCACCTTGGGCGTGGCGCCAAATATGCTGCCAAACAATCGGGCATAGGGCGCGTTGAAGTGCAGCAGGTTAAGATTTTTGTCAACGGCAGCTATCAGCCCAGGGCTGGCGGCTGAGGTGGCATTCAGTATGTTTTCAGCTCTTGCGCAGGCCAGGTCGCGCTGCATTTCCCCCGTGCGATCGACCAGGGTTCCGCCAAGCTTTCGCACCCTGCCGCCGGTTTTAAGGGCTCGACCATTTAGCGTTGCGCGAATGTTTTTTTCTTTGGCTGTGAGCAAATGAAGCTCAATTGTGAAGGGTGCACCGGTGCGTGCGCACCTGCGGAACAGGGCCCGAACTCGTTCCTGGCCACTCTTGCAATAGAACAGCGCCTGCTCCGGTGTAATTTCTGTCCCCGGTTTCAGCTCCAGCAACCGATATAACCCTTCTGTCCAGGTCATTTGGTTACTGGTGACGTCCAGTTCCCATATTCCGAAGCCCGCAGCGCTTTCAGAAAAGCGTAGCAGGCGAGTGTCTATGGCGGAGTTTTCCTGTTGAGCAATGCGGGCGCTGGCGGCGCCATCTGAATCGCGCATGCTGATACGTAATGAAAGACTCGCCGTGTAGAAAAACCCTTCCTTGTGGCGAAAAGTGACCAGTACCGTTTGGCCGCTCTCGATACGGTGTCGATTGGCAGGTGCAAAGGGGTCGTCTTCTCTGGAAGCCAAGAACCGGTGTACCATAACGCCTTCCAGTTCGCTGGCATCGTATCCCAGTACAGCCTCGGCATTATTGTCTGCAAATAAAACCTTACCTTCGTCGTCAATACGCAACAGGGTCTGGCGACCAGTGCCACTGGATGTATCAGCACGATAACGCTGTATGACAAACTCTTTCACTGGGCCGGGCCTCGGGGTTTCTCAAGCGTATTCCGCTTTTAATTATTGATGGTTGTGCCACGATGAGTTCATCATACTGATAATTAAACCGGAAAGAACCTCTCCCCCGGAGCTGCCTTGACTGCTCACGCTACACCGATTGTCCTGGATTTTGATGAGGGCATTGATCGCAAAACCCTGCGCCGACTGCGGGACAGATTTCTCGTGCTTAACCGGCAGCGCTGGGAGCGAGCCCACTCGTCGCTTTCCTATCGACAGCAGGTGGTGCTGGAAATTTTGCCGCTGGTGTTTCACACCAATCATCCCGCGCTGCCGGGCTATCTGGATGTTGATTGTCCTTACGGTCTGAGCCACTACCAGCCGGATTCAGCCATCATAAGTGCAGCACGGCGCCTGGCCCGTACCTTCAGCATGCGGGATGAAGGCAAGCGCAGGGCCGACCTGGAGGCGCTGTTTCTGATGGGTAGCCCAGGCACCTTGGGCCATTCTGTTACCAGTGATCTTGATGTGTGGCTTTGCCATAGGGACGATCTTCACGGGCATGGGATCAGATTGCTGGAGCGTAAGGCTGAACGGTTAACTGAGTGGGCCCTGTCGTTTGGTATTGAGTTGCACGTGTTTGTATTTTCTGCGGCCGAATGGCGGGAAGGCCGGCAGCGGATAGAAGTGACGGGTGAGAACTGCGGTAGCGCCCAGCACTATTTACTGCTGGATGAATTCTACCGCACGGCCATCCATCTGGGTGGCTGTTATCCCATGTGGTGGCTGATTCCCCCGGAGCAGGAAGGGCATTATCAGAAGTGCGTCGCTATGCTGGTGGACTATCGCTTTATTCGCGGCGATGCATATATTGATTTTGGTGCTGTGCCATCCATACCGACCGGTGAATTTCTGGGAGCGGGAGTGTGGCAACTCTACAAGGGAATCGATGCGCCCTGGAAGGCCATTCTGAAACTGCTGCTGATTGAATGCTATGCCCACACGCAGGATCTACCGGTCCTGTCGCTTATTTTCAAACAGGCAGTGTTCGATGGTGATACAGACGCGGATGATCTGGACCCCTATGTGATGCTCTATCAGCGCCTTGAACAGTGGCTTCTTAGTGACGGTGCCAGTTCGCGGTTGGATTTGGTGCGTCGCAGTCTGTATATCAAGGCGGGTCTGCCACTGACTCGCACCGGGATGGCGGGGCAGCAGGGGGTGGAGCCCTGGAGGGCTCGGCTGCTGAGGAGTCTGGTTGATGACTGGGGGTGGCAGCAAAACCAGCTTGAGTTGCTGGATAATCGTCACCGTTGGCGGGCAGAGGAGGCGTCTTCCCTGCGCCGAGTGGTGGTGTCGGAGCTGACCCACAGCTATAGGCTGCTGTCGAAAATGGCCCGTGATCACGGCGAGCAATCCGCTATCAGTGCAAACGATATCAACTTGCTTGGCCGCAAGCTCTACGCAGCATTCCAGCGCAAAGCCGGCAAGGTAGAGCAGATTAACCCGGGGTTGGTGCCATCACTGGCCGAGGAAAACCTGGCCTTTCATCATCAGTCAGAGCCGGGCGGCACAGGAACGGGCTGGCTGTTGTACAGGGATCTTGAGGACCCTTCGGACGCTTTCTGGCAACCGGTTATCCGGCGTTCGGGTAATCTCGCGGAACTGGTGGTCTGGTGCTACTGCAACGGCTTGCTCACCCGGGCAACTCGCCTCAACGTTCGTTCCGGGCAGGGCATTGCCTCCGTTAGCGAATTGCGGGAAATGCTGGATGCGCTTGCAGGATTTTTGCCATTTCCTGTCGAGCCTGCCGAGCGAGAGGCTCTTGCCCGTGGTGTTCGCCCTCTGCGCAACCTCCTGCTGATTAACGTAGGTGTTGATCCGCAATCCCACCTTACTGAGCGCGGCCTGCACAAGCTCAGTGCCAGGCATGACTCTCTGGGGTTCAGCGGCGGTCGCGAAAATCTGGTTGTTACCATTGACCAGATAACGCTCAACAGCTGGCAAGAGGTTAGCCTTCAGCACTATGCATCCGGGGACACCTTGATTCAGTGCCTGAAGAATGTTCTCGCTTCTGTGGCCATGGCGCCCCATAGCATTCCCGACCTTGAGGTACACAGCCATAACCGGGGACATGGCAATGCTATCGCCAGGAGGGTGCGGGAGCTTTTTGCCGACGTGTTTCGCCAGTTCTTTGCAGGAGGAGCTGGTCCTCATCCCCTGCGTTACGTAATCGAAATGGATCGCCGGTATTTTTTGCTGGAATTCAGCGGCACCGAGCCCGGGTTTATGGCTCTGGAAAGCCGGGCTGCCTTGATGGAGTGCCTTGCTCAGCCTCGCGACACCTATTTGCCTGTTGTGTTTGACCGCCATGCATTGCTGGACGACCCGGGTTTGCGGGCCGCCTGCCAGGCGAGTGAGCCGGACAGCATTCAGGTGTTCTACAGGTTAAGGGGCGAAAAGGTTCTGATTCGGGTGATTGATGAGCGTGGATCTGTTTTTGGTTGGGATCAGCAGGTTGCTGGCCGACGCAATTTGCTGGCCCCATTGTTGCGCTTTCTGGAAAATCTGGTGGAAAGACGCACTTTGCGTAATACCGAAATGCCCGTAGGCCTTGCTGGAGTGCGTTGTTATGAGTTGGTTTCAAACAACGGAGTCTGGCGCCCGGAATATCGGCCGCAAACAGATGCCGGTTCGCCCCTGCCTGGATTTGAGGTGCAGGCTGTGGGCGTGCAGGAGGGTGATAGTCGCGTTCGCTTTGACCTTTACTGCGGTGAACAGGAGTTTACAGTGCTGCAATACGGTGACCAGCTGATTCCAGCTGTTGCTCACTATATTCACTCACTTCGGCAGAGCCGTGATCGTTATCCGGTTTACCTGACGGATGTGCACTTGCCCCACGATCTGGATCCGAGGGTGTATCAGCAGGATATACAGACCAGTCAGTACCTGTATTACCGGGCTTTTCTTGAGGATGCCCTGAACCGTGAACTGGAGTCATTTCTGTAGCTCGCCGGCCTCGCCGTGCAGGGCGTGGGTCAGGTATACTTTGGGCATTATGAACTCAGAGGTGTCAAGTATGCGCGCGAGGAAGATGCCGGTCATGATACTGGTGATGACTGCAGCACTTGGTGGCTGCGGCCAGAAAGGGCCGTTATACCGGGAAAACCCGGAGGCATCGGCCAAGCCAGTTGAGCAGGCAAATAGCGCCGCAACCAGGAACGAGCGCCCGGGCGACCATAGTGCACAGGCTGATGCATTGGCTGAGTAGTCCCGCACATACCAGACACCGCTTTACGAATCAGGAATAAAATGGATTATTTCAACTACCGTGACGGCGAACTTTACGCTGAAGATGTACCTGTCTCCTCCATTGCTGAACGTTTTGGTACGCCAGCTTATGTGTATTCCCGTGCCACACTGGAGCGCCATTACAGGGCCTATGATGAAGCCCTGAGTGAGCGCGAACTTCTTATCTGCTATGCCGTGAAAGCCAATAGCAATATTGCCGTGCTGAATGTGCTGGCACGCCTGGGTGCCGGTTTTGACATAGTGTCTGCGGGCGAACTGGAGCGGGTTTTGCGGGCCGGTGGCGACCCCGGCAAGGTAGTGTTTTCCGGAGTGGGCAAGCAGGAATGGGAAATGCGCCGGGCCCTGGAAGCAGGCGTTCGCTGCTTTAACGTGGAATCTGATACCGAGCTGGACCGGCTTAACGCAGTAGCAGGCGAGATGGGGGTTAAAGCGCCGATCTCGTTGCGAGTGAATCCGGATGTTGATGCCGGCACACACCCGTACATCTCTACGGGCCTGAAAGAGAACAAGTTCGGCATTGATATCGCGGAAGCGCTGGCCGTTTATGCCCGCGCTGCGACCTTGCCAAATCTGGAGATTTTAGGTGTGGATTGCCACATTGGATCCCAGCTTACATCTGTAACACCGTTCCTGGATGCGCTGGATCGTGTGCTGGAGCTGATTGACGCTTTGGCAGACAACGGTATTCATATCCGGCATCTGGATATGGGCGGTGGTTTGGGTGTTACCTACAACGATGAAACGCCGCCTCAGCCTGCTGAATACGTGAAAGCGCTGGATCAGCGTATTGGTGAACGTAACCTGACTCTCGTTCTTGAACCCGGCCGTTCCATTGCCGCCAATGCCGGCATCCTGATTACCCGGGTTGAATTTCTGAAGTGCACTGAACATCGTAATTTCGCGATTATTGATGCAGCTATGAACGATCTGATCCGCCCTGCGCTGTATAGCGCCTGGCAGGCGATTGTCCCGGTGCAGCCTCATCAGGATGCAGAAGAAAAAATCTGGGATCTGGTTGGCCCTGTATGCGAAACCGGAGACTTTCTTGGCAAAGACCGGCCGCTCCAGCTCAAGGCGGGGGATCTCTTGGCGGTGCGCTCCGCTGGAGCCTATGGTTTCGTAATGAGCTCAAACTACAACACCCGTAACCGTCCGCCGGAATTGATGGTTGATGGTGACCAGGTGCACATTGTTCGTCACAGGGAAACCATTGAGGAACAGCTCGCGCCCGAAAATTGCCTGCCCGAATGAGTGATGGGCAGGATATGAACCCGCAGCGTCGCCATCAAGGGCAGGGGCCATTGCTCCGGTTCAGCAAAATGCATGGGCTGGGCAATGATTTCATGGTTGTTGATGCCATTAGCCAACCATTCAGGCTGCGCCCGGAAATGATTCGGGAACTGGCCGACCGGAATTTTGGTGTCGGTTTTGACCAACTTCTGGTTGTGGAGCCACCGGGTTTGCCCGATGTGGATTTCCGTTATCGGATATTCAATGCCGATGGCTCTGAGGTTGAGCAGTGTGGCAATGGCGCCCGGTGCTTTGCAAAGTTTGTCCACGATCAGCGCCTGACAAACAAGAAGACCATCCGTGTGCAAACGGCCGGCGGCGTAATTGAGCTGCGAATAGCTAAAGACGGCATGGTCATGGTCAATATGGGCGTGCCTGAGCTGAACCCTCAGGCCATTCCTTTTGCCGCTGAGCACCGCAAGAACGTGTACACGGTGCAAGTGGGCGCAGAAACCGTTGAGCTCAGCGCGGTTTCCATGGGCAACCCCCACGGCGTTATTGTCGTTGAGGATGTGGATATTGCGCCAGTGGAGTACCTTGGGCCGCAACTGGAAAGCCATCCACAATTCCCCGAGCGGGGCAATATAGGGTTCTTGCAGGTTATCAGTCGGAACCATGTGCGCCTGCGGGTGTATGAACGCGGTTCTGGCGAAACCCTTGCATGTGGCAGCGGTGCCTGTGCGGCCGTTGTTGCAGGGCGCTTGCGCGGCCTGCTTGATGACCGCGTGGAGGTGGATCTCCGCGGCGGTCGGCTGGTCATCGAATGGAAGGGCGAAGGGTCGCCTGTTATGATGGAAGGCCCCGCAACAAGTGTATTTGAAGGGCAGCTGAGACTGCCCGGTGAATCAGGTGGTGCCCGGCGTAGAAGGCCCAGCCGCCCACACAAACAACGGATCTGATAGCCAGGAGAGCGCAATGACAGACCAAACGGCCCACCAGAAGGCCGGTAAGCTCACCCGGGAAGCGGTGGCTGAGTACCTGAGAGACAATCCCGATTTCTTTGTCGATCAGGACGAACTCCTGCGCAGTCTGACCTTGCCCCACGACAGTGGAAGGGCAATTTCCCTGGTGGAACGCCAGGTACACCTTTTCCGCGAACAGCGGGACACGCTTCGTCATGAGCTGGTTGAGCTGGTATCCATAGCCCGCCATAACGATCGCCTGTTTGAAAAGAGCAAGCGGTTGCTGATGCAGGTAATCGAAGCCCGCAATCTTATGGATATGGCTTCCACCATTGATGACAGCATTCGTGGTGATTTCGGTCTGGATGCAGCCTCTGTGATTCTGTTTGCTGATGCAGCGGTGGCTGGCAGTTCCCAGGGCGCACTGCACGTAGTGACTCCGGCAGAAGCCCAGGAGCATCTCGGCAACCTTCTGGAAGGCAGTCGAGCGGTCTGCGGCCAGTTCCGTGAGAACCAGCGGGAGTTTCTGTTTCCGGATCGCGACGACCCTATTGCGTCCGTGGCGCTGGTGCCTTTGCGTCATGAGGAGCTGGTGGGTGTTTTTGCGGTCGGCAGTTGTCAGCCCGGTTACTTCGATGAGCATATGGGCTCACTGTTCCTAAGCTACATCAGCGATACATTGAGCCGGCTCCTGCCCCCGATGGTTCGTCGCCACACCACTGCTGCCCCGGTCGCTGACCTTGCGACGGAGTCCCGCTAGAGTGGTTGCGGTGTCCATGCCAGCTCAAATACCTGATGAGCTGGGCGGGCACATGGCAGATTTCATGCAACACATGGCCTCCGAGAAGCGCCATTCCCCCCGAACCTGTGACAGTTACCAACAAGATCTGCAGCGCTTGGCGATTTGGCTCATGGAGCAGGGTAGCACTCAGTGGTGTGCTGTCAGCGGTCATGATCTTCGCCGTTACGTTGCTAACCTCAGCCGTCAGGGGCTCAGTGGTCGAAGCATTGCCCGCCACCTGTCAGCTGTAAGACGTTTCTATCAATACCTGTTACGGGAAGGTTTTGCCAAGGACAACCCGGCACTCGATATACGGGCACCCAAGAGCAGCCGTCGTCTGCCCCGCGTGGCCGACGTAGACCAGGTCAACTCTCTTCTTGATGCTGCACCGGACGATCCCCTGGAAGTGCGCGACAGATGCATGTTTGAACTGATGTATTCCTCCGGCCTGCGTCTTGCGGAATTGGCAAGCCTGGATGTTAATTCTGTTGACTGCAAAGCTGGCGAGACACGGGTTGTGGGGAAGGGCGGGAAAACGCGACTGCTCCCGGTGGGGCGAAAAGCGCTTGACGCCATAAGCCAGTGGCTGCCTGTCCGTGCTGGGTTGGCTCCCGAAACAGAACCGGCGCTGTTTGTAAGCCGTCGGGGCGACCGAATCAGCCATCGCAGTGTTCAGGCCCGGCTCAGCCGTTGGGGCATTGTGAAAGGGGCAGATCAGAAGCTCCATCCACACATGCTAAGGCACTCGTTTGCAAGTCATATGCTTGAATCCAGTGGTGATTTGCGAGCGGTGCAAGAATTACTGGGTCATGCGGACATAGCCACAACTCAGGTCTATACTCATTTAGATTTCCAGCATTTGGCTCGGGTTTATGACCAGAGTCATCCCAGAGCGCGCCGACGCAGTTCCCGGGGCCGCGACGACCAGAACGCCGGACAGGAAGGAAACACTTGATGTCATCCGATCAAACCTGGAAAACCAAGTACTTCCAGGAACTTGAGTCTGCAGAGCAGCGGGAGGCGCATTGGAAAGCCGAGCGCAATGCACTGGAGCGTATGTTGGTGCGCACCAGTCTCGCATCTGCGGGCCAAACAGCGGAACTCGATCTCCTGCTTGACCAAATCCGGTCGGATCTTCGCAAAAGCAAAGTGGATGTAGACAGCTGGCGGAAACTGCAGGAGCAGATCGATCGCCAAGTTGCTCTGCTCGATGATGCACCAGCTCCGGTAACCAGGAATTCCCAGCCGTCTGCTGTCCCGGAACCGTCTTTGTCAGCAACAGAAGAGCCCCCGGTAGACGTTGCGGATGAAACCGATCAGCCAGCGCCGATCGCGGATGTTCAAGAACAAAGCCAGCGCCTGCGGATTGCCCGGCGTGTCGGGCACCTCCTTGGCCAGTTACTCAGCCAGGTTTCCCTGGAACCGGACGCCGAAGCCCGTGCGCGAAATCTTCAGAGAGCGTTGCTCTCCAGCGATGACTGGGATGAGTTAAGAGAAGGTTTGAATCAGGTTGCAGATTTGATTGTTGCGGCTGTAACCCGCAGCCAAAGGGAGTTTGAAGCCTTCCTCAAACGTCTGGATGAGCGCCTGGCGATGCTGCAGGAGCATTTCTCCGTTCAGTCATCAGCGCAGACTGAACGCGAGGCTGCAGCGGAAGCGCTTGACCGTAATATTCGCAATGAGATTGAACAGGTTGGCCAACATATCGAAGCCAGCGGTGATTTACAGGAACTGAAACTGTCTGTTACCAGCCATCTCGAATCGATTGGCGAGGCGGTTGGCCGCTTCCGGGTTGAAGAAACAGAACGGGAAAAAATGTTATCTGAACAACTGATGGCCATGCAGGAAAAGATGGTCATCATGGAAACGCATGCTGAGCAGATGCGCGGGCAGATGCGCAAGGAACGTGAGCGGGCGGTGACAGACTTGCTTACGCAATTGCCTAATCGAGAGGCCTGGCAAGAGCGGCTGTCATTCGAGTACAACCGCTGGAAGCGTTATCAGTACCCGCTAACAGTGGGTGTTCTGGATATCGATTTATTCAAACGGATAAACGATTCCTATGGGCACAAGGCGGGGGACAGGGTGCTTCAACTGGTGGCCCGGGAAATCAGAAACAGGTTACGCAAAACGGATTTCGTCGCCCGTTTTGGCGGTGAAGAATTCGCGCTGCTGTTTCCGGAAACGCCTCCTGAAAATGCTCAAGCTGTTCTGGACAAACTTCGTGCCCACGTCAGCGCCTTGCCGTTTCATTTTGGCGGTGAACCGGTAACGGTTACCTTCTCTGGAGGGGTGGCAGGCTTTGGCCCCGATGACACTGAAGAAATGGTCTTTGACAGAGCCGACAAGGCGCTCTACCTTGCCAAAGACAGCGGCCGGAATTGCATCAGGATCGGCTAGTGCAGCACAACTTTTCAGGACATCCCGTGAAGGTCTCCCTTCTGTTTTTAACATACCTGTTGCTGCTGGTTTTTCAGTCCGCTGCATGGGCAGACCCTCCCCAGGCTTCGCCGGCACCCGTATTGGGCAGTAAAGACCTGAGCTGGGTCAGCGAGCAGAAGGAGCTCAGGGTCGGTGTTCGTGCGGACCAGGTGCCCCTGGTGTTTGATACCGGAAATGGCACCCTTGCCGGCACCTACATCGACTACCTTGCCCGGCTATCCGACAAACTCGACCTGCCCATTGAACCTGTTGTGATAGGCGCTGACAGCAGCGCCGAGCCGCAGTTTGAGTCACCTGAAATCGATGCGCTTCTGACCACCAGAGTTCCAGGCTCGCCAGTGCCCGGTGGAAAACGTTTTACTACCCCCCTGATGACCCTCACCTATGGCCTGTTTGTGAGCGCAGGTGATGCCGCTATCCGCTCATTGGCGGATCTTGAAAGCGGACGTATAGCGGTTTTGGAGGGCGACCCCAACCAGTACAGCATGCTGGATACTGTTGAAAAGTTTACGCCGGTACCTGTTCAGAGCCTGGGGGAAGCAGTCAGTCAGGTACTGTCGGGCCAGGCCGATGCCTTTCTGGGGCCGGTGCCGGTGGTTTCCGACTACCTTCAGTCTGCCATGATTAATGGTATCGGGCTTTCGATGTTGCTTGATCAGAAATCAGTTGATGTGGTGTTTCAGGTAGATGAGCGCAATGAGCCTTTGTTCCGAGTATTGGATAAAACCGTAGAGGCCATAAGCCATAATGAGCACCGCGTGATCCGGCAGTCCTGGCTGCAAGTGGATCTTACTGCGCTGGAGCAAAGTGGTGTGGAGCTCTCCGGTTCCGACCTTGAATGGCTCAAACGTCACCCTGATCTTAAGGTTGCTTTCCGTTCTGACTGGCCGCCATTTGAATACGCCCAGGATGGTCGCGCCACAGGCTTGGTACCAGACCTGGTCGCGCGGCTGGAGAATCAGCTGGGCGTGCGGTTTGAACGAAAAATACTGGAAGACCGCGTGGTTGCAGAGCAGGCACTGATGTCCGGGGAAGTGGATATTCTGCCCGGCTTGTCACGCACCCCAAGAACGGAAGAGTCGTTTCTGTTTACCCGGGCTTATGTGAATGTGCCAATTGCCTTGGCGATACGGGATGACGGGCGCTTTATCGGGGACCTGAGGGAGCTGCGCAGAGAGCGTGTGGGCGTGGTTAATCGCCATGCCGCCCACGATTACCTGCTTATCAATCATCCAAACCTCGACCTTTACCCGATGGCGACGATAGAAGCCGGGTTGCTTGCGCTGTCCAACGGCGATCTTGATGTCATGGTGACCCATATCCCGGCCGTCAGTTATACCGTTGCCAGATTGGGGCTTTCGAATCTTCGGATCACCAGTATCACTCCCTATCAGTACGATCTCCGTCTTGCAGTGCGAAACGATAGCCCGGAGCTTCATCGAATCCTGAATAAGGCCCTGGGTAGTCTCAAACCAGCAGAAACCGAGGCTATCTACAACCGCTGGATCCATCTCGATATCGAGCAGGAAACCGACTACACAGTGGTTCGCCGGGTTGTTCTGATCGCTATAGTGGTTGTGCTGATATTTCTTTATTGGAACCGCAAGCTCTCACGGGAGGTAGACGAGCGGATTCGTTCAGAAAACGCCTTGCGCCGGAGTGAAGATGAACTGAGAGCAGCAAAGCTGGAGGCGGAGCGTCTGGCTCGAAAGGCTGAAGCTGCCAGCCGCACCAAGAGCGAGTTTTTGGCCAATATGTCCCATGAAATCCGAACACCCATGAATGCGGTGATCGGTTATAGCGATCTGCTAAGTAACACCGTTACGGACCCTCAGCAGCGCAACTATCTGGACGCCATCCGGGCGGGCAGCCGAAGCTTGCTGATGCTGATTAACGATATTCTTGATCTGTCCCGAATTGAGGCCGGCAAAATGCGGTTGGATTATTCCCCCGTTTCCGTCCGCCGGTTGCTTGATGATGTGCGGCATATTTTTGATCTGCGTGCCCGTGAGCAAGGCATCACACTGGAAGTCAGTGTTGGCTCGGATATGCCAGTCGCCATGATGCTGGATGAAACGCGGTTTCGGCAGGTGCTGTTTAACCTGGTGGGTAACGCCATCAAGTTTACCCATGAGGGTGGGGTGACTGTGCGGGCAACAGTCAAACCGGTTCAGGGCAAAGCCGGAGAAACACCCGAGCAGCAAAGCTATCGGCTCACCATCAAGGTGAAAGATTCGGGAATCGGCATCCCCCCCGACCAGCTTGAGCGTATTTTTGACGCCTTTGAGCAGCAGGAAGGACAAAACACCCGCCGCTATGGAGGCACCGGACTCGGGCTTGCCATTAGCCGTAAGCTGGCCCAGATGATGGGCGGAGAGTTAAGTGTGGATAGTGAGCCGGGGAATGGTTCTGTTTTTACACTCACCCTTCCTGACGTTCAGGCAACAGGAGATCAGGCTGAGGACGAAGGTGAAACCAAAGAATCTGAAAGGCTTTTAGCCCAAACGCTGAGTATTCAGGAACGGGGCTGGCTGAAAGAACAGCTCACGACTGACTTCGGTGACGAATGGGAAGCTGTTCGGGAAAGCGGTGATCCTGAAGAAATGAATGACTTTGCTCGCCGGGTATTGGAGTGGGGCGAACGTTATCGCTCACGGTCTGTAACGCGATACGGTGAGAAGTTGAAGGCTGATGTGGAAGCCTTCAATCTGGACGCTGTTAACAGTGCGCTTGATGTCTTCCCGAAACTGCTGGGCCGGGAAGATTAAGCAAGTTTACAGGCAGTCGAACTGGGAGCGGCGGTCAAAAGCTACAGAAACCATGTCATAGCCGGAGTCTGAAAGGCTGCGAACCAGTTCGCGGTCTTTCAGTAATGCCATACAGACTTTGTGAACACTGGCCTGGAGATGCTCTGCTGCTGGCTGGCTTGCGGCAAGGCGAAAGTCGACCACGAGATACTTGCGATCAATGGCAGAAGTGAGCGGGATGTCTTCGCGTTCAATACTTTCAAAACCGATATAAGTTGCTTGGTCCAGAGGAAATACCTGGCTCATAACAATGTCCAGGTTTTCCGCTTGTGCCAGGGGCGCGCAGAGTATGATTGCAGCGGCTGCCGAACGGATCAGGTTTTGAATAGTCATGGCGGCAGCTCCCCCGGTGTACTTTTTTGTTGGTGCGTAACGAAGTGTAATGTTTGGTTAAGTTTGATTATTACAAATACTGTCGCCTATTGCGCGAGATTAGGTCTACCTTTTTCAATTGTTTGCAGTTTGCATACATTTAAGCGATATGTTCCGCGGACGGGGGCTCCCCTGACACTGCGCTATCTACTATCATGAAATGAAAACCGACGGCAGGAGAGTTGCCCATGTTTCAGCTTGTGTTCAAGGGCGAGTGTGCCTCTGGCACCGATATGACAACAGCGCGGAACAACGCCCGCACGCTGTTTAAAGCCAGCGTTGAGCAAATAGAGCGCATGTTCAGCGGTAGCCCTGTAGTGATCCGCAACAAGCTGGATGAAGATCAGGCTGAAAAGTACCGTCAGGTGCTACACAAGCACGGCATGGTTGCCTATGTTCAACCCATGCCTGGAAGCCAGCCGCAGGCAAGACCTGCACCAGCGCCTGTACCCGCCCCCGAGCCCCAGCCAGCTAGCGCTGCTCCAGCTCCCGCAAAAGCAGCTTCCGGTTCGGCTACACCTGCGGTTGAGCCTGGTGATCGTTTGCCGGTGGCAGGCGACAAGGTTGATGACATCCTTGCGGGGTCAGCTCTTGGGCTCGACCCTGTCGGGGTAACTCTGGTGGAGCCAGAGGAAGTCGAGCCTCCCATGTTCCAGCATCTTGACGACTGGACGCTGGCACCCCCGGGGAGCGACATAGGTGTTGAAAGGGATCTTCCGCCACCTATGGTGCCAGATGTGTCTCATCTTTCGCTGGTAGACGATGAGTCGAAGAAAAAGTGAATATGGGATGCATGGAGTTTCTCGGGTTTTGACGCCCTATTCATTACTGGCCCTCACCTGGCTAATTTTGGTATCCCCTCTATCTTTCGCTGCAACGGCCAGCGATGCGGCAGCAGAACGCCCTCGCGTAGGTCTGGTGCTTAGTGGTGGTGGAGCCAAAGGCATGGCCCACGTAGGCGTGCTCCGGGTGTTGGAAGAAATGAAAATCCCGGTGGACTTTGTGGTGGGAACCAGCGCCGGCTCAGCAGTGGGCGCACTTTACGCCTCTGGCATGCCGGTAGGAGAAATCGAGCAGCGATTTATCCAGTTGGACTGGTTGTCGAGCTTTCGGGATGATCCCGGTCGGGCGTACAAACCGGTTCGCCGGAAGCAGGTAGACTGGCGATTTCCCGTAACGCCGGGGCTTGGTGTCAGTTCGGATGGCTTGCATCTGGGTGCCGGCATTATTGCGGGCCAGAATCTTGGTTTTATACTCAACGAGCTGACCCATAGCGTTGCCCTGGTCGAGGATTTCGATCGTTTACCCATTCCTTTTCGTGCTGTTGCGACCGACCTGGAAACCGGTGATATGGTGGTGCTTGGCCATGGTCATCTTGCGACGGCCGTGCGCGCCAGTATGAGCATCCCTGGGGTATACGCTCCGGTCAACCTTGATGGCCGTTTGCTGGTGGATGGCGGCATTGCGAACAACTTGCCGGTCAGTGTTGCTCGCGAAATGGGTGCTGACATCATCATTGCGGTTGATATTACAAACGAATTGATGGGGTCGGATCAGTTGCGCGAAGCCTTCTCTGTGTTTGACCAGTTGACCACGATCATGACCCGGCACAATGCCGATCAACAGCTAGGGTTGCTGGGAGCCAAAGACGTGCTTATCCGGCCAGATCTGGAAGGTCATGGTTCGGCAGACTTTTTTAACGGCCCGATACTGTTTGAGCTGGGCGCCACAGGCGCCCGCGCGCATGCAGTGGAACTCAACCCCCTGTCCGCATCTGATGAAGCCTGGCGTGCATACAAGTCGCGACTGGTCTCTGCCAGTCACAGTGCAGGATTGATCGTCGGAATTGAGATTGAACATGATCGCCGGCTGGGCCAGGAGTTCCTTAGGGAGCGAATACGGCAGAAAATCGGCGAGCCACTGGATGTGGAGGCTCTGGAGGCAGATCTGAAGCGCATCTATGGGCTGGGCTATTACGAAATTGTGTCCTACTCCCAGTCTCCGTCACCAGATGCAGATGGAACGCTGTTGATCATCAAGGTTCAGGAGAAAAGCTGGGGTCCTAATTACCTGTCATTTGGTCTGAACTATGAAGACAATTTTGACGGTGATACCCGCTTTAATCTTGCGGCATCTGTGCGAATGACCGAGTTGAATGAGCTTGGAGGTGAATGGCAAACCGGAGCGCAGCTTGGCACGGAGCCTTTCATAAGAACCCAGTGGTACCAGCCGATCGATTATGGCTTTGAGCGGTTTTTGCTGGCGGGTGCCGAGTATGCCCGCGACACCGTGAGCGTATATGATTCCGGAGGTAAGCGTGTTGCCGAGCTGGACGTGACGCTCCGCCAGGCGGATCTTGGCTTGGGAATGGAGCTCGGCAGAAACTCCCAGGCCAGCTTCACTTATGCCCGTGGTTACGCCACCGTGGACAAACAGGTGGGTGCGCCAGTCGCGCCCGAAGACGCAGTTCACCAGGGCAATGTCAGCCTCCAGTTGCTGCACGACTCCCTGGACGATGCGTTCTTCCCGAGAGAAGGAGCCTTTGCCGGAATCCGTGGCCGTGTTGAGCGTGAAGATCTGGGGTCAGACCGACATTTCGACGCGATAACGGGGATGGCGCTGGGCACGGGAAGCTGGAAAGAGTTTACCCTGACAGGGCTGCTCTATGCTCACACGGTGACCCGTGGGAATGCGGGAATTGAGAACACTGTGCGCCTGGGTGGTTTCCGGCGGTTATCTGCATACTCTCCAGGTCAGATTACCGGTGACAGTGCCGCTATGGCGTCGGTTTATGCCCGGCAGACATTCGGTGGCCCGATTACGCCCTGGTTTGCAGGGATGGGCCTTGAGACGGGGAATGCCTGGGATTCCCTCAGTGATGCCGGGTGGAATAGCTCGGTGAAATCCTGGAGTGTCTTTGCTGGTGTCGATACCTTCCTCGGTCCTGTGCAGTTAGCTACTGCCTACAGTAGTAAAGACAGCTGGGCGGTTTACCTGAATATCGGCTTTTCGTTTACCCAACTTTTTTATTAAGTCGACCCGGCAGGCAATTAAGTGCCAGAAACTGCCTCACATACTTGCTGGCACTGCTGAACTGCATAACGGTGGAGCACGGAGACGAGTCTGTGTTCATCTCTGTCCCGGAGCGCACCGATAGATTCCCGCATGTGCTCAAGGTTGTCTTCCAGAACCCGTTTGCCGCCCCTCTTGAAAGCGACGAAGGCGCAACGCCTGGCGGAGGGCCATAAGTCCTCAATTGCCGATACGATAAAGTAGTTGTCCGCGTAGGCTAGAGACGCTTTGGTGTACTCAATGCCCAGATCCAGAAATGCCATCAGGTCATTGTTGTGATAGTGGTCTTCCATTTTCTGGTTGAGCTGCTCCAACCGCTCCAGGTCTTCGGTTTGCCACTGGCGAGCAAGCTTGCACCCGGTATGGCATAGATACAGCTCCAGTGTTTCGTAAAGGCTGCGCACAAAAAAATCATCCAGCTCTGTTACAAAGGCGCCTTTGCGGGGCACGTTTTTCACCAGATGGCGCTTTTCGAGAAGTAAAAGACCCTCCCGGATCGAACCGTGGCTGACCTCCATTTTCTTGGCCATGGCGGCTTCGTATATGCGCTCACCGGAATCAAGTTGGCCGAAAACGATCAGGTTCTCGATGTGGCGGGCGACCTGTTCGGTCAGTGTCACTTTAGGTTGGAAGGCCTTCATGGATGATGGTCGCTGGGCTTGGTTGAAAGAATGAAGGGAATAGTCGCATATTCACCCATTGCGGAGCCAGCGCACCGGAGGCCTGGTCAGAGCAGAGGTGCCAATAGACGCACTGCGCGGCAGGTCAGCCGGAACGCAATGGAGCGCCCCTGGTAATCCTCCTGCGTCATTTTGCGACAATAGGAAAGATCCTCCGTGAGCATGGCATCCACATCGGAAACAAACGTTTGTGAGGTGTTGATAGCCATTATCTCGAAGTTCAGGCGCATGGAGCGGTTGTCCAGGTTTGCTGTGCCCACAGCGGCATAGTGATTATCCACGAGAACAACTTTCTGATGCATGAAGCCGGGCTGGTAACGATAAATGCCAATGCCTGCCTGGCTGGCTTGAATCAAGTAGGAATAGGCCGCCAGACCAACCAGCCGGCTGTCTGATTTTTCCGGAATCATGATTCGCACGTCTACCCCTCGCAGGGCTGCGAGCTGCAGTGCGTTCACAACCTGAACGTCTGGAACAAAGTAGGGTGACGCAATCCAGATGCGGGATTGGGCATTATTGATGCAGCTCAGGAAAAACAGCGTGCAGGTTTCCCACGTGTCTGCCGGGCCTGTGGGGAGCACCAGAACCTGTTCATTACCAGGCAGCCTATCCTTCGGAGTCCAGTCCAATTGGGGAAACTCATTACTTGCCCAGTTCCAGTCTTCCAGCCAGGCAAGCTGTAACCCGGTTACGGCCGGGCCTTCTATCCGGCAATGAGTGTCTCGCCAGAACCCTTGGCCCAGTGCAGTGCCCATATACTCATCGCCGAGGTTGATGCCTCCGATAAAACCGATTCTGCCATCGCAAACCAGCAGCTTTCTGTGGTTGCGAAAGTTGATCTGAAACCGCAGGCGCCGAATGTTACCGTCACCAAACGACGCCACTTTGGCGCCGGCTTTTGCCAGTTCATTCAGGTAACGTCGGGATAGCCCGAAACTGCCCACGTCATCGTAGAGAAACCATACCTGCACACCCTCGGAAAGCTTTTTCTCCAGCGCCGTTTTGATGCGCTGGCCAATTTTGTCTGAGCGTACAATGTAAAACTCAAGAAGAACATAAGACGTGGCGTTCTCAATAGCCGTAATCAGTGCCTCAAATGTTGCTTCGCCATCCCTCAGCAGCGTGCATTTGTTGCCCTCGGTGAACGGCTGACGTCCGAGCTTGCAAAGAACCTGCATCTGCTTGTCAAGATCTTGCTGCTCCGGCATGGAAAGGGATGTGGTGTGCTGTTCGAAGCGTGTGAGCAGGGCCGTGAGGGACTTGTCTCCCATGCGTCGCGCTTTGACGTACCCGCCGAAGCGCGAACGTCCGAAAACAAAGAAAAGCGGCACCGCAATATAGGGTAAACCAAGCAGGCCAATGATCCAGGCGATGGCGCCCTGGGTCGTGCGGTAGGTCAGCAGAATCCTATAAATACAGGCTGCTGAGCCCAGATAAAGCAGACTGACAGCGATGGCAACTAATGATGTATCAGGCATTATTCATCCGATTTCACAGTAAGGTGCTGCTCGCGGTACTGGGCCGGAGCCATGCCCGTCCAGCGTTTGAATGCGCGGCTGAACGCACTCAGCTCGGAGAACCCGAGAAGAAATGCGATTTCACCCAAAGCGTATTGGTCTGACGCAACGTAACGCAGAGCCTTGTCCTTACGCACATGCTCTACTAGCTCATGAAACCTGTAACCTTCCTTTTTCAGCCTCCGGTACAGGGTCTGGCGACTCATGTGAAACTGCCGGGCCAGAGTATCTGCATCAATCTTGTCGGTCGCCATCTGGCGAGATATCAATTTGCGTATCTTGCGACTGAAAGAACGTCGGGTTTGCAGGCGTGCCATCAGGCCGTTGACCTGTTTGAGAACGGCTGAATACACATAAGGGTTGCGATGGGGTATTGGGTGACTCATGTGGCGACTGTTGATGGCCAGTCGGGTTACGGCAGCCCCGAATACCACTGGACCACCCAGGAGGGTTTCATATTTATCGGCATAATCCGGGCGTGGGTGGGCAATTTCTGCCCACTCTACTGTCAGCCCGGGATAGATAAAATGCCGGCCTCGCGATAAGGCAGCCGCAACCGTACGATCCATGTCCTGGCGACAATAGTGTTCGGGCGAGTCAGCTTGCCAGGTCAGGATGGCGAGATCGTCAGTCTGCTCGAAACTCAAAATCACTGATTCGTTAATAAGCCTGTGTAAACGCACATATTGGGTGACTGCTTCGCCCAAGGTATCGCAATTGAAGAATACATGTCCCACCAACCCCATGCGCTCCGGGTCAATAATCTGGCCAGCTTTCAGGCCTACCGCCGGGTCGCCCGTGACCCTCTCGGCATGATCCCACAGGCGGTAGTGCGCCTGCGCAGGTACGCGCCTGTCTGGTTCTCTGAGTGCTGACAGGTCCATACCAAGAATTTGCTCAACCCGTTGCCTGTTCAGCACACCCTGGCGATTCAGGTAGTGAGCCAGCGCCAGCGTGCTGGATGCAGCAACAAAGGGTGTTGTTGTCGTGTTAATAGGCGTTTGGGTCACATTTACTGGCTCATTAACGGGTTTTCATGGATTTGTTACAAAATGTCAAGCGATTGGGACAGTCTGTCAACGCGCTTCATCTCTTGTAACGATAGCATTTAAGGCACAGGTTGAAGTAATGGATAACTCATCAAGGAGATGTTTTATGAAACCAGTCATTTTTGTACCGAGCACAGAGTTTGAGCGCAGAAACGTAGCAGCGCTGGCAGAATATCTTGGCGAGATTTACTACTGCTAATTGCTCAGTAAGTGAGCTTATGACTTTTACAGCCGGGCTCTGCCCGGTTTTTTTCTGCCCGAAGAAAGCCCTACCGACAATCCTTCCCCTTGCTAGCCTGACTGGCAGTGTTAATGTAACGGAATCTGAACCTTGTGATACCTGACGGAGACAGCCTGCCCATGAGTGCAATACTGAACCATCGAATTACCGGAGAAGGTGCCCCAATTATTCTGCTGCACGGCCTGTTCGGAGCTCAGGAAAACCTGGGTGCGATTGCCCGGAAATTCCATACGGACTGGCAGGTTCACGGCCTGGATTTGCGCAACCATGGCAGTTCCTTTCATGCAGATACAATGGACTACCCTTCCATGGCTGAGGATGTACTAGCCTACATGGACGAGAAAGGGCTTGATAAAGCCTGCCTCCTTGGGCACTCAATGGGTGGCAAGGTTGCCATGCAGGTCGCTTTGCAAGCGCCGGAGCGGGTGGAAAAGCTGATTGTTGCCGACATTGCGCCGGTAACCTATAAAGCACGGCACGATGCGATTCTTGAAGGCATGATGCGGGTTGATCTTGCCAGTGTGCGCTCCCGCCGTGATGCCGATAAACAACTGGCTGAGTTTGTAGAGATACCTGGTGTCAGGCAGTTTTTGCTGATGAATCTGGAGCGTATTCCAAATGAAGAGCAGCCAAAAGATGGCTCCGTATATCGGTGGCGCCTGAACCTGGAGGCGATAGAGGCTTGTTATACCAACCTGGCCGCCGCACCCGAGGGCGATACGCCCTATAAGGGGCCAGTGCTGTTTTTGAAGGGCGCTGATTCGGCTTATATTCAGGAAAAGCATCGAGAGGAAATTAACCGACTGTTCCCCAGGGCTCAACTGACCGAGATTGAAGGCACCGGGCACTGGCTGCATGCGGAAAAGACGGACACCTTTGTGGCCTTGTGTCAGCAGTTTTTGAGTGGTGAAGAAGCCGTATAAGCTTCTTAAAAACAACAACAAGCAAACAGGTTGAACGTATGAAATGGTTGATGGGTGGGTTAGTAGTTCTGTTTATTTTACTGGGTGGCCTTTTTATGGCGCCATCACCTATTGATGCCAAAGCCTGGCAACCGCCTGTCCCGGAGGCCATGACCGGCTTGCTTACCCCGAACGAGCATCTGCGGCAGGCAGATTTACTGGCAAAAGGCCAGGTGTATGGCCCGGAAGACACCGCCGTTAACTCCGAAGGTGTGGTTTTTGCGGGCACCCAGGATGGTTACATTGTGCGCGTTCTCCCCGATGGGCAGGTTGAAAACTGGCTGTCTACCGGAGGCCGTCCCTTGGGCATGGTGTTTGACCAGAATGGCAACCTGATTGTTGCGGATGCATGGAAAGGCCTGTTGTCCGTTACGCCTGACGGTGACATCACCGTATTGAGCACTGAAGCCGAAGGTGTACCCTTCCGGTTTACAGATGATCTGGATATCGCGCCTGATGGTCGCATTTATTTCTCAGATGCCAGTTCCCGCTTCTACCAGCATGATTACCTGCTCGATCTTTTTGAAATGCGGCCCCACGGCCGGCTTTTGCGGTATTCACCGGAAACCGGTGAAACTGAGGTACTGTTGAGAGACCTGCATTTTGCCAACGGCGTTGCGGTGGCACTGAGGGGTGATTACCTGCTGGTGAATGAAACCTGGAAATACCGTATCCACAAATACTGGATAAATGGCCCAAAAGCCGGCCAGACAGAGATTTTTGCAGAAAACCTGCCAGGTTTTCCCGACAATCTGGCAGTGGATGAACAAGGCAGGTTCTGGGTAGCCTTTCCCACACTTCGGAATGCCAATATTGATACCTTGCACCCCAAACCCTGGCTCAAAGAACTGGTTGCCAAACTGCCGCAGAGCTTTCAGCCCGCGCCTCAGGAATACGGCCTGGTGGTAGCGTTTAATGGCGAGGGCGAGGTGATCGCCAGTCTGCACGACACCGAGGGCAAACATTTGCAGGAAATTACTTCGGTTAACCCCCACGGCGATTACCTGTATTTTGGCTCATTGCACAATGATCGCATCGGGCGTTTGTCGTTACAGGATGTTCCGGGCCTTGGAGAGCAGTAATGACTGAAAATAAGCCAATACAATGGGATCTTCCTGACCCTTTTACCCTTGATATTCTGGTGGTTGAGGCCGATACCGACGAGTTGGGGCATGCAAACAACGTGGTCTATGTGCGCTGGCTCGAAGACGTCAGCTGGGCGCACATCAAGAGTCTCGGTATGACCTGGGAGCTGCACGAGGCCACCGGCAAAGCCATGGCGATTACCCGCACAGAGATCGATTATCTTGCGTCTGCCAACCCCGGTGACCGGCTGATTTTGGGCACCTGGCTTACGGGCTTTGACGGCCGTTTTCGTTCTGCGCGGCAGTTCCAGTTGGTGCGGCCAGCCGACGGGAAAACTCTGGTGCGGGCAATGTCGACTCACGCTTGTGTGGACCTGAAAACCCAGCGCCCCTCCCGGGCACCAAAAGAATTTGCCGACATTTTGCAAGCGGCCAGCGTAGCAGGCGGGAAAGGCTTGTAGATTGGTTGTCAGTCACTATTGCCGTCAACTTCTGGTAGTCTGAGAAGAGAATAAGCCCCCTCAACCAAATCAGTCACTATCATCACCTTTTTGCGGAGATACCCATGGATACCCCTATTGACCATAATTCTGAATCGTCCATGAAGAAGGTGGTCTACCACCAGTTTGGTGAGCGTGATGTTTTGGAAGTTGTCAGCTCAGATATTCCATCACCGCAACAAGGTGAGGTGCTGATTCGCGTTCACGGCGCCGGGTTGAATCCTATTGACTGGAAAACCCGCAAGGGTTTCGGATTTGTAGCCCAGCAGATAGAGAGTTCTTTACCATGGACCCCAGGCTACGATGTGGCTGGCGAAGTTGTTGCGATCGGAGATGGCGTAACCACGCTGGCTCCCGGCGACCGGGTTATGGGGCTGGTGGGTTTTCCATTGAATGGTGGGGGCTATTCCGAATACGCGCTGGCGGCGGCAGATGAGTTGGCCGTTGTGCCCGAGGAGCTTGATCTCGTAACCGCAGGCGCCTTGCCACTGGCGGCACTCACGGCCTGGCAGGCGCTGTTTGAAGTAGCTGAGCTTGAGCAGGGCCAGAAGATACTTGTGCACGCCGGTGCTGGCGGTGTGGGGCACTTGGCGGTGCAGTTTGCACTGGCACACGGCGCGCATGTTATTGCCACGGCCTCTGCAGGCAATCGCGACTTCCTTGCAGAGTTGGGTGTGCACGAAGTAATCGACTACAACACCACAGATTTTGCTGACGAATGCTTTGGGCTGGATGTTGTGTTGGATCTGGTTGGCGGTGAGACGGGCAAACGCTCTCTGCGCACCCTTGGGGAGAGTGGCATCCTGGTTACTATTCCTACGGTCACAGCCGATGAGGTTATAAGTGCTGCCGAAGCCCAGGGGCTGAAGGCCTACGGCATGACCGTGCGCCCGGATGTGTTTCACCTTGATGAAATTGCCGAACTGATTGAAGACGGTGATGTAAAGGTGCACATTGAGAAGGCTTTTAAGCTGGATCAGGCGGCACAAGCCCACGAACTACTTGAGGGTGGGCATGTGCGGGGCAAGCTGGTTCTGGATTGCAGCTAACCCTGAAGTACTTTTGCTGAATTCAGCTTCTGGGGGACGAGCTTTCTGTTGAGGAATCGCCCTCTGAAGCTGAGGGCTCCTTCCCGGGGGCCGAGGGCTCTTTGCCCATGGCCGAAGGCTCCTTACCCATAGCTGAAGGCTCTGCTCCTTCCCCATTGCTTTCCCTGCTTTTCCGCTCTTTGCGATCCTGTGGTGGCACCAGGCTTATCAGGATCCAGTCATCATCTGGTTTCAGGTCATCCATGCTGCGCACTGGTTTGATGCGGCTCTTGCTGTCAAATACAAACAGTATCAAGGCCTGTCCCTGGTACTTCACCAGAAAGTCGTTGTATCCAAACTCTTCGCTGAGCTGGGTGGTTTTTACCGTGTACCCCTGGCTCGCCAGGCTCGCAAGTTTGGCGTAGCTCACGTCGTCGAACAGGCCGCGAGTCATCTGAATCTTCCCTGCGGTCTGGTGCCGTGCCTTCTGATCCTGGTCGCCTTCCGAAAGGCTGAATACGCTGGTGTCACCGAACCAGTCCAGGAAGTGGTATGTGGCCAGCGAGTTCATGTGCTTGTACGGAGAGATAACCAGCAGGTTGCCGATTCCAGTGAGATCAAGGTGAGTTGAGGCATGCTCGGAAATCGGGTTACCGAAATACACCTTCAGGTTGTCCATCCGCGCCTGGCGCACGTTTTCCCAGTTGGTGTCCGCTAAAGCTACCGGAACATCATGTTTTTTGAGAGCCTGCCCAATCATACGGGCCACCGGGTTAGCGCCTAAAATCAGGAAGCCATACTCAGCCGGCTCAGTGACTTTCAGCAACCGGGCGATAGGCCGTGCAGTCAGGCTTTGCAGCGTAACTGTGGCAATAATCAGTACGAACACCATGGGTACAAGGGCGGCTGCGCTTTCGTAGCCCAGGTTTTGAAGCTGGAAGGCGAACAGGGCAGAAACAGCAGCCGCAACAATGCCTCTTGGTGCAATCCAGCTTAAGAACAGCTTTTCCCGCAAGTTCAGATCAGTGCCTATGGCCGAAAGAAACACGCTGAGTGGCCGTGCGACCAGCATCAGAACAGCGAGAACCACGGCCAATCCCCAGCCCAGATCCGCAATGGCAGCAAACTCCACCCGGGCGGCGAGGATGATAAACAAAGCCGAAATCAGCAGTACGCTCAGGGACTCCTTGAACTCCAGAATGCTGTCTACAGAAACCTGCTTCATATTGGCCATCCAGATGCCCATGACCGTAACGGTGAGCAGGCCGGACTCGTGGGCCATTTCATTGGAGAAAGCATAAACACCCAGCATAAAGGTGAGTGTTGCGGCGTTATGCAAGTAGTGCGGCATCAGGTGCTTGCGCAATACCAGTCCGTTCAGATAACCCGCCAGAGCGCCAGTGGTGAAGCCGATGACCAGGGTTTTACCGAAGATGTACAGGGAATGGCCGAACACGTTGCCCTGGCCCCATGACACTATGCCCTCGAATACCAGAACCGCTAACAGGGCACCTACAGGGTCGATAATGATGCCTTCCCAGCGCAGGATATTGGCCAGCTTGGCGCTCGGGCGCACAGAGCGAAGCAGGGGCGCGATAACGGTTGGCCCTGTGACAACAGAAATTGCACCAAAAAGCATGGCAACAGCCCAGGAAATCTCCAATACCCAGCGTGCAGCCAGAGTGGCAATAATCCCGGTAACAACAGAGCCAACGAATATGAGATTGCGGGTCATTTTGCTGTGCCCGCGAATCTCATCAAAGCGCAGGGTCAGGCTGCCTTCGAACAGAATGATGGCAACCGCCAATGAGACCATGGGAAATAGCAGGTCACCGAATACTTCGTCGGGCTTCAGAAAACCCAGTACCGGGCCCACAAGAATGCCGCCGGCAAGCAGAAAAAGAATGGCAGGCACGCGCACACGCCAGGCAAGCCATTGAAACGACAGTGAAAGAATACCAATGATGGCAAGAATCAGGACTGTGCTGGCTGGCATAAAGATCTGGAACCCGTGTGATTATTGGTTAGCGCGTTTTGCAATGCGATTTAACAGCCGGGAAGCTGCAAACAGGCCAAAGCTGGCCGTAACAGGGCAGGCAGCGCCAAAGCCGGTAGCGCAGTCTAGCCGTGTGGGCCCCGAAGTTGCAGGCTTTTGCAGGCAAATTTCGCCATCTCCGGCAGGATATGTGAGTTGTTCAGTTGAGTATACGGCCTCGATCCCAAATCGCCGCTTTGGATTACGAGAAAAACCGTATTCCCGGCGCAGAAGATTACGAACCTTCGCCAGTAACGGATCCTGTGTGGTTTTGCTGAGATCTGCCACCAGAATTTTAGTGGGGTCTGTTTGGCCGCCCGCGCCTCCGGCGCAGACGATGGGGATCTTGCCCCGCTGACAGTGGGCAATCAGGGCCGCCTTGGGTTTCACGCTGTCTATGGCGTCTACCACGGCTGTCATGTCCGGGGTGATCAGCTCGGTCAGGTTTTTCAGAGTGAGAAAGCCAAAGTGAACACGGATATCGGCATGGGGATTGATGGCTTTCAGCCGATCCGCCATGGCATCGGTTTTTGTGCGCCCGTACTGGCCTTCCAGAGCATGGAGCTGGCGGTTGGTGTTGGACACACAGATATCATCCATGTCGACCAGTGTGATGGTGCCAATGCCACTGCGTGCTAATGCCTCCGCCGCCCAGGAACCAACTCCGCCCAAGCCAATTACTGCAACGTGGGCATCGCGGAAGGCGTGCAGGGCGCGGCGCCCATACAGGCGTTCGATGCCGCCAAAGCGGAGAGCGTAGTCGTCGGTGTTCATGAGTTCTCCGTTTGGGTCCGGGCACTAGCCGGATGAAATCAGGGGCGCGATTATACCCTAGTGCCTGAGCAGACATAAAATACCAGCAAAAAAGCCACGCAAGGCGTGGCTTTCGGGGTGTTAATCCGGGATTGGAGACTATGAAGGCAAGACGCCGCAACCGGATATCAAGCTCCAGGGCCTGTGCTCAGGCAGCCCAATGATCATCCCCCAGATCCATCAAGGTGTCTTTTCCACTTTCTATGTCGCTGAGCAACCAGTGAATTTCCGGCAGCAGCTTTTCAAAATAGAAGCGGGCAGACACCAGTTTGGCCTCCAGCAACGGCTTGTTGCCTTCTCCTGCCGCAAGCTGCTGACTCGCCACATTGGCCATGCGCGACCACATATAGCCGACAACCGTCAGCGCCATCAAACGCAGGTAGGGTGTGGCGGCTGCGCCGGCCTGCTCAGGATCTCTCGGGGCGTTGGTTGCCAGCCACATGGTGGCTTTTTCCAGTGCGCCCATGGCGCCTTTGAGATCTTCGCGATGAGGCGCTTCCGGGTTGTCCTTCAGGTGAGTCGCCAACACGCCAAACAGGGTGCGTACCAGCTGCCCGCCTTTCAGGCTCAGTTTCCGGCCTACCAGATCCATGGCCTGAATGCCGTTTGTGCCTTCGTAGATGCGGGCGATGCGGCCATCCCGAACCAGTTGTTCCAGCGGCCAGTCGGTAGTGAAGCCAGAGCCACCAAGCACCTGCAGGCCAGTGTTGGCATTATTGGCGCCTTCGTCGGTTAGGAAGGCCTTAACCACAGGTGTCAGCAGTTGTACCAGGTCATCCGCCGATTCCCGTATTGATTCATCCGGGTGGGCCACTGACAGATCCAGTTGATGGCCGGTAAACAGTGCAAGGGCTCGCATGCCTTCGTTCAGAACCTTCTGGCGCATGAGCATGCGACGCACATCGGGGTGCACGATAATCGGGTCGGCCGGGCCATCCGGGTTTTTCGGGCCGCTCAGGGAGCGGCTTTGCAGGCGTTCCTTGGCAAACGCGAGGCTTTCCTGATAGGCCATTTCCGCAAGCCCAAGACCCTGCATGCCAACCATCAGGCGAGCCTCGTTCATCATGGTGAACATGGAGCGCATGCCTTTGTTGGGCTCACCCACCAGCCAGCCCTTGGCACCCTCAAAGTTCATCACGCAGGTGGCGGAACCCTTGATGCCCATCTTGTGCTCCAGACCGCCACAGAACGCAGGGTTGCGCTCGCCGGTATCAGGCAGGAATTTGGGAACGATAAACAGGGAAATGCCCTTGGTGGTGTCTGGTGCGCCGGGCAGCTTGGCCAGAACCAGGTGCACAATGTTGTCAGTCAGGTCGTGCTCACCGCCGGTAATCCAGATTTTGGTGCCTTCAATGGCGTAGCTGCCGTCATCATTTGGCGTGGCGCGGGTGCGAATCATGCCCAGATCGGTGCCACACTGAGGCTCGGTCAGGCACATGGTGCCTGTCCATTCTCCGGAAACCAGTTTTTCCAGATAGGTCTGCTTCAGCTCATCGGAACCGTGGGCGTGCAGTGCGCTTATGGCTCCGTGGGTCAGGCCGGGGTACATGCCCAGAGATAAGTTGGTGGAGCACACCATTTCATCCACAACAAATTTCAGAGTGTGGGGCAGGCCTTGGCCACCAAATTCTACCGGCGCATCCAAAGCTGTCCAGCCGCCTTCCACAAACTTTTTATAGGCTTCCTTGAACCCTTGTGGTGTTTTCACATCGTGGGTTTCCGGGTTGTAGTGGCAGCCTTCGCGATCACCGGTCTGGTTGGTTGGCTGAATCACTTCGGCAGCCAGTTTGCCGGCCTCGTCAATAACGGCAGAAATCAGATCCGGTGTGGCGTCGGCGTATTTGTCCAGCTCGTGTAGCCGGTCGACACCCAGTACATCAAACAACAGAAAGCGAAGATCATTTGCTGGAGCCTGGTATTGCATGAACACTCTCCTTGGTGAGTCTTGTTGGCCCTTGTGGGCTTTTTCGACCGTATGAGCAGGCTGCGGCAGTTGAGCCGGAGCTTGGGGTTGATGTCATTACCAATTCATACGGCTGTTTTAATTCCGTGGTTCACCGATTTATTGGGTCTGAGGCAGCAATTTTTCGTATATCGTTCATAAGTAGGTGGAGGGGCGAATATGAAACTAATAGTGGTGGCCGGCATGTCCGGCGCGATTGGTTATGCACTGGCAGAAGCGTGTTTGGCCCGTGACGAGGAGTCCCGGGTGATTGGTCTTTGTCGTGAGCCGCTGAAGGTGCCGGAGCCACTGCGCAGCCACAGCCGCGTGAACCTGTTGGCGTGGGACGCAGAAGAGGAACAGTCACCTCAGAAGGTTGCACTGGCGCTGGAAAAGGTTATTCCGGCGTCCCGGGGCATAGATACGTTCTTGTACGCCGCAGGCTTGCTGCACAATGATGACATTTTCCCCGAAAAGCGCCTGGAAGACCTGAAAGCGATGAGTATGGCTCGGGCTTTTGCCGTGAATGCAACGGGCTTTGCCACTTTGGCTCAGGCGTTGTTGCCGTGGCTAAGGCACCGTGAATTTGTTGTCGGTTATTGAAGGAATAACACCGATGGAAAATGGTTGCTTTTTGAGCTGGGATGGCTCGGTTTTGCCCTGGTAGAGGCCAGCCAAAGTCGCACTCAGCAAATGGGTGTGAGAAAAAATCAGCGTATAAACGGATTCAGCAAACGAGTGAAGGTGCCAGTCAGTTTGACCGGAGCACTCAGCACCGAGAGCGTAATGCAGTCCTCTGAACCAAGTGCGACAGGCTTGTGCTCATCCTGTTCGGTCAGAACCACAAAATCCCATTGGCTGAATACACCTTTATGGTCGGAGAACATTCCCTGCAGCACGATGGTTGTTTCAGTACCACGGTGTGTGTGAGCGGGGGCCTTACCCCCGGCTACCAGCTTCTGCAGGACAACCTGTTCATTCTGGCCCGGAAACTTCCCGGTAATATCCAGAACGCTGACATCCCCCAATTGCCGTTTCCAGGGCAGATTGTTTATGTCTTCACCCAGCAATTTTTGTAGCAGGCTCGTCTTGGGCTGCATTTTTACTTGCGGCCTGGGTTCTGTTGAGCTGTCTATTCTCGCGAGGATGTCATCGAACATCGTTCCGGAAACGCTGACTTTCGGCTGCTTTTCCATCACCACAGCACCCAGGCTGTCGAGGGTGTCTACCTGGCAGCGGCACTGTGCGCAGTTGTCGAGATGGAGGCGGATGCAAAGAGCATGGGGTTCGCTCAGGTTGCCCGCACTGTATTCCATCAGGCTCAGGCTATCGGGGTGATGCCGTGTCATACGTTCTGATCCTGCAAAATCACTTTCAGTTTGCTCAGAGCAAGGCGCACCCGGCTCTTTACTGTGCCCAAGGGAATGTTCAGTTCGTCTGCCACCATCTGGTGGGACTTCTGCTCCATATATACCTTGGCAATGACTGTAATCTGGTCTTCTGGCAACTGGCTTAGCGACTCTCTGACGCGACGCTCGGACATGAGACGGTGCAGTGAGGTGACCGGCTGATTGTCGTCTTCTCCGGGAATCTGCCATAGATCTTCGGTTTCCACTGCCATCTCCACACTGGAGCGACGCATCTTGCGCAACATATCGATGCGCTGGTTACGTGCGATGGTGAAAATCCAGGTAGAAGCTGCGGCTTTTTGCCAGTCATACAGGCAGGCCCGGCGCCAGATAGAAACGAACACTTCCTGAACCAGTTCGTCTGCGTGGCTGGCCATGCCATTAGCCATGGCGTAATACTTCAGCTGTGGCGCGAAGTGCTCAAATAAAGAGTGGTAGGCTTGGCGATCCTGGCTTTTCCCCACTTTCACCAACAGCTGGCTCCAGGGGTCCTTTCGGCCCTCGGCACGTGCTGGCTGTTGATCCAGTGTGGTCACCGGACGCTCCTTGACAGTTGCATGGTCTATGTTTGTTACGTTACTCATTCGATGCACTCGCCCCGGGATTGTCAGTTACGATATTTACGGGGCGGGTTTCAGAGCGGATCAGTTGTGTTTAAAAGAAACGCTTATTCTTCGAGATAAGTGTAACCCTCAAGCCCGGCAGCCAACTCTTCCAGCAGTACGGCTTGGGTACTTTCAGGCAAGTCACTTGCGGCAAACTTGTTGCGGTAAGCTTGCAGCAGGTTGTTGGGCTCGAAGTTAACATACCTGAGCACGTGGGCCACAGTGTCGCCGATAATGGGCGTGTTGATATCATAGCCCCCGGAATCGTTCAAACGTACGTCTACAGAGTGTGTGTCACCAAACAGGTTGTGCATATCCCCCAGAATTTCCTGATAGGCACCGGTCATAAAGAAGCCCATCAGCAAAGCCTCGCCAGGCTTCTCTTCGGGCAGGGGAAGGGTGGTTTCCGTGCCCTGGCCATCCACATAGCGGTCGATGCGGCCATCCGAATCACAGGTGATATCCTGAATCACCGCCCTGCGGGTGAGCGGGCGATTCAGGCCGTTTATGGGCATTACCGGAAATATCTGGTCGATGCCCCATACATCCGGCAGCGACTGGAAAAGCGAGAAGTTAACAAACAACTTCGCAGCCAGTTTTTCGTTCAGCTCGTCAATGATTTCGCGGTGGGCCCGGCTGTTTTTATCCAGTTGGCTGTGAAGTAGCCGGCAACAGCGGATGTACAGTATTTCTGAATCGGCACGCTCCTGCAGAGTGAGTGTGCCGTGGGCAAACTGGCCGTGAACATCTGCCATGGCGTGCAGAACGTCGTGATAGATTTCTGCCAGCGAGCGTGGAGATTCCGGGTCTTCCAGGCTTTTAAGGTCTCGCCAGAGATCTTGCAGAGGTGCCGGTGCATCCTCAGCTGGCTCTTGGGAAGAGTGATCTTCCGGCTCCTCATGGTCAATTACATTGGTCACCAGCACGGAATGGTGCGCGGTCAGTGCCCGGCCGGATTCGCTGATCAGATCCGGGTGCGGAAGGTCGTAACGATCGCATTCAGTTTGCAGCACACGCACCACGTTGTAGGCATACTCATACATGGTGTAATTCATGGAACAGGCGCTTCGGGAGCGAGTACCTTCGTAGTCAACGCCAAGCCCACCGCCTATATCCACGGTGTTCACCGGGGCACCCATGTGTCTCAGTTCGCTGTAAAAGCGCGCACATTCCCGCAACCCGGTCTGAATATCGCGAATATTGGCTATCTGGGAGCCCAGGTGGAAGTGCAGCAGTTGCAGGGTATCCAGGGCATCGGCTTCGCGCAGAGTGTTGACGACATCCAGAACCTGGCTGGCAGACAAGCCGAACTTGGACTTTTCGCCGCCCGTGTTCTGCCAGTTGCCCTTGCCAATGGTGGCCAGGCGAACCCGAACACCGATGAGCGGAGAAACCTCCAGCTTTTTGGCTTCGTCCAGAATCAGCGGCAACTCTGATTGTTTCTCCACCACAATAAACACCCGGTGGCCCAGCTTCTGGCCGATAAGCGCCAGGCGGATGTACTCTCTGTCTTTGTAGCCGTTGCACACGATAACCGAGCCAGTCTGCCTGGCCAGTGCCAGCACGGCCATGAGTTCTGGTTTGCTGCCGGCCTCCAGGCCGATTTGGCCGTTGCTGGCAGCCGGTTCTGCGGCAATCAGCTCTTCAACCACTCGCCGCTGCTGGTTTACCTTTATGGGGTAAACCGCTGTGTATTGGCCTTGGTAGTCATGCTCAGCGGTTACTTTATTGAATGAATTGCACAGCTTGTTCACCCGGTCGTGCAGAATATCTGTAAAGCGGATCAGCACAGGTAGTTGTAGCCCGGAGTCCACCAGCGAACGAGTTAACTCCGGCAGGTTGATCTCCGCATCGTTCTTGCCTCGGTTTGGCCGAATAACAACCTCACCCTCGGGATTAACGCCAATATAGCCATCGCTCCATTGGGTGATGTTATAAACCTTGTGGGCCGGTGAGGCGCTGGTGTTGCTCATGGATACTATCCTTATGAAAACCGGGGGCCGGGCAGGCCGGCTTAATGATTGGTATTGTAGGGTTTAGCCATTGCCGCTGAAAGGGCCTGTTTCCTTGGATGGGGTGGTAACGGCAGCAAACCTCAATAATTGCCAACAAACACTATGGCTGGCCGGCACAGGCCCCTACAATACACGTTTTGACCATTGCGCCAGGGTTTTGCAGGAGAGCACCATGACAACGCTGAATAAAGATTGGTTCACCGAAGTATTCCAGGATCAGGGAACCGCATTTTCCCTCCAGGTGAAAAAGAAACTGCACGAGGAGCAGACACCGTTTCAGAAGCTGGAAATATACGAAACGGAAACCTTCGGCAATCTTATGGTGCTGGATGGCTGCGTAATGCTGACCACCCGGGACAACTTCCTTTATCACGAGATGATGACCCACCCGGTGCTCTTCACCCATAAAAACCCGAAAAAGGTTGTGATTGTGGGAGGCGGAGACTGCGGTACCTTGAAAGAAGTGCTGAAACACCCTGATGTGGAAGAGGCCTGGCAGGTTGAGATCGACGAGCGCGTTACCAGCATGTCCGAGAAGTACTTCCCTGAGCTGTGTGAATCCAATGATGACCCACGTGCCAACTTCTTCTTTGGCGACGGTGTTCAGTGGATGCGGGAGGTGGATCCCGGCAGCATCGATATCATCATTATCGACAGCACCGACCCGGTTGGCCCCGCAGAAGGACTGTTTGCTCTGGATTTCTATCGCGACGCCATGCTGGCGCTGGGCGAAGGCGGTATTATCGTACAGCAAAGCGAATCACCGTTGCTGCACACCGATACCATCATCAAAGACATGCACAATGACATGCGCAAAGCCGGCTTCGACCACGTGCAAACACTGCCGTTCCCTCAGCCCGTTTACCCCACCGGCTGGTGGAGCTGCACCATGGCCAGTAAAGACAATCCGTTGAGGTATTTCCGCGAAGACGACGCCAACAAGCGGCCCTTCGTAACCCGCTACTACAATCGTGGCATTCACTACGGCGCGCTCGCCATGCCCCAGTTCATGATAGACGCCCTTGAAGACGAAACGCGTCCCGGAGAGGGTTAAGGCGGGGCTATGCTCAGAGCAAAAAAAGGGGGGAGCCAAATGGCTCCCCCCTTTTTTTACATGAATAAAGCCTGTATCACTTCCCGGTAACAAACTCCGGGTAGGCTTCCATGCCGCACTCAGCCAAATCAACGCCCTCGTACTCTTCCTGTTCGCTGACCCTTACTCCCATCACCGCTTTGATTATGCCCCACACCAGCAGGCTGGCCAGGAACACCCACCCGAAGATGGTTGCCGCGCCGATCAACTGCCCGCTGAAGCTTGCATCTCCGTTGGTAACGGGCACGAGTATCAGGCCGAGAAACCCGCATACGCCGTGAGCCGAGATGGCGCCCACTGGGTCGTCGATACGCAGTTTGTCGAGAAAGATAACGCTGAACACCACTGCTACACCACCCAGAGCACCCCAGAGAGTCGCAATCAGTGCACTTGGGGTAGAGGGCTCGGCGGTGATAACCACCAAGCCGGCGATGGCGCCGTTGAGGAGCATGGTTAAATCCGCTTTACCAAACAGCAGGCGACCGGTTGTCAGGGCGGCTATAGCGCCACCGGCAGCAGCAGCGTTGGTGTTGAGGAAAACCATGGCAACCGAGTTGGCACTGGCGATATCACCCAGTTTAAGAACAGAACCGCCGTTGAAGCCGAACCAGCCCATCCACAAGATAAAGGTGCCTAGCGCAGCCAGGGGCAGGTTAGAGCCCGGGATTGCCCGGATTTCACCCTTGGGGCCGTATTTGCCTTTTCGGGCGCCCAGCAGCAGCACGCCAGCTAGAGCGGCGGCTGCACCGGCCAGGTGGACAATGCCAGAACCGGCAAAGTCACTGAAGCCAAGGTCACCCAGGTTGTAAAGCCCGAAAACATCCTTGCCTCCCCAGGTCCAGGAGCCTTCCAGAGGGTAGATTACTCCGGTCATCACTACCGCAAAGGCGAGGAATGCCCAGAGTTTCATTCGCTCTGCTACGGCACCGGATACGATCGACATGGCGGTAGCGACAAACACCACCTGGAAAAAGAAATCTGCAGCGCTGGAGTAAATCGCACCGCCTTCGAAGCCATCTTCCCGGCTTGCAAAGTCACCCAGAACTGCCACCGCATCGGTTTGCTCAATGCCGCTTAGCAGAAGGGTGCCGTCGTACATAATGGCATAGCCGCACACCAGGTACATGGTGCAGGCAATGGCATAAAGCGCGACGTTTTTGGTGAGTATTTCGGTGGTGTTTTTAGCTCTTACCAGCCCGGATTCGAGCATGGCAAAACCGGCGGCCATCCACATAACTAATGCGCCGCACATCAGGAAATAAAAGGTATCTATTGCATACTGCAGGTGAAAAATATTGCTTTCCATAGGAAGCCCTCCGCACAAGGCACTTCAGATTGGTTTTTTTGCGTTGGTTTGTTCAGGTAACCAGAGCTGGATCAGACCGCTTCTTCGCCAGTCTCGCCTGTCCGGATTCGAATCGCCTGTAGCAGTTCGGTTACGAAGATCTTGCCGTCGCCAATTTTGCCGGTGTTGGCAGCTTTGGTAATGGATTCGATAACCTGGTCCAGAAGATTGTCGCCAATGGCTACTTCAACTTTTACCTTTGGCAGAAAATCCACCACATATTCCGCGCCACGATAAAGTTCTGTGTGGCCTTTCTGCCGCCCGAAGCCTTTAACTTCGGTGACGGTTACGCCTTGTACTCCAATCTCGGATAGTGCCTCTCGGACATCATCCAACTTGAAAGGCTTGATGATCGCTGTCACAAGTTTCATTGCTTTCTCCTTGGTAAAACCGTCCCAACATGAGAGGCCAGTGGCCATTCGTTGAGTTCGGAGTGCTGCCGCTCTGCACGTCAACTGTGCGGATTGCGTACAAGAGCTATAGCACCGGGTGTGCCAACGCAAAAAAATACTTTTAAATCATGGGTTTGATGATCTTTTGTTGCATGTTGCTGTTAGTCTGATAGTCAGTTTGTGCACCAGATCAGGGCGCTCTGCCATCCCTTGAGCCACATTGGAGCAAACCAAGGGGCAGGCAGCGCTATTATAGTGCCCAACGTGCCTAGTATGGCAGGGGTGGCGGTGTGATACACTCCTGCTAACAGGTCGCGGCTCTTGTCTTTTGGCCGAAATCGGACATTATTTTAATCAGTGAGGTGATGAGTGAAAGGCCCACAGGATATTTTTGCGCAGTTACAGGGGCAGTTTGGGCAATTTGTGCCGGATATGGCACGCGCCGCCCGGGACGATTTTGAAACTCAGGCCCGCGCAGCGGTTACATCGGTTCTGTCCCGCCTGGAACTTGTAACCCGTGATGAGTTTGATGCCCAACAAGCAGTGCTTATGAAAACCCGTGAAATGGTAGAAGCCCTCGAAAAACGAGTGGCAGAGCTGGAGAAGTCTCCGAAAGCTCAGTAAACCGAATTCATCCTGGCAGGACGCCGGGCTCAGGTGGGGCTAACCGTTGTGGTCCCGCACTGATACTCAGAAACCATGGAAGGTTGTTATGCTTGCTGTCGTTCATTCCCGCGCCATTATTGGCGTGTCTGCGCCGGAGGTCACGGTAGAGGTTCATCTCTCTGGGGGGCTTCCCGCGCTTTCTATTGTTGGCCTGCCAGAAACCGGCGTGCGTGAAAGCCGCGAACGCGTAAGAAGTGCCCTGCTGAACGCAGGCTTCGAATTTCCAGCCAGAAGAATAACCATCAATCTTGCCCCCGCAGACTTGCCAAAAGAGGGCGGCCGATTTGATCTGCCCATCGCTCTTGGTATTCTCGCCGCCTCCGGGCAGATCCCTGCTGAAAGCCTCACCGCCTTGGAATTCCTTGGAGAGCTCTCACTCGATGGCGCGCTCCGCCCGCTAAAAGGTGTGTTGCCCGCCGTTTTGGCGGCGCGAAAAGCAGGGCGGGGTTTGCTGGTGCCCAATAGCAACGCTGACGAAGCGGCGCTTGCAAGCCAGGGCGATGTGCTGGCAGCGGGGCATATACTGGCAGTATGCGAACACCTGAGTGGGCGCGCCCGTTTGGTGCCTGTGCCCCGCACAAAGCCGGAACACTTGGCATGCGCAAGTATGCCCGATCTTGCGGATGTGCGAGGCCAAAGTGTCCCTCGTCGAGCGCTGGAAGTGGCTGCCGCTGGTGCCCACAATTTACTCTTCTTTGGCCCCCCGGGAACCGGGAAAAGCATGCTGGCCAGCCGGTTACCCGGAATACTGCCGGATTTGAACGATGATCACGCCATGGAAGTGGCCAGCGTGCATTCGGTCGCAGGGTTGCGGGTAGGAGAGGGTGGTTGGCGCCAACCACCGTTCAGATCTCCCCACCATACGGCGTCTGCTGTGGCTTTGGTGGGCGGAGGTAGCAGCCCCCGGCCGGGAGAAATATCTCTGGCACACCGGGGGGTGTTGTTTCTCGACGAGCTGCCGGAGTTTGAGCGCCGGGTTCTGGAAGTGCTGCGTGAACCTATGGAAACCGGTGAGATCTCCATCAGCCGTGCCGCGCGGCAGGTCACGTTTCCTGCACGGTTTCAGGTTATCGGCGCTATGAATCCTTGCCCATGCGGCTACAGTGGGCATCCAACCATTGAATGCCAATGTACGCCCCAGCAGGTGATGCGTTATCGCTCGAAAATATCCGGTCCGTTGTTGGATAGGTTCGATTTGCATGTGGAGGTGCCTGTGCAAAGTGGCGACGTATTGATGCAATCCGGCGGGGATGGCGAGTCCAGTGCCCTGGTGAGAGAGCGGGTAGCGTTTGCCAGAGATCGCCAGACTCAACGTGGCTGTGTTAATGCGACCCTGTCAGGGCGCGAGCTGCAGAAGGTCTGCCGCCTTGAGCACACTAGTGAAAAGCTGCTTTCCGGGGCAATGGAGAAACTGGGGCTGTCAGCCAGGGCGCTGCACCGGATACTGCGGGTTGCGCGCACGCTGGCGGATCTTGAGGGAGCTGACTCGGTTACTCAGCCACATCTGATGGAGGCGTTGGGCTACCGACAGTTTGACCGTCAAACCGGAAAGAGTTCTGTGGTATCCGCCTGATTCTTTTTACTCTGGTAAACTGTGTGCAAACTCCGTTTACAACACCCGCAGCCTGGGGTTAAGGATTGCAGATGACTGACCAGAAAGAACCACACGACCTTGGCGACGAAAACGAATCGAAACAAGCGGCAAGCGAATCGCCTATTACGACTCGCCGTGGCGTCCGCAGCTTTGTTTTGCGCCAGGGGCGTATGACCGAAGGCCAGAAAAAGGCCTACGAACGCAGTTGGCCAAAGTTTGGCCTGGCCCGTGAAAACGGCATGATTGATCCACGCCAGGTCTTCGGCCGTGATGCCATGCTCAACCTTGAAATTGGTTTCGGCATGGGGCGTTCGCTGGCAGAAATGGCCGAAGCGGCCCCGGAGCAGGATTTCATTGGTGTGGAGGTTCATTTACCGGGCGTCGGCGCATTGCTCAAAGAGATCGAAGAGCGGGGCCTGGAGAACATCCGCGTTTACAACATAGATGCTAACGATGTGATCGATTTGTGCCTGCCGGACGCCTGCCTGGATCAGGTCATGGTGTTCTTCCCGGACCCCTGGCACAAAAAGAAGCATCACAAGCGTCGGTTGGTTCAGCCTGAATTTGTCCAACGCATACGCCATAAGTTGCGTGTTGGCGGCATTCTGCATCTGGCCACTGACTGGGAAAACTATGCAGAGCATATGATGGAAGTGATGGGTGATTCTGAGGGGTTTGCCAATACCCAGGAGCAGGGTCAATACTCACCGCGGCCGGATTATCGCCCGGTTACCAAGTTTGAAAAGCGTGGTGAAAACCTGGGTCATGGTGTTTGGGACTTGTTGTTTCACCGCACCAACTAGGTTTCACGCCTGAGCAGCTACCCCGGCGCTAATGGATGGCGCCGGGCTGCACGGATAATCACAAGCCCTGCAAGGCCTAGTGTAAGGGCCGTGAATTTGGCCAGGGAACTGATGGTGGCCGCAAGGCTAATGGCATCCGTGGGCGCCTCCAGGTTATTCAGCAGCAAGACATTCTCTGTCGCATCCGCCACGCCGGCAACAATAAACAGTGCCCTGACCCAGCGTGCGGCGGTTTGTTCACGAACGCCTGGCCGGTCGAGAGTGCAGTGTCGGGTTAGCAGAATCAGGGTCAGGCAGTAGATCGGGATGAAAAAGAAATCGAGCCAAAGAGACAGTTTGGCCCACTGCAAACCCTCCTCTCCCCAGCTTTGTACAATCGCCAGCGCTTGCTCAGCACCACCCGCTAACTGAAAGCTCACAATGCCCTGATGCGCAGCCCCGGTTTTCAGAGGCTGATTAATCAGTATTAGCACAGCGAGTAACACCACCGTTGCTATCAGGCAGCCTTTCAGAACTTTGGAGAAAGCCAACAATCGTTTTGCCGTGTCCATTACAGAAAACGCTCCAACAGGCTGTTGAGATACCTTTGCCCCAAGCCGGTGGCTTGAAGCCGGTCATCCGTCAGCAATTTATCATCACGCAACGACTGAAGTTGTACCTCAATGGATGACAAGGGTAAACCCGTTCGCTTATAGAAAAGGCGTTCATCCACCCCTTCGCGCAGGCGCAGAGCGTTCATCAGGAACTCCAGAGGGAGTTCTGCCACTCCTATCGTGTCGCTTCCGGCGGTACGACTGCCGATCCGGTTGAGGTAGGCCTCTGGCTGACGTGTTTTCCAGTAGCGCTTTATGGTGCCGTCGGGAAGGCTGATTTTGCCGTGCCCTCCTGCACCTAGCGCCAGATAATCCCCGAAGGTCCAGTAGTTGAGGTTGTGCCTTGAGGCCTTGCCTTGCTGGCACCAGGCAGACACCTCGTAGTCGCTGAAGCCGTGCTGGTACAGAAACTCACTACCGCGCTGGGCAATTTCCCAGAGTAGTTCGTCGTCTGGCAAGTCTGGTGGTCGGCTGTAAAACTCTGTATTCGGCTCCAGCGTGAGCTGATACCAGGATAAATGAGGCGGTTCATGGCTCATTGCGGCCCTGAGATCTTCCAACGCCTCGTTTGGAGTTTGGCCGGGTAGGCCGTGCATCAAGTCCAGATTGAAGTTGTCGAAGCCGGCCTTTTGGGCAGACTCGATCGCTCTATGTGCTGCCGTGCTGTCATGAATTCGGCCAAGGGCTTTCAGGTGTGCCGGGTTGAAGCTTTGCACACCGATAGATAAACGGTTGATGCCGGCGCCGCGGAAGGCCTCGAACCGGCCTTCTTCCAGAGTGCCCGGGTTAGCTTCGAGGGTGATTTCTGCCTCGGCTGCAAAGGCCAGTCGCTCCCGCAGTCCTTTGAAAAGTTTTTGGTAAAATGCGCCACTCATCAGTGAGGGTGTACCACCCCCGATAAATACGGTTTCTACAGTTCGGCCCGACGCCAGTGGGAGGTCCTGGTCAATGTCTTCAAACAGGGCATTAAGGTAGGCGGATTCAGGTATGTCGTTCTGAACAGCGTGGGAATTGAAATCGCAGTAGGGACATTTGCGCACGCACCAGGGTACGTGAATGTACAGGCTAAGGGGTGGCGTGACCGGCTCGGGTGTGAAAGTGGCCAAGGAACTCAGGCCTCAGCCTTGAGCTGTTCCATAAGCAATGCCAAGGCGCGGCCGCGGTGACTGACCCGGTTCTTCTCATCCCGGCTCAGCTCAGAAGCGCTGCAGTTCTTTTCCGGGCAAAGAAAGATGGGATCGTAGCCAAAACCACCGTCGCCTCTGGGTGCCCTGAGAATCGTGCCTGGCCAACGTCCATGGCACACAATGGGAGTGGGGTCGTCTGCGTGGCGCAGATACACGAGAACACAGTGGAATTGTGCGTTGCGCTGGCCGTCGGGCACGTCCTTCATGGCTTCCAGGAGTGCGTTAAGATTATCCGTATCGGAAGCGCCAGCCCCGGCGTAACGTGCGGAGCGAACCCCCGGTGCGCCGCCCAGTGCGTCTACCGCCAGGCCGCTATCATCAGCCAGTGCCGGCAAACCGGTTTCACGGGCGGCGTGGCGCGCTTTAAGAATGGCGTTCTCCACAAAGGTAACGGCTGGCTCTTCAGCTTCGCTCACCCCTAGTTCGCCTTGGGGCACTGGAATAAGATCCAGTGGCGCAAGAAGTTGGGTAAATTCGCTGATTTTGCCTTTGTTGTTACTGGCAATAACAAGTTGCTCGGGCATGGTCTGCTCAGTCGCCAAAAAGAGTGTGGGCAAAACGTACCGGTAAGTCCTGTTTATGCCCGGTAGGGCGAGCGGTAACGTTGAATGTCATCAGCTCACCAGATGAGTACTGGTACTGGGCAATAAAGTACACGGAGTCGCCTTCCTGTATTCTGCGAAAGGCCAGAAACTTTACTTGCTGAATGTCGTTTGAAACCTTGCCTTCCACCTGACCGGGTACGGGTTTAATAGTCCCGTTTGCGTCTTCCTGCATAATGGAAATGTTAACGACGCCAATACTTCTGCTGCGCTGAAGGTTGTTGGCCTTTGCGACTTCAGGTGTAAGAAAGGTGCTTGGAAACACGCTCCAGTGAACCTGATAGTCTCCGAAATCTTCCGATCCGGCCAAAGCGGGAAGGCTCACAAGGGCGGCCAGGAATGCGGCTGCTGCCATGGCAATAATGTTGTGCAGGGCTCTGGTTTTCATTACGTTTTCTCCCGGGTAATGCGGTAGATCGCGATCTCACCCAACAGGTTCGGCCAGAAACGCGCCAGCCAGTTGTTCTGGTGCTGACCGTCCACTACGCGACGGCTTTTGATGCGAATGCCTTTCTCGCGGCACAGGGCTTCAAAATCCTTGAAGGTACATAACCGTATGTTGGGGGTGTTGTACCACTTATAGGGTAATGCGTCTGATTCGGGCATGCGGCCGCTAAGAGCCAGCCCCCAGCGCAGTCGCCAGTGTGCGAAGTTGGGGAAGGTCACTATGCCTTCGTCGCCAAGACGCAGCATTTCATCCAGCACCTTGTCTGGGCGGCGAACTGCCTGCAGTGCCTGCGTCATCAATACAATATCGAAGCTGTTGTCTTCAAAGTTGTCCAGGCCCTGGGTATCCAGGTTCTGTTCGATCACTGAAACACCGCGGTTCATGCAGGTAGTTATGTGGTCGGGGTTAATTTCCAGACCAAACCCTGTGGCATTGCGTTCCCGCTTGAGGTAATCGAGCAAGGTGCCGTCACCACAACCAAGGTCCAGTACATGGTGGCCAGGCTTTACCCATTGCTGGATGATTTCAAGATCCGCTCTCATGCGCCCACCTCTCTGGCAACACGGTCCATGTATGCGGTAAAGATATCAGTATAGCGAGGGGTTGGGATCAGGAATGCATCGTGGCCCCAAGGTGCGTCAATTTCTGCATAACTTACCTTCCGCCGAGCTGCGATCATGGCGTTTACCATCTCTTCTGAACGGGCCGGAGTGAAGCGCCAGTCTGTGCTGAACGAAAGCACCAGAAACTCACAGCTGGCTTCAGCCATGGCCTTGGACAAATCTCCGCCAAACTCATAGGCGGGGTCGAAATAATCCAGTGCGCGGGTCATCAGTAGATAGGTGTTGGCGTCGAAGACTTCAGAGAAGCGCTCGCCCTGATAGCGGAGGTAGCTTTCAACCTGGAACTCGGCATCGTAACCAAATTTGTAAGCCTGATCTCGTAATTCGCGGCCAAATTTCTCTCCCATGGAGGCATCGGAGAGATAAGTGATGTGGCCTACCATTCGCGCCAGCATCAGCCCGCGGCGGGGCAGGGTGTCGAAATCAAAGTAGCGGCCATCATGGAATTCACGGTCCGAGGTGATTGCCTGGCGCGCTACCTCATTAAAGGCAATGTTCTGAGCTGTGAGGCGTGGACTGGAGGCAATGGCCACGGCATGTTTCAGCCTGTCCGGATAGTCCAGACTCCATTGCAGTGCCTGCATGCCGCCCAGAGAGCCACCTACTACCGCTGCCCAGCAGTCAATTCCGAGGCGGTCCGCCAGCAGTGCCTGGCTTTTAACCCAGTCGCCAACGGTGACTACGGGAAAATCCGGGCCGTAAGGCTTGCCTGTGGCAGGGTTGGTCGAGATGGGGCCGGTGCTGCCATGGCAACCACCCAGGTTGTTGAGGCACACTACAAAAAACCGATTGGTATCAACGGGCTTGCCGGGGCCTATGCAAGTATCCCACCAGCCGGGCTTGCGGTCGTCCATAGAATGGTAGCCGGCGGCGTGGTGGTGCCCGCTCAAGGCATGGCAGATGAGCACAGCATTGCTGCGATCGGCGTTAAGTTCGCCATAGGTCTCAACTACCAGATCATAGCGCTCCAGCGTTTGGCCGCACGCCAGTTCAATGGGCGTTTCAAAATGGTACGTCTGCGGGGTGACTACCCCGACAGAATCCACAGGCAGGGAATCGGGCATTGGCGCGGCAGGTTCCTGGTTCGGTCCGTTAGAAAACTACTTTGCTGGCAAGGGCAAACGCCTGTACCAGCAGAGCAGTTTAAAGGCGGGTCGTCATACCTGCAACCGACAGACTGTACGAGGGTCAAGCGGCGGGCTAGAACCCGCCTGAAATATTGACCACTTTTTGCTGGATCATGGTTGGTGCAGGCTTGCGGATTTGACGCTGCATGGCATCCGCCAATTCCAGTTGACGGCGCAAATCAGTGATAGTGTTGTGGAGCCGTTCGCGCTCGGTGCGGCTGTCACGATCGCTTCTCACCATATCCCTAAGGCGACGGATTTGATGTTCCAGTAACTGTTTTTGCTCCATGGAGTACTGCATGATCGGTAGCAGGGCTTCTGAAGGCCAGCGCTCTACATCTGCGCGTACACGAGCATGCAGGGTTCTGGCTTCGCTCACCATGACATTGAAAAAACGTTGTACCAGGACGGACTGCTCAGTCAGCAGGTTTTTGGGGCTGGCGCGGAAGCGTCGGGCTTTTTTGCGCAGTTCTCTTATAGCAATAACATGGCGGCCGGCGCGAAGAGGAATAGGCTCCAGGTGGCGGGCACGGGTATCTTCGTTGTAGCGACGGTAAATGGCACCAACCATCTTCTCGGCAAGGCGACCCTCACTGAGAAGGTTGCTGAAGTCGCCCTCAAGCAGCTCGAAAAACTGTTCCATGGCGTTGTTCATGCCCGCCGTCGTCCAGCTTTTTGTCATGGATTTCCGGATTTTTTCGGCATGAGCTTCAAACCGGTCTTCGTCTACCAGCTTTTTCAGCATATCGCCTTGAGATGCCATGAGTCGGCGGCTTGAGCGCAGCGTGATCAGCTTTTTATAGTAAAAGTCGTAATCTTTCTGGGAGCGGTCGGCCAAGCGAGCAAGGGCCGCTTTGTCCATGGTCACGCCGGAGCAGGCCTTGAATTCTTCGTCAAGAGAGTCAAGCCGGTTCTGCATGGCGGCCTGGCTATTTTGCAGCATACCCAGCAGATCGTTGATCAGGCTTTGGGTGATCAGCTGCTCTTTATGCATCAGGATGCGCTGAATAATCAGCTGCTCAAGATTGCCAATGTTGGAGCGGGCGAAAAGATCAGAATCTTTCCGGACTCTGGCAACCAATCCCTGTTTTGCCGACAAAGGGATGACATCTTGTTGGCGGATGCCCAGATGATCTGCGGTATAGCCACGCACCCGCTCGATAGCATCGTGTGTGTGCTTCTCGCCCTGCAGGTCGTCCCACAGCACATCAATCTTGTTCAGTACCGCAAAGCGACCGGCACGGTGGTCGGCATGCTCGGTATCAATGTATTCCTTCCAGATAGTCATATCGCTGGCGGTAACGCCAGTATCGGCACTTAGCACGAAGATAATAGCGTGCGCGCGCGGGAGCATGCTGATTGTGAGCTCTGGCTCGGAGCCGAGTGCGTTCAGGCCCGGTGTGTCGAGAATCCGCAATCCGCGTTCAAACAGGGGGTGGCGGATACTGATCTGTGCATTGCGCCAGGCAGGAATCAGAACCTTGCCGGGATTGTTGCGGTCTTGCTCCAGCATACTTTCATCAAAGCCCAGAGCGCGTGCCTCTCCGGGGGAAACGCTTTTCACTCGAGCTACTTCGCCCAGAACCTCGCGCATGATTTCAGGGTCGCGCTCATCCAGTTCGTGCTTAACCCAACGCTCTGGTTGCTTGCGTAGTTGCTGCAGTGACAATTCGCCGGTGCGGGTTTCGATGGGAAGCAGCAGTAGGTAGTTTTCGTTGGCGCTGCGATCAAAGAATAACTCAGTAGGGCACATGGTTGTGCGCCCGGCCTGTGAAGGCAACATGCGCTGGCCAAAGTCAGAGAAGAACAGAGCGTTTATGAGTTCCGTTTTGCCACGAGAGTACTCACCAACAAATGCAATGGTAAGCTCGTCTTCAACAAGCAGTTCAAGCCCATGACGAATCCGTGCACTGATATCATCAGAGAACAGGTTGTTGTCCTGAAGCCACAGCCGGTAACGGCCGATCTGGCGGATCAGCTCTTTTTTCCAGTTATGGTAGGCTTCTACCTGCTGGGTAAGGTTTCCCTGAAGACTCATCGGATATTCCCTCTGCACCACTTCCGGCATTCCCCCGGCTAGCTAAACCGGGCTCCGCATGATGGACGAATTAATTAATTACTGTTAATACTAACCTGTTCCCGCAATGTTTGGAGTCAGGCGATTTTTGGTATGTAGCAGTTGGTGGCAGGAGTTTAATGAAAAAAGCCGCAAAATCAACAGGTTGATGATGCGGCGCAAGATTCAGGATTTTTGTGGAGAACTGTTACAGATTGTTGATTTGAGACGTGACCTACATTCCCAGCCCAATGGCTCCAAGGCCGACAGCCATTTTCATGTGGCCAATAACAACCGTGATAACGTTCAGAATCAGAAAAACGATAATAGGTGACAGGTCCAAACCGCCCATGGACGGCATCAAATTGCGCACGGGGCGCATAACGGGCTCTGTGATTTGTGCGACAAGCTGAATGGCGGGGTGGCTGCTTCCCGGGGCAATCCAGCTGACAACCACTACAGCGATAACCGACCAAAAGTAAATCTTCACGATCAGTTCCAGTACTGCGATAACGCCCCAAACCAAGAGTATGAGCGGGTTTATGGATGGTATGCCGCCGTTGAGGGCTACAAGAATCAGGAAGAATACGACTGCCTGAATGAGAACCGCCAGTACCAGTGCCGCACCGTCAATGCCGCCCCAGCCAGGAATAATCCGGCGCATAGGGCGAAGCAAGGGGTTTGTTGCTTTCACTGCGAACTGGGAGATCGGGTTATAGAAATCAGCTCGAGCCAGTTGCAGCAAAAAACGCAGCAGAATTATGGTCATGTAAAACGTGGACGCGATCAGCAGGATCGTAATCAGGATGTCTGCCAGCATGTAACCTGTTCTCCGTTGTCAGTGACTGTTTTAATCTTTGCCAGCCAGTTCTTTGGCCATTTCTTCCGAGCGCTTGTACGCAGCGTTATACGCTTTTTTAACCAGTTCGCGCATGCCGCCCTCTTCGAAGGTATGCACCGCCTGTTCAGTTGTTCCGCCCGGAGACATCACGTTCTTCTTCAGTTGCGCTGGATCCTGCTCGCTCTTGGCGGCCATTTCAGCGGCGCCTGCCATGGTTTGAATGGCAAGCTGGCGGGCGGTTGCAGGGTTTACGCCGGCGTCTGTTGCTGCGGCCTCCAGAGCTTCCAGCATCAGAAAGAAATAAGCGGGGCCGCTACCGGAAAGGGCTGTTACGCCGTGAAGCAACGCTTCATCCTCAACCCATACTGCAAGGCCGATGCCTTCAAAAACCGATTGCACAGCCTTTTTCTGGGCGCTGGTGACGCTTTCGCTGGCGAATAGACCTGCAGCGCCCTTACCCACCAGCGAGGGCGTGTTGGGCATGACTCGTACAATGGGCAAGCCGCCGCCCAGCCACTCATCAAGAGTATCGGCGCCAAGGCCAGCTGCTATGGAAACCATCAGCGGGCGAGTGTTCTGAGCGATGGGGGCTATGTCGCGACATACGTCGGCCATGGCCTGGGGTTTAACCGCGAGCACCACTATATCTGCCTGCTGCGCGCAGTAGCGGTTATCGGTTGTCACGCTGATTCCAAAGCGCTTGCGAATGGATTGCAGGTGTCCGTCGTCCGGCGCACTGGCCCAAATGCTGCTGGCTTTGAAGCCGCTATCCAGCATGCCGCCAATAATGGCACTGGCCATGTTGCCTGCACCGATGAACGAAATGGTTGGTGATTTGCTCAAGGTTTGCTCCAGCGGTTATTCGGTTGTATTCCGGTTCCGATAATAGCAGGTACGGGCCTGTTCAGCTCTTCCGGGAGCGCTCGCCAAAGACGGCTGTGCCAATGCGGACACAGGTAGAGCCTTCTGCGATTGCCGTTTCGAGATCCCCGGACATGCCCATGGATAAAGTGTCCAGTGGCCCGGCTTCCGGAAAGTCTCGCTTTAGCTCTTTCAATGCATTTGCAAGCATTCGGAAACTCTGCCTCAAGCCGGTCTCGCTCTGGTCCGGATCTGGTATGGCCATAAGCCCTCTGAGCGTGAGCCCCGGCAGCTGGCTTATCTCTGAAACCAGTTCCGGCAGTTCCTCTGGCCGGCACCCGGATTTACTCTGCTCATTGTTAATGTTGACCTGAAGGCAAATATTCAATGGGGGCAGGCCGGTTTCTCTTTGCTCGCTCAGGCGTCTTGCAACTTTCAGGCGGTCAACGCTATGAACCCAGGAAAAAGCCGCGGCGATTTGCCGTGTTTTGTTGGATTGAATAGGGCCAATGAAATGCCATTCAATATCGGCCAGGTCGCTGAGCTCTGACATTTTGTCGAGAGCTTCCTGAAGGTAGTTTTCCCCGAAAGCCAGCTGGCCTGCAGTGGCGGCTTCTCTGAGTTCCTCTGCCGAGCGGGTCTTACTGACCGCCAACAGGCTCACAGAACCGGCATCGCGGCCTGCCTGCAATGTTGCTTTTTGTATGCGTCGGGTTACGCTCCCGAGGTTGTCTGCTATGCTGCTCATAGTATGAAATAGTCGCGTTTGGTCTGCCCATTATATGGCGACACGTTACTCGCAGGTCACTGAAATGCCAAGTGATCGGAGTAGAGTCATGCCAGACAGGCGCTACCTGGATTAAAGAGTAAGCCCTCCGAGGACTTGTATGGATATTACTGAACTGCTTGCCTTCTCGGCGAAACAGGGTGCGTCTGACTTGCATCTTTCCGCCGGCCTGCCCCCGATGATTCGTGTTGACGGTGATGTTCGCCGTATCAACCTTCCGCCCCTGGAACACAAAGAAGTTCATGGGCTTATCTACGACATCATGAACGACAAGCAGCGCAAGGACTACGAGGAGTTCCTGGAAACGGACTTTTCCTTCGAAGTACCCGGTGTCGCACGCTTTCGTGTTAACGCCTTTAATCAGAATCGGGGCGCAGGTGCCGTTTTCCGTACCATCCCCTCGAAAGTTCTGACTATGGAAGACCTTGGCATGGGTCAGGTGTTCAAGGATATTGCCTCAGTTCCCCGTGGGCTGGTTTTGGTAACCGGGCCGACAGGTTCTGGTAAGTCCACCACTCTGGCAGCGATGGTGGACTACATAAACGATACGCGCTACGAGCACATTCTCACTGTAGAAGACCCAATCGAATTTGTGCACGACTCCAAGAAATGCTTGGTCAACCAGCGGGAAGTGCACCGGGATACTCTGGGCTTTAACGAAGCCCTGCGTTCCGCATTGCGGGAAGACCCCGACATTATTCTGGTTGGTGAGCTTCGGGATCTGGAAACCATCCGTTTGGCCCTCACTGCGGCAGAAACAGGGCACTTGGTATTCGGAACACTGCACACCACCTCAGCAGCAAAAACCATCGACCGGGTGGTAGACGTATTCCCGGCCCAGGAAAAATCCATGGTGCGATCCATGCTTTCTGAATCGCTGCAAGCTGTTATCTCCCAAACGCTCATGAAGAAAATGGGTGGTGGCCGTATAGCTGCGCACGAAATTATGATTGGTACCTCTGCGATTCGGAACCTGATTCGCGAAGATAAAATTGCCCAGATGTACTCATCCATTCAAACGGGTGGCTCCCTGGGTATGCAGACGCTGGATCAGTGCCTGGAGCGCCTGTTGCAGAAAGGCCTGATTTCCCGTGAGGCTGCAAGGCTTAAGGCGAAAATGCCGGATAATTTCTGATTTTGATCGGGCAGTCACTTAGTAAAGAACATAGGTAAATAAAGATGGAATTCGAAAAGCTGCTTCGTCTCATGGTAGAGAAAGGGGGGTCAGACCTCTTTATTACTGCCGGTGTTCCGCCCAGCATGAAAGTGCACGGTAAAGTGCTACCAGTCACCAAGAATGCTTTAACGCCAGAGCAGACCAGGGATTTGGTATACGGTGCAATGACCGAGAAGCAGCGTGCAGAGTTTGAGGATTCTCACGAGTGCAATTTTGCCATAAGCGCCCGGGGTATAGGGCGTTTCCGGGTGAGTGCGTTCTTCCAGCGCAACCTGTGCGGTATGGTGCTGCGACGGATTGAAGTGAAGATTCCTCAGGTCGACGAACTAGGGCTGCCGGAAATCGTCAAAGAACTGGCTATGACCAAGCGCGGGTTGATCATGTTCGTGGGTGCCACAGGCACCGGTAAGTCAACATCGCTGGCCGCCATGCTGGGGCACCGTAACCGTAACAGCCGTGGACACATCATTTCCATTGAAGACCCGATTGAATTCGTACACCAGCACCAGGGCTGCATCGTAACCCAGCGGGAAGTTGGCATTGATACCGAGAGCTTTGAAGTTGCGCTGAAAAACACGCTGCGACAGGCACCAGACGTTATTCTCATTGGTGAGGTGCGTACCCGCCAGACCATGGAGTATTCGGTTCAATTTGCTGAAACAGGGCATCTTTGCCTCGCGACACTCCACGCGAACAACGCCAACCAGGCACTCGACCGGATTATCCAGTTTTTCCCGCCGGAGCAGCATAACCAGATCTGGATGGACTTGTCCCTTAACCTGAAGGCCATTGTAGCGCAGCAGTTGATTCCCACGCCGGACGGCAAAGGCCGCAAGGCGGTTATTGAGGTTCTGATCAATACGCCACTGGTTGCCGACCTTATCCGAAAAGGCGAGGTTCACAAGCTTAAGGAGTTGATGTCCAAATCTAACGAATCCGGTATGCGGACCTTTGATCAGGCATTGTATGAACTCTATGCCGAAGGCTCTATTACCTACGAAGATGCTTTGGCTCACGCCGACTCAGCTAACGATCTGCGCCTGATGATCAAGTTGGGCGCCGATGCTCAGGGGGCGGACAAATTGTCGTCTTCTGTCGATAAATTGACCATTCAGGATAGCTGACATGCTTGACCCCACCAGGGGGCAAAACTCGTTAGCTTTTGAAATTAGTAGTTTTGGCATTTGAGACCACTAACCCCAGCTGCGTATACTCCGCCCAACATTAAAAAGGAGTTACCGCTGTTATGAAATCTTCACCTCTGACTCGTGCTATTCGGCTGGCCACGCTGGCCGCAGTAGCTGCCCCAGCCAGCGTTTTCGCTGGCGGTTTTTCCCTGAACGAACAAAGCGCAAGTGCCATGGGCGTTGCTAACGCCGGTGCTGTTGCCAACCCTGAGAACGCAACGACAGTTTTGTTTAACCCTGCGGGCATGAGCCAGCTCAAGGGCACGAATATCTCTTTTGGCGCGGCTGTTCTTGATATTAAGGCTGAGGCCAAGAGTGCCAGTGCCACGAACACATTGGGCGGGCCAGTTAATGGTGGTACTGGTGGTGATATTGCAGATCCAGCCTTCCTGCCTAACTTTTACCTGACCCATGAAATCAACGACTCGATCGATGTGGGCTTTGGTTTTCATGCGCCATATGGCCTCGCCGCTGACTATGATGATGATTTTGCTGGGCGTTATTTCGCGGACAAGACTGAACTGACCGTAATTTCGTTTTCGCCAGCGATCTCTGTGAATAACGGTAAAGGCCTATCCATGGGCCTTGGGCTTAACATTATGTACGCAGAAGGCAAGCTAACCAAATTCCAAGATTACTCGGGTATATATGGTCGTTGGCAGCAAGGATATGCGCAAATAGAAAGCGGTCTTCAAGGGACGGGGATGACACCTGCGGATTTAGGTCTTGCTGCTCCTTCAGCTTTTGAGGAAGGCTACGCGGATATTGAGGGTAATGATATCGCGGTTAATTTCCGTGTAGGTTTTCTGTATGAGCTGTCGGATCGGACCCAGTTTGGTTTGACTGCTCAGACAGGTACTGAGTTTGAATTGAAAGGAGATGCTGAAATCTCTGGGTTGCCGCAGACAGCAGACTACAACTTGGGAGCTTTCGGCACCCAAACGCTGCCAACTGGCGCTCAAGCTGCAGCAAGCGAAGCTGTTCGAGTGCCTCTCGCGATTCCTGAAAGCATTACTGTCGGTGCTCGTCACCAGTTAAACGACACAGTAACGCTGTTGGCTGGCGCGTCATACTCCAGGTGGAGCCGCTTCGAGGAGCTGGATATCATCAGCCGCGAAGGCGGAACCGGGGCAGTTTCCAGTGTCACCGGCAACGAAGTCATTACCCACATCACCGAAAAGTGGAAGAACACTTGGCAATTTAACGTCGGTTCAATCTGGCAGGTAACTCCAGAGTGGGCGTTGAAGGCTGGTTATGCTTGGGATGAGTCGCCTGTCGACAACTATCTGACAGCTCGAATCCCATCAAGCGACCGGCACTGGCTGACACTGGGTGGCCAGTGGAAGAGCGTTGATAACGGTTGGACCGTTGATGCGGCCGTTGGTACCTTGCTGTTTACTGACGACCCGAAGGTTGATGAGTACTCATACCTCCATGCTGCACCGGACCAAAAAGACCCAAATGCAGGTGCGTCCAACTATAAGGGCGAGTACGAACTAAGCGCCTGGAGTGCTTCCTTGCAGGTCAGCAAAGCCTTCTAAACCTCTCAGGTGAAGACTTAGCTAACAGGCAATAAAAACGCCCGGTCGAGTTCTCTCGCCGGGCGTTTTTGTTCAGTGTGCCTGATCCCAGTTATCACCCACACCTGCTTCCACTAACAGCGGCACTGCAAGCTTCGCCGCGCCGGACATACGCTTGATCAGCCCTTCGCGAATTTCATCTACGGCTTCTTCCTTCACCTCAAGAATCAGTTCGTCGTGCACCTGCATGGTCATGCGAGCGGTATCGGGATGCTCTGCGAGCAGCCAACGTTCCACCTCGATCATTGCCAGTTTAATGATGTCCGCCGCTGTGCCTTGCATGGGAGCGTTGATCGCTGTGCGCTCAGCGGCTTGCTGCAGCTGTTTGTTGCGGGCATTGATCTCTGGCAGGTACAGGCGTCGACCAAACAGGGTTTCAACATAGCCATCGTCATGGGCCTGCTTGCGTATGTTGTCCATGTACTTGAGGACACCCGGGTAACGCTCGAAGTAGCGGTCAATGTACTCCTGCGCTACGCCACGGGTGACATCCAGTTGCCGGGCGAGCCCGAAGGCAGACATGCCGTAGATCAAACCAAAGTTAATGGCTTTGGCGCTACGGCGCTGATCGCTGTCTACGTCGTCCAGTGCTACTCCGAAGACTTCAGCGGCAGTCGCTTTGTGGATGTCTTCGCCTTTCTCAAAGGCAGTCAGCATGCCTTTGTCGCCGGAAAGGTGCGCCATAATGCGCAGTTCAATCTGGGAATAATCCGCCGCCAGAAGCTTGTAGCCCTTCTCGGCTATAAAGGCCTGGCGAATGCGCCTGCCCTGGGCTGTCCGGATAGGAATATTCTGCAGGTTGGGTTCAGAAGACGATAGCCTGCCGGTGGCTGTCACGGCCTGATGATACGAGGTGTGCACACGGCCGGTGCGGTGATGGATCAACTCTGGCAAGGTGTCCGTATAGGTGGACTTCAGTTTGCTAAGGCTGCGGTGTTCCAGAATCAGCCTCGGCAGCTCGTGTTCGTGGGCCAGTTCCTGCAATACGGGTTCGGCAGTAGAGGGGGCGCCTTTGGGTGTTTTTTTGATGACCGGAAGCCCCATCTTCCCGTAGAAGATGGCCTGTAATTGCTTTGGTGAGGCCAGGTTGAAGTTTTCGCCAGCAACTTCGTGGGCTTCTTTTTCCAGCTCTGCCATCCGCTCTGCCAATTCCTGGCTATGCTGCCGCAGAGTACTTGCGCGGATCAATGTACCGCGTTGTTCCATGCGAGACAGCACCGGCACCAGAGGTAGGTCAATGTTTTCATAGACTGACTGGAGCTTGCCAATCTCAGCCAGTTGCGGGCGCAGCACCTGGTGCAGGCGCAAGGTGATGTCCGCATCTTCAGCGGCATATGGACCTGCTTTTTCAAGGTCCAGCTGATTAAAGGTGAGCTGTTTGGCGCCTTTGCCTGCTATGGATTCAAATGTGATGGTTTCCTCGCCCAGATAGTTTCGGGCCAGGGTGTCCATATCGTGACGAGATGACACGGAATTCAGCACGTAAGACTCCACCATGGTGTCTTCGGCGATGCCTTCCAGACAGATGTCATGGTTGGCGAGCACGTTTTTATCGTACTTCAGGTTCTGGCCAACCTTCTTCAGGTCAGGATCTTCGAGCAAGGGCTTTAGCTGGGCCAGAACGTCATTACGATCAAGCTGCTCCGGGGCGCCCATGTAATCATGGCCAAAGGGCACGTAGGCTGCTTCGCCCGCCTCGATGGCAAAAGACACACCTACCACTTCGGCACTCATGTACTTCAGGCTTGTTGTTTCTGTATCAAAAGCGAACAGTTCGGAGTTTTTCAGCCTTGATACCCAGTCGTCTAGCTCTTTCTGGTTGGTAATGACGCTGTAGCGCTTTTCTTTTGGTGCTGGGGCCGCGGTGTCACTGGGCGCTTCAGGTTCCTTGCTTGCACCTTCCAAAACGGCTTCCGGGGCTTTGGTTTCCAGTTCGGCAGTCCAGCCGCGAAGTTCGTATTCTCTGAACAATTCGAGCAGCTCTTCATCGTTTTGCTGCCGTTCCTCGAGGTCTTCAAGGCCAAATTCCAGCTCCACATCCATTTTGATAGTGGCCAGCTCCCGGCTCAGGGGCAGGGTGTCGATTGCATCACGCAAATACTCGCCAATCTTGCCTTTAATCTCGCCTGCATGCTCTATAACCCCATCAAGGGTGTCGTATGCTGTGAGCCATTTTACGGCTGTTTTTGGACCGCACTTGTTCACGCCTGGAATGTTGTCCACTTTGTCGCCGACCAGTGCCAGGTAGTCAATTATCTGGTCCGGACGAACGCCGAACTTTTCCACAACGCCGTCCCGGTCCATGTGGACTTCGGTCATGGTATTGATCAGTGTTACGTGGTCGCTCACCAATTGCGCCATATCCTTGTCGCCGGTTGAAACTACTACGTCAATGCCCTTGCTGGTCGCTTCGTTGGCCAGGGTACCAATAACATCGTCGGCCTCCACGCCATCCACGATCAACAGCGGAAGCCCCATGGCTCGTACCATCTGGTGAATGGGTTCAATCTGTATGGCCAGGTCTTCCGGCATGGGTGGCCGGTTGGCCTTATACTCTTCATACAGGTCGTGGCGGAAGGTTTTGCCTTTGGCATCGAATACCACAACGACTTTTGATCCGGGAAAATCCTGGTCGAGGCGTCGGATCATTGCGATAACGCCTTTAATGGCGCCAGTAGGGTGGTTCTTGCTGGTAGTCAGTGGTGGAAGTGCATGATATGCACGGAATAAATAGGACGAACCGTCCACAAGCACCACAGGTGGGGTCTTTTGCTCTGTCATGTCAAAACGGGTCCGGATTCTGATTGAAGCGTGGGTTGGCTTGTGCAACTCTGTACTGAATATGTTGTTTAAAAGGGTATCACGAAAATGAAACGAATCGCCTGCTCTGCCTTCCTGTTGGTTTTGGGCTTTGGTTCTGCGATGGCGCAAGACAGCGGTGCTTTGGATGAAACTTTGGTCGAAACACCCAGAGAGCCGGTTGTGGTGTCTGATTACCAATCATCAACCGCTGGCCCGCAGATTGTTATCCGCCCCGGGGATAATGAGGTGTTCTATGAGTACCGGGTGAATGGCCAGCTTATGGAGATCAAAGTGGTGCCGGAAGTGGGGCTCGAATACTATCTTGTGCCCGCAGATGGCGGCGGTTGGATACGGGAAACCGATTCCGACATGTTGGTGCCGAGCTGGATTCTGTTCCGCTGGTAAGCCCGCCCTGTGTTCAGATCAAGTCAACTAGCACCGGCTCTGAGCGCCGGCTTTCCAGCCCTTCGGCATCCACCGTTGTAATCTCAAACTCGTAAGCGCCGGGCGCCAGGTCGGTAAGTGGCTGACTTGTGCGTTCCGGGTTGTCGACGGGGATTACACTAAAGCTGTCCTCGTGCCTTAACCGGTAGTAGATCCGGAAGCCTGCAATTTGGCCAGGCTTTAGTGCGGAACCGTCCTCTCGGGTTTGTGGGGCGCTCCAGCTCAAGGCTTTTGGGGGCTTTACTTCATCTGTGGAAGTATTGGTTGGCGGCTTTTGTCCAAGTGTTTCGAGTAGCCCGCCTGTTGCCGCGTCGACCCGGCTGTTTGCGAGCTCGGATGCTCTGGCAGCTGTTGTGCGAGTCGCTCTGTCATCCTCCTGGCAGCCAGTCAGGAACCACAGCGTCGAGATAAGGGTAATAAATTGCAGGCAAGCGAGCAGGCTAAATCTGCTCCGCCGCGAGAAGACTCGATAAGGCATGGCACGTTTCATGACGTTCTCTAAATAGACTATCGATATAGCTGCAGCTATATCGCTCGCACGTTGGGGCTGGTTTTGCAGCCTCTATTTTTTATGAGTTCGTGGCGCCGGAATAAAGCGGGGAGACGGCTACAGAAAACAGCTCTGCATTATGCGGATCGAGAGACGCCTGACAAGTGAATAATCCGTAAAAAAACCTATATGCAGACGGAGTGCTCATTTTGGTTTTAGTATGAACATTCTAATTTTTCACCGTAACCTTGGATACAGAATCAGAGAAAGGCGTTTACCTTCTCGCTGATCAAGCAGGCCAAAACCGCGATCAGTAGTGAGGTGAAGGTCTAAAGAGCTTCAGTAAACCAAGGAGAAGTGACATGAGCAAACTCAAAACTTACCAGGAACAGCTTCAGGAAATCGTAGAGAAAGGCATCAATGCCGCTGAACAGCAGCAGAAGAAGCTTTCAGCCAAGCCTTTCGATTTCGCAGAAAAGCTCGAAACCGAAGCGCGTGAGTACAGCGTCAAGACACTGCGCGAGCGCTACAACGGTTACAGCGACAGCCTGTTTGGTCAGTTGCGCACGTTGAATAGCCGTTTCGGTAACTTTGCAGGCGATCTCGTAGCCAAGCTTGAAAAAGAAGCCGCTGAAGGCGCAGACGTGGTTGCTGAAGCCGCTCAGGACGTCAAGAAGACTGTAGAGACCAAGAAGCCGGCCGCCAAGACGACTGCAAAGAAGAAAACTGCTGCTTCTGCCTGATTCAAGGTGATGCAGTTGGGCCAGCGCGAAGTTAGCGCTGGCACATAAATAAAGGGCGCCAAACTGAGTTTTGGTGCCCTTTTTTGTTAGGTGACAGGTAGTGTTCCGGTTCTCGTTGCCTTTGGCTCACTCGTCGGCGTTATCGGGATCCAGTGACAATGTGCGGGTTTCGCCGGTGACTCGTTCAAGACGTTCGATGTCTTTTTCGTATGTCTGTTTAAGAGAGTCTATCTCCTGAGTTTGCCAGGAGATTTCCCGTTCAATGTCGCGAATCTGGGATTCAAGTCGGCGGATTTTTTCGAGGGTTGCATCTGGTATCTTCTGCCCAGTGCGCTCCATATCCGCTGCACGGCTCTGCTCGTTGTCCAGTTGGCTGGAGATGACTGAGATGTTGCCTCGTTTGAGCTGGATCAGCCCTCGCAGTTCATCAAGTTTACGGTGCATGGCCTTGATGGCCTGATCCGGATGGCTGAAGCGTTTTAACAAGAGAGCATCTTTTTCACGCTGAATGGAGAGTTCTTTCTGACGCTGCTTTTCCGCCTCGCGTGCGGCGATTTCATCTTCTGTTGGCGCAGGTGGAATAGTTTCGATTACGCGCCCGTTTGAGTTCAGGATGTCGTAGCCGCGCTGTGTGGCTGGCTGCGGGATGGTGTTGCTGATGACAAGTTGGCCGTCTTCGTCCGTGAAACGGTACATGCTTGCCGCTGCTTTGACTGGAATGATCAGCGAAAACAGAAGGGCAGAAGCAGTAACTGAAAATACGGTGCGGCTTTTGTGCATCAATCAGACTCCATAGCGTTCCCGGTAGCTGGCAACCTTTTCAGCATGGCCAGAAAACTCCGGGTTAGTCTTAAGATAGTCTAAAACTTGTTCCAGGCGGATGATACTGACCACCGGAATGCCAAATTCGCTTTCTACTTCCTGTATTGCAGAAAGCTCGCCGTTGCCTCGCTCCTGCCTGTCCAGGGCAATCAATACGCCGGCAGGCTCGGCGCCTGAGGCGCGAATGAGGTCGATGGACTCGCGAATGGCTGTGCCGGCGGTAATGACATCATCTACGATTAGCACTTTGCCCTGCAACCGGGCACCAACAATATTGCCGCCTTCACCGTGATCTTTCTTTTCTTTACGGTTAAAGGCAAAGGGTTTGCTGTGACCTTCCTGGGCCAGCGCCATGGCGGTTACCGTGGCCAACGGAATGCCCTTATAGGCAGGCCCGAATATGATGTCATAATCAACGCCGCTGCGGGCGATTGCAGCTGCATAGGCTTGGCTTAGGTTTAGTAGGTCGTCGCCAGTGTTGAATAGCCCTGCGTTAAAAAAATAAGGGCTGGTGCGACCGGATTTGAGAGTAAAGTCACCAAAACGAAGTACATTGCGGCGAATGGCGAATTCAATAAAATTTTGCTGATAGTCGTGCATGGCAAGGCTTCTGGCGGGTGTGAATCTTTTAATAGCGCGTAAAAACGGTATCATACACACAAACCGAATCAGGGAACACGTATGCGGGTAGTATCAATCAGCGTCAACGGTCTTGCCCAGGCTGTTGAAAAAGGTTTTTTTGACTGGCTGGCCGAGCAGGATGCAGACGTTGTGTGTGTTCAGGATCACCGTATGCGCGCCTATGAGATTGAGGATTTCAACCTCATTCCTGAAGGGTATGAAGCTTACTTCATCGATGGCGAAAAAAATGAGGACGGTGGCGTTGGGATATACACGCGGCACTTCCCCAAGGCCATAATGTACGGTTTCGCCAACGAGCAGGCGGATCGTGAAGGGCGCTTTATTCAGGCAGATTTCGATAAGGTTTCTGTAGCCTCTGTTCTGGCACCCTGTGCGCTGGGTCGTGAGGAAGAGCTGATTAGCGAGGACGATCTGACGGTTCTCGACCATAAAGATGATTTTATGGATGCGTTTGGGCTGCACATGCAGAAAACCCTGCGTAAGCGTCGGCAGTTTATTTTCGGTGCAAACCTGCAAACAGCACACCATGTGACGGACGCCAGTCCGCTTTACCACAGGGTGGATTTTTCAGGGTTCTTGCCGCACGAGCGTGCCTGGCTGGATCGTTTGTTTGATGAGATGGGTTGCGTGGATGCGTTCCGTGATATCAACAAGCAGAGCAACCAGTTTACCTGGTGGCCAGAGCAAACTGAGGGTTCGCGGAAGAATGCAGGTATTCGGGTGGATTATCAGTTGATGACACCGGGTATTCGCAAGACCATTCAGGATGGCTGGATTGACAGCACGACCCGTTTTTCGGATCACGCTCCGGTGATTATGGATTACGATATAGAGATCGGCATCTAACTATATCTGGGGAAGCGCCTGTACAACGGCACCTCCCCAGACACGCTGCAAGTACGTCCATGTACGCTTGTTTCCGGCCATCCTTGGCCTCCAACAGTCTGGGGAGGTGCCGCTGTACAGGCGCCCAGACTTGAGGGTTGCCTTCCTTAGCCTTCCAGCGCTTCTTTCTGCAGTACAAACAACTTATCAATACCCTGCTTGGCCAATGCCAGCATGCTGTTCAGTTCTTCCTGAACAAACGGTGCGGCTTCTGCAGTTCCCTGAATTTCGATGAAGCCGCCCTGGTCGGTCATGATCACGTTCAGGTCTGTATCGGCTTCGGAGTCTTCCGGGTAGTCCAGATCAACCACCGGTTCTCCTTTGTAAATACCAACGGACACAGCGGCAATCATTTGCTTCAGCGGTGACTTCTTCAGTCGCTTGGTTTCAACCAGGTGGTTCAAGGCATCAACCAATGCCACACAGCCACCGGTGATGGCTGCTGTGCGGGTGCCGCCATCGGCCTGGATGACGTCGCAGTCGATGGTGATGGTGTGCTCACCCAGGGCTTTCATATCCACGGCAGCGCGCAGGGAGCGGCCGATCAAACGCTGAATTTCGACGGTGCGGCCGCCTTGTTTGCCACGGGCTGCTTCACGGCCCATTCGGCTGCCGGTTGAGCGGGGAAGCATGCCGTATTCGGCGGTGATCCAGCCTTTGCCTTCTCCGCGCAGGAAGGGCGGTACTTTGTTTTCTACAGAAGCAGTGCAGATGACCTTGGTGTCCCCGAATTCAACCAGTACGGAACCCTCGGCATGGCGGGTGTAATTCCGGGTTAGGCGAATTTCTCTGGGCTGCTCGGGAGTTCTGCCGCTTGGACGCATAGTGTTTCCTGATTTCTGAGGTAAGTGTCCGGGATCGTCGTGCCCCGGGCGGGTTCGAATCTGGTAGCCGGCAAGTATATCACGTTGGATCTGGGTGCCGGGGCGGCGGCTGGCTGATAGACTCATGCTTAACGAAAATTTTTAAGACCAATGACCAAGCCGGAGCCGCCATGATAAGAAGTATGACTGCATTTGCCCGGAAGGATGTTCAGGATGGGCACGGAACCCTGACCTGCGAGATTCGTACCGTTAATCATCGCTACCTGGAACCCTCGTTTCGGGTGCCCGAGGCCCTGCGTGAGCTGGAGAACCCGTTTCGGGAAGAACTGAGGAAACAGTTGAAACGGGGCAAGGTGGATGTGTCGATCCGCTTGCAATCCGCTGAAGCGAGCGCACCCGGGTTTGAAATTAATGAAGACATAGCAAAGGCGGTCAATGAGGCTGCAAATCATATTAACCGTATGCTGGACAATCCTGCCCACATCAATGCACTAGATATTCTGCGCTGGCCCGGCGTGCTGTCTGTTCCGGAGCAAGACTATAGCCCAGTCAGGGAGGCTGCGTTAAAGCTCTTTAAAGATACAGTCGAAGAGCTTTCCGTTGTTCGTGCACGTGAAGGAGAGCGCTTGCGTCCTTTGTTTGAAGACCGCCTCACACACATGAGCGCCCTGGTTGCGACGGTTCGCGAAGGTATGCCGGGGTTACTCAAGGCGCAGGAAGAGCAGTTGCGTGAGCGTTTTCAGAAGGCGAAGGTGGAGCTGGATCCGGAGCGTGTTGCTCAGGAAATGGTCATGCTGGCGCAGAAGAGTGATGTAGCAGAAGAACTGGACCGGCTGGATGCGCACATCAGCGAGGTTACAGACACCCTCAAGCGTGATGAGGCCATTGGACGTCGGCTTGATTTTCTGATGCAGGAGCTCAACCGGGAAGCAAACACGCTTAGTAGTAAGAGTATTGATGCAGGCGTAACCCGCGCCGCGGTGGATTTGAAGGTGTTGATAGAGCAGGTCCGCGAGCAGGTGCAGAATATAGAATGATGTTCTTGGGTGTTCCTGTTTGTCTTTGATAGCTAATAAAATCAGATAGTTATTAATTTTTGATAGTCATGGTGTTCGTATAGATTCCGCCAAGTTTGGGTAGTCATGGGTAGTAGATTGGGGAGTATATTCTCGCTATAGTCGTTTCGGCGAGATTGTACTCCCCAAATATTTTAAGGCAGGCGGATGGGAAAGCTATACGACAAAACAGTACGAAAACTCATCAAGGAAAAACCGGCTGTGCGACATGCAGACGGCAACGGCCTGTATCTGATGACTCCCACGCGCGGCGATGCTTACTGGATGCTGCGCTATACCACCACAGCCACCAAGCTCCGGCGTGAATACACCATCGGGAAAGTAGAAGACTGGTCACTGGCAGATGCCCGCGACGAGGCTGCGAAGCTGAGGTTGGCGATTAAGCGGAAGGGAGCCGATCCGGTGCAGGAGCGGCAGAAGGTCAACCAGAACCCCTTCAAAACGCTCAATGACCTGTACGCCGACTACTACGAGCTTCGCAAGCGAGAGATCGCATCTCACCAGAAAGAAAAGAGCCTGTACGAGCGTGAGGTCGCCTGGCGCATCGGGAAGGTGGAACTGGAAAAGATCCGTCCAGTGGATATCAGTGAAATCCTGCGCGACGTGGCCAATGGCTATGACGACAATAAGCCCCGCCCGACCATTTCAAACGACCTGATGCGCCTGCTGAGGAACCTGTTCGACCATGGCATCAAACTGGATGTCACCAGGTTCAATCCCGCCTCGCCATTTCGCCCCAGAGATGCCGGTGGGGAGGAGAAGGCCGCCAACTACCCAATGACTGAGCCAGAAGTCATCGAGTTTTTCACCAAGCTCCGGATAATTCCCGCGCAGTTCAGTCGCGAGAACTACCTGGCCTGTGCTTTGTTGATAGCGACCTGTACGAGGAAAATGGAACTGCTTGCCGCGCCATGGCACGAGTTCGACCTAGAGAGCCGTATCTGGTATCTGCCCGAAGATAGGACAAAAAAGCGAAGAGCCATCGATATTCCGCTCACGGAACCTGCAGTGGAATGGCTGAGCGAACTGAAGGTGCGTTCCTGCGGTAGTGAGTGGGTCTTTCCAGCCCGCAGGATCAGCAAAAAGGCTCGGACCCCGCATGTGTGTGAAAACACGCTGAATCATGCGCTCAAGAAACTCTTTGAGAAGAATTTCTTTTCATTCGACAAGCGCCGCGTCCACGATTTGCGCGGTACCGCCAGAACGAAGCTGGGGCAACTTGGTTTTGATGATAATCTGGCCCAGCGCTGCCTGAATCAGCTACCCGGCAACCGGACGGACCGGGTGTATAACAAACATGGGTATTTTGAGGAGCGGAGGGCCGCCCACGAGGCGCTCTGTGAATGGCTAGCGCCCATCGTGAGAGGTGAGGTCAGTTCTGGAGAGTAAAGGGGCCACTTAGGCCCCTTGCTGTTCAATCCAGGCCAACAGATCCGATAATCGCCAGGCCACAGAATTACAGCCCAGCTTGAGCGGTGCCGGAGCCACTCGCTTTCGTTCCAGTGTCCACCACTGTGTCCGGCTGACACCCGTAATCGCACGGCGATCCGGTTCTCTGACCAGTCGTTCGCACTGTCCGGACAGGGTCAGCAACTTGGCTCGCAGTTCTTCCGGAGGTGGGCTGAAGATTTTGTCACTCATCCTCTACCACCTCCGGGTTGTCGCTGGGAAAAGTGGGAAACTGGGAAAGTGTGTCTCCATCTGGAACGCTATGCCAGTACGTTCGCACTCTATCGGGCCAGACGGCAAAAAAGCGCTCGGAGCGGTCCGGAAGCGTAACTTTTAGTGTTCCACGATTTTGCTCGTTTGTCTCCAGAAAACCTCTCTGAAAAAGTGGCTCAATGTCGCCCCTATACCGGCTCGGTAAGCCCAGCTCTTTGAGAAAAATCTCCTTCCTAACAAGCCATTGGCGCTCACCGCTTACTTCTCGCCTAAAGCCCAGCATTCTCCCATAGTGCCCGCGTTCGAATTTTGAGAATCTGTGGTTCCAGCGCTCGACTGCGTCACGTAAGCGAATCAGGATACTATGTTCCTCAGTGTCAAAAACATGCCCACGACGCTGGAGCCATGCAGCTATGACTCTCTCGACTGCCTGCACTGAGCTGGTCTCCGTCCAAGGCAGCAGATAATTTCTACAAGCGAGGCACAGCGCTATGGCCACGAGAGCAAAGCGCTTGAGCACGCGGATTACCTGAGAAGCCATATGTGGAGTGACCCAGGTATTCAGCAACTTTTTGGTTTCCCGCTGGATGTATATAGGCAGGTCATCAATGTCGTCGGTCAGGCGTTCTATCCACTCTCGAAACAATGCGCCGTAATACTCCCTGCAGTTTCTTTTTATTGTATCAACCAGTTCTTGAGAGCTAGGGAGGCCATGAAAATCATCAAAAGCTCCGTATTTTCCGCAGACGGGTATCTCAACCAAGCGATTTTCTTGTCCTGCTTTTACAGGCTTCCCGAGCTGTTGAAAAATCTCTGAAAGCCAGATTTCTCCCGAGCTGAGGGCCAGTGTGCGCCAGTGCGTCTGAGGAGCAAGATCCCCGGATTTCTGGGCGCGTAGTTTGCTGGAGCCGTTCATGATGTGATAGGTCGCGGTGTCGACATCTTCGGGTTTGGCCAGGCCGATCTCATCGAGTGCCAGAAGCATGTCGTGGTGCGCAGCGGAAACTGCGGCCAGCCCGTTAGACGTCGATATCCAGCTCCGCATGAATGTTGGTGCGCCACAAACGCTGGCAGCTATCTGCAGCAATGTTGTTTTCCCAGATCCTGAGTGACCGGCGAGGTGAAAGGCGCCGTTTTCAAGGTCAGCGGGCTGCAGCAGTGGTGCAGCCAATGCCACGCCGACGCTGAATACCGCTAAAGAATTTCCAGCGCAAAGGCGTCCTACGTGCGTCTGCCAATCTTGGAGAGAGCCCCTCTCAGAGAGAGCCCCTCTCAGAGAGGGTGGGGGTGGCTGATAGTTGACCCACAAAATGATGGGGTTCATCCGCTTGACCAGCGGTCCAGCCACTCGTCGCGAAAATTTTCCCGTGCCAGCCTGTGCGGTCTACAGTGGTAGCAGGCGGCGCCTTTGCCATTTCTTCGAGTAAATACTCCAGTACCTGCCCCCAAGTTGTGTTGCCAGGCTTTAGTGGGTGACCGGTGTCCACAAACAGCTCTTTTATCTGCCGAGCATTCTCACCATGCAGGTCACGGGCGTAAATCACTTCCCGCAGCATGGCATTATCAAAGTTCTTCCATTGTAGTAGCACGCCGTGACCGTGCCTTTTTCCGGTGAGACGGGTTCGGGCGACAACCTCTAGCCAGCCGCCAAGCCACTGCCACTGCCCGGAGCTGTAACAGTACAGCCCTGAATCTCTGAGTTGAAAAACCTTTTTTGTTCTCATCACAAATGCTCCAACCATTTGCGAACATCCTCAATGCGGAATCGGACAGCTCGTCCCTGTGGGTTAGGTCTGATGGGAGCCGGAAAACGACCGGCCTGTACGTATCTCCGCAGCGTAGCCTGAGAAAGTTGGGTAACGGCGCAAACCTCTTCATAGGTCAGTAACCGTTCGTTGGTCTCACTAGAAAACATGGGTCTCATTGAATACTCCTGGTGCGTTTTTAAATTTTCAGGAGTATTGTGAGCAATCCGCAGCCTGGACCAGAACTCTGGAGTTACCCAATTCGAGCGCAAAGAGGAAAATATCTGTAACTATCTGAATATAAATAAAAAATATTTTTAGTTTAAGCTTGTTTTCATTGAAATAGACGGTTTTCCATGCATTTCTGATGAAAACTTGACCAGTTTCTGGTGCCCGATACCATCACAGCATCAATTCATGGAGCGGTAACGCCGAGTGACTTTCACATGTGAAAGTTTTTGGCGTCAGCTACCGCGCACTGATCAGGACAGCCTCACAAAGTCGCTTTTCGAGACCCGGTAAACCTGCCACATGCTCCCGAATCGTAAACAACCTTCGAAAGGTCCTTTCCAAGCCCCTTTGCGTTAACCGATGTGGTTGAGGAATCGTTCCACAGCCATGGGGGGATGTGTGGCCCATGCTAAATAGTGGTGAGTAAAGGCCTGGTCGCGGCGGGTAGCTCAAGGTCCCAAATGAATTAAGGTAATCCGGCACTCAAAGCCCAGGCGGCCAATGGCGAGCCGTATGGGAGCGAATCGAGAAAGTCCCAAATCAGATAGTTATGTGGAAAGGAACTGGTAAGTCCCTTGGCAACGGAAGACGTTTTTTCATTTAAATGCTTGTTGCGCCCGAAAAAGGCAAAAGCACGGCCCATCAAAATGACCAAGTCCGGTTAGCATCATTCATGCGTTCAGACCGAGAGGAGTAAGCAAATGACGCGAATGAACAAACGGCAAGTGGTCGAACAGTGGTGTAAGGTAAGTCGGTTAGAAGGGGTTGACCACACACGTGGCACGCAGGCCGCGATTAAGCAATCTAAAGCATTTTTGAAGACGCTTATGTTGAGCAAGCCAGGTACCGATACATCGCCCAGCGCATCTGCGATGTGCATTGGGAGCACAATATTGCCCACCGGACGGACCAGACGGAGGGTTACCCGGGCCATCATGGCTGCCGGGTAAGGCTAAGGGGAAGAAAACTGGAACTGTCCTGGTTTTACAATTCATTCGTGCTAAAGAAAAACGGAACCGGATACGCCGTTTACAGCGAACATATTTCTAAACAAGGTCGGTACCGCCATTTCAAGTCGGCATTCGTGCGTGCCCAGAACTGGGAAAAACCCGTCATTGCAGATATCGAAGATGGTTTTGAACTGATTCGCAGGCTCAACGCTAATCTGACGCAACTCAGGAGAACACTGAAATCCAGTACCCACCTAGTGGCTGAACTGGAGGCCTATCTGGAGGAAACACTGGCCCCGCTTGCCAGGACAGTCGAAACTGAGGACACCTCGAAAAAATAAGGTCAGGATGACACGAAGGCCGCAACCGAGCGCAAGTGACGGCCTTCATGAGCTGCTCAATCAGTCCTCTTCGAATTCAGAAGAGCTGAACTTAAGTACATTGCAGTTTTCCTTGATGGTTCGCTGCAATGACTCGTCGAAACCATCTTTCTTCTTGGCTTCGATTTCGACCGAGATTGTCACCTCAACACCCAGTTGCGCAGTGAACTGCTGAACCACTTCATCCACAATGGTGGCAAAATCCATTTTTGCCTTAACGGGGTCGAGCGCGGTGGTCCCGTAAAAGTGGGTTTTTACCGCGTCGGAGCCGGTGGCGCCAGTACTCCCATTGTCATCAACAACGCTAGGTGGAGTACAGACAGGAACGCCACCACCGGTTTGTATGCCGCCGCTTCCGCCTGCACTGCCTGTGTTGCTCCCCGTGTCTTCTCCAGGCTGAGGCTGTTGCGCCTGACGTTGCTTCTCAGCATAGGAAGCTGCTGCCTCACGCTCTATCAGTAGCGATGAATCGTCCAACGGGGCAATTGATCCTCGTCCGAAGCTAAAGCCCAGGTAGCGATCCCCTTCCTTTCCGGAGGCGTACGCAAAATAATCTTCGGTTTCCACACCCTGGCTAATGGCGTTGCGAAACACGTGATCGCTGACCAATCGGGGCAGGTAGAGATAGTGACAGCTATCTTGCCAGACTTTCAGCGCACTGACTTCTGTCACACAGTCCTTCAGGTACCAGTCATTGAGCACCTTGCGTAGGTGAATCGGCGACCATTCGTAGACCAGCCACTCTTCTTCTCGCAGTGTATCTTCAATACTTTGAATGAGATTCGGAGCGGTCGGCGGAATAGACACCACTTCCCAGTTCAACTCGGGGCGTCCCTTCACAAAGTTTTCAACAGGAGCCAGCAGCCATTTCCAGGTTTCGCGGATGAGCTGGGTAAGCGATTGCTCTGCTCCGTCACGATTGCGCTTGGCCTGGTTCAGATGCGACAGATCCTGATTGAGCGTACCGCTTTCAATATCTACCACGATTGAACGCCAGGCGAGGAAGATCCGGCCCTGTTCCTTCAGGCGGCTGACCACGTCAAAGTCGGGTGCCAGGAAGATCAGGCGGTTTTGCTTCTGGCGGGGTTGCTCGCCACGGTTGCGCAGAATTTTTTCCGCCTCGCCAAAGGCCTGGTTGGTGTCAGTGCGGCTATAACCAGCCTGAGCGGGCAATACCACCAAGCGAGGGCCTGAGCCGTAGTCATCGGGCACATCCACGGACGGCGTGAATACATGGATGCCGCCGAAGTGGTGATTTCTCCCGAACGAACGATGCACGCGTTCTTTCAACAGGGGAATCAGATCGTCGCGCTCATTGATGTTTTGTTTGCGGCTTTCCATCTCTCGGCGCAGGTTGGGCTTGGTGTCCAGCCAATAGCGGTCCTGCTCGGCGTACAGGTAGTGCAAACGGTCCCGTAGCCGCTTGAGTACATCCTCAAACACACCGATAGTTTGTCCCGGCTGCACAGTGCCCAGTAAAACCCGCTCGGCCTGTATGCCGCGTATCATTTGTTCCTGGCTGGAAGGGGCGCTGCCCAGAAAAATACTGCGTGCAGTACGCCGGGCGGCCTGGACTCCACCGAACAAGGTATGGTGGCCGTCAATGTCAGCGGGGATAGAACGCGGGCCATCCACTTCTTTTTCAATAACCGGCTCCCAGCCTTGGGGCAGATAGTGAATGCTCTTGTTGCGCACATTGGTGTCTTCCAGTGGCAACGAGCCAGGCATGATAAGCGCGTCCCGGTTATCGGAGTTCCAAAGGCGATGAATCACAATGGCCATGTACTGGAGCACACCACGGGTTCGCTGAAACTTGTCCAGAGTGGACCAGTCTTCATAAAGTCTATCGAACACCTCAGGGTGAATCGGATATGAAGAGCACAGTCGCTCAAAGTATTCGTTGGATTGGGTCTCCACCGGAAACTTGTCGGCGTGCTGCCGGTAGAAGTCTGAAAACTGTCGACTGATGCCTTCGATCTCGGCTCGCTCACCAGAACTCTCGAATAATCGGCGGCGAACAATCTCGAAGGCCTCACGAGAGCCCACCGGCTTCCAAACAGACTCCACACGGGCAAAATACGTTTCCAGCGACTCCAGAGCACGCTGACCCATGGTACCGCCCACCTCCAGCTCAGATTCGGGCAGAGAGGCAAGCAGAATTGCATTGGGTACGGCCTTGAGTGCCTCCGTAAGTCCTTGAATAAAACTGATGTTGCTATCAAAAGTGCCGGCTTTATATTGCTTGCCCAGCTCCAGCTGTCGGGTAAACGCCACCAGTTCGTCGATCAGAATGACGCAGGGCGCGGCGCGGCTTAATAGTTCTTTCAGCACGTCCTTGCCCGGTGAGGTCCCGTCGGTGTCACTGTCGGCGACCAGGGCAAACCCTTCCTCGCCGAGCAACTGCCAGGCCAGTTCGCCCCAAATTGTATTGACAGTTATAGAGCCGTAGGTGCGGGCCTGGCTGGGCGACAGGCGAATACCATCGATCACCGCTATACGCGCTCGGGGTAACTCGCTGATGCCAGCTTCATCCAGCACTGGGGGAATGCCCATCAGTTTGTCGGTGCTGACTTCACGGCTGGCCAGGTGGTAAACGGCCAGCATGGTGTGCGTTTTGCCGCCACCGAATGCCGTTTGAAGCTGAATGACTGGATCACCACCATGACCTGCCAGACGCTGGGCCACGGAGATCAGCAAAAGGCGCATCCCTTCAGTAATATAGGTCCGAGAGAAAAACTTCTCGGCATTCTGATACTCATCAGGTGCGGTTCCACCGGCTACCTGCGAGATGTCGGCTGCGAATTCAGACTGTTTAAAAGAGCCTTCCAGAACATCTTTATGAGGTTGGGCGATTTCGCGCCAGGGTTTCAGGCTCATAGCTCGCTCTCCATCTGTGCACTGTATATCGTCAGCTTCAGCTCACTCTCGTCATTAAGCTGATATTCCGGGCGTCTTCCGGATAAGCGCTCACTGATTTCAAGAATAATGGGGACACCCTCACCACGTTTATCCATGATGTGTTGTCGGTGTGATGACAAGGTGTCATCGTCGATAGGGCAGCGAGCTAATAGGCTGGTAAGCGCCTCATTTCGTGCGGCCTGACGGAATGGCAAACTCTCAGGCGTCATGGTATTGGGCAGCATACCGGGTGAGTAAAGCTCCAGCCGGTCATCGAACAAGCGAAGCCGTATTTTGGCACCGCCCATTGAGTAATCCCGGTGGGCGACGGCGTTGGTAACCGCTTCAAAGATGGCGAGGAGATCGAACTGGGGCAAATCTTCACGTCCGCCCTCAGCGCGCTTTCGAGCCGCAACCCGCATGTTCTTGCGCACAAAAGCGCAGGCACCCAGTATTTGCTGGTCCAGTGGCCCCGTGATGTCTTGAGCATCCCGCTGATAAGCCTTTTCGGCTTCAGGCAGGGCGTGTGTGCCTTGATAAGCCACAGCCTGAATAAAAGCCCCCGGCAAAAAACGTTGCGGTTCATGGCTAGCCATCAGCAATCCCGCAACGGTGGGCCGCCATACTTCCTGATCATCACGAGCGGCCATCGCCAGCTTATCCAGCACAGTCTCGGGCGCGTTGTGGTGTTGCGCCGGTACAAACCGCTTCCAAAGGACTTCATCCAGGTCCGCCATTGCTGCTTTGGTCACCGGTGTCTCGTCGAAACGGATCAGGCGGGACTGGCTGCGTTGCTGAAACAGTCGCGCAAGTTGGTCCGGTGGAATCGGACGTTTCGAGGACCCCACTCGCTGCATATAGCCGCAGGGGCTCTGATGCACGAATAGGCTGCGAGAAATATCAATACGAATAACAGGCTGTTCGCTACCGCCAGTATCCGGCAACGTCATGCGTTCAATAATAGGAGCCAAGGGTGGCTTGATGGATTGTTCGCATGCTTCACGCACCAACGTTTCCACAGCATCCAGCCGTTCCAGTGGAATGCCTACAACTTCACGGCTTCTGTCCTCAACGCCGAGCATCACCACACCGCCGGCGCTGTTCGCAAAGGCTGCCATTTCGTCGGCAAGATCTGCCTGCGAAGGCCCCCGGATTTTGTCGCCCGCAAACCGGACCTCTTTAAGCTCAAGAAAGCCGTCTTCGCCCAGCCGGATTTTTTCAAGCAATTCGCTACGTGTACCAAACATACTAAAACTCCGCTCCTAATCGCTTCCAGCGCCGGGAAAAAGCCTCGTGCCCCCCTTCCATCACCCTGCATACCTCATTGCGCAGTTCGGTCTCCTGGAGAGCACCGCTTTGCTGCACGTAACACTGCCCGCGCCCAAATTCCATCACATGCACCAGTTCGGCATCGCCATTTACAACTACGTTGGGATTGTGGGTGATAATAATGAGCTGGCGCCGCAGCTTGTTTTCACGGATCTGCCGCACGATCAGGTCATAGATCAGGTGGTTGTCGAGGTCATCTTCGGGCTGGTCGAGCACAATGGGTTCCTCACCAAACGCCAGCAGAAACGCCAGTAATGCTGCTGATCGCTGGCCCTGCGAACCCGTCTGAATATCATGCCAATTATTCTCACGCTTATACTGAATACGCAGATCGTCTTCTGGAGCCCAGCCCAGAATATGATCTGCAAATTCTGATTTTTCATGCTTACGTTGCAGATAGTTGCGGAAGCGCCCACCCAGGCTGTCGTGGGTATCAAGCAGTTTTCGCTTGAGCGTTTTCAGCGCCGCCGATTTTTCCGATTCACTGGCCTGAGCTAATTCAAGGGCCATCCCTTCGGTAGCATCGTCATTGAGAATGTCGTCTGCAAAACGATCATCCATGACGTCTATCAGTTCGCGCAGTTCACGCTCTGTTTGCTTGGGGTCGTAGCCAAAAGGCACGACAGTGATACGCACATGGTCATTATTAGCTAGCGCCTGCTGAATGAAGCCTTTTCGCGCTTGGGTAACCTCCTGCCGCCTCTGACCTATCAGCGTTCGTTGCGTACTAATCTGCCGCTCCAGCTCCTCACGGTCGCTACGCATTTTCGTGAAAGCCTTGCACTGCGATTCAAGTTGCTGCTTCTCGTGCGTCAATCGGGCAAAAGCTTGTGGATCGCTAACACCCTGGGCTGCGAGTTTCTGCTGTAATTCTGTATGTGCTTGCTGCGTAGCCTGAACACGTGCGGTCCATTGCGAATAGCGTGGGTCTTTCTCAACGGACTCAACAATGGCACTGACCTTTTTTGCCTGCTCCTGCAACCCAGTGCGAACCTGTACGATCTGGGCGTCAATTTCCTTGCGCAGAGCCAGGATATCCGTGTCCTGCTCTGTGAAGTATTGCGTCGGCCAATCATCCAGTATGATTTGCTCGGCCAGCGCGGAGATACGGCCTGCGTCATCCTGCAACTGCTCGAACAGGGTTTTTACCTCCCGGGACTGGTGTTGCGATTGACCATAAGCCTTTAGTACGGAAGCCTGGTCCGTCTGCGACAGAGCGGCCAACTTCTTGCTGGTTTCCTCCAGCTTGCGTTTAACCTCAGGCTCTCCGGCGAGTTTGCCATCCAACTCGCGCAGCCGGGCGCGTTGGGTAAAGAAGGTGCGTTTTGCCTCCTCAAAGGCCTGCTTCAAAGGCTCCACATCGGCGGCTTCATCAATAATCGACAATAAGGTTTGCCGACCACTTCCGGCCATTGCCGCTATTTGCCCCTGGGAGAAAATGCGCAATGGAAAGCGTGCCGCGTTCACGCTCTGGCTACTTGATGCTTGCCATTGGTCGCCATCCTTTTCCTCAACGACAACGCCCTCGCCATCGGCACGCCACCGCAAACGTAACTGGGCCTCATCGTGCTTCCATTCCACACGAATTTCGGTGTTGTCCCGCAACGCACCTTTGTCATCGCGCCCTTTGGCAGTTTTGCGAAAATCGTCAAACTGGGCACGGGGTTCGCTATCCGGCCCGAGTTGCGTTAATTCCTGTTCGCGACGTGCAGCCAGGCGTAAGGCATGCACCACGCTGGATTTTCCCGTACCCCGGCCACCCACAATGGCATTGAAAAAAGGCGAGCATTCAAGTCGTGCGATCCGGCCATTGCCAATATAGCGGCCCCCTTCAATGTCGATGGCCGTAATCGCATGGGGCGGCACCCGGTACGGGTCAAAATCTCCCTCATCGCTGCGTCGAATCGACACACCATTGCCATCAAGCAGTGCCAGACGCAGGCCTTCGAGGGTGGGGCTAGCCATTTTGACCCAGGTGAACCGGCTACCCGGCACCGCACTGCCCTGAAAGCTGTGGCAATCACTACCCAGCACTTTCGCTAACCGTGACTCCTCTTTCGCCACACACTCGGGAAATGATTTTTCATCGTCACACCACTCCACAGCCAACAAACCTTCGACAGCAAGTGAGTGCTTTATTGCTCCGTTGTCCTGCACTGGCCCAGCAGAACCTTCGCGACACTGCAAAAGGCCTTTACCGTTGTCAGCGTGTGCGGGGATTGGTATTCCTCCGTGCCGTAGGATCTCCTCGATGACGCACACAACAGATTCACGGGTTACCGCTGCTTCGTCGACGCTATCAGTAGCGCCATGCAGGTGGGAAGGAAAGCCAGTCGCTCCCAACAAACTGCTAATGGTGGATGTGGTCGCTGACGGATCAAAAATTGCCAGAATGTGTACGCCACTATTCGCCGAAATTTCAACACCGGGAAATAATGTCAGTTCACGAAACCCTTCGGGTGGTTCTCCCTGAACCGCTTGACCCTTCATCTGTGCGTAGGCGGTTTTCAGCGTATCAATCCAGGCCCCAGAGTTATGGTCTGTAACGGCGACGCAATCGATCCCGGCCGCCATATACTTTAGCAACCAAGCTTCGGCGGTTAACTCATCGGGTGTTCCGATAGCTTTCTGCCACGCACTTGTGTCCTTCGAGGCCGGTGTATGGGTGTGAAAATCAAATTTCCACCAACGCGAGCCAGGATAGGGCCAATCAGTGTTTGTCATGGAATACCTCCTCAAAAGTCCAGACCGCGCTGTTCATTTTTGTGCCCCACATCATGGGAGGCGGCGACGATGGCGTGCCAGGAGCCGATCAGTTCGTTGTAGGCGCGGGCTTCTTCGGCCCACTTCTTGCGCTCGCACAGGGTATAAAGGTGGTAGGCCAGTTGGCGGATGGCTTCGCCTTTTTCCGGCATTTTGGCCAGCAATTCACCGGCAGCGGATTCGCCTTGGTTGTTCAGACGGCGGATCATTTGATGGCAGGCTTCCCACACGGGCGTTCTGGCGTCCTTTGTGGGGTCCCAGTCGGATTCGTACTCGGACCATTTCAGTAGACGTACTTTGCCGCCCCCAGATTCGGCTACACCAGCGGCTTTGACGCCATCCACGCTGGTGCCCTTGGCACGGGCGAGGGTATCCGCTTCGCCGAACTGGCCATGGCTCCAACCGTGCTGCTCAAACCAACTGGAGCAGAACTGAGTATCGGCATCGAAACTGCCGGAATTCGGGCTTAGGTACTCGGTGATGGCGCGGTTGATCAGTACCAGGGCATCGTGAACGCTCATACGGGTCCCGTCTTGGTTGAGCACTGCTTCGTACTTAGAGTAGATGGCCATGCCGGGGCCGATAGCGGCCTGGGCCAAGTCCACCGGGGCGATGGGTGTTTGACCGGTTTGGCCACCGATCATGGTTTCCAACGCTTCCGGCATCTCTTCCCGTAGTTGGCGCTGGAAGTCACGGCGAGAGATAGACTCCGCGTTGGTTTCACGTTTGCGGCAGACCAAAACAATGGAGGAGGCCAGCGCGTTGGTTCCTGAGCCAATCATACGGTTGGCCATTTCAGTACGCATGGGCCAAGTGCCGTCGATCGAAAAACCGGCCTGAATGACGGCTTCTAGGAAGGTTACCCAACCCGTGCTGGTCGTACTGCCTTCCTTGGTTTCGGACTGCTTAAAGGCGTAATAGATCGACACTGGAAAGGCGGGATGCGCCTGCACAGCCAGATTATGGATAGCGCGCGTCATGCCATCCATAAAGAAGGTTTCGGCTTTCTCTTTACTGCCATGACGATAGGGCGTAGCGACCAGTTCTTCTGCCTTAGGAACGGCCATAGTGCCGAACAGAGACGGATAAATGTTTCTTAACGAACGACGCATCCAGACATAGAAAAAATCGGACAAGTCTGCATAGCCGATGTTGTCATAATAGGGGGGGTCTGATGAAATCACCTTTGCCTGACTGATATTTTGAGCTGCTGCATCCTGCTGCAAAGCAAACCCTTCAGTTTGAGCCTGCATTGACCTCACGACATCAAAAGACCAATCAATACCTCCGATAAAGTTTCCGGTAGAGTGAGACAAGGGGTTCGGCTCAGCAAAATCCCACGTCATTGGTATTGCCTGACGGCCAAACGTGTTTCGAGTACTACTCCTGGATGAATCCCACGAACATATAGTTGATCCTCGGTCAGCCATTTTATTAATTGCAAATGTAACGTAAGTAGCAACCGCCTCCCCATAAGCCGTAGCCCCTGAGCCGCCTTGGGCCAGGCCTTGGCCGTCATCCGGCAGGCCGGCTGCTTTAGCATCGACAATGGCTTTTTCGCGGGCTTCCTGCACCAGATCGGAGAAAGTGGTCAACGCCACCAGTTGGCGGGGGGTGAAGAGATCACCATAGGTTCTCAGCCCGTACGGGATGGTCCAAAAGTTTCTTGGGTCGTCCGGCAAGCTGGTTTCCGGCTTCCACTCTGGATTAGCGCTTTTCGCGATTGTCTCCGCCTCTTGAGCTGGCGATAAATAAACGCGCCCGCGCTTGCCTTCGGCTACAACAGCCATCAAGCGAGCCCCTAAGCGGCCCGCTTCACCCTCACCCTTGATATGCGGGCCTGAAATCGGTGTACCTGACATCAAACAGGTGAAGTTCGCCCCTCTCGCTGCTTTGGTTCCTTGCTTTGCCTCTGCAGGTGGAGCACCAATCTTGATTTCAAATCGGTACTGATCGCCATCGACAACCGGTTCCACATAAGCCTCTTTGCCCTTTTTGCTGGACAGCACAAAACTGGAAGCCAGTGGCACCTCTACATGACGATACGCCGGGTTAGGGCTTTTGACGGTCCTGGCCCAAAGCCAGGCAATTACGGTCAGTTCCTGACTTTTGTACTGCTTCAGATCGGGCCGCTCGGCGACCATCTCCGAGGTGATCTTGACCTTGGGATAGAGGTGCCCAATGCGCTTAAAGGCCTCTTCGCGCATCCAGTGGCCATAGCGGCGCACGTCTTCAGCCAGGCCCTTGGCACCGGCCCAGTCTTCCATCATGTTCTGCTGATTTTCGCCGTCCGGCAGCGGACCAACTGGCGCTTGGCCTGCAAATTTGGGCGGGGTTTCGATCATGGCTTTGTTGATCATCACCGCGACCGGATTCAGGTCGCTGGCATAGCTTTCCAGCCCCAGGCGCTGGGCTTCCAGCGGAATGGCACCACCACCGGCAAAGGGATCATGGAAGGCGGGTAGTTTCTCTGGATCAAATAGATCGCCCGCCTGCGGATGATGGCGGTTCAGGTGGCAAGTTTCCCGCCAGCTCTCCCAGATGGCTTTCCGAGCACGGCCAAGCACATCTTCGTTGTTGGTGTTTTCCCACTTCACCAGATCACGGATGATCTGGAACAGCTTCTCCCGCTTGATCTCCGCCTCTTTTTTGTTCACCCCATAACCCAACTCGCGCTGATAGCCGGGGTCATTCACCAATTGTGCAAACAACACCGCCCGCGCAGCAGCTAAAGGCCGGCGCGCCCACCACAGGTGCAGAGTGCTGGGGTGGCCGTGGCGGATGGATTTCTCGCGAGCGGCGGCGACGTTAATGTCGTCCAGGGGCAGCGCCACTTCGATAAGCTTTTTGGGGGATTTAATTTGCGGCATTAAGACACCTGAATTCCGGCATGGCTGGCTACCTGTTGAGCCAGTTTGAAAAAGTCCTGATAGCAGCTTCTCACCGCCTCCACATGGGCACCGATAGCGCCATCAGCAGGCTTCAGGAAGAACATGGGTTTGTTGGCTTCCATGGCGAGCGGCATGAGGCTGCGGTAGTGTTTGAGTTGCGCGAGATTAAATGGGTCATCTGCGACAGAAGGCGTCTCTGTCGGTTGTTCATTCAAGACAGCCTCCCGGTAAACGGACGGAATTCGATCCATCCAGCGCATATAAGCTTTAACGGGGCGGTTATCGCGAATGCCGTGTTGCATAACAACATAGCCTGAAGGCATCATTTTTCCCGATGGCATCGAAATACCTGCGGTATCAGGCAGCTCGCCTAACCGTTTTTGCCAGCCTTTGCGCCAGTCGCGCAAGGTTGGGCCAAGGTTTTTCAAACCTTGCAGGGAGAATAGATCCGGGGCAAGGGGAAGCACGACTTGCTCAGAGGCAATCAATGCTGAGCGGTTGATGGCACCCAGGTTAGGGCCAACGTCAATCAGAACCAATTCGGCCTGCATGTTCTGAGTGGCTAGTTCAATGATGCGATGGAACGCCGTGATGACACGGAAGGCCGCCTCCTGACCATCAAGGCACTTTGGCCAGTTCTCGGAGAGCAAGTCTTCAAAGCGGGATAGCGCAAGATTTCCGCACACCAGGCCGAGCTTTTCTTCAATTTTTTCGACGTGGGGCGGTACGATATCCCCGGTGCGGTTCATCAGTGGAAGAAGGCTGTCATAGAGAGTGGAGGGTTCGCCATTTTCCCATAACTCAGCAAGCCGCTCTTCATCCAGAAACATGGCACTCAAGTTGGCTTGTGGGTCCAGGTCAATAGCCAGTGTGCGTATGCCTCTGTCGGCATACATCCAGGCAAGGTGGTAAACCAGCGATGTTTTGCCGACGCCACCTTTGTTGTTAAAGAAGGCTATGGTTTTCATGTGGCTCTCCCCGGCAATACGGCCAAAAAGGTTCTGTCGTCCATTTCAAAGTGGATAGGGTCACTGCCGTTTTTCTCCATGGCGGATTTGGCGCGCTGTATGCCGTAGCCATAACGGTTAACGTAGCCCAGGGCTTTCATCGCTTCGGCCAACACCGGGTTTCGGTAGCTGCTCCGGCGCTCTAGTGTGTCTGGTGTGACCTCACCATATAGACCGCCAGGACTATGAATTTCGATGCGATCGGTGAACCAGTAGAGTTTGATGGGAGTGTTGGATTGGTAATCCCGGTGCATGACGGCATTAAGCAAAATTTCACGGATGGCGACATCGGGATAATCCGAGACGTTCTTCTCGCGCAAGGCGGAGGTCTGCTCCAGCCACGTCTGGTTGTTTGCTTTGATACGAGCATCCAGTTCACGTAGTACGCCCAATAGATCGCCGGAAATCTCTGCCTGATCATCTGGACGGTCGGTAAGTGAATCTCCGGGGAGTTTTAAGTATTGAATATATGCGCCAGGGAGGTAATAGCGGGGGTTTTTACCAAACAGTAGCAGCCCCGATACAGTCGGCACATGGTTCCGATTGTCGAAAAACCGCAGAGAGGCTAATTGGTCGTCAACGGACCGATGGTTTGCGGCAATCACTTCAGCATCCACGACTTCCTGACGGTATGCCTGAAACTGAGCCAGGGATAAATCGTCAAGGTTAGCCTCACCAACGGGGCTGGCATCGTAGCTGCGAGCCTTGGAAATTCTCTTTTCCGTAAGTATTCGCTCTTCCTGCTCGCTGGCGGTGGCTTTACGGGGACCAACTCTAATCCACACCTGGCCCTTGTAGCGGAGCGGTGGGAGGTCTGAAGGCTGAACTTCCACCACGGCCACGTCGCCGCTATCGAGATAAATTTTTGCCACACTAATGACGGGTAGTGGCTGGATATTGCCATCTGAACGTAGAGCACCCAGCTTTTCCAACAATTGCTCAGTGACGTCAATGCCAGTGGGTTGGCCGTGCTTATCCACACCGATGACCAGGTAGCCGGGCTGCTTGTGGTTTGGCAGGTCATTTGCGAAAGCGCAAACGGCCTGACAGAACTTGTCGGTTTTGTTCGTTGATTCGGTGCGCTCAATACGATCACTTTCCAGATCTGCCATAAGGGCAATGAGTTCTTGCTGGGTAATCATTGAGGGTTATCTCCTGTGATCGTCTTGGATAGCAGGTATTTGAGTTCGTAATTCACCGAAGGCACGCCAAAATCCGGTTCGGTTGTAAAGGGATTCTGCACGTAAAACGGGCCTTCGTGGCTGTTGCCGTCAACGATAACGATAGCGAGCCAGAACTTGTCCGCTTGGTTGAGGCCGTAGATTATCTCGTTGCGCGAGACAGTAATGGTGCTTTGTCCTTTGGCGCGGCCTTTGACTTCGATATGTCGGTCAGGCAGTAGCGAGCCGTCCGGATTCGCTGGAAGCCTGGCCGTAATGTCCCAGCCGCATTTCTCGGCTGAGACATCCTTGACTGTGTGTCCCAGTGCCCGCTCATGATCTGTAACGGCCTTCATGGCCACCTGTTCAATGCGAGCGCGGGCCTGCGCATCGGCGGTAAAGGTGGTTTCGCCCTTGCGCATGGCCAACAAGCCCTGGGGGATAACCAAAGCACCGCCGATTACGACCGGGGTGCTGGAGACCACGCTTTTCATGGCTTCCAGTTCCCGCTTGCGCTGGTTCAGGCGCTCGGTCAGCTCATCCACCCGGCGGCGGGCCATCTCTGGCTGCATGCGGGGCTGTTTGCCTGCGGTTACATCGTCGGTGAGTTTGATGTAGCGATCAGACCAGTAGCTGATTTCCTTAACCAGCCGCTCGTGTACGGCGGCCAGCACTTTGTCGGCTTGCCGCTCCCGGCGGGTTTTTACTTCCTGATAGTGCTCCGGCACCAGATGCTGGGAGGCATGATTCAGGGCCAGGCTTTCGAGGTTGCCAGTGACCCAGGGGGCGTTCAGGATGTCTTGAACCAGCTTGTGGTCGTAGTCGTCGATGGGCTGTAAGTCGAGATGAGGCGCCCAGCCGGCATGGGTAGTATTGCCATGCTGATCAATCGCCACAAACTGCAGTCGGCGGGAGGCAACAGTGGACTTACCGCTGTCTTTGTCGCCGCCGTCGCTCATGCTCTCGCGAATGGTGTGATCCACCATAAACAGAATTTTTGGCTCAGTGCTCTCGTCGTTCGGATCTACAAGCACGGCACCCTGCTTGAGTTTGCTGCGGTGCGCCTGAAGAATCAGGTCCGTTGCAGCGTGCATCAGCGGATGACTTGGGTGGATTAAATCGGCCATGGGCTTGCCCGGCACTCGGACCAGCTGCTTTTCAAAACAGATTCTTTCGTACTTTTTCAGTACGGGAGTACGGCTCTCGCCAATAATACGGTCCCGCTCACGTATAGCTGCCGGCACATGGCGGACCTCGTAGCGACCTGCTTCTCTGGGGCGCATTTCTCCGCTCAGTGTCTGAAACGCCTCAGTGAAGAAAGCGCGGATGAAGTAGGGCTGGAGCTTGCGGGCTTCGGCCTTTTCCATCTCTTCCTTTACAGCGTAAAGGTCTTCCAGCGACATGTGCTGCTCGACGAGGGCATTACGGCGCAGGATTTCTTTCAGGTGCTCGGTATCCAGTGCTCCGTCAATCACCTGGTTGAGCTTGTCCTTCACCTCGGGCGACTCGCCATAGCGAATCGCCTCGATGAGCAGATCTTTCAGGGATTTGTTTTCGAAGGCTTCACCAAGAATATCGAAGACCTTGCCGCCCAGGGCCTGTTTTTCGATTTCCAGCTTGTCGAACAGCTTCTGAAATACATCGCCTTCCCGGGTTTCATTGGCGACCAGATTCCACAGATGGCAGACTTCGGTTTGTCCAATTCGGTGAATGCGGCCAAAGCGCTGTTCCAGCCGGTTGGGGTTCCAGGGCAGGTCGTAATTGACCATAAGGCTGGCGTTTTGTAGGTTCACGCCTTCACCGGCAGCATCGGTCGCCACCAATACCAGCACGTCTGGGTTGTTGCGGAACTCTTCCTGCGCTTTGCGCCTGGCGTCGCGGTTGGTACCGCCATGAATGGTGAGCACGGCACCGGGGTCACCCAATAATCCACTGATGCGCTGTACGAGGTAATTCAGTGTGTCTTTGTGTTCGGTAAAGATGATGAGCTTGCGGCGGTTACCGCCGGAGGTGTACATTTCTGGCCGGTCTTGCAGCAGGTGGGAGAGCTCTTCCCATTTTTTGTCATTGCCAGACTGCACCACGGTCATTGCCTGATATTCCAGGTCTTTGAGGATGACGATTTCGGCTTCCAGTTCGGGAATGGTCTCGGCGGCGGTGGCTTGGTCTACGACTTGATCGGCGATGAGTTCGTACTCTTCCGCGCTCAGCTCTTCATCCATCTCGTCTATGTTGTCTGGCACATCGATTTTCTTCGTGACTTGGTACTCGCCAAGGGTTTCCGCCACACCATTCTGGCCAGCTTTTTTAAGCCCTTCGCCCCGTGCAACCAGCTTCATTTCGTCCAAACGGGCTTCCAGACGCTTGCGGCGACGCTTCAGCGACTGATAAATAGCCTCGGGGCTTGACGCCAAACGACGTTGCAGCATGGTCAAAGCGAAGCCAACTGTGCCTTTGCGCTTGCCGTCGAGATTGTCCGCACGGTTCATTTCGTTGCGGACGTAGTTGGTCACTTCGGCATAAAGCTCGGCCTCGGCATCGGACAGCTCATAGTTGGCGGTATAGGCACGCCGCTCCGGGAAGAGCGGAGTGCCATCGAACTTGAGCAGCTCTTCCTTGACCATGCGACGCATCATGTCGGAGACATCGACCTTGTGTGCGCCTTCACGGAATTTGCCGTAGAAGCGGTCGCCATCCAGCAGAGAGAGCCAGATCTGGAAGTCTTCCTCCTTACCGTTGTGGGGCGTTGCGGTCATCAGTAGGAAATGGCGGGTTATGGAACCCAGCATTTCACCGAGTTGGAACCGCTTGGTTTTGTTGACCTTGTTGCCAAAATAATTGGCGGAGAGCTTGTGTGCTTCGTCGACAATGATCAGATCCCACTCGGTATTCTTGAGCTTTTCCTGGAAGTCTTCGTTGCGGGAAAGCTGGTCCAGTCGGCAGATAAGCTGGTTGGCTTCATCAAAGAAGTTGCCGGAGGCACATTGTTCCTGTTTTTCGCGACTGAAAATCTCGAACTGGACGCCAAATTTCTCTAGCAGTTCGTCCTGCCACTGTTCGGTGAGCCCGCCAGGAGAAACGATGAGGATCCGCTTAGCATCCGCACGCATAAGCAGCTCACGAATCAGCAAGCCAGCCATGATGGTTTTACCCGCACCGGGATCGTCTGCCAGTACAAAGCGCAGGGGCTGACGGGGCAGCATGGCCTCATACACTGCTGAAATCTGGTGCGGCAACGGCTCGACGTTGGAGGTATGCACGGCCATCATGGGATCGAACAGTGCGGCCTGGGTGATGCGATAGGCTTCCAGGCCAAGCTTGAAGTCAGCGCCCGGAGCGTCAAAGGCCCAGTGGCGGCCTGCTTCCGCTAGTTCCAGGCGTGCTTCGTCGGAACGGAAAAGCATCTGCTCGTTCAGGCGGCCCTGGCTGTCCTTGTAGTAGATCGTGAGCGCATGCTCACCGACCGGTTCAGTTTGTACCACCCGGACAATTTCGTTGCCTTGTATGCCGCGAATTTGGGCATCTTTTTTGATGTCTTCCAGTTTGATCATTCAACGTCTCCCCATTCCATGGTTGTCAGTACAGCTTCTCCATGACTGCCTGTCGCTGTGTCGGTGGTTCGCTTAAAGCCGGGCGCAATGAGCAGGTTTTCCACCCCATATAACGTCTGATGATTTTTGAGCCAAAGGTGGTATTCGGCACCGTTCAGTTCGTGGTTCTCAGAGCAGTCGATATTCCAGCGACGCAGGACGTAGCCAGCAACGGCAGCGCGGACCTGCACCTTCAATATCCCTTTTTGCATACCGTATTCTTGCTCGATGGTTTCTGGGTGCTTGAGCTGCGGATGAGGGACCAGGTGCATCTCCACAATGCGGTTCCACTGAATATCAGCTTCTTTGCTTTCGTGATTGCCTAGCAGTTTGCCTTTTAGCAGGCGAGGCTTGGTGATGCGGTTAATGACGAAATCGGTAAAGCGCTCCCGTTTGCGGTCAAACGCTCGAACGTGCCATCGCAGGCCGTTGTCCACCAACGCAAAAGGCGATATTTCTCGGCTGGTTAGTCCGCTGGAGAGAGAGCGATACTGAATATGCAGTGCTTTTTTTTGATGAATCGCCTGGCTAACGGTGGCCAGAACATCAAGTTGCGGAGGATTGAGCTGAGTGGGAGATTCCGCTGTAATCAGTGGGCGATGGGTGCCAACATAATCATCTCCCAAGCCCTGGCCAAGCGCGGCTAATACCTGGCTTTGCGAGCAACTGAATAGAGGCGTGAATTCCTGGGATGGATTATAGATTTTAGCTTTGGTGTCGTACTCAAGGTTCTCAGGCGCCAACTCCTTATACAGCGATAAATCTCTGGTTGCCGCAGCCGCCTTGACGCCAAACCGGCTAGCCAAGTCAGCACGGGACACCGTACCGAGGAAACGGAGTTTGAAATCAATATGAAACAGGCGTTCCTTCTGGGCCTGGCTGATGTCTTCCAGTTTGGCCTTGGCCATCTACGCACCTATCAGTGAATGAGGTATAAAGGCATTGCAAAACACACAATGGTAGAAAGTGTGCCATGTCAGACCGTTTTTGGATACAGGTTGTCATCAAAAAGATGCTGAGGTACATTCAGGTTATTGAAAAATAAATAATTATATGTTGTTTTCACATTATTCTGGCTTTTGGAGCTTAACAAGCGCGGGCTGAGGCATCTGAGTGAAAGGAGGGATTATGGCGAAGACGCTGGAAGAAGTTCTCGAGGAGGAAAAGCCGGAAGTGGTCCTACGCGCCTTTCGGCGGGCGAATGAGATACTGAGGGAGCTGGAGCACGGCACCGCGCAACAGGCAGAGGGTTGTCAGGCTTCCGATTCCCGCTCCCACCAAGACTGAAACAACGCGTCACCATCTGGCAAATAGGTATGAACCTCCCGGCCATTCCAATCCAGCGCCAGAACCCGCAACGCAGCCTGTTGCAGTTCGGTATCCAATGCCCTCAGTCGGTCCAGCTCGAACGGCCAGCGACTGGCGTTATACAGGCCAAGCAGGAAACGGCGGATATGGCGACCTTGGCCGCCACCGCTGTGAGCCGCGTCTACCAATACCCGGAGGGCCGGAAGCCCCAACTGCTCTCTTTGCTGCCTGAGTTTTTCCTGCTCTTCCAAGGAGGCGAGAAAGCAGTCGGGGAGCACCATTTGTCTGTCCATCGTGGGCATTACCTCGTTGTGAGTTCGTGGTTATGCTGCCACGGGGCCACAGGAAGGCACGGGTCTCTAATTGCCCAATTTGGGCAAGAACGCCGGTTTGCCCCAATTTATTTCGGACCGCCATTGTGGCGAGCTGCTCTTTTCCGGAACTTGCGCTCTAAGAACACTTCCAGGCGGTCAGCGTTGCGGTAGGCCATGACGCAGATAAAAAGCACAACTGCGACAAAGCTCAGGAATGCAATCAGGGTGGCGGATAAGTTCAGCATGTTCAGATCTCCAATGGTTGTTTGTCCTACCAGGGCATTTTGTTGTTTTCAGGCCGCAGCGTCGGCCTGTCTTTGTTCTTTGGCGACAGACGCAATCAAGTGCCGCGAGCAACTTAATATTTCCTGGATCTCGCTGTGGCTGTGGCCGCTGCGCAGAAGGCTGGCGATGTGCTGCCTGCGCTTCAGATCTGGCTGCCGCCCTTGATACTTACCCTCCGTTTTGGCTTTGTTGATGCCTTGGAACTGGCGGCGACGGCGATCTTCGTAGTCTTTTCGGGCCACCGCAGCCAGCATGTCGAGCATCATGGCGTTGACTGCCTGAAGAATAGAGTCCGTAAAGCCGGTGTTGTCTGTCTTCTCCAGGGCGAGCCAACTAGTCGGCAATTCCGGCGAGACAATGGCCAATCGTTTGGCGGCCAGCTTTTGCTTGAGGGAGTCCCAGTCACTCTGTTTGAGGCGAGCCAGCCGATCAATTTGTTCGACCAGCACAATGTCACCCTCACCGGAATCTGTGATCAGCTTCATCAGCTCGGGTCGGTGCAAAGTAGCGCCGGACACGTTCTCCACGTAGAAAGCGGCAATGCGCTGACCGTGGTTGGCTGTGAACTGTACCAGTGACTCCCGGGCTCGCTCCGCATTCTGTTCCTGCGTGGATGCCCGAAGGTAGGCTCGAATAAACATCGTCGGTTCCTCAGTCTGTTATAAGTGGTTCTCTCTGGCCGGTCTGGTTTAGGTGGTTCTGGCGGCCGTTACCGGGTTCGAACCTCTGGTTCTCCTGATCTGTACCGAAAAGGAACCACCTCAAAAGCCGTAAAGCTCCCCGAACGGGTCCTTCTCCGGATAAATCGGAATGATTATGTCGTCATCAATGAACTTCTCAGTACCATTTTGATTTCCGTTGCCGAAAGTATTCCTACTGCTTGGACCTTTATCTTCCCCGTTACTAGTTCGAGCAAACGACGCCATCTTTTTCTCGTACTCAGGTAGGGCAATGGCCCCATCTGGTCCCATAGCGAAAACAGCTTTAAAAGCATCAACTCCTGCCAGGATAAAGCGGATGAAAAGTGCCATCACCCAGAGCGCGAGCAATAGATACCAGCCGTAAAGCCGTGCACCCGCGCCCATAAAGGCAATTTCTACAATGCCTACAACGAGAAGCCCAACCGACACGATTCTTGTCATTTTCATCATGACCATAGTCCCCAATAGTTGTTTACTTCGATACTATCAATACCTGAGAAAATGCAAGGTCTGCTCAGCCAGCCACGTTAGTTTCACATTGCTGTAGGTATCGTTTGTCATCGCCATCAGGTCTTCCGGATCAAAATGTGGGGCCAGCAACGCCGTGCCCTGGTATCGCACCCTTGGATAATCGGATGGCTGGAATACACCGTGAGGAAAGTCGTCTTCATCGCCCAGCCACTGCCTGAGCCGCAAATCGATACACCAGCCTTGTTCGAGTTCAATCCAGCAGTGGGGAAAAGTGATCATGCCGCTCAGGCGGTCCTCGGCGTATCCGATCCGGCATTGATGGAAAGTGCCATGCTCGTCCAGAATCTTACTGATCACATACGTCATGTAGTCGCTATCGACTCTGGCTTCCTCAAGCTGCAACAGTGCAAATTCAAGCTCATCGTGCCAGTCGCTCATGACTGTGGCTCCTTGAACAACAGTTGGTTGCCCTGTTCGTACAACACCGGGTAGGGGACGGGTTCCCCATCCTGAATCACCGTGTTCGGTGGAAAGTACATCACCATCCAGGAGGGCATGGCGGCGCTGACAGCGCCATAGAATTCACCTGATGGAAAGGCGGGCTCTTGCCCCGACTGCCGGAATATCAGGCGTGAGTACTCCTTCGGATGGTTGGCAGTAATGTTGTGACTGGCTGCTTCGCCACCGATGACGTAGTCGGGCGTCTTCCAGTGATTCGGCTGCTGGATGTTGTAGGCGATGATGCAGTTATCGTCGCTGCAGCCATATCGCTCCGCTTTTACTGACCACAGCATGAGCGGATGCCCTTCAATCTCTGGCGTCTTCACGTCTGTAAGTTTCGTCGCCGTAATTGCCAACGATTCGGCGGCCTGAGTGATGGCTTCATCCACGATGGCGACATAACGGTCGTAGGCTGCATCCTCGTTCGCCGCCAATGACTCCGGCATCCAGCCCATCAGGCTGGGTCGTGCCGATGGCTTATCCGGGGACATCATGATGTCGGTGGCGTTGAATAGCAGTGTCTGGGTGCCGCTAAGGTGACGAAGCGGCGCATCTAATGAGGTGGCCAGACTGGCCAGATTAAGAGCACTCATCAATAGGCCCTTGCGATAAGAGCGTGTGCCGTCTGGTGAGTCCCGTAAGTCTTGATCGTAGATACCCCCAGCACGGGCCAGGTTGAGTGCGCGGGATGATTCGTCGTCATAGTGTCGAGGCGTAGCAGCGCAACCTGCGAGCGCGGCTGTAATTACAACAAAACTAATGGTCTTCAACTTGATCATTTTGAACTCCTGCGTTTTCTAGAATACTCGCACGAAGTTTCAAATATGCAAGAGGAAAATCTAAAAATAACTAATATAATCAATAGGTTGTACTGTCGGTACAAACTTGCCCTCTATCAGCGTGTCTACACCCGTATAGCCAACTGGTAGACTTATCAGCAGAATTTTTCTGGCGCGAGGCGCGGGCATGAGTACCTACACCATTACTTTCCAAAGCAGGGAGACGCTGCCTGATCGGCTTGAAGCGATTGCCAGAGAGTTGGACCTGACACCGGAACAGCTCATCAAACGATTCATCAGCGCTGGTATGGCAAAACTGGAAAGTAATATTGGGCCGAGTGTTCCTGGAGAGACGCTGGAGGACTTCCTAGTCAAGAATGGCGTCTGGAAACCGGAAAACAGTCAGTGATTCCCAGTTTCCCATCTATCCCAGTTTATAATCAGTGGCGGTAATGTGAGGTCTACTCAGACCTAAAGGTTTTGTCTCTGGGTAGTGAAGTGGGTAGTAACTGCTGCTGATCTACCGAAAATGATTTTTAACTACTTGTTTTTATTAAATAAGTAATTTGCATTCTTTGAGCAGGTGCAGAATATAGAGTGATGTCCACCCGGGGGGGGCGGCTTTGCGGAGCTTCCCCCTTTATTGCTGTCCTGTCGCTACACGGTGAATCAATTCCTCCGCCGTGGGCGCAAGCGCCATCAGTGAGCCATTATCTTTTTCAGTGAGCTCATAGAGAATAAGCTCGTTTATTCCCGCCACCAGCGCCATGCTCATTAGCAGGCTCAGCGATTGCAGCGTGCTGTCGTGGGCACGTTGCTGCTCAACTTGTTTCTGCAGGAACACGGCGAATTGCTCTGCTACCTTGCGCCGCATTTGAACCCCTGACTCCCCCAGTGCCGCGAGATCTATATAAAGAGCCCGCATCAAATGGGGCTTGGACTCTATAAAAAACAGGTAGGCCTGAGTGATATCCCTTACCAGTACGGACCAGACTTTTGTGGTCGAGCTGGCCTCGAGAACCGCCACCATCATGCCCTTGCTTGTGTGATCGGCTAGTGCAAGCAGGCAATCGTCTTTGTTCTGGAAGTGTTCATAGAACGTGCGTCGTGATACCCGGGCAGCGGCGGCGATATCTGCCAGAGTAATCTCTCGATAACGTTTTTTTTCAAGGGCTTGCGCAAGGCCATCAAGTAGCCGGATACGGTAACTGGTTTCAGCCTTCATTATATTTTGTCCAGCTCAGGAGCTTCGCCGCTTCGGGGTATTTTGCGAAGTAAGATTAATTTTGGTACTTGATAGTACCAAAACACATTGAGGGCTGGTAGTCTGGTACTGGGGCGTACCAAAAACAATTGATAACAGGGGAAGCTGAGTTATGGATCTTCAAAAAGTGCCATCACGGCACGGCACGGACAGAGCCGAAGCTGAGAGAATTGCCAAGCCGCTGCTTTGGTTGATCCATGATCGCAAGGCTGCGGTCCCCGATGAGCAACAATGGCAGCGCATGGGGGAGGCCCTGATGGTTGGCGATCCGGTTGCAGATGATCTGGCAAAGTACGTTCGGGGCGAGGGCGGCGGTAAGGCTTTTGCTCAGTTCAAGAAAATCGTGGACTCGGGAGATTTCGATCAGAAGGGTCTGGCTCCGCAGTTGCGTGCATTCTTTGATGCGGTTAAACAGCCCCCCGAGTGGGTGGATTGGGATCGGCTGGAAAGAGGCGCTCGGGCCTCCTCTATTTCCGGACAAACGGGCATGCGTGTATTGCGCGATCTGGGGTTGATGGCGGGTTATCAGGCCCGGGGTATCAACCAGACGTTGATCATGACTGGCGCACTGGAGAAGGGCGTATCGCGTCGGGTTGCGGAGACTGCCAAATGGTGGCTGGACTGCTCGACTCCGGGGGGGATGAAGCCTGGCGCTGAAGGCTTCAAGACAACTTTACGGGTTCGCTTGATTCACGCCATGGTTCGTGAGCAACTTCTGGAAAATCCCGAGTGGGATACGTCCATGTGGGGGCTTCCGGTTAACCAGCTTGACATGCAAGCAACCTATCTGGCGTTTTCCGTATCCTTCCTCTTTGGTCAGAAACTGATGGGCACTCTTATCAGTCGCCAGGATGCAGAAGATGTCATGCATTTATGGCGTTACATCGGTTGGCTCATGGGAGTTTATGAATGGCTGCTGTGTAAGTCCGAGCAGGAAGGCAGAGTCGCCCTTTACCAGAATGTTATTAGCCAGGCTACGGGGGACGAGAACAGTCGCAAGCTTGGTCGCTCACTGATGGACGAGCCGCTTGGCAGACGTTACCCGAGCTTTGGCAAGCTCCGGGGCCACTGGGAGCGCCAGGTTCATTTGAGCATGACAAGGCTGTTTGTTGGTGGAAAAGGAATGGACGCACTCGGTTTGCCGAGAACGGCTATGCCTTGGTATCCGGCTGTGTTTGCGCCGTTGAACGCCGTATGGACAACCGGCCACAGACTGTTGCCAGGTGGCCGTGAGCGCCTGATTCGGAACGGCATTAAAGCACAGCGAACCCAGCTGCACACGCTGTTTGGAAGAGATGTACCAGAGATCACCAGCGGTGTTCAGTTTGGGTGATCGCTGTCTCAGGTAGCCTGTGTTCGCTATCACCGGGTTCGGCTGCCAGGCCGAACCCGGCGGTGGGTTCCCGCCAGCTCTTTGCGTTGCGCTGCGCCAGTTGGCGGCGCGGCGTCAAGTCGTTGAGAAAGCTTGCAGTAATCCTGCCAAATGCCTGATAATCACAGGTCAGTTCATCCCTTCGTACATCATTATCACGGTTGCCTTGCTGGTCTCCGAACGATCTGATCAGGAGGCAGAATTCACTTTCAAGGCTAATGTTCAATGACCGGCGTACAGCGACATATTCTCGATACTGCCCTCCGGCATTTTGCCGATACAGGTGAGCAGAGCATATCGGTCAGCGATTTGTCGCGAACAGCTAAAATCGCCCGTGGAACCATCTACAATAATTTTGATGATGTAACCAATCTGTTCCCCATGGTGACCGAGCAAGTCTGTAGCAGGTTTGAGGACGAGGCCCGAGAGTTAATAAGCACTGTTGATAAGCCAAGAGTTGCTTTGAGTGTGCTCCTTGGGCTCTTCCTGAGATACGCCCATGAGCTGCCAGAGCATGGGCGTTTTCTTATCCGGTTTGCGCCTTATATTGGGCGGCTCAGGGACATCTGGAGCAATCTGCCCTACGAGGTTTTGCGCCGAGCTGTCGAGGAAGGGCAGTTGCCGCTAGCGAAAGACCAGGCAGTTTACTATCTGCAATTGCTTGCTGGGTCCACATACGGGTTCATGACACTGGTCGTTGAGGGGCAAAAAAGCTGGAGAGAGTCGACTGAGGCGTTAAGCTTGATGGTATTGGCTGCGTGCGGAGTGCCCCAGCAGGATGCCAAGAATGATGCCCGTGAGGCGCTTGAGATTTTGACGGCCTCCTCAGAGGCCGTCTGACAGCAGTGAGATCACACGATCTTCCGCAGTACCTTTCCTACGAACTTGTTAAAACCACCGGCTGGCGGATTGAAGGCAAATGCGCCGTTAAGCTTGGGCTGTATCAGTACCGATTTGAGATGGCTCAGCTGATCAAATCCGGCTTTGCCGTGATAGGACCCCATCCCACTTTCACCAACACCGCCAAACGGCATGGTGTCTGCAACCACATGGAATGCGGTTTCGTTGACGCAGGCCCCGCCAGACAAAGTGCCATTGAGCCAGAAGTCCCGTTCTTGGCGGCCGTCTGAAAATACATACAGCGCGAGTGGCGACGGGCGAGAGTTTACGAAGTCCCGGGCTTCCTCGGGAGAGTCATAGGTGATCAACGGCAGCACTGGGCCGAAGATTTCCTCACGCATTATTCGGCTGTCTTTGGGCGGGTTCAGCACCAGCGTTGGGGTCATTTTGCCTTTCGCATGCTCAGTGTTTTTGGGTAAAAGCTCCCGCACTTCAGCACCAGCTGCTTTGGCATCAGCCACCAGATCGCGCAGGCGGTTAAGGTGATTGTCATTAACGATCCCGGTGTAGTCCGGGCTTTGCGGGCCCTCCGGAAAAAAGCTGTGCACCGCAGTTTCCATTGCCGTCGCAAAGGCTTTCAGTTGATTCCGTGGCAACAATACATAATCCGGAGCAACACAGATCTGCCCGGCATTGGCTACTTTCCCGAACGCAATTCTGCGTGCTGAATAGTCGAGGCTGGCGTGTTCACCAATGATAGCCGGAGATTTTCCGCCAAGCTCTAGCGTAACGGGTGTCAGATTTCGCGCAGCCGCCATTGCCACTTCCCGTCCTACCCGGGTAGAGCCGGTGAAAAACAGGTGATCAAATGGCAAGTTGGAAAATTCCTGAGATAGTTCAACGCCGCCGATGCACACCGAGACTTCAGTTGGATCAAACATGTCGGCGATCATTTTTGCCATTACTTCGGACGTTTTTGGCGTCAATTCCGATGGCTTCAGCATCACGCGATTGCCCGCTGCCAAGGCCGCAGCAATGGGGGCAACGGCCAGATAAACAGGGAAGTTCCAGGGCGATATAACGCCCACCACGCCTTTGGCCTGAGGGATGATGCGACCGCGTGCAGGTTTCAGTTGCAGCGGTACGCCGACTTTTCGCGGTTTCATCCAGCGTTTTACGGAGCGGCGATTGCGCCGAATGTCGCCGAGCGGAATAGTAATGTCAAAAATGCCTGAATCGGACTCCGAACGGTGGCGGAAGTCCGTGTTCATGGCCGCCACCAACTCCGGTTCATACTTGAACAGTGCCGTTTCAAGCCGGGACAGGCGCTCCCTGCGTAACTCAGCAGAAGGCATTGGGTCGGTTAAGTGCGCGGCACGAGCTGCCGAGAATATGGCCGATAAATAATCGGATTGGGGAGGGTTTGAAGTCATATCAGCGCTCCTCAGCGAGATGAAGCTGGAAAGTTTCGGGCCAGAATGAACGCCGCAGGAAGGCGGCCATTTGGTTGTTGGCGTAGCTGGCTTCGGGCGTCAGGTGCATACGGACTGGCCAGATATGACCCGCCCCGGCCTGGCGCAACACTTCTACCTGACCGCCTGCAGCTGAAAGCGCCTTGGCCATGCGTTCAGTGTCATCACGCAGGAGTTCGTCTTCGCCGGTGAGCAGCATGGTGGGTGGGGGCGGGCGGTCCCATTCTGCAAACAGGGGCGACACCGCTGGGTTATCAAGCGGCTGGCCGTCGGCATAGAGTTGTGCTGTTCGCCGCAGCCAGCTTTCCGGCACCATGGCTTCGCTGCGCTTGTTGGTGCGCACAGACTCTCCTGAAAGCGACAGGTCAAACCAGGGGGAGACGGCTACCATAGCGGCTGGATCGGGCAGCCCGGCGGCGCGAATACGGGCCAGCAGGGCAAATGCGAGCGCGCCCCCGGCGCTGTCCCCGGCAATGGCGATATCGGAAGGCTGGTAGCCTTCGGCAAGCAGCCCACGATAAACCGCTTCGGCATCGTCGGGGGCTGCTGGGAATGGGTGTTCCGGGGCGAGCCGATAGTCCGCCAGGAACGCACGGGCTCCACCGGCAGCGGCAACTGTGGCCGCCCAAGCACCGTGGGAGCCTACGCCACCTACGGTAAAGGCGCCACCATGAAGCCATAACAGCACTTTTTTGGAGTCAGGCGTGACTGCGGGGGTGCCAAGGTCACACCAGCGCCCCGGAACCCCACCCACTTCGCCTTTTTGCAAGCGAACATCCATGGGGCGGGGGTAGCACATCCAGGCGTGCAACCCCGCCACGCGGCGTAATAGCGGTTGTGAGCGAACGGCGCCAATCAGAGGCTTTTCGAACAGGTGTTGGAATAGTGTCCAGAACCGTTGCCGCTTTGAAATACCCTTCGCCATGATCAATCTCCGGTAAGTTGGGCGCGGAGCTCGTGCTTTAGCACCTTGTTCATGGGTGAGAGTGGCAGCTCCTTCACCAGCGACAGGCTTCGAGGGTGTTTGTAGCCGGCAATCCGGTCTTTCAGATAGCCGTTGACCTCTTCCAGTGTGGGTGTGTGGCTTTCTTTAGGGACGATAACGGCATGAACTCTTTCACCCCATTTCTCGTCCGGCAAACCGACCACGGCCACCATGGCAACACCGGGCAGTGTTGATATGGCGCTTTCAACCTCCGAGGAATAGACGTTTTCGCCACCGGTAATAATCATGTCTTTTAACCGGTCGCGTACATAGAGAACGCCCATGTCATCAAGCATGCCGAGATCGCCCGTTCGGTAGCCGCCATTACGCAGTGCGGCATCGGTTTCCGAGGGGCGGTTGCGGTATCCGGACATCACGGTCGGCCCATAAACCACGATTTCACCGACCTGGCCCTGGGGCAGGGCGGCACCATTATCATCCTCGATAAGGATCAGTACGCCCGGCGCTCCGGGTTGGCCTGCGCCGTCGATACGTTCAAGCTCGCCGCTGTGGAATTGGGGCCCCAGAAATATGGTTATCCCGGCTTCCGTCATGCCATAGGCCTGGGTATAGGTGACGCCAGGGAAGGTGCCTTTGAGGCCTGCCAGAAGCCCGGCGGAAATTGGCGAAGAGCCATACATCAACCGCTCCAGGCCGGCGAAGTTTTTGCAGCTGAACTCCGGGTCTGTAATCAGCATTTGCATCATGGTGGGTGCCAGGCCCAGCTCTTGTACGCCGTGGTCACGCACTGCGGAAGCGACCAGATCCGGTCTGAACAAGGGCATCAGCAGTTGGGTTGAGCTTTGGATCAGGCGGGTCAGTGTGGGCTGGATTCCGGCAACGTGGAAGAACGGGAAGCAGGAGCTGTAGGTCTTTCCAGTAGTAGGGAAACCGGCTACAGCCATGACCATGGCACCGGCGACCAGGCTGGCATGGGAATGAACCACTCCCTTGGATCGCCCGGTGGTGCCGCCGGTATAGAGAATAATAGCCGGGGTTGCAGGGTCGCGCTCAGGGTTCAGCTCAACAGGCTCGGCGCGCAAATCATTTACCGACTGCATACCCGCGGGCGTATCGCCCTGACCTATATGCACAAAGATCAAGTCCGGCCTGTTTTTGGCAAGTTCGGCCGCCAAGGGCAAGAAGGGGTCATCCAGGGCGACCACCGCTACATCTGCGTCATCCAGCGCAAAGGCAATTTCTGCCGCTGCCCATCTTAAATTCAGAGGGACTGGAACCAGGTTCGCCAAGGGTGCAGCCAGGATTATCTGCAGCGTTTCAATGCTGTTAAGTCCCAGCACGGCCACGCCCTTGCCGGGCTTTAGCTCAAGCCCGGTTAGCCCGCCGGCGATTTGCCGAAGGTAGCGTACAAAATCCGGGCTGGTTAGTGCTCGCCCGGACAGGTCACTGAAAGCTGCTCGCCCGCTATCGGTTTTTTCGGCGAAATGGTAAAGCTCATCTAACGTCTGGAAGGGCATTGTTATTTTCTCTAACCAGTGAGGAAGGCTGAATCAGTCGCGGAAGAATTCCGCTGCTGCCTTCTCTGCAATCATGATTGTCGGTGCGTTTGTGTTGCCGCTGATTAGCGTTGGCATCACAGAAGCGTCTATCACGCGAAGACCTTCAACGCCTCGTACCAGCAAAGATGTATCGACAACCGAATCCTGATCGCTGCCCATGCGGCAGGTTCCAATGGGGTGGTAAACGGTGTCGCAATGGTTTCGGATCATTTCCAGCAGATCCTCGTCGCTGTCAGTGGAGCGAGCGGTGAAAGTCCGCGTAATTCGGCTCGCGACCGGCTCAGACTCCATTATCTGCAAGGTGCGTCGAACCGCTTTTAAAAGTAGCTGTGCATCTCGCTCGTCGCCCAGGAAGTCGGGATCGATTAGCGGTGCTGCCATCGGGTCAGAGGAGGCGAGAGCAACATGGCCTCGGCTTTCAGGCCGAAGAATGCAAGCATGGCAAGAGATTCCATAGCCAGGTTTGATCTTCCGGCCGTGATCCTCAACTCGCGCGATAACAAAGTGCAGCTGAACGTTGGGCCAGTCATCATGAACTCCATCTACTGAGAAAAATGCACCACCTTCTGTGAAATTGGTGGACAGCAAGCCTTTACCGCTGGAAAACCACTCTCGCATCCCACCCAGTAAGCGGAAGGTGCCTGATACACCGACACCAAACACATCGGTGGTGTTAACCCCGTAGGACAAAACCACATCGGGATGGTCTTGAAGGTTCTGACCTACCGCTGGCAGATCATGAATTACGGGGATTCCGTGCTGCTGTAGATGTGCCGCAGGGCCGATACCGGACAGCATCAATAGCTGAGGCGACTGAAATGCACCCGCAGACAGAATCACTTCGTTGGCTGCTACGATGGTCAGCGTTTTACCGCCTTGGCGATATTCAACACCAGTGGCCTTGTTCCCGGAGAACAAAACGCGGGTAGCATGCGCACCGGTAATCACCTTCAGGTTGGGGCGGGTGTCCATCACAGGGTGGAGATAGGCCGCCGCCGCAGAGCATCGTTGCCCCCTGCGACTGTCGTGGAACTGGGTTACCTGGTAATAACCGATTCCAGCCTGGGTTTCGCCATTAAAGTCGTCTGTAAGCGGCAGTTGGCACGCCTGGCCCGCGGCGATCCAGTCCTTGGTGATGGCGCGAGGGCTGGAAGGATCGGCAACATGCAATGGCCCTGCAGCGCCATGGAGTTCGTTGCCTCCCCGTTCATTGCTCTCGGACTTGCGGAAGTATGGCAGTACCCCTTTCCAATCCCAGCCTTCGGCGCCAAGTTCGGCCCAGCGATCATAGTCGCGGGGATTGCCGCGGGTGTATACCATGGCATTGATGGCCGAGGAGCCACCCAGCGTGCGCCCACGGGGTTGGTAGCCACGGCGGCCGTTCAGCCCTCGTTGCGGCACGGTGGTGAATGCCCAGTTGTTCATCTTTACCGGCTTGCCTGGCATCATCGCCACGGTCAGCGCTGGCATGCGAACCAGCAGGCTCTTGCCGTCGCCGCCGGCTTCCAGCAGGCATACCCGCTTTTTCGGGTCCTCGCTCAATCGTGCCGCGAGCACAGAGCCGGCCGAGCCTCCGCCAACAATCACATAGTCAAACTGCATGGAGAACCTCCTGCCGGCAAGGCTTGACGCATGCCATGGTCAGCTCGCGCCGGTCGATCTCGGCCATGGAGGCAATAAACTCTTTCCAGGTGTAGGGGAACACGACAGGCACACCGGCCGCATCCAGATACCAGCTCTGGCAGCCACTCGTCCAGACAGACTCGCCAAGCCCTGCCTTTATATACTCAACGAAGGCCGATACAGCTTCCGGGGTGGGTTCAATCTCGTCTGCATCGCCGTCGCGCCAGATATCCATCAGCCGCAACACGTAGTCCAGCTGTTCCTCCGCCATGCCAATCACCGAGTTGTTGCCGATGGGCGTGCCAGGGCCGAGCATCAGGAAGTAGTTGGGGAAGTGTTCCATGAGTACAGCGTGGTAGCTGGGGTAGGTGCCGTCTTTCCATGCATCGTCGATGGTATGACCAGAGCGTCCTACCAGGCTGCCCGGGCGCATATAGGCGAAGTTGTCGAATCCTGTTGCCAGCACGATAACGTCGAGGGGGACCAGCTCTCCTGTGACCAGGCGCACGCCATCCGCCTCAATACCTTTGATGCCGTCGGTAATCAGGTGGGCATTGTCTTTCTGTATCGCAGGGTAGAACGTGAAGTTGACCACCATGCGTTTACAACCAACGCCGTAATCCGGCGTGAGCTTCTCGCGTAGATCGCGTTTGCGAACACCCAGGCGAAGATAGGCTTTGCTGGACAGGTTCAGAAGCGTTCGCTGTACCGGCTCCCCTGTCGTTGCTTTTACGAAGAACTGCTCAATAAATGTCTTGTACAGTGACTTCCAGGGCTTCATCCGCTCGGGCTTTTCCTTCCAGCGGTTGCGCATCCATTCCGGGAAGCTCAGGTTTGGAAAGGGGAACACCCATTGCGGCGTTCTCTGGAATACAAAGGTTTCGTGCCCGGCCTTAACCAGCTCGGGTACCACTTGGTGGGAGGTAGAGCCTGTTCCAATCACGCCCACACGTTTGCCTTTCAGATCCACATCGTGTCGCCACTCGGCGGTGTGCCACATCTCGCCGTTGAAGCTGTTCAGCCCGGGAATGTCAGGGCGCTTGGGTTTGTGAAGAATACCCGTTGCTGCAATCACAAAATCTGCGGTGAAGACATCGCCCTTGTCGGTCTTCACCGTCCAGGTTGCTGTGGTCTCATTGTAAACGGTGGAAACGACAGTCGTTCCAAAGCGAATCATCGGGAGTAGGTTGTATTTTTTCGCAACGTGTTCCAGATACTCCTGAATTTCTCCGCCTTGTGCGCACTGGCTTGACCAGGGCCAGGGCTCGAATGAGTAGCAGTAATGAGGCGAGGGGATATCGCAGGCTACGCCGGGGTATGTATTCTCACGCCATGTGCCGCCAACCCGGTCTGCTTTTTCAATAATGATGACGTCGCTGATTCCTGCTTCTGGCAGTTTGATACCTGCAAGAATACCGGTGGCGCCTGCCCCGATTACCAGCACTGAAGGCTGCCTTTTGTTATTCATAATATCTCCCTCTAGCTGGCCGGCATCCGGCCCTTTGCACTCCGCTGCCATCGCGAACATTTTTCTGGAATGGCTTTTGGTGAACACCCATGATCAAAAATATTCACAGGCGGTTAACAGCTAATCATAAAAGTAGAGCATAGACAAACTTTTTGGACCGTGTTGACTTTTTTTGAACGTTAGTGTTCAATTTGGCCTAATGTGCAGGATAACGCGGCTCCTGATGGAAGGTTTCGCAGATGAATATTTGTGCTCAGAGGTGCAGTCTGGGTATACCGGAAATAGTAGTCGTGATTTTGGCGAAGGCCGGCGCGAAAACATAAGAAACGATTTAACAGAGAAGGAGCAATGAGATGAGTGATACGCCAGTTCTTTTGTCGCGCGATGGGCAAGTTGCGACGATTACACTCAACCGGCCACAACACTACAACGCTTTGAATGCGCCGATGCGCAAGGCTCTGACCTCGACCCTGGCTGAAGTGGAAGCAGACCCAACCATTCGGGTTTGCATTATTGGTGCAGCCGGTAAGGGATTTTCTGCAGGGCAGGATTTGCAGGATTTTGACTACAAGCAAATATCGGATCTGCTGCTGGATGAGTACGAGCCTCTGCTGAAAACCATTCATCACGGCAACAAGCTCTATATCGCTCGCGTTCATGGTCAGGCAGCTGGTATTGGCGCTGCGCTGGCTCTGACATGTGATCTGGTGATGATGGCAGAAGATGCCAGTGTATATCTCGCGTTTGCTGCGATTGCGCTTGTGCCCGATGGTGGGCTCACATGGCATCTGCTAAATGCAATGGGTCGCCACCGTGCACTGGCGGCCATCATCGAAGGAAAGCGGCTTGATGCGGATACGTGTTTAACTCATGGCCTGGCCAATAAAGCTGTGCCTGCTGAAAACCTTGAGCAAGAAGTGTTTGAATGGGCTAGCTCTCTGGCTGGTGCTGCACCACTCGCTGTCGCCGGAACCAAGCGCTTGCTGCGCGAAGTGGCTAGCTGTGACTGGCGTTCGGCGGTAGCGGTTGAGGCCGAAGAGCAGAATGTCACCACCAAGTCGAAGGACTTTATGCGCGGCGTTCAGGCATTTGTTGCTCGTCGTACCCCGGAGTTTGAAGGTAACTGAGTGGGCTCATTCGGCCAGGTTGGCGAGCTCTTTCGGTAGTTCCAGTGTTAACCGCTGACGGCTAAGGGGGCAGTCAAACTCCAGGCCGGCGGCGAGTAGTTGCAGGGGAACTTGCGCGGGTTTGCCATATAGACGGTCGCCAATAATCGGATGCCCAATGCCTTGTAAATGCTTGCGGATCTGGTGTTTGCGACCCGTCTCGATGATGACCCGCAGAAGGCTTGTTTCGGCGGTGTCATCGGTGCTTAGCGTAGACACATGGCTGATGGCGGCTTTGCCATCAATCGGTGTGTCGATCAGCTGGTCTTGCGTGTTGATAACGCCGGCCACTCTGGCCAGGTAGCGCTTGGTCATGGTGCGCCCGGAGAAGCACTGGGAGAGCGCGCCTGCAGCTTTCGAATCGTGGGCAATCAGCATTAGACCGGCAGCATCGCCATCCAGCCGGTGAATCAGGAAGCAAGGTCGCTTCAGTTCAATCTCAGCCCAGCGCAAGAGGCTGCAATGGTCTCCCCATTGTGAGCCTTGAGCTAACAACCCGTGGGGTTTGAACCAGACGCTGTAACGGCTTTTATCTTCGATCAGAATTGCCGCTTCCGGTTTGCGGTTCAGAACATTCTCATCGTAATAAAGCTGCAACTGAGTGCCGGCTTGCAGCTCTTTGGTTGCGCGCCTCAGCCGCACTTTCTTGCCTTTCAGAGTCCACCAGCAGGCGCCTTTGTTCATGGCGTCTTTTATGCGTTGGCGAGGAAGCCCGGAGGCTTCACTCAGGGCTTCGCTGGCTGTTTCGGGCTGCTTTACTGTAACGTCGAATTTTCTGCGCATTACTGGCCAGAGTCCCCAGGCTTGATCGCGAGCAGGTCGGTTCTCAGGTGAGTAAGCACCTTCTCTGCGGTGTTGCCAATCACGCGAGCCTTCAGGCCGGTTTTACCGCTGGTGCCAATGACCACCATATCGGCTTTCAACTTGCTGGCAACGCTGGGAATGACCTTGTGGGCCGGGCCAACGGCCAGATGAACCTGGTCCCGGCTCAGGTGCCAGGTGTTACACAGGTGCGTAATGGTCGGCTCCAGCGCTGCTCGGCGCCGCTGCTCATGCTCGGCTACATTGATGATCTCCAGGTCTGCCAGCACCTCGGAAATATGCAGGGCATGAACCAGATGAACCTCGGACCCAAAGGCCTTTGCCAGTGTGCGGGCCTGCTCAATGATTTTGGTGTTGAGGGCTTTTTTGACCGGCTTGGTGGAACTCAGGTCTACCGCGGCCAGAATCGGGTGGGCATGGTTCCATTTCTGTTCTGCAACCAGCATGACCGGTACCGGGCATTCTCGGATCAGGTGCCAGTCGGTGGGCGTATACCGCCAGGTTTCTGTGCGACTGCCAGTTTTGATCACGGCCTTGAAGCGGTTGGGATGGCAGTGCTCGATTATCCACTGATGTATGTTTTTCTCCCACACTGTGTGGGTGGTGACTTGCAGGTCAGTGCAATCGGAGAGAGCCAGCATCTGGTCCAGCCAGCGCTGACGAAGTTCAATCAGTGCATCCCGGGCACGTTGCTGCACAGTAGGGTCAGAAGGCAATGCGCCCAGATGTTCATGGGTGAACGCCATGATTTCCAGATGGGCGCCTGTGGCGCGAGCCAGTTCGATTCCCCGGGCCAGAGCTTTCTGGTGCTTGTGGGCCGGGTCCATGACAATCAGAAGTTTATCCATGCTGCCTTCCGTCGTTTGCTGAACTTGAGAGTGGTACGTTGTCGTTTAGCTGCTATATCTTTGATATTACCAGTTGTGGCGGCATCCGGGATGCGGTGTTTGGTCAAAGGTCGTATAATTATTTGCTTTGCGGGCCTCCAGCAGTGGCGGCCAGATCCAGTCCAGGAGTTGTCCAGTCATGAGCCAGGCCGGTGAAACGGGTACGTTGTTTGTTATTTCTGCGCCATCGGGTGCTGGTAAAACCAGTCTTGTAGCAGAAATGCTGCACGCGGATCAAAAGCTGGGTGTGTCCGTATCCCATACGACGCGCCCCATGCGTGAAGGCGAGAAGGACGGCATTAACTACCATTTTGTCGGCCGTTCCGAGTTTGAAACCATGATTGGCCAAGGCGATTTTCTGGAACACGCTGACGTATTCGGTAATTATTACGGCACGTCTCAGGTGTGGGTTAGAGAGATGCTGGCCATCGGGCGAGACGTGATTCTGGAGATCGACTGGCAGGGTGCGTCTCAGGTACGCCGGCTTATTCCCGAGTGCGTCAGTATTTTTATCGTGCCGCCTTCGGCTGAAGCCCTTCGGGATCGCCTTGTGGGCAGAGGAACCGACGCTCCAGATGTTGTGGCCCGGCGGTTGACTGAGGCCAGAGAAGAGTGTCGCCATGTAGGCGAGTTTGATTACATTGTTGTCAATGATGAGTTCAAGGAAGCGTTGGCGGATTTGTTGGCAATCGTGCGCAGCCAGCGCTTACAGGTGGGCACTCAGCAGTCACGGCATAAACAACTGCTCGCGGAACTCTGCGGAGAAAGCAGCAGCCCGGCCTGATAGGGACTTTTGCTGTATACAATTTGTGCCGTTGGCATTAAACTACGCGGTCTGCAAAATCAGTCATTTTTATTATTGTCGGGGATGTTATGGCACGAGTTACTGTTGAAGATTGTCTCGAACACGTTGATAACCGCTTCCAGTTGGTCATGCTGGCCACCAAGCGTTCCCGTCAGCTGGCTACCAAAGGTGCTGAGCCAATGGTTCCGGAAGAAAACGATAAGCCTACGGTTATCGCCCTGCGCGAAATTGCCGCAGGTTTGGTCAGCCGTGATCTGCTGAACGAAATTGAAGAAGATTAAGAATGCATTGAATTCTGCCTCCGCAGTTTTATAGTGTATCTATAGATCGTTGCTGGAAGGATAGAGAAAAGACCCGAATGCATGCATTCGGGTCTTTTTGTTTGTGCTCCTGGTAGGCGTTTGAAATTGGAGTATTACGGAGGCGCGGTGTCACTTGAGGCTACGGTAGAAGGTCTGGCGGTTGAGCTCAGTACCTATCTGGATACCAATCGCATTAACCAGGTGCGAAGGGCCTACTATTATGCCGAGCAGGCTCACGAGGGCCAGATGCGTAAAAGTGGTGATCGCTACATCACTCATCCCCTCGCCGTTGCTCACATACTTGCAGACCTTAAGCTGGACCATCAGAGCCTGATGGCGGCCATGCTCCACGATGTTATTGAAGATACCGGTATTCCCAAGGATGCCCTTGCCGAGCAATTTGGCGAGGATGTTGCTGAGTTGGTGGATGGTGTCAGTAAGCTGACCCAAATAGAATTCCGTTCCCGCGCAGAGGCCCAAGCAGAAAACTTTCAGAAAATGACCTTGGCCATGGCCAGGGATATCCGGGTGATTCTGGTAAAGCTGGCTGACCGCCTGCACAACATGCGCACCCTGGGCCCCATGCCCCACGAAAAACGTCAGCGCATTGCCACCGAAACCCTCGATATATACGCCCCCATCGCCAATCGCCTTGGTATGCATGCCATATCCACCGAGCTTGAAGACCTGGGCTTCGCTGCGCTGCATCCCATGCGCTCCCGCTATATCTCCAAGGCCGTAGCCAAAGCGCGCGGTAGCCATCGTGAGATTATTGAAGAAATACGAGGTCGGCTGCAGGAAAAGCTGGAAGAGCGTGGCTTGCCGGGCCGGATAATGGGGCGTGAAAAACACCTGAACAGCATCTACAACAAGATGAAACTCAAGCAGAAGTCGTTTTACGAGATTATGGACGTATACGCCTTCCGCATCATTACCGATACCGAAGATGACTGCTACCGAATTCTGGGAGCCGTTCACAGCCTCTACAAACCTATGCCGGGCCGTTTCAAAGACTACATTGCCATGCCCAAGGCCAATGGTTATCAGTCATTGCATACCACTCTCTTCGGCATGCATGTGAATATCGAAATCCAGATCCGCACTGAGGAAATGGAGCACATTGCCAACGACGGTATTGCCGCTCACTGGATGTACAAAAACGAGCCGACCAGCGTAACCAGCGTTAACCAGACGCGAGTGGATCGCTGGGTGAAAGGCCTGATGGAGATGCGTGAGCGTGCCGATGACTCTTTGGAGTTTATTGAGCACGTAAAGGTGGATCTCTTCCCGGATGAAATCTATGTGTTTACTCCAAGGGGTAAGATCATGGAGCTGCCCAGAGGGGCTACCCCGGTAGATTTTGCCTATGCCATCCATACCGACATCGGCAATGCCACGGTCGCTTGCCGCATCAACCGTAACTTGGGGTCTCTGAGTAAACCGTTACAAAGCGGTCAAACCGTAGAGGTGATCACCGCGCCCGGGGCACGTCCGAACCCAGCCTGGCTCAGTTTCGTTGTCACGGGTAAGGCGCGCAGCAGTATTCGTCACACCCTGAAAGGGCAAAAGCTGGCGGAATCCATGGAGCTGGGGCGGGTGCTGCTTAAAAAATCCCTCAACGGCTTTGGTAAGCGCTTGTCTGATATCGACGATGCGCAAAAGCAGGCTGTTGTTAACCACAATCAGGTCAACAGTTTTGATGAACTGATCAGCGATATTGGTCTTGGTAATCGAATGGCCTATCTGGTTGCGCGCCAGCTTGCGTTTGGTGCCGAAAGCGCAGAGCCCAGTGAGGAGGTCAAGGATATTCAGGGTGGCAGCGATGTACCGGTAACCATTCAGGGAACCGAAGGCATGCTGGTCCACTTTGCCGACTGCTGCAAGCCGATTCCCGGAGACCCCGTAGTTGGCGTGATGGGCTCAGGCAGCGGCATGGTTATTCACTCTGACACCTGTTCCCGACTGCCGGAAGACAACGAGGGGCGGTTCCGCCTGACCCATCTCACCTGGGCCAAGGACATCACCGATGAGTTTTCTGTAGAACTGAGGGTTGAGCTGGAGCGTCAGCACGGAGTGATCGCCGAGGTGGCTAACGCAGTGGCCATGGCAGATGGAAATATAGAGCGAATAAACGTAGACGAGCAGAATGCCCGCTTTAGCGTCGTCAGCCTTGTAGTAAAAGTGCACGGCCGAAAACATCTGGCTCGCGTAATGCGACGGGTTCGCAATATCAAAGCCGTTACCTCGATCAACCGGGTAAAATACTGACTGGTTGACAGCTCACGTATGGAACGGCGACGATTGGTGTTTTAGACGATAAGGAAAGCAAACGGCATGACCAACAAATCCATCATTCAGACTGAAAACGCACCTAAAGCAATTGGTCCTTATTCTCAGGCCGTAAAGGCTGGTGACACTGTCTATATTTCTGGTCAGATTCCGCTGGACCCTGAAACCATGGAAGTAGTCGGGGGCGATTTTTCAGCCAAGACCCGTCAGGTATTCGATAACCTGAAAGCCGTATGCAAGGCCGCTGGCGGTGAGCTGAAAGACATAGTTAAAGTGAACATCTACGTGACCGACCTGGCAAACTTTGCCACGGTTAACGAGATCATGGCGACCTATTTCCCCGAGCCTTATCCCGCACGTGCGGCGGTTGAAGTTTCCGCACTGCCCAAGGGTGTTCCTGTAGAGGTGGAAGCGGTAATGGTGCTGAGCTGATTCAGCGCGCACAACCAAGATAGTCAGAACAAAGGCGATCCTCGGGTCGCCTTTGTTCGTTTTGGACCTAAGCGTTATCGATCATATCGCGATACCCGGCACGAAAGTCAGGGTAGCGAAATGTAAAGCCGGTTTGCAGTAGCCGCTGATTGTTGCAACGCTTGCTGCCGGCCCGGCCGCCTTTCCTGGCGTCAGCAACGGGCTCGGCGCAAGGTACCTGCTGACGAACCCAGTCGACCACTTCATCCAGCCGAACCGGCTCGCAATCGCTGGCCACATAGCAGGTATCCAAAGACTTACCGGAAAGCGCCAGCTGGTTAAGAAAGACCACTGCCGCTGCCGCGTCATCTTCATGAATGCGATTGCTGAACGGTGCCGGTTTTGTCGGGTTCATGCGGCCCTCAATCACCTCCTCCAGAAAACGACCTCTTGATGGTCCGTAGATTCCGCTAAAGCGAATAACCGTAGCGGGATGACCACTATTCAGTGCCGTCTGTTCTCCGGCCAGAATTTGCTGGCCTGTGACGCGGGAGGGTGAGGCAGGGCTGGTTTCATCAACCAGGCTGTCATCGTTCTGGGCGTAAACGCTGGTGCTGCTGATAAAAAACAGGCGCTTCAGAGGCTGGTTGCCAATGGCTTCCAGCAGGTTTTTAAGGCCGTTAACGTAGGCATCGCGATAGCCTTGCTCGTCATAACTGGATGGTGTCAGGCAGTAGATAACCGTTTCGAGGTTGTCTGGCAGCTTGCCGGTTAAGGTTTCCGGGCGGGTCAGATCGGCGCCTATACCTGTTACGCCTTCGGGCACCTTGGCCGGGTTGCGGCGTAATCCGTAAACGTGCGCCGACTCAGTCAGCATGCTGGCGATGGCGCCCCCGAGCTTGCCACAACCGGCTATGAGAATTCCTGGCATACTATTGCGATCAGCGATTGCCATAGACAATATCAATCCTTATCCTCTAGCTCATAAATTAGTGAAACTTCGACCCGTATCCTTTTGACCGGAGATCACCATGACTCTTACCGAGTTACGATACGTCGTTACGCTTGCTCGCGAAAGGCATTTTGGCCGCGCAGCCGAGCGTTGCCACGTTAGCCAGCCGACACTCAGCGTTGCGGTCAAAAAACTGGAAGAGGAGTTGGGAATCCCCCTGTTTGAGCGAAGCAAAAGCAGTATTCGCGTAACGGAAACTGGTCAGCGTATTGTTGAGCAGGCCCAGCGGGTTCTGGATCAGGTGGGTGTTATCCGCGACATGGCTCAGGATGGTAAAAACCAGTTGAGCTCGCCGCTCAAGGTGGGTGCCATATACACCATCGGGCCTTATCTGTTTCCGCACCTCTTGCCCGAGTTGCGCCGCGCAGCACCGGAGATGCCGCTCTATATAGAAGAAAACTATACCGCTAACCTGCGCAAGAAGCTGCGCCAATCCGAACTGGATGCCATCATCATAGCGCTACCGTTTGAAGAGGCGGAAGTGCTGACATTGCCACTTTACGATGAGCCTTTTGTCGTGCTTCTGCCAGCAGATCACCGCCTTGCGGCCAAGAAGGAGATCACAGGTGATGAACTGGCTGATGAACAGTTACTCCTGCTTGGCCCTGGTCATTGTTTTCGGGATCAGGTGCTGGAAGCTTGCCCACCTCTGGTGGAGGCAGTCACTCGCCGCGCAGATGCCGGTACTCCATCACTGGTAACCGAAGGCAGTTCTCTGGAAACCATACGTCACATGGTTGCTTCGGGCTTGGGGATTACCGTACTGCCGCTTTCCGCTGCGACGGGTATGCGGTACCAGAAAGATGTGCTTGTCACCCGGCCTTTTGCTCCACCTGTACCCTCCCGCACCGTGGCCCTGGCCTGGCGGGTAACCTTCCCCCGGCCCAAAGCCATTGATGTTCTCTCGCTTGCAGCCGGCCAATGCCGGGTGATTGAAAAGGCGACAGAGGACACTCCGGTTGTTGCGACAGACTGAGCCCAGATATGGCATCACTGGATGACATCCCGGTTACGGAGCTCAAGGGCGTAGGAAGCGCCCTTGCCGAGAAGCTTGCGCGCCTGGGAATCTCATCATTACAGGATTTGTTGTTCCACCTTCCCCATCGATACGAAGATCGTACCCGCATTATCCCCATGGGTAGCTTGAGGGTAGGCGATGTCGCCGTTGTGGAAGGCGAGGTGATGAAGTCAGATCTGGTGATGGGGCGTCGCCGTAGCCTGCAGGTTACCCTGAAAGACAGCAGCGGGTTTCTGGTGCTACGGTTTTTCCACTTCAATGCCGCCCAGAAAAACCAACTCTCGGAAGGCGCCCGGGTTCGCTGCTTCGGCGAGGTGCGCCCGGGCCGTGCCGGATACGAGTTTTACCACCCGGAGTATCAAACGAACCCACCGGCAATGCCTACAGGGGAGCAGGCCACCCTTACGCCGGTCTATCCACTGACCGAAGGCATACAGCAACCCAGAGTAAGAGGTTTGTGTCAGCAGGCTCTGGGGTACCTTCAGCGCCACCCTATACGTGACTGGTTGCCCGCTGAGCTGTTAGCGGGCTATCAGCTACCGGGAATTAATGAAGCCGTCCAGATGGTGCATTCTCCCCCAGCCAGTGCCCCGGTTCATCTTCTGATGGAAGGGCGCCACCCGGCACAGCAGCGCCTGGTGATGGAGGAGCTGCTGGCGCATCAGTTGAGTATGCTGCAGGTTCGTGAACAGATTCAGGCCCGGCAAGCCCTGCCCCTGCTCCCCACCGGCGACCTGGCAGAGCGTTTTCTTGAGGAATTGCCGTTTGCGCTCACGGGCGCTCAGCGACAGGTTATGAGTGAGATTCGGCAGGATCTCAGCCAGCCGCTGCCCATGCTGCGATTGGTGCAAGGGGATGTGGGCTCGGGTAAAACCGTGGTGGCCGCGCTGGCAGCTATTCAAACCATTGGCGCGGGTGCTCAGGCGGCACTTATGGCCCCTACTGAGATATTGGCTGAACAGCATTATCAGAATTTTAAAGGCTGGCTGGAGCCCATGGGCATCCAGCTGGCCTGGCTGTCTGGCAAGGTCAAAGGCAAAGCCCGGAAAGAGGCGCTGGAAGCCGTGCATACGGGTGCTGCCAGCGTAATTATCGGCACCCATGCATTGTTTCAGGATGACGTGCTGTTTCACCGCCTGGCGTTGGTGATTGTGGATGAGCAGCATCGGTTTGGTGTACACCAGCGCCTTGCCTTGCGGGAGAAAGGCGTAGGCGGAACCCTGGCACCACACCAACTGATCATGACCGCCACGCCCATCCCCCGTACTCTGGCCATGAGTGCCTACGCCGATCTGGATACCTCAGTGATCGACGAACTGCCCCCGGGCCGAAAGCCCATTGAAACTATCGTCATTCCTGACAGCCGTAGGGACGATGTGATTGAGCGCGTACGCAGCGCCTGCACTGACGGTCGTCAAGCGTACTGGGTGTGCACACTGATTGAAGAGTCGGAAGCCTTGCAATGCCAAGCGGCAGAAGTAACAGCGCAAGAACTGACTGAGCGCCTGGTGGGCCTGAAAGTCGGGCTGGTGCACGGACGGCTCAAGTCGGCGGAAAAGGCCGAGGTAATGGAGCGCTTCAAACAGGGGGAGCTGGATCTACTGGTTGCCACCACGGTGATTGAAGTGGGTGTGGATGTACCCAACGCCTCACTCATCATTATTGAAAATCCGGAACGCCTGGGCCTGGCCCAGTTGCATCAGCTCCGTGGCAGGGTGGGGCGGGGTGAGCAGGCCAGCTTCTGTGTGCTCATGTACCATCCTCCGCTGTCAGCCAATGGCAAGGCGCGCCTGCAGGCCCTGCGAGACAGTCAGGATGGCTTTGTTATTGCCGAAAAGGACCTGGAAATACGAGGGCCTGGGGAAGTGCTTGGCACCCGTCAGACTGGCATGATGCAGTTCCGACTGGCAGACTTTGAACGGGACAAAGGTTGGATTGAGCCGGTGCGGGAGATGGCACCCGGGCTCATGGGGCACCCACAGCTGGTACAGGCTCTGATCCGGCGCTGGATGGGAGAGAAAATGCGTTACGGGGAGGTTTGAACCGGTGCATATCAATTTATACAGCTAAGTCATGGCCTATACTAAAAAACCAACGGCAGATTATGGTAGCCGGATGGCAAGCAGCGATACTCGGGAGAAAATGATGGAATTACCTGTCACGGTTCAACAGGCTTTGGGCGATTCAGCCAAAGGCGTATCACTGAGAGATATGCGCCAGGCTAATCAGCACGAGCTGTTGCGGATGGTGTTGCTCCACGACGGGCAGGAAAACCTTCAAGCCATTTGCTGCAAAGACGATTTGATTGATCTGGAACGATTGAACAAGCAAATGGGCCGGGACTTCCGGCTGATGAAGCCTCGCGAGCAGGTTCGCGTTAGAGAGCGCGCCGGCCTGAGGGAGTTACCGGCCCTGCCGTCACTTACGGGCTGGCCTACTATTGTGGATCGACGGATCGATGATTTGCCCTCGGTAGCCTTGGCGCTGGGAGAGCAAAACCTGGCGATGGTAATGCCAGCTGAAGAGTTTCGTACGCTAACAAAAAATGCGGATCGCCTGTCGTTCACGGTGGCATCGGAAAACATAACCGTGAATCTGGATGATCCGGATAACGATCGTAGCCAGCTGACCTTTGCCATCAAAAAATTCACCAGTCTGCGTATTCAGCAGCGCCTTGAAGACACTCTGGAGCTGCCGCCGCTGCCGGAAACCGCCCAGCGCATTATCCACCTGCGGGTAAATCCGAACGCTGTTATGGGGGATCTGGTTGATATCGTTGAGAGTGACCCCAGCCTGGCGGCTCAGGTGGTCAGCTGGGCATCTTCATCGTTCTATGCCGCGGCCGGGCAAGTGCGCTCTGTGCACGATGCCGTATCACGCGTTCTTGGCTTCGACATGGTAATGAACCTGGCGATGGGACTGTCGCTGGGGCGTGCGCTCAAGCAGCCCCAGGACCATCCAGAAGGCTACGTGGACTACTGGCAGCAAGCTATCTGGCAAGCTCAGTCGGCTGGTATTCTGTCGAGTATGATGCCTCGGGGTGAGCGGCCAATGTTTGGGTTAGCCTATTTGGCAGGTCTGCTGCACAACTTTGGTTACCTTCTGCTTGCGCAGGTTTTTCCTCCCCATTTCAAGTTGGTATGCCGCTCCCTGGAGGTGAACTCGGATATCGATTCCTCGGTATCGGAACACTATCTTTTGGGGATTACCCGTGAACAGATCGCGGCGCAGCTTATGGAAAACTGGGGTATGCCAGATGAGGTGACTCAGGCCATAAGGTATCAGAAAAGCAAAACCTACCAAGGCCCCCACAGTGTATACGCCCGGCTCCTGTGGCTTGGCCGCCAATTGCTTACAGAAAGGGGCATCGCTATGGGTGCAAATGCACCCGTGGGGCAGGAGATTTATGACGAACTCGGCCTCAATCGTGAACAGGTAGAAGAACAGTTTGATGAACTGGTGGCCAGCCGGGACAAGATTATGGCCATGGCCGGTATGATGAATCAGTGAGCACAAAAAAGCCGGCCTTAAAGGCCGGCAAGGTTTCCGCTCATTGCAGAGTCGTCCGAACGTAACAGGAGAAATAACCCAGGGCGATAATTGCAACCTTGAAACCAACCGTTAAAACCTTATCGCCCTGATTTCAAGTTAGACAACATCTGCAAAAAAGAAAGGTTGCCACTCAAGGGAATGAGAAGCTGAGCGCTTCGTCATTTTTAGTGAATTGAGCAAGCTTCTGATATCAAATCGATAAAATTATCATTTGTAGATATTTCTGTTACAAAATGACACAAATCTTGAGCGGGTCAGAAGCTGTGATTCCGGATGGCTGTTGCGGCACGACGTATTTCATCGGCGTAGCGCCTTTCCACTTCAAACCGCTCCTTATCCATCTTCTCCACAAAGCGCGTCTCGGTATTTTGGCGTGCTTGGTGAGTGGGCATGTGGCGAAGTTGCTCATACACCTCCATAAATACCTGATAAGGTGATTGTTCCATCAGCTCAGGAGCCACATGGTCCAGCAAGCCTTTCATGCGCAGGCAGGCCTCTGAATATTCGATCTGGTCTTCTTCTACGGCCATGGCAATAACACGAATGCTATCGACCATGTCCTTGCGCCGCTTCGCCTGGAAAGCCTCTGCTTTTTGTTGCCGTCTTCGGTTTTCGGCCAAGGTAACCATTTGCCGCCGGATAAAACCCAGCAGAACAAAGATGGCGATTGTGCCGGCAATAATCAGGCTCCATTGTAGCCAGTGAGGCATGCTGTTCTCCCAGTCTGGTTCAGGCGGGTACGGGTTGCTGTTCTGGTTCGCAGACTTTGACAGTTACTGGCTGACCATTCAACACGGAAGTACCTGCCACGGGGTCGGTTAGCTGATCACTCAACACATCGTTGATACTGGTGCCAGCATGGGCCGCCGCCGTGGATTGCTGTGTTCCTTCCCGGACATGGCCCCAGCCATGGGGAATGGAAACCACTCCCGGCATCATGTCATCAGTAATTTCCACCGGCATTATCACTAAACGGTCATCGGCGCGGACCTCAGCGCGGCCGCCTTCCTTAAGCCCCAAGCGGTTGGCGTCGTCCGGGTGTACCAGCAGTGTACAGCGGCCTTTGCCTTTTACCAGACGGTGACTGTTGTGCATCCAGGAGTTGTTGCTGCGAATGTGGCGCCGCCCAATCAGTAGAAGCTCGTTTGGCGAACCTGGCACGGAGAGCTGCTGGTGCAGGCGTTCTACGTCTTTCAGATAGCGCCTTGGTGCCAGGTTGATCTTGCCATCCCGGGTGAACAGACGGCCGGGCAGAGCGGGCCTCAAGGCGCCGAGGTCAATCCCGCTGGGGCTCTCTTTCAATCGCTTCAGGGAAAGCCCTTTAGGAAGCTTCTGCCACTGGGGATTGAGAGAGCTCAGCTTGGCCAAGCCACGTAAAGGGTGGTGCTTGGGCAGCAATTCCAGAACCCGCTTTGTGGCGGTTTCCAGAACTCCTCGGGCGCGCCCGGTATCTGTGCCATAAGGCCCGGTACGCAAAAGCACATCAACGATCGTATCAGGGCCTGCACGTTTGAAGGCCTGCCAGCCCAACTCGGAACGGATCGGCAGCTTGCCGCCCTTGCGTAATTTCTCAAGTCTATGCGCCAGCTCCAGCAGAATCTGCCAGTCATGACGGCTGTCCGGGCCCGCATCAAACAGGGCTTCGCTGTATTTCGATACATTGCGCACGGCCAGCATGTTGAAAATAATGTCGTAGTGGCTGCGTTCGAGCACGGCGGTTGGCGGCAGGATAATGTCGGCATGACGAGTGGTTTCATTAATGTAGTAATCCACTGACACCATAAAGTCCAGCCCGCTCAAGGCCTCGTCCAGCCTGCGCCCGTTCGGGCTGGAGAGCACGGGGTTGCCGGCAATGGTCACAAAGGCACGGATTTGTCCGTCGCCCGGGGTGAGTATTTCATCGGCCATGGTGCTGGACGGATATTCGCCCGCAAACTCGGGTAGCCCCTTAACCCGGCTGTGGCGGCTGCCAAAGTGCCCGCGCTGTCCAGACATGGCGCCGATGGCGATCAGATCAATGGCGGGTTGCGTAAACATCATGCCGCCGACCGTATCCAGCTTGCCCGTAAGAATGTTCAGGCAGTACGCCAACCAGGTAGTAATGCTGCCAAACGTTTGGGTGCTGGTGCCCATGCGGGTGTAAAGAGCTGCTTTTGGCGTGTGTGCGAGTTGGTGTGTAAGATCCCGTATGGTTACCGCTGTAATGCCTGTGCGCTTGGCTACTGCTTCAGGCGTAAAGGGCAGGGACGCAAGGCGCAAAAGATCCAGGTCTTTTATAAGGTTCTTTGCGGGTCCCGGATGGATCAGCCCTTCTGAAAATAGTGTGTTCACCATGGCCATCAGCAAAAATGCATCGGTGCCAGGGCGGATAAAGTGAAATTCCTCGGCATGCTTGGCGGTTTCTGTGCGCCTGGGATCCACCACAATCATTTTCCCGCCGCGCCTTTTAAGCGCTTTCAGCCGGCCACGGAAATCCGGCACCGTCATCAGGCTGCCATTGGATGCCATGGGGTTGCCACCAATACAGATAAACAAATCCGTGTGGTCGATATCCGGAATAGGGAACATAACCTGATGGCCGAACATCTCCAGACTTGCCAGCATATGGGGAAGTTGATCATTGGAAGTGGCAGAGAAACGATTCTGAGAGCCAACAGCCCGAAGAAACGGCATGGTGGCAATTAATGAGCTGTGATTGTGGGCGTTGGGGTTGCCAAGATACACGCCAATACTATTGCGGCCGTTCGCTGTGCGGGTGCTGTGAAGCTTTTCGGCTACGGTTTTGAAGGCCTCATCCCACTCGATTTCTTGCCAGCCCGTAGCGGTTTTACGAACCGGCTTGCGCAACCGTTCCGGGTCCTCATGAAGATCCTGCAGGGCCACAGCTTTGGGGCAAATGTGCCCTCGGCTTAGCGGATCATTGTCGTCTCCACGAATCGACGCAATGCGCCCCTCCTTCACTTCAATGGCAACGCCGCACATGGCTTCGCATAAATGACAGGTGCGGTAATGGGTGCCGTTTCGCATGAAGGTCTCTCCTGATGTTTTTGTTTTTATAAGTGGGTTTCATTGTGCAACCAGATTAGCAGGAAATTCGCCGCAGAGGGAAACGCCGGGTCGTTGTTTTGGGGATAAAAAAAGGCCAGTCCGGAGACTGGCCTTGAGAGTACTGCGGCACTATTTACTGCACTACGGGGAGATCCTTCACAGGATTCGTTACGAAGTTGAGATAAGTTCCTCCGATTGGAATCTGCAAGGGCAGGTTTATGGTTATCAGCCCTGCATTTTTCACCCCAAGGGCATTTGCTTTTACGACGATATCCACCAGATTGGTATTGCGTTGCTCGATCTGCATTCGGCCATCATCGAAGAATGTGACATCTCCTTCAAGCTCAAACACAAACTCCCGGCCGTACAGGTCATGAGTCCCACCAAGTGGAATAGCCATGTCAGGCGCATCCAGCATCAACTCAGCTTTCGTTTTGAATACTGGTTGCCCGTTATCACCCTCAACAATGACTCCAGGGATTAGCTGGTTTCGAGGGCAGTCAGACTGGGCTGCACAGTTCGGGTCTTTGGAATACCGCATACGGATCACTTGCGTATTAGTAATGGACTCTTCCATAAGAGGGATAAAGCCCAAAACCTTAAGCTCTACGAACACGCTAATAGATGTTGTCGCAAGCATTGTGGGGTATAGATTTACAAGAATGCCTTCCTCGCCCGTTGGCTCATAAATTCCCGGGCCTACCACCTCTGAGTTCAGTGCATATGTCTGATAGATGAACTTGTTTTTAGGGCATCTTTGCCCCGTTTCGCAGCCCACGCGAGCGTCTGCCTTACCGGAAACCAGTCCGGGAGTCGCTGATGCCTTGTTGTCTTTGACACGCAACTTGGTTGTGTTGGCGGAAGGGGCCCAGCCATCTGCATCGCTGCCCTCATGATCGAAGGGCTCAAGGCAATTGGCATTGTCGTTAGAACTGCAATCAATGCGGAAGTTGGCATTGGTGTCACGAATTGGCAGATTTCGCAGCGGAGTGAACACAGAATCCTGTGCGGCCACGCCCTTGAAGTAGATGATCATCGAGTTCTCACCGTTACCACCGCCGCTCAACCCTTCAAGCAAATCAGTCTTTAGCGTTAGTCCGTTCTCGCCACAGATTGACGTCGGGTTTGCTTGGTTACAGTCAGGTGTAGCTCTGTCGACTCGCATAGTGTAACGGTAGAACTCGCCGGGTTCCCATGGCTGGTCGGGGAAGAAGCGAATGCGCTGGTTGTTTTTCTCTAATCGGCCCGGTACAGGCTCGATCAGGGCTTTAGTTGCGTCAACTTTCTCAACAATAAAGGTCTCTCCAGCACGTATTGAGCTCAACTTCATCGGCTGTGAAAACACCACAGTGATAGGACGGTCGGTGGGCATTTCGGAGACAGGTAATACGTCGCCCTTTTGCCCGCCAGACGTGGCGTCCCAGCACTGTCCATGAACACCGGCTGCAAGGTTAATGGCTTCAGCTGTTGTTTCACAGGGAAAGCCTGGATAGGTGGTTAATGCGAGAGGCGGAGCTTGTGCTACAGAAGGTACTGCAGTGTCAGTCCGGTCCAGGCTGAATGACAGGTCATCAGCCATGCTCACGTAGGGGTTTCCGGCAAGATCGGTCAATCCCAAGGCTGAAACCTTGTACTGAACACCTTGCTTCAAACCATCCTCCGGGTTCAGTGTGAGAGCTGTGCCATCCAGTTGCGTGCGTAGATTCTCTACAGGCTGCCCATTCGCTAAAAGGGTGACACCACCCTCGATGGACGCGGGGTCCAGGGGCTCGTCAAAGAACAGGATCACCGGATCACCGGGGCGGTGCATTGACTGTCGAGTCGCGGGGATGGCATCCGGGGCTCCGGGTGTCCAGCTCACCAGCTTGGGAGCCGTAACATCCAGTTCACGCAGCAGTTCGGCGTCCAGTACGGAATCGGCGTCGGTGGCGGCTTGGAGGTGGAATGAGATGGTAGCATCTGTGTATTCCTGCCCGAGCAGATTCGGCTCAACCGTGGCGATGGCATCAATTGTTAGCACGCCGTTTTTAACCAGAGCGATACCACGGAGTTCCAGACCCATAAGGTCTTGGGAGAGAGCGGCATTAGGCTGGGCTTCTGCCGTGTTCATGGAAACATCCATAAACAAGGTGATCTGCCGGGGAGCATTGATGTCGTTGGTGTAGGCGTTCGGGCTCAGGTAGCCCGATGCATCGGAGAGCATGGTTACCTTGATGTCGCCAGTTGTCTGAAGCTGATTGGTCGCAGCGTCAAGAACAGGCACCTTGCCTCCAACAAGTATGTCCAGGCTGGTACTTCGAAGGACACTTCCTTTGGCGATGCGCAACGGCAAGGCTTCTGTTGCTTTAAATGCAGGCGCATAGGCAAGTTCAGCAAACAGGTCGCCGGTCTGCTGAGAAGGAGCTGTGACACCCTGAAGCACGGAGTTCAGTGTGATCCCGTTGATAATCTGGCCGTTCAGGATAGACGTGGTTAGTTCATTCTCATCCGTCTCGCCTGCTGCCAGGCCAGAGTCTATAGCACTTTGCTGCAAAACAACCGTAGGGCCAGTCTCACGGGGAGTGAAATTGAATTCACCGGTAAACCGGTTTTCCGAGCCTGAGTTCGTCAGGCTTGCCAGATTCGTGAATTTAAGTGTGTAAGTTTCACCACTATCCAGAACGTCGTCCTTGCCACCGCATTGCACCTGGCTAGGCGCCATACAGGGGTCAACAGTAATGCGGTTGCCTTTAACCAGAACCGTTGCGGGTACTGGCTGGCCGTCTTTGTCCAGCAGTTCGACCGAGCCACCAAGTTTTTTCCAGTCTGGATGGACTGGCTGGGTCATGGCAAAGCGGAATGTAGAAAAATTCAGTGTCATGAAGTTTTGATCAGAGTGGTCGTCGCTCGCCGGAACCATCCAACCAACACCAAAGCTATCCGAGATGTTTGTCAGCCCTGCTGAGCCGGAGAAGCTGCCTCGGGTCTGGAACTGAATGCCCGGATCACCCACGCCATTGGGGGTGTCGATCAAGCGCCCGCCTTCAGCTTTGAGTGGCTCATTGAACACGACAGAATAGTCTGTGGCAGTACTCAACGGGCCCCTTGTTGTCAGCTTCAGGCTTCTGCCGCCATCAACTTTCTCCGCAGTGAACGGAACTGCTGTGCCGTTCGAGTCCACATTGATTTTGCTGATGAGGTCAGCGTCGTCCTCGATAATCGCGTGGGAGAATCGGAGAACAATATCCGTTTTAGGGCTGATGCCCGCTTGCCCATCGGCCGGGTATGAATAGATCACCGAGCCAGCCGTGGTTTTCTGATTCATGGTCTGTTCATCTCCGCCACATGCTGCTAGCAGCAAGGCGGGAATCAATGCCAGGGTTTTATTGTATTTCATGGCAAACATCTCCTCAGAACTTCAGGGTAAGGGAGCCGCTGATAACGTGGATATCGCCGTCTGCTGTTACGCCGGTTTCAGTGCCATCAAAATCTACCAGGGTAAAGTCGCGCTCTTGCAACTGCTGGTACTGGTAGCCCAGATCAAAGCGAACAGGGAAGGCCAGAAGGCGAGTACGGTCATAGGTGGCACTTATGCCGAGGCCAACCACTATTTTGTCCGTATCCAGGTAGTTGATTTCAGGGTTGCGAGTGGTTTTCAGAGGGGATTCCTCATAGGCCACGCCGCCCCGGATAGAGAAGTTCTTATTGATGTCGTACTCAGCCCCAATGCGTGGGATTACCGTGTCCTTGAACTGTATACGGTCGGATGCGGGGGTGGCGGCCTGGTCCTTGATGGTGTCGCCTTTGAAGACTTCTGACAATTCAGACCAGTTCTGCTGCTCCACGCTACCGCCGAAGCGCCAGCCGTTGCCTTTATACTGTGCGCCAACGCCAAAAGTTTCCGGTTGGAAAGAGTCGATGGTGGTTACGGCAAGGCTAAGGCCCGGGTCCGGGATGGTTTGCGTAACAATGATGCCCGAATCAACGGTTGTAGACGCAGATGATTTGGTGCGATAGGTAAACGCTGTTTCCCAGCCCTGCAAAAAGCAGTTGCTTTCGGGGCAGAAGGTGCTGCCGAGATCAATGCTCGTGCCAAGGATGGTTTTGATTTGTGGCTCAGCATTAACTGCCAATCGTTCCCGGCTGGTTTCCCCGCCGAGTGTCGACACGGCTTGAAGATCAGCCGTTGCGTCCAGAGTTATACGGGCGGATAGCCCTACTGAAATGCCGCGCCAGACTGGAGTGGCACCGCCTACGTTCAAGAACAGCGGCTCCTTACCATATTGAAGAAACTGCCCGCTGTTCGATGTCTGTGAATCGAATGCCAGCATTTCCTTGCCGTACTTTTCAACACCGGCAATGAAACCCAGGTAAATAGGGTGGTTAAAGCGCGTGAGGGAGCCCAGGTTGGTTTTCATGCCAATAAGCACGTGCTGACTGGGGGAGCTGGAAACCACATCTCCGTTTGCATTCGGATTTGTAGACCGCAGTTCTTGCTCGGCGTGCAAAATACCTGAGGTCAGTTCGCCGCGCTCGTCCCGGGTCAGAGCCGCCGGGTTGTAGTAAGTGGCGGAAACCTGGTCATTAAACATGGAGAGAGATTGAGCGGTAGCAACGTCTATGGGCATTACGCCAAAGGTTGTACCGATGTTGCCCATGCTGGCGGATGCTGACATGGCGAAAGTGGTGGATACTGCTGCAACCGCTAGGCTCAGCGCCCGTACTGAAAACCGGGTGGTAGGAACCATTAATACACTCCATTTATCGCGTTGTTTTTAGACTTGACCGTATGCTCGTCATCCGGGAAGTGGGCGACTCAGTCACGGCTGGTTCGTTTGTTCATTTCACAGTGTATGAGGCTTGTTGTTTTAGGGCCTTGGCATGTTTGACACGGTATCGTGTCGAAATGACCATTTTCGGTGCGGGATCTATAAAAGACAATGAATACAGTAACTTGAGGTGTGTTGGATTTGCCAGGTCAGATCAGGCAGTGTGTTGAGGTTCTGTAATTGTGAATCACACCTCAGATTTCACTTTGCGCTAAGCGTCAGATTTTCTGATGAGCGTTGATCCTGTCTCTTTCCTGGAGAGGGAAAGAGTAAGGCAGGTAGAAAGGGGAAAGCCAGATACAACAAAGCCTGCTCGAAAGCAGGCTAAGTCGTTGAAAATAATGGTGGGCCCACCTGGACTCGAACCAGGGACCAAAGGATTATGAGTCCTCTGCTCTAACCAACTGAGCTATAGGCCCGTTCAGCGTACGCTGTTTGGAAAGTATTTTCCCTTGAGGGAAGCAAAGCGGGCGCCATTATACCGGGGAGGTGCGGCGCCCGCTACTGTTGTGTGCTGCTTTATCCGTTGCCCTGATCGTCTATAAAGCCGCGCAGGTGATCGGAGCGGGAAGGGTGGCGCAATTTGCGCAGTGCCTTGGCTTCGATCTGGCGGATTCGCTCACGGGTTACGTCGAACTGTTTGCCGACTTCTTCCAGTGTGTGGTCCGTGTTCATCTCAATGCCGAAGCGCATGCGCAGTACCTTGGACTCACGGGCGGTAAGGCCTGCGAGAACCGAGCGAGTAGCTTCGCGCAGGCCTTCAGCCGTTGCAGAATCTACCGGCGAAAGGGCCTGGATGTCTTCGATAAAGTCGCCCAGATGGCTGTCTTCATCATCGCCGATCGGAGTTTCCATGGAGATTGGCTCTTTGGCAATCTTCAGGACCTTGCGGATCTTGTCTTCTGGCATTTCCATACGCTCACCCAGCTCTTCTGGAGTGGGTTCGCGACCCATTTCCTGCAGCATCTGGCGAGAAATACGATTGAGCTTGTTGATGGTTTCAATCATGTGCACCGGAATACGAATGGTGCGAGCCTGATCCGCTATCGAGCGAGTAATGGCCTGACGAATCCACCAGGTGGCGTAAGTTGAGAATTTGTAGCCACGACGGTATTCAAACTTGTCGACGGCTTTCATCAAGCCAATGTTACCTTCCTGGATCAGGTCGAGGAACTGTAGACCGCGGTTGGTGTATTTCTTCGCGATAGAAATAACCAGACGCAGGTTGGCCTCAACCATTTCTTTCTTGGCGCGGCGGGCTCTTGCCTCGCCAATAGAAACTCGACGGTTGATCTCTTTGATGTCGACAACATCAAGGTCCACATCAATCTGCACGTTCATGATGCGCTTTTGGAGGCGGACGATTTCGTCCATGCGCTCGTTAATGGCAGAAGCGTAAGGCTTTTTGCTTTTGGCGATTTTCTCGCCCCATTCCTGGTTTGCTTCGTTGCCCGGGAATGATTTGATGAAGTCCTTGCGTGGCATTTTACACTCGCGCACACAGATCTTCATGATGGCGCGTTCGTTTTCGCGTATCAGATCGTTGGTTGAGCGAACAACGTTCACCAGCTCGTCAAACGCCTTGTTGCCCAGTTTGAAGGGTGCGAAAACCAAGCCCAGATCGTTCAGGGCTGCCTGGGTTTTCTTGTCGCCCCGGCCATGCTTGGCCAGCAATTTGTCTGCTACTTCCAGCTTTTCTTTCAGCAGCTCAAACCGCAAGCGCGTTTCTTCAGGATCTGGACCGCTTTCTGGTTCTTCCTCTTCCTCTTCTGCATCGTCGTCTGCATCTTCGTCAGATGTGTCGTCAGTGGAAGCTTCGGGCTTGGCTGGCGGTTCCGGCATGAACGGTTCTGCGTCGTCCGGGTCCAGGAAGCCTGTGATGATGTCGGTAATACGACCTTCATTCTCGATGATGCGGTCATAGGCCTGGATAACGGTGCCGACGGTGCCCGGGAAGTGGGCTACGGCTGCCATAACATCGCGAATGCCTTCTTCGATGCGCTTGGCAATAACGATCTCGCCTTCGCGGGTCAGCAGTTCCACTGTACCCATTTCGCGCATATACATGCGTACAGGGTCTGTGGTGCGACCGGCGTCGGATTCCACGGCGGCGAGAGCGGCGGCGGCTTCGGCGGCAGCAGCTTCGTCTGCGGTGGAGTCACCGTCGGTCATCAGCAAGGTATCGGCATCCGGCGCCACTTCGGATACCTGAATGCCCATATCGTTGATCATGCGAATGATGTCTTCGACCTGATCCGGATCGGCAATGTCTTCCGGGAGGTGGTCGTTTACCTCGGCGTAAGTCAGGTAGCCTTGTTCCTTGCCTCGTGCGATGAGGTCTTTCAAACGTGATTTCTGCGAATTGCCTGACATAGACACCCTGTGAACTCGCTTAAATAAATAAAAAATGAAACAGCCATTATAGCTGTCGCTCTAATGCACTGCCACCGAATGGTTAGATGGTGATCAATGCGCAAAGTTTCAAGTGCTGCTCTCCGGGGTTCCCCCGCTAAGCTCTCGCAGTTCCTGCCGTTCGTCGGCGGTAAGATTTGCGAAGTTACGTAAAAGTGTAGCCAGCTTTTGCTGTCTTGTTGCTTCTTCGTTGGGGCTCAACAGTTCTCGTGCTGCGGCCAGCGTGCTTTCCCGGGTTGGGATGTGCTCAATGCCATCAAACAGATTGTAGAACCGTTCGCGTGCCTGGCTATCCATTGCCAGCGTTGTTATAAGTGATTTCCGGTCCCGGATTTTTCGCTCCAGAATAAAACCGGCAAATGTCATAGCCTGATTAAATTGGCGCGAGCTGCGCGCCAGTTCGGTAACTTCAGTGGCCAGATCTGGCGCTTCCAGCAGGGCAAGGCACAAGATGCTGTCTTTGCTCAACTTTACATCGATGCGCTCTTCCGTAACCCGGTCGCGGCGTTCGCCTTTCCAGTTGCCCTGTTGTTGGGGCTTACGGCCTTGCCACTGGCTACGGCCCCCGCAGAGCCGAAGCATTTCGTGCCACATTGCATCCCTGAGGGTGCTTCTGGGCATTTTGTTCAGGAGCGGCTCCGTTCTCGCCCTCAGCTCGCCCCGATTTTCTGGTAGCTGAAGATCCAGCCCTTCGCTCTGACGATCAAACAGATACCGCGAGAACGGCGTTGCGCCATCGATGCGCTTCTGGAATGCATCCGGACCTTCCTTGCGCACCAGGGTGTCCGGGTCTTCGCCTTCTGGCAGCATCAGGAATTGCAGGTGTAACCCGTCTGCCATCAGTTCCAGGGCGTTTTCCATGGCCTTGTCGGCTGCTCGGAATCCGGCCTGGTCGCCATCGAAACAGAATACAATATGCCGTACCTGTCTCAGCAGGGCGGTGAGGCTGTCCTGGTTCGTAGCTGTGCCCAAGGTCGCTACGGCGTAGTGAATGCCGTTTTGCGCCAGGGCAATAACGTCCATGTAGCCTTCTACCACGAGCAGCTTGTCGAGCTGCTTCAGGGCCTGCTTTGCTTCAAACAGGCCGTATATTTCACGGCTTTTGTGAAATACATCCGACTCCGGAGAGTTGATGTATTTGGCTTTGTCATCGCCAAGAGTCCGTCCGCCGAAGGCGATGGTTTTACCCCGGCTGTTCCGAATAGGAAACATGACCCGGTTGCGGAAAAGATCCCTTGGCCTGCCGTACTTGTCCGAGACGGTGCCGGTTTCGATCAGCGGTCCCTGCAAGTCTTTGCTGGCAACATCAAATAATGCGGTGCCTGTGGCAGGCGCATAGCCCACCTGGTACTGCTTGATAATGCTGTCGTCCAGCCCCCGCTGCTTTAAGTAGTCGCGGGCGAAAGAGCCTTGCTGGCCGTTAAGCGCCGATTGATAGAAGCGGCTGGCAAAGTCCAGTGCGTCGGTCAGGGTGCGCGCTTGCTGTATTTCATGCTTGGCCGCCTCATCGTACGGCACTTCGAGCCCCGCTCGGCGGGCTAGCTCTTCTACAGCATGGGTAAAGCCCAAGCCTTCAAATTCACGAACAAAGCTTATGGCGTCACCATGGGCGCCACACCCAAAACAGTGATAAAAGCCTTTATCTGGCCTCACATTGAACGAGGGCGTTTTCTCATCGTGAAACGGGCAGCACGCCTTGTAGTTGGCGCCAGCCTTTTTGAGAGTGATGCGCGAGCCGATCAGCTCTGCCAGATCTACCCGGTCGAGCAGGTCTTCGACAAAGCGTTGGGGGATCAGTCCGCTCATAATGGCTCCACATCAGGCCCTTGGCGTACGAGGGCCAACAGCCAAAAATGCCGCCGAAGCCAGGCCCCGGCGGCATTTCTTGGTCGCTCTGTGCAGCCTGTGGCTGTACAGGCAATCAGTGCTTTGCAGTCAAGCGGCGTCTGCGGTAACTCAGTACAGACGCTCGAACTTGCGCTGTTCCCGCTGAAGCTTCTTGAGATGACGCTTAACGGCAGCAGCAGCTTTACGCTTGCGAACGGAAGTCGGCTTCTCGTAGTGCTCACGACGACGTACTTCTGAAAGTACACCTGCTTTTTCGCAGGAGCGCTTGAAGCGACGCAATGCTACGTCAAACGGTTCATTCTCTTTCACTTTAACAGCTGGCATTCGACAATCACCTACCTGATAGATTCGGTTTCATTTAGATGCGCATCTGGCGGTGCCAGACTGGCTCGATCCCTGGTCAGATTGGCTAAAACTCGACCAGTTCGTAATTTAGGGCGGCAATGATAGCGCCTCGGTCGTGGCAAGGTCAATGTTTGTTCGATGAAACTGCCAGTGAGTTTCGGGTTTCTGCTAAAATGCAGCTCGTTTATTCATTTACGCCAACCTATGTGGCCAGGTTATATGCTGATTCTGGGTATTGAGACTTCCTGTGATGAAACCGGTGTTGCGTTGTTCGACACTGAAAAGGGGCTTTTGAGCCACGCTTTGTTCAGCCAGATCGATATGCACGCTGATTATGGCGGCGTAGTGCCAGAGCTGGCATCTCGTGACCACGTTCGCAAATTGTTGCCCTTGTGTGAGCAGGTGCTTGCAGAGGCTGGCCATGTTCGTGACGACATTGACGGGATTGCCTACACCGCAGGGCCAGGCTTGATTGGTGCGCTAATGGTGGGCGGCTCGGTGGCCCATGCTATGGGTTTTGCTCTCGGTATCCCGGTGCTGGGAGTACACCACATGGAGGGCCATTTGTTGGCTCCCATGCTGGAAGACAACCCGCCAGCCTTTCCGTTTGTTGCTTTGCTGGTGTCGGGAGGGCACACACAGCTGGTGCGGGTGGATGGTATAGGGGAATACCAGATGCTTGGGGAGTCGGTAGACGACGCTGCAGGTGAGGCTTTCGATAAAACTGCAAAGATGCTGGGGCTGGATTACCCGGGTGGCCCTCGGGTCGCGGCGCTGGCGGAAAAGGGCGTGCCTGGCCGTTACCGTTTTCCCAGGCCTATGACCGATCGTCCAGGGTTGGATTTCAGTTTCAGTGGCTTGAAAACCTTTACGCTGAATACAGTCAATGGGGAGAAAAAGACGGCGGAGGGCCTGAGTGACCAGGTTCGGGCTGACATTGCCTTGGCATTTGAAACAGCTGCCGTAGATACCTTGGTGATCAAATGCCGTAGAGCGCTGGAGCAAACTGGCTGTGACCGGCTGGTGATTGCAGGTGGCGTAAGTGCCAACAAGCGGTTGCGGGCCGGCCTGGAGAAAATGGCTGAAAAGCTCCGCGCCTATGTGTTTTATGCGCGTCCGGAGTTTTGCACAGATAATGGAGCGATGATTGCGTATGCCGGGGCCCAGCGCATGAAGGCAGGCCAGCGTGACGGAGAGCGCATTGTAGCCGTGCCGAGATGGCCAATGAACACATTGCCACCCCTCAGTGAGGCCCGGGTGAACGGGCTGGTGGAATGAGCTAGAGGCTGGTTTCCCGGCCTTGTGCCAGCCGGATCAGGTTGTTGCGGTGGCGCACAACAACCAGGATCGCCAGCAAGCCGAACATGGGGAGAGTTTCCGGTTCTATGAATGCGCTTATCAGAGGGCCGCTGGCAATGGCGATCACAGAGGCTAACGCCGAGATTCGCCAGCGCCAAATGACCAGCAGCCAGAGTGTAGCCATGGAGGCAGTGGTGACCGGAGCCAGAGCAAGGCCTGCACCAAGGGCTGTTGCAACCCCTTTGCCCCCTTTGAATCGATAGAACACCGGGATCATATGCCCGGTAACCGCGAAGAGCGCCACCATTGCCTGAGTCAAGGCAGAGAGACCTGCATTATATGCGAGCCAGACTGGCAGCCAGCCTTTGGCGGCATCCAGTGTCAGAGTAATCAGTGCCGGGCGCCAGCCCCCGGTGCGATAAACATTGGTGGCCCCGGGATTGCCTGAGCCCTGTGCCCGAGGGTCGGGCAGCCCCCAAATCTTGCATACCGGCAGCGCAAACAGTACTGAGCCCCCCAGGTAGGCGCACATACAAAGCAGAACAGTTATTACGGGGTCACTCAGGAACATTTGTGCGCTCAGAGACGAAGACGTGTGAGGGTAAAATGTGCGAAAATGCCGGCCCTCAATTTACAGGCTGGCGACGTTACAGTAGTCGCAGTTTGTACGTTATTCAATCAGCAGTGTGTGGGATTGCCCCGGGAGCCCTCTTGGCAGACAGCGTATTGATCGAAGGCCTGGTTGTAGAAACCGTGGTGGGAGTATACGACTGGGAGCGCGATGTAACCCAGGCTCTGGTTGTAGATCTCGAAATGTCTTGGAATAACCGCATCCCCGGTGCGTCTGATGATGTCACGGATGCGCTTGATTACGCGTCGGTCAGTGAGTGTGTAGAGCACTGTCTGAAAGAGCTCAAACCAAAGCTGTTGGAGCACGGTGCCGAGGTTCTTGCAGAGAAACTGCAAAGAGAGTTCGGAATTGGCTGGCTGAGGTTAACGCTGCGCAAGCCCGGAGCTGTGCCTGCAGCCCGATCTGTCGGTGTTTGCATTGAACGGACTGCATGCAAAGGAGTACCCGGTAATGCCTGATCAGGTTCCTGTATATATCAGTGTCGGCAGCAATATCGACCGCGAGCGCTATGTAAAAGCGGCTCTGGATGCTCTGGCAGGCTGGTTTGGTGAGCTGGAGATTTCTCCAGTGTATGAGAGCGAAGCGGTAGGGTTTGATGGTTCGCCATTCCTGAACCTGGTGGTGGGCGTGAAGACCAATCTCGCAGTGGGTGAGCTTTCGCAGCACTTCAAGCAGCTGGAGGCCGAAAACGGTCGACGACCGGAAGCTCCCAAGTTCAGCGCGAGAACGCTGGATCTGGATATTCTGACCTATGGGGAGGCAGTAGGTCGTCTCGACGGCGTGGAATTACCCAGGAGCGAGATACTTAAAAACGCGTTTGTGTTGCGGCCCCTGGCAGATATTGCCCCGGGAGTGAAGCACCCTATATGCCGCAAGAGCTACCTTGAGCTTTGGCAGGCTTATAATACCGGCCAGAAACTCTGGCCGGTTAACTTCAGCTGGCAGGGCAGGGTGATTTCAACCGCTGTTTGCTGAGCGGAATAGCGCTATCAGGTTGTCTGTAGCGCTGTCAGTTGCCTCATCTGACTTTTCTGCCCCAAGCAGTCTTGGCCGAATGTTTTCACCCAGCTTCTTGCCCAGCTCGACTCCCCACTGATCAAACGAATCAAGGTCCCAGATAACGCCCTGCACAAAGGTTCGGTGTTCATAGAGGGCGATCAGCGCGCCGACGGTTTCCGGAGTTACTTTGCTCATCATCAGCGTGTTGCTGGGCTGATTGCCAGGGATCACCTTATGTGGCGCGAGGCGGTCAACTTCTGCTTCCGTCAGACCGCTGGCTGCCAGTTCCGCTTTAGCTTCTTCCAGTGTTTTACCGGCCATCATGGCCCGGGACTGGCCCAGGCAGTTGGCGAACAAGTCGGCATGATGGGTCGCAACCGGGTTGTGGGTTTGCAGAGGAATTATGAAGTCGGCCGAAATCAACCGGGTGCCTTGGTGAATCAGTTGGTGGTAAGCGTGCTGGCCATTGGCACCTACACCGCCCCAGATGACAGGGCCTGAGTGGTAGTTCAGAGGCTCGCCTTGTTGATTAACCCGTTTGCCGCTGCTTTCCATATCCAGTTGCTGAAGGTGATCTGGCAAGCTGCGCAGGTAGTGGTCGTAGGGCAGTATGGCGTGGGTTTCCGCGCCCCAGAAATTGCTGTACCAGATGCCCAGCATGGCCATCACAACGGGTAGATTCTTTTCCAGGGGAGTGTCCCTGAAATGGTTGTCCATGGCGTGGGCGCCAGCGAGCAGAGCCCGGAAGTTATCCATTCCAATGGAGAGTGCTACAGGCAACCCAATCGCCGACCAAAGTGAGTATCGGCCACCAACCCAGTCCCACATGGGGAATACGTTGTCAGGGTCTATGCCGAATTTCTGTGCGGCATTTACGTTGGCAGTAACCGCCATAAAGTGGCTGGCGACAGCCTGCTCGTTACCGCTGCACTCTATAAACCACTTTCGCGCGACTTTGCTGTTTTCCAGCGTCTCTCTGGTGCCAAAGGATTTCGACTGAACCAGAAAAAGAGTGGTTTCAGGATGTACTTTTGCCAGGGTTTCGCTGATTTCTGTGCCGTCAATGTTGGCCACATAGTGGCAGCGAATGCCGGGTGACCGATACGGCTGTAGCGCTTCGGTGACCAGCTTGGGGCCCAGAAACGAGCCGCCAATGCCAATGCTGACTACGTCGGTGAACGCCTTGCCGGTATAACCGGTGCGCGAGTGGTTCTGCACCTCCGCTACGAACGTCTCCATACGATCCAGGGTGGCGTTCACTTCCGCAATTACATCCTGGCCGCCGACAACAAGAGTGTCTGTTCCGGGGTTGCGCAGCGCTGTGTGCAGTGCTGGGCGGCCTTCGGTAATGTTCACCTTGTCGCCGCGCAGTAAGGCGGCCCTGCGATCTTCAAGCTTCCGACTGCGTGCCAGAGCCATCAGTGCGCCAAGGGACTCATCGGTAAGCCGGTTTCTGGAAAAATCCAGAGAGAGGCCAGCACCTTCAATGAAATACCGGCTCGCTCGCTCCGGGTCATCCACAAAAAGCGTCTTCATGGGGCAGTTTTGCAGGCTTTCCCTGCATACCACTAGCGCCTGCCATTCGGGAGACGATGTCAATGCAGCGTCTGGCGAAATCATCATAGAGTCCTTTCCTGGTATTTTGGCATAAGGCTTCAGCGGGTTACTGAGATGTTATCAATCAGTCGGGTGGAGCCAAGATAAGCGGCAGCCAGCAGTGTCACTTCCCTGTCTTCCTGCGTGGCGGGCTTCAGAGTCTGGCTGTTTGCAATGTTGAAGTAATCAAGGCGCAGCCCGGCTGCCCCCAGGCTTTCACCGGCCTCTTGTGCGAGTGCGAGGAAGTCATCGCGCCCATCAACAATCTTGGCTGCAGTAGCCTGCAGCACTTGGTATATAACCGGCGCAGTCTTGCGGTCTTCTGCAGAGAGGTAGCCATTGCGTGAGCTTTTGGCCAGGCCGTCATCTTCCCGCACAGTGGGTGCGCCGATGACTTCAACCGGAATCATCAAGTCTCGCACCATCTTGCGAATTACCGCCAGCTGCTGAAAATCTTTTTCGCCGAATACGGCGAAATCCGGCTGGATCATGTTGAACAAGACAGAAACCACCGTTGCAACGCCTTCAAAGTGCCCTGAGCGGCTGGCCCCGCAGTGGCCATCACTGACATCAGGAACTATGACGCGGGTGTGCCGGGCAAGACCGTCCGGGTAAACTTCTTCCGCAGAGGGTGCAAAGACCAGAGTGTTTCCCGCTTCATCGAGTTTGTTCTGATCATCGATCAGGGTGCGTGGGTAGGTGTCCAGATCTTCGTTGGCACCAAACTGCATCGGGTTCACGAAGATACTGGTGACCACAACGTCTGCTGCTTCGGCAGCTTTGCGAACCAGTGAGATATGCCCCTCATGCAGGTTGCCCATGGTAGGCACCAGGCCAATGGTTTTTTCCTGCTGGCGGTAACCGCGGAGGATGGCGCGCAGCTCTTTCAATGAATGGACGGTTCTCATGCCTTGAACGTATGCTCCTCGGCTGGGAATGTACGCTCACGTACGGCTTTATCGTAGGCGGCAATGGCTTCCTGAATAGAGTCAGTCTCTGCCAGGAAATTTTTCACAAACCGTGGCTTTCTGCCTGTGGTAACTCCCAGCATGTCGTGCAGCACCAGAATCTGGCCATCGGTATCTGCGCCGGCACCAATGCCGATCACAGGTGCTGTAACAGCTTTGGCAATGCGGGCGGCCAGCGGTGCAGGAACACATTCCAACAGAATAACGTCAGCGCCGGCTGCTACCAGCTCGCAAGCGTGGTTGATCATCAACTCCGCGGCCTTTTCATCGCGACCTTGAACCTTGTAGCCGCCAAATTTATTGACGAACTGAGGGGTTAGGCCCAAGTGCGCGCATACCGGTACAGCTCGCTCGCTCAACGCGCTGATGGTGTCTTTCATCCAGTCGGTGCCTTCCAGTTTGACTATGTGGGCGCCAGCGCGCATGAGTTCTGCCGCATTTTCAAGGGCTGCCTCTACAGTGCCATAACTCATGAAAGGCATGTCGGCCATGATCAGCGAGCCGCGGTTGCCTTTGGCTACACAGCTAACGTGATATACGATCTGATCCATGGTTACGGGCAAGGTGCTGTCGTGGCCTTGAAGCACCATGCCCAGCGAGTCGCCGATCAGAATAACGTCCACACCGGCTTCGCTCACTACCTGAGCAAAGGTAGAGTCATAAGAGGTGAGGGCGGAGAAGGCTTCGCCCTTTTGTTTGTATTCCAGCAGGGTGTTGATGGTAACAGCCATAATATCCTTGCCTTTTGGGTAGGTGGGCCAAGACCGTGCCGGGATGACCGGCGTTTAGTTGCTATGTAACTGCTAAGGGTAATCCCGAGGTGGAAGTTTGCGCAACCGGTTGTCAGGGCATTGTGCCCTCAAGTTAGCGATTGTGGTGCCGTCAGGCAACTTCAGGCCCGGATTCAGGTCCAAAAGCGGCTGAAGGACAAAATCCCGGTTGGGGAGCTCTCGGTGGGGAACGGTAAGCCGGTCGTCATCCAGAACCTGGTTGCCGAATATCAGCAGGTCAAGATCAAGCGTGCGGGGCCCCCAATGTTCCAGCCGTTCCCGCCCGTGGGCCTGTTCAATGGCCTGAAGTTGGTCGAGCAGGGCGTGGGGCTCAAGTTCGGTGGAAATCCACGCGGTACCGTTCACGAAATCTGGCTGATCCTGGGGGCCGACAGGGCTACTGGCGTAAAAGGGCGATTGTGCGACCAGTGTTGTCGTGGGTAGGGCGGCCAGTTCTGCAACCGCCCTTGCCAGCTGGGCGACGGGCTCTTGCAGATTACTGCCCAGGCCAATGAAGGCATCGGTTTTCATCAGGGTGCAGGCCGCTTTACCGGTTTGCGGCGACGGCGCTTTTTAGGGGCGTCGCTGCTGAGTTCTGAAAGCATGCGCTCTTGGCCACGCTCGTCCATACGCTGAAACTCTGTCCACCACTGGCCCAGACCTGGCTCGATCTCACCACAATCTTCCCTGACCAGCAGGAAGTCGTAGGCGGCGCGGAATCTTGGGTGGCTCATGGTTACAAACGCTCGCTTGCCTTGGCGGCGGGGCAGGCGCATCTGGAGTTCCCAGATTTCCTTCATGGGGCCAGAAAAACGCTTGGGTATAGACGTTGCCTGTACCTGGCGGCCAATGACCTTGCCGATTGCACCGTGCAGAGCTGGCTGCACCGGGTCGCCGTTATCCTGGCGGTGGTTCCATTCTCTTTGCAGCGCAGGCCAGAGCATGGCGGCAAACAAAAAGTAGGGTGTGACGGACTTCCCTTGGGCTATACGGCTGTCGGTATTGCGCAATGCCTGACGAATCAGTTCATCCGACTCCCCGGCTTCGATGGCTTTGACGGTTTCAGGAAATAGTGGTTCCAGCAGGTTGTAGTGGCTGAGAAGCTCGTAGGTTGCTTCGCCGTAGCCGGCTGAAAACAGCTTCAGAACTTCTTCAAACAAGCGCGCTGGTGGGATGTGAGTCAGTAATGGTGCCAGTGCCCGAATGGGTGCTTCTGTTTCGGGCTCAATGTCAAAATCCATCTTTGCGGCGAAGCGGATTGCGCGAAGCATGCGCACAGGGTCTTCGCGGTAGCGGGTTTCGGGGTCGCCAATTAGCCGGAGTTGCCGGTTTTGGAGATCTTCCATGCCGTTTGCAAAGTCGACAACGGTAAAGTTCCGGATGCAGTAATAAAGTGCGTTGACGGTGAAGTCCCGGCGCAGTGCATCTTCTTCGAGGTTGCCGTAAACATTGTCTCGCAGTAACAGGCCATGCTCGCTGGTTTTGCGATCATCATCCGTGTTGCTGTCATCTGCGTCTGTCGCATTGCCGCGGAAGGTAGTTACTTCGATAACCTCGCGCCCGAAAACAACGTGAACGATCCGAAAGCGCCGGCCTATGAGTCGGGAGTTGCGGAACAGGTCGTGCACTTCCTCCGGGGTGGCGTTGGTGGCTATGTCAAAATCTTTGGGCTGTCGTCCAAGGAGCGCGTCGCGTACGCCTCCGCCAACAAGGTATGCCTCATAGCCGGAGCTGTTGAGTCGGCTGAGAACCTTCTTGGCGGGCTCACTGATAACAGAACGTGAGACGTTGTGCTGATCCCTGGGAATCTCGCGTCGTTGGTAGGCTCGAGCCTTTTTTTTCCCGTTGCCGGGGATGAAGGAGCGGAGCTTATCGACGGATTGCTCGAAAATGGAGGAAAGTGTTTTTGACATTGAAATCCGTGGTTGCGTTGAGCAAAACCGAGAGTTTAACGGTTTGAGCAGGATTTGCACACGTTTGCCGTGGAATCTTGCATACCCCGAATAATCAAAAGGCGGATTCGCTTACACGAATCCGCCCTCAAAACGTTGACGATCTGCATTGTTTTTATTTTTGTTCGGGATTTTTCTTCGTTTTTTTACCCCACTGTGTATCCCCAAAACCAGGGCTTCTCAGTAGTGCAAACGGAAAGCTTTGAACACAATGAGCAGTCAAAGACATCGAGCAAGTTATTGGTAGGTGCTGCGTCACCTCAAGGGTGATTCTTCTCTGCATCTCTACAACTCACACAAGCCAAGGGACTACCAAAAAAGCAAAGTACCCAAAACACTCAGTTCGCTCACGTTCTATTTTTGTTTTTGTTGCTGAACGCATTCCCGCAGCTTTTTGTTTTTGTTGAGGCGCTGCATTGTCACTGTTGTTTTTGTTGTCGTGCGCTTAAATAGATTGCAGTTGCTGTGCCAAAATTTAAATATCGTTAATTAACAGATGGTTGGGGGCTTTCATGATGTAAGTGTTACCCCGTACTCGATATAAGTGTTACCCACTAGCTGTGCTTTCTCTGGGAAGTGTTACCAAGAGGAACATGCGGTAACATCTGAGTGGCGGTTCATACTATGGCTTGACGGTGGAGGGGCTCGACCTTTGCGGGAGGTCAGTTCCCAGAGGTCTTCTTCCGCGGAATGCCAAGGCGCTGTCGCCGTTCCCACAGGGATTTCCGGCTAATGCCCAACTTCTGAGCCAGCTCGGTTTCACTCATGCGATCCTGGTTTTCCAGGACAAAATGCTGAAAGTAGTCTTCGAGGGACAGGTCGTTTGCACTATCGGGTTCCCGAGCCTGGAGTTGCTCATTGTTGCCTGCGACCAATGATTCGGGGATGTACTCATCACCACCCTCACTATCGAGATCCAGCAGCGACGGCGTAATGATGTCCCCATCGCTGAGGATGCTGGCGCGCTCGATGGCATTCTCCAGCTCCCGCACATTACCCGGCCAGCGGTGCCGTTCAAGTGCTCGCATGGCTTCGGGGCTCAGGTTCAGGTTGGGTCGGCCCACTTTGCTGCCCTGGGTGACTAGAAAGCGACGGGCAAGGCCCAGAATATCGCTCTGGCGGTCACGCAGCGGCGGAATCCGTATCTGCATTACGTTCAGGCGATAGTAGAGGTCTTCCCGGAACTCTCCGGTGCGGGTCATTGCTTTCAGGTTTCGGTGGGTGGCCGCTATCATGCGCACATTCACTTTTTGGCTCTGGGTTGAGCCCACCTTGCGAATTTCGCCTTCCTGCAGAACCCGTAGCAAGCGTGCCTGCGCCTCCGCAGGCAACTCACCAATTTCGTCCAGGAACAAACTGCCGCCATCCGCAGCTTCGATCAGGCCGGTTCTGGCGGACACTGCGCCGGTGAAAGCGCCTTTTTCATGTCCGAACAGTTCGGATTCGATGAGGCTTTCGGGAATGGCCGCGCAGTTTACCGAGATCAGCGGTTTTGTAGCACGGGGACTGAGAAGATGAAGTGCGCGGGCCACGAGCTCTTTACCGGTACCCGACTCCCCCTGAACCAGTACGGTTGTCTCGGTTGGTGCTACCTTGCGAATAAGCGTGAACACCCTTTGCATAGGCTCGCATTGGCCGTACATGATGCTGGCCGGGTCACTGTTTTCTGTTGCCGTTGGGGTGCCTTGGTTTCCATTGGGCGTGGGGGCAGTGCGGGCAAGAATGCTTTCTACGGCGGCCAGCATTTCATCGTGGTCAAAAGGCTTGGCGATATATTCCACGGCACCCATTTTCATGGAGTCCACTGCTGAGCGCAGGCTGGCGTAGCTGGTCATGATTAACACGGGTGTGTTTGGCGCACGGTTGATCAGCTCGGTACCAGCAACCCCGGGGAGGCGCAGGTCTGAAATGATCAGGTCGAACTGGTCAGGATCGTGGTTTTGTTCGGCTTCTTCCACCGAGCCGACATCTTCAACCTCATAGCCCGCGTGTAACAGCAGTTTGCGAACAGCGGAGCGAATAATGTCTTCATCTTCCACGATCAAAATACGGGGCATGGCAGTCTCAGAACCTTTCGTTCGGGCGAGTGGTGGCGGAGTCTGTCTCCGGCTCGTAAGCAGGCAACTTCAATCGTACGCAGGTGCCAAGCCCGGTTTGGGTATTGGCAGGGCTTTCAACCTGAATATTCCCATAATGCTCTTCAATAATGCTGTACACCAGTGACAGACCAAGGCCCGTTCCTTTGTTGGACGCCTTGGTTGTATAGAAGGGCTCGAATACATGATCAAGCTGGTCTGCGGGTATGCCCGAGCCCTGATCAATGATCTCGATGATAGCCGAGTAGCCGTCTTGCTTGCCAGTCACCTGGATTGAGCCACCATCGGGTGAGGCATCACGGGCGTTGGCCAACAGGTTGACAAAGACCTGTACAAGCCGTTGTTCGTCGCCCAGAACCTGCAGCGTGTCGGGGCAGTCATTTATGTAGCTTATGCCCATTCCTTTATCGCTGAGGGAGAGGAGGTTACTGGCTTCATCTACGCAGCGGCGGATGCTTACAGGCTCATACCGGTTGGTTCTGGAATGATTGCCCGTGCGGGCGAAGTTCATTAGCGATTGTAAAATGGCTGATATGCGGCGTGTTTGCTGTTGGATCTGACTGGCGGTCTCAAGGATGTCCGGGTTGTCAGTTTCCAGCTTCAGGTTCTGGGCAAGGGAAGATATACCCGTTACCGGGTTGCCGATTTCGTGGGCAACGCCTGCGGCCAAACGCCCTACGGAAGCCAGCCGTTCGCTATGCATCAGCTCATCTTCCAGTAGGCGGGTTTCAGTTTGGTCCTCCACCAGAATGACGCTGCCGCCATCCGGGTGATCAGGGCCGCTCAGGGCCGCTTTGTGCAAGTTCAGCCAGTGGGGGCGGCCTCGCAGATCCAGGCGGTGTTTGTAGCGGTGCAGATCTTCACCTTTGTTGAAATCATCAAGCAGGTGGTGCCAATGATCGGGCAGGGCCATTAACCGTGCGCCAACTACATCGTCTGCTGTAATACCGGTGAGCTCTTCAATGGCCTGGTTCCACATCAATATTTCGCCGTCTTCACCAACGGAACAGGCAGGAATAGGCAGATTTTGAAGGGTTTGCCGGTAATGTCGACGTAGAGTGTCCAGCTCTCCGGCCAGCCCTGTTAGCTGGTTCTGGTAATCACCGAGCGCGCGCTCTACGTAGCGAATATCCTGAGCGGTGCCGCCGCGGGCCATGGGTTTGAATCCAAGATGGCGCTTAACCATATCCCGAGCGACCGACGGGCCAAGCAAGCCAGACAGGTTGATTTCGATCTGATCCCGCAGTCGTCGCAGCTGATAGGGGCGGTATTCCACGCTCGGCAATTTCAATTGCCCGATAGCGCGCTCTATTTCGCGTTTGGCAACATCGTAACCAAGAGGTTCAGCCAACTGGCGCTCGAAATCGTCTGACGAACTTGCCAGTAATTCGCGGCGCTGGGGGCGTGACAAGGCACCCATGGAGCAGGCCTGGGCTGCACTGGTTTCTTCGTTTGAGCTGGAGCTCAGCATCGAGGTCAGGGTAAACACGGTAATGTTCGCGGTAAGGCTGACAAACGTGAAGATGTGCCAGTTGCCATAATCCGGAACTATCGGAGCGTTCAGCCAGCCCAGCAGGTTAGCGGTGTGGGAGAATGGCAGCACCAAGGTGATCAGCCAGATAGCCAAACCGGTTAGCAACCCGGCAATCAGACCTCGCCTGTTCCCTTCCGGCCAGTAGATGACGCCCAAGGCGCCAGGCAGCAACTGTAGTGTTCCCGCGAGGGATATTGCCCCGAGAATGGACAAGTCCAGATTCTTGCCAAGGGTTTCATGAAACAGTAAAGCCAAAAAGATGATAGCGGCAATCAGCATGCGCTTGACCCACTGCAGCCAGCGGTAGATATCGCCTTGATCTTTAGGGGTTTTCAGGGGCAGGACAACATGGTTGAGAACCATGCCAGCCAAAGCCAGAGTGCTTACGATCATCAGGCCACTGGCGGCCGACAGCCCTGCAATGTACATGAGCATTGTCAGTACCGGGCTTTCCAGGGCCTGGGCAATGCCCAGACTGTAGAAGTTGGGGCCGGTGGTCACAGCCAGTTCCTGGCCACCCCAAAGAATCAGCGGTACGGGAATGCCTAACAGCAGGAGATAGAGCGGTAGCCCCCAACTGGCTTTAGCCAGTGCCTTTTGTGAGGGGTTTTCACTGAAAGTCATGTGGTACATGTGGGGTAACACCAGCGCCCCGGCGAACGACATCAGCATCAGTGCGCGCCAGCTGCCATCGTCAATACTCATGGACATCGCAGTTGCGGGCGTGGTGTTGTCAGTCAGCCAGGTTTCAAGGCCAGCCATGCCGCCAAACACACTGAAAAGCACAACGCCGCCAATCACTAGCAGAGCGACCAGTTTTACCAGGGAGTCAAAGGCAATGGCCACCACCAGGCCGGGGTGGTTTTCCATTTCCTGATTGCGTCTTGCGCCAAACAGCATGGCGAAGAGCACAACAATCAAGCTGAACATAATGCTGATCAGGTGAGGAGAAGTATCCGGGGCAAGAATGCTGGCTGATGTCGATACCGCCTGTATCTGCATGCTCAGAAGCGACAGGATGGCAAGGCCTGAGCAAAGAGTAACCAGCGTGCCTGCCCATTGGCTGCGATAGCGGTAGGCGAACAAATCGGCAAGGGAGGTGAGCTGGTAGGCCCGGCCAATTCTCATGATGGGGTTAAGTAGTACCGGGGCTAATAGAAAGGCACCGCTGATACCCAGATAATAGGCAAGGAAGCCGTATCCGGATTCCGCTGCCAGTCCGACTGCGGCATACACTGCCCATATGCCGGCGTAAACGCCGAGGCTGAGTGTGTATACCAGTGGGCGCCGTACCCAGCGACGGGGAATGATGCCGCGTTCGGTACTCCAGGCAATGCCGAACAGGAGCATGAGGTAGAGGAGGCTGGCGAGCAGTAGCCCGGGAGCGCTAAAACTCATTGGGATCCCGTCGCCATTCGAGCCAGAAGCCGACAGCAATCAGAGCGGCCCAAATCACAAAGGGGCTGTACCAGACATTCCCGGGTGCGGTCCACCAATCAAGAATGTTGGGCGAAAAAATATAGATGGCCAGAACCAGCAAAAAAACCAGGCGATAGATATACATCCGGCATGCGATCCGCGCAGAGGATTGTGAATGGCTTTATACCACGGCAGTCACCGGGATGTCAGGTGAACGGCCCTTCGATTCCAGTGGGTGCAGCCCCATTGAAGAAGATCGTTCACCGACCCATGCTGCAAGAATCCAGGGGGTTGCTGATTAAGAGCAACCAAAGCGGAGCACAGGTTCTTGACCGGGGTGAGGTTGTCCAGGGCGGGTGCGTGGTTTTGTTTGGAGAGCTTTTGTCCCTGCTCGTTAACAATCACAGGTATGTGCAGCCATCGTGGCGGTTTTGCGCCCAGCGCCCGGTATACCTGTATTTGCTGTGCTGTCATGTCCAGCAGGTCGGAGCCCCGGACTACATCAGTAATGCCTTGCTCAATATCATCTACTTCCACTGCGAGTTGATAGGCAAAAAAGCCTTCCTTGCGCACAATCACCGGGTCGTCGATTTCTGCGCGAACAACCTGTGTTTGGGGTCCCAATAACTGATCTTGCCAGTGGCAGATCTCGTTCTTTAGCGCAAAGCGTATGGCAAAAGGCTGGTTGACATTTTTGCTGCCGCCTTCCCTGCAGTGCAGAGGGTGTCTGCCGTTATGTGCTTCAAGCTGTTTGCGCGAGCAACTGCAGCGGTATGCAAAACCTTTACTGAGTAGTTGCTCCGTGGCTGCCTGATAGGCAGCATGACGGCGAGACTGAAAAAGTACCGGTTCGTCAGGAAAAAGCCCATGGGCGTCAAGGCTGTTCAGAATTTGGCCGGTCGCCTCCGGAGGTTCCCTCAGTGGGTCAAGATCTTCAATGCGGACCAGCCATTGGCCGTTCCGGGATTTGGCTTCCAGGTAGCTTGCCAGAGCAGTAACCAGAGAGCCAAAGTGCAGTGGGCCAGTGGGTGAGGGGGCGAAACGACCCCGGTATTGGTGCGGTTTGGTCATGGAGTGGACACAGTGGCCGGCTGTGCCTCATCAGGCTGCGCCGGCCAGGTCGGGTTTGCCGTATCAGATGCCAGTTTGGCGCTCGCGGATTTCGGCAAGAGTTTTGCAATCGATGCACAGTGTTGCTGTCGGGCGCGCCTCAAGGCGACGAGTGCCTATTTCTACACCGCACTGATCGCAAAAGCCGTAGTCGTCTTTGTCGATGCGATCGATGGTCTGGTCAATCTTCTTGATCAGTTTGCGCTCACGGTCGCGGGTACGCAGTTCCAGGCTGAACTCTTCTTCCTGGGTTGCGCGGTCGCTGGGATCCGCGTAGTTTGCTGCGTCTTCCTGCATGTGGTGCATGGTGCGATCCACTTCTTCCATAAGTTCCTGCTTCCATTGCAGCAGCAACTCTTTGAAGTGCTCCCGCATGTCGGCACTCATGTAGTCTTCACCCTTTTTCATTTCGTAAGGGGTGAAGTTGGTGAAACGTTCGCGTGTTTGGTCTGCTGTGGTTGCCATATGACCCGGCCTCTTTTTATATTCCTCACAAGAACGCTGTGCTTCCCTGCGCGCCAGCCCCCGCCGCGGCGCGGTTATAACTTGGATGAAGCAGTCGTCCTAAAACGGGATTTTGCGGAAAATAGCAGATAAGTCACGGAGGTGCCAGCCCTGTGATGCCTACTTGGTATTTGGAGAGCCTATGAAATTCCCGGAACCCTTGATAGAAGGGCGCCTGATTCAACGCTACAAACGCTTCCTGGCCGATGTGCGCCTGCCTGATGGCGAGGAAGTAACGGCCCACTGCCCGAACACCGGCTCTATGCTGGGCTGCCAGCCAGCCGATGGCCGGGTATGGCTTAGCCGCAGCAATAACCCCGCCCGTAAGTTGCCGTTCACTTGGGAGCTTGTAGAAACGGCACCTGGCATGTTGGCGTGTGTGAATACCGCAAGGCCTAATGCACAGGCGCGTGAAGCCATTGAGGCTGGGCGTATCAATGAGCTTACCGGCTATAGCCATACCCGGTCGGAGGTGAGGTACGGCGAAGAGAAAAGCCGGATAGATTTGCTGCTATCCGGCCATGGGTCGGAGCCGGATGCATGGGTAGAAGTTAAGAACGTCACGCTTGAGGACTCCGGGCAGGGCTTCTTCCCGGATGCAGTTACTACCCGCGGGCAGAAGCATTTGCGAGAACTCATGGCTCAGGTTGCTTTGGGTGATCGCGCAGTGTTGTTTTTTGTGGTGAATCACACGGGGATCGAAACCGTGCGGCCTGCAGATCATATCGACCCTGAATACGGACAACTGTTGCGGCAGGCATGTGATGCCGGGGTAGAAATCCTGGCCTATCGGGCAAACCTGGCCGGTGATGATGGTGATCCGTCGGGTGGCTTGGCGCTTTCGGAATCTGTTCCGGTTATTCTGGAAATCTGACTTCCAGAACGCCTGCAACCACTCGAGTATCCAGTGCGGTGAGTGCATCGCCCTGACAGGGGCCGGCAATGCATTCTCCGTCCTGGGGCTTGAAGAGGGCTCCGTGGGTTGAGCACTGAAGAAACAGTTTATCTGTGTCCATAAAACTGCCGGGTTTCCAGTTCAGCTCGACGCCCATGTGAGGGCATTGATTCAAGTAGGCTCTTGGAGTGGAGCCATCCAGGAATGCAAAGCCGGCAGGTGGCAAGGTGTCGGAGTACTTTGCAGGGTCGGCCTCGATGCGGGGTAGTGTGAATTCGACAAAACGCCCCGCCTCCAGGTCCGCCTGAGCGCATACTGCCTGCCAAGGGGTTGCTTGTGTGCTGCTCATTTTTCGGCGCTGTACCGCATCCGCGTGCCGTGGTTCAGCGACATCACGATTTCGGAAGCATCAAGCCTGCGGGGGAAAAAGCATCCGGAAATTTTTGCGCCAGCAATACTGGCGCCTTCCATCGCCGTCCGGCTGAAGTTGATACCTCGCAAGTCCGCCCCGCGGAAGTAGGCATGGCGGAAGTCCAGTCCTTTGGCATCCAGCCCACGCAGGTCGAGCCCGCGGAAATCACCGCGTGCGAAGCTCGGCAAATCCGTTCGTGTGAGTTTTTCTTTGTTGAACGCAGCAACATCTTCTTGGCGAAGCATATCGTAGAGCGGATCTTTGATCTGGCGTACTGCGTCGATTTCCATGGTTGTTCCTTATTTTGTTTTGCTCGTGTTCTTTACGAGTATTGCGTATTAACCGCTTTTCGCGAGCCCGATGCGCAGGTTTTTACCCGCGTGGCAGGCCGAAGTGCTGCCTTATTCGGTCTGCTACAGCTTCAGCCACGTGTTCCTGATCGCTGCGCAGGTGCACTGTGTAGCTTGTTTCTTCGGCAGTGAGGGGCTCAAACCAGTCCTTCTGTGCGTCCAATAATTCTACTGTGGCTTCAGACGCATCGCCTTTGCGGTTGCGGACCCACTCCTTGCGCAGGGCTTCAGGCGCTTCGCAGTGAATCAGAGCAAAAGGTACTCCCTGACTCTCAGCTACTGCGGCAAACAAAGCGCGTTCTTTTTCTTTCAGGCTGGCGGCATCAACGATGACAGGCAATCCGGCCGCGAGCAGGTCGCTGGCAAGTTTGGCAAGCCGAACGTAGGTTTTCTCATTGGCTTCGGGAGAGTACAGGTTTGCCCCGGTGGGCGACTGGCTGTCCTCTAATGGGGCCAGCCCGTGCAACCGCTTGCGCTCTACGTCGGATCTCAGGCGGATCAGGCCCAATTCGGCTGACATGGCTGCACTGACGCAGGTCTTCCCGCTGGCAGAGAGGCCAACAGTGGCCAACAGGTAGCGGTTTGGAATGTTGCTGTAATCTTCTGCAAGTTGAGCGTAGTCGCGGTAGTGCTGCATCAACCCTTCTTTTTCCTGCTCCGTAAGGGAGGGGTTACCCATGGTGAACAGGGCAATTTTTGCTCTGACCAGCGCGCGATACGCCTTGTACAGTGGCAAGAGGGGCAGTGCTTCGAAATCGCCGCGGTATTCCAGATAGGTGTTCAGAACCAGATTGGCCAGCGCCGGTTCGCGCCGGGACTCCAGGTCCATCAGTAAAAACGCAAGATCGTTTATGACATCAATCCAGCGGAAGGGCTCGTTGAATTCGATGCAGTCAAACACCGTTACTCTGCCTTCGTACACAGTGATGTTGGCGAGGTGCAGATCGCCGTGGCATTCACGCACATAGCCGTCTGTTCGACGTTGCGCAATCAAGTCGCGATGACGCTCGAAGGTGGTTTGGGTCCAGGCTTCGAGGTTGTCGAGTTGGCTGAGCAGGGAGGTATCGCTGATCAGTGGCCGAATCTGGTCAAAGTTTTCCTGCATGGCCGCATACACTGCTTCTGGCGTGCCCAGCGGCTTGTCGTCTGCGATCGGCTCAAGGTTGTTATGGAAGTTTGCTACCTGTTTCGCCAGACTGGATAGCAGCTCCGGTTTGAGTTCGCCGGCTTCCTGTTGCTGGTCAAGCAGCTGGTTTTGACGGAACTGGCGCATTTTCAGCATGTACTCAAACGGTTCACCATCGCCGCCGATAACAGGCTGCTCTGGGCTACCAGTAATTGGAAGTACCTCGAGGTAGAGTGGTTCTGCCAAGCGCCGGTTCAGGCGAAGCTCTTCTTCGCAATAGTGCTTGCGGAGTTCCAGCGTGGAGAAATCAAGAAACCCGAAATCTACCGGTTTTTTGATCTTGTAGGCATACTGGCCCGTTAGAATCACCTGAGAGATGTGGGTTTCGATGATCTGAAATCCATCTACCGGGTGGTGGTACAACGCGGGGTTCTGCATTGCCAGCAACAGATTGCCTGGGGATGTTTCACTCACGGTGTGCTCCTCGCTTCCCTGAACTTATTGAATTTTTATCGTCCCATCATAACGGGCAGGTTACAGAAATAACACATAGTTGGCCTGCCTTATCTTGTACAGGCTTCGTTATAATCCGCCCATGAAAAAAAACAGCTCCTCTGCAAAAAAGCCCAATAAGAAGCCCCGGAAAAAAAATGCCGGGAATGGACGCCGCCCCTGGTTCTGGAAATTGTTCATGCGCGTGAGTGCCATTGGCCTAGTGCTACTGGCTTGCTGGATGGTTTATCTGGACGCTGTCGTTACATCCCGGTTTGAGGGGCGACGATTTGAAGTGCCTTCCCGGGTGTATGCACGGCCCCTGGAACTTTACGATGGTGCTGGTGTGAGTTCTGGGTCACTGGAGCGGGAATTGGCTCTTGCGGGATATCGCAAGGGTGATGGAGTAAAACCCGGGAGTTACCGGCGCAACGGTGGCCACTTTATTATCAGCACCCGCGGCTTCCGTTTTCCGGATGGTAGTGAGCCCAGACGAACACTTTCTTTGAACATATATGGCGATCGCATCCAGGGTTTTTCCGTATCCTCCGGTGAAAGCGCTGCAATTGTAAGGCTCGAACCTGCGCGTATTGGTGGCATTTACCCGGCACACAAAGAAGATCGCATACTGGTGCGCCTGGAAGAGGTTCCTCAGCTGCTGCCGAAAGCCCTCATGGCAGTGGAAGATCGCAATTTTTATAGCCACTTTGGAATTGCACCGGCTTCTATAGGCCGTGCCATGCTGGCCAATATGCGCGCTGGGCAAATCGTTCAGGGCGGCAGCACCCTCACACAGCAGTTGGTTAAAAACTTTTTCCTTACCCGGGATCAGACCCTGTTGCGCAAAGGTAATGAAGCCTTGATGTCAATCTTGCTCGAATGGCACTACGAGAAAGACGACATACTGGAAACATACTTGAACGAAGTGTACCTGGGACAGGCAGGGACTCGCAGCATCAACGGATTCGGGTTGGCCAGCCAGTTCTATTTTGGTGAGTCGTTGAAAGATCTGGATGTGCACCAGATTGCCTTGCTTGTGGGCATGGTTAAAGGGCCGAGCTATTACAATCCCCGCCGGCATCCGGAGCGAGCGACTCAGCGCCGCAATCTGGTTATCAGTGAGATGGAGGACGCCGGCCTGATTGATTCGGCAAAAGCGGCCCGCGCTCGTGGCCTCTCACTTGGTGTTAGCGCAAAGCCGTCGTATTCGGAGAACCGCTATCCCGCTTATATTGACCTTGTTCGGCGGCATCTGGCGAGGGACTACAAAGAAGCGGATCTACGCAGCGAAGGTCTCCGCATTTTTACCACCCTGAACCCGGCTATTCAGTACGCAGCTGAGTATGCCGTTACTGATACCTTGCCAAGGCTAGCCAGCGGTGAAGTCGGCAAAGCCCTGGAAGCGACGCTTGTAGTCACCGCCAAAGATAGTGGCGAAGTTCTGGCTCTCGTTGGTGGCAAAGACCCGCAGTTCGCCGGGTTTAACCGGGCTCTGGATGCCAATCGCCCGATAGGGTCCCTCATCAAACCGTTTACTTATCTGACTGCTCTGGAACAGCCGGATCGTTACACTCTGATGACACCGGTACTGGATAAGTCCTTCACGCTTGAATTTGATGATGGGCGGCGCTGGCAGCCGAAAAACTACGATGGCGAGGAGCGCGGCGAAGTTCCCCTGCACCGTGCGCTTTCGAAGTCCTATAACCTGCCGGCAGTGCGTGTCGGCCTGGACGTGGGTGTCCCGGCGGTTATTAAAACCATGCGGGCCTTTGGTGTGGTTACGCCAATTTCTGAGTACCCTTCCATGCTATTGGGTTCTGTGGCTATGAGCCCGGTCACGGTCGCCCAAATCTATCAGGGGTTGGCGACATCCGGATTCAATACGCCGTTACGCACGATCAGAGAAGTGACGGATTCAGCCGGTGGGGCACTTTCACGGTATAACCTTGAGGTGGATCAGGTGGCAGACCCCGCTGCAGTGCATTTGCTGCAGTATGCAATGCAAGAAACCATGCAAGAGGGTACAGGGCGCTCGGCATACTATTCAGTTCCCAAGGAGCTTACGCTGGCCGGTAAAACCGGAACAACCGACGATGGCCGCGATTCCTGGTTTGCCGGCTTCAGCGGAGATTTGCTGGCGGTTGCCTGGGTGGGCCGGGACGATAATGGGCCCACCGCGCTTACCGGCGCTACTGGTGCCTTGCCTGTTTGGTCACGATTTATGGCACAAGTACCACAGCATGGTTTCTCCCCGGTAGTCCCCGATGGTGTCAGCTATCATTGGGTAAATCCTGAAAAACAGGCACTAACCGACGAGTATTGCGATAATGCGCGCCTTCTGCCGTTTATATCGGGTAGTGAGCCGACACAGCGAGTGTCATGCTCTGGTACCCTGGAGCGGAAAATTCGAGGCTGGTTTGAAGGGTTGTTCCAATGAGTAGGCAAGGTGTATTTCAAGCGGGTATGTTGGCGGCATTTCTGAGCCTGGCGGGTTGCGCAACTGGGCCGGGAGGCCCAATTTACGTGCCTGCAGGGGGCTCTGACCGTGCTCCGGAACCACCGCAGACGACTGAAGGAAAAGACGAAACCCAAGTCTGGCGAAAAAGTGAGCAGACGGAAAACCGAGAGCCAGAACAGCAGCCCCAGCGTAGTAGCAAACCCAGTTATCAGGATGCCGGGGATGCGCTTTCACCTGCCGCACTCAGCCTCGTTCGCGAAGCGGACACTCTGCTGAAAAGTGGCGACGCTCAAGGGGCCATTGTTCGGCTGGAGCGAGCGCAAAGAATCGCGCCGAGGTCTGCAGAGGTTTATTTTAAATTGTCGGAAGCCTATGTGGCAGGTAATAAGCTTGGGCCTGCAGAACAGTTTACGTTGAAGGGACTGTCTCTTGCGGGGAGTGATACTCGGCTGCAGCGCGCAGGTTGGTTGTTGTTGGCTGATATCCGCAGGGCGCGGGGGAATCTGGCAGGGGCAAGCCAGGCTGAAGAGCGTGCGGCAGCCCTGTAAAACAGATAGGTAAATGACCCTGCCGGAGCGCTTTCCCGGCAGGGTCGGGCCTCGCTTAAAGACCTGCGTTTTTCAGTCGATTTGCGTGTTGTTTGAAGACGGCTTTCGGGTCGGTCTCGAATAAGCTGTGCAGTCCTAGCGCCTGGTTTACTTCATCCAGGTGGTTCATGAAGTAGTTGTCCCGGATGACCTTGCCAAAATGGTTGCTGCAGCGCTCAACCAGACCATCATGCTGAGATGACCCCATTGCCAGGCTGGTAACGCCGAGTAGGGCGTCAGAAGGGTCCAGAAGGTTGGTGAGAACACCTGTGCCACCCCAGGAATAGAAGTGAACGCCGTTTGCAGAATGCGCGCCTTCACCGCAAGAGCTTGTTGGAATGCCTGCCGGTGCAAAATTATTGAACTCTGCACTGCCCTGGCTTGTCAGAGATTGCAGGCTTGCTCCCATGTTTTGATCGTATCCGCCGCCGGAGATCAGGTCTATAAGACCGCCAAGTGCGTTGCCCAAAGTGTTTGCCAGGCTGCTTGCTGGTGACCCGATGATTACATCAGCAACGGCAGAGCCTTTGTGCGGCGAGCCTACAGATGTGACCGAAGCCACCAGATCAGGGCGTACCCGGGCAACGTAACGGGCCGTAGGTCCGCCATGGCTATGGCCTACGAGGTTTACTTTGCCGTGCACGGCAGCAATGGATTCTACCTGTGACAGCAGTACCTCACCCCTGGCAATAGTACTTTCCAGAGCTGGAACCTGAGATGTATATACATCCGCTCCATTTTTGCGAAGATCTTCAGCAACGCCGTACCAATAGTCCACGCCAATAATAGAGTCGAAGCCGAACATACCGTGCACCAATACTATGGGGTATTGGGTGCCGGCGTAATTTGCGGGTTTAGAGTTCCACCACCAGGCGGCGGAGGGGGCTGACCAAGCTATGGTCACAACCAGAGCGAGTGTTTTGATCCAGAGTTTCATGGTTTTTCCTACAGTTTGAGGTTGTGTTTGTTATTCAAACTGCGGCTCAACCTAACGGGTTGTTCCAGATACTTCGTGTCTGTGCCATAACGCGTGGCACAGAACCTCTGCTTGCTGACTTCCATGTTTTTGTTAGATGTTTGCCGTCAGAGCATCGCTATAGATACGTGGCTATAATTTGATCAGCTCGATTTTATAGTCAACGGCTAAAAGGGCAAAACACACAGGGAGGGAGGTATAGCGTGACGAGGTTCACAGATTGTCTCGGCAGGACATCGCTTTGATGTCCTGCCGAGTGTCGGTTCGAAAGCGTGTTGCCTGATCTGATCCGACAAGCTTGGGCAATTAAAGAGTTGCGAAAACCTTGCTGGCTGCGGCAATCGTATCGGCGATGTCCTGATCCGACAGAGCGGCGCTGGTGAAACCAGCCTCAAAGGCAGAAGGCGCGAGGTAAATACCTTCTTTAAGCATGCCCTGGAAGAATTTCATGAAGCGTTCCACGTCGCAGGCCATTACCTGATCGAAGCTGGTAATGCTGGCTTCTTCAGTGAAGAAAAAGCCAAACATAGCGCCCGCGCCCTGAACGGCCATAGGAATGCCGGCTGCATCTGCCGCAGCCTTCAGGCCCTCACGCAGCGCAACAGTTTTTTCGGTCAGGCGATCGTGGAAGCCAGGCTCAGATATGGCATTCAGAGTCGCCAGGCCTGCTGACATGGCCAGTGGGTTGCCGCTCAGCGTGCCGGCCTGGTACACCGGGCCAAGAGGCGCAATGTGTTCCATGATTTCACGCTTTCCACCAAAGGCGCCAACAGGCAAACCACCGCCGATCACCTTGCCGAGCGCCGTCAGGTCCGGGGTTACCCCATACAGACCCTGAGCACCGCCGAGTGATACGCGGAACCCGGACATCACTTCATCAAAAATCAGTACGCTGCCGTACTCGTCACACACTTCCCGGAGGCCTTCCAGAAAACCTGGAACCGGGGGGATGCAGTTCATGTTGCCTGCAACCGGCTCTACGATAATGGCTGCAATCTCATCGCCCATTTCTTTAAAGATCTTGCGAACACCCTCAATATCGTTGAAGTCGAGAGTGAGCGTGAGTTCAGCCAGGCAAGCAGGAACGCCGGGTGAGTTGGGGACGCCCAAAGTCAAAGCGCCGGAACCAGCCTTAACCAACAACGAATCAGCATGCCCGTGGTAGCAGCCTTCAAACTTGACGATTTTGTCGCGACCGGTAAATCCGCGAGCCAGTCGAATGGCGCTCATAGTGGCCTCAGTGCCGGAGTTCACCATGCGCACCAGATCAATTGAGGGCACCAGTTCGCACACTTTGCGAGCCATATCGGTTTCGATAGACGTGGGCGCGCCATAGCCAACCCCAAGGTCTACCTGTGCGTGTAGGGCATCTTTGATGCGCTTGTCTGAGTGGCCAAGGATCATTGGGCCCCAGGATCCGATGTAATCGATATAGCGCTTACCGTCCTCATCATAAAGGTAGGCGCCCTCAGCGTGCTTGAAAAAGATCGGGGTGCCGCCCACACCACGGAATGCGCGAACCGGGGAGTTAACGCCGCCCGGAATGTATTTTTGTGCCTGCTCGAACAGGGTTTCGGAATGTGTCATTTGTGGGAGCTCCTGTTATTTGGGAGTGAAGAATAGTGGGTGGTGGCTGGCAAACAGCCTCTGGAATACTTGTGCTTTCTGCATTGTGGCTTCGGGGCTGCCCCCGAAAAGTCCGCCAACAACCGCCAGCAGATCGGCGCCCGCCCGTATAAGGAGTTCGCCGTTTCCTGTAGTGATGCCGCCAATGGCCGTAACTGGCCGCTTAAAACGCCTTGCTTCGGCTAGTATTTCGGTTGGGGCGGGCGGGGCATCCGGTTTGGTTGATGAATTGAAAAACCGACCAAATGCCAGGTAATCAGCGCCGCCTGCCGCAGCTGCTTCAGCCAGTTCAAGGTCGGCATGGCATGTAATGCCAATAATTGCGCCATCTCCAAGCAGATGACGAGCTTCTGCTGCCGAACCATCCATTTGGCCAAGGTGAACACCAGCAGCGCCTATGCGCTTTGCCAGCTCGATATCATCGTTAATCAGCAGAGGGATGTCTGTAGTGGCGCATACGGATTGCAGGCTTCTTGCTTGTGCCAGGCGTTCTGGCATGGGTGCAGACTTTTCCCGATACTGCACCATCACAGCGCCACCGACAATGGCGGCTTCCACGGAGGTAAGCAGCGTTGCTGAGGGAGTCAATTGGCTGTCGGTAATTGCGTAAAGCCCGACAGGGACACGCGGTTTCATCGTTCCCACAGAATGCCTCGATCCGGAACCGGCTGGCCTCTTCCCACCTCAAGGGCATGCAAAATAGTGCGGTGCACGTAGTTTTGGGCCTGGGAAATTGCGGCCCGAGGTGAAAGCCCTAACGCCCGCCCGGCAGCAATCGCGGCTGCCAGTGTGCAGCCGGTGCCATGATATTCCCCGCCTATACGCTCGACATCCCAAGACATGGGCTTGGGAGCGTGGTTGTAAAGCGTATTGGTGATGTGAACACCCGTGCCATGCCCACCGGTTGCGAGCACCGAAGCGCACCCTTTACTGAGTAGTTTGCGCGCAGCCTCAGCGGGGTCGTCGCACTCTCCCAGCAAAGCCAGTTCTATGCCGTTGGGGGTGATCATTTCGGCGAGCGGGAATAGTCGTTCTTTCATCGTGGCAAGCAGTTCGTCATCCGCCAGATCGCCACCTCCTGCGGCCTTGATCACCGGGTCGGTTATCACCGGGATATCCGGATGCTTCTCAAGAAATTCAACCAAAACATCCACAACTGCAGAGTTGCCCAGGGCCCCGGTTTTTACCGCGTGTATTGGGGCATCTTCGGCGATGCACCTGAGTTGCTCACGTATCAGTTCCGGATTGACGGCTTCGGCACCGTATACATTCCGGGTATCCTGAACAGTCAGACAAGTGAGCACAGGTAACGGGTGGCACCCGAGTGATGTAATGGCCTGAATGTCCGCCTGGATGCCGGCGCCGCCGGAAGGGTCCAGGCCGGAAAGAACAAGTACTTGGGGGCGAGTGTAGTATTTGATTGCTAAAACTCCCTAGAACGGCTTAACGACAGCGAGAATGACAACTGCTAGTAAGATAAGCACCGGCAACTCATTGAACCAGCGATAGAATACATGGCCGCGAGTGTTGAGGTCGTCGCGGAACACCTTGACCAGATGCCCGCAATAAAAGTGGTAGATAATCAACAATGCCACGAGCAGCAGCTTCACATGCAGCCAGCCCTGGCTGAAGTAACCCGACACATTATAAGTAAGCAACCAGATGCCAAAGATCACGGTGGCAATCATCGAGGGTGTGGTTATCCCCCGATAAAGTTTGCGCTCCATGATTTTGAAGCGCTCCCGCCCCGGTTCATCCTCACAGGCAGCATGGTAGACAAACAGCCTTGGCAGATAGAAGAGGCCGGCAAACCAGCACACCAGAGATATAATATGAAAGGCTTTAACCCACAGCATTGATCAGCTCCGTCGATATTGGTAATAACTTTCGATGTCAGATTTAAGCACAACGCCGTAAACCCTTTGAATCATTGGTGCTACATGGCGTTGCACATACAGCGCCTCGGCGCTGGTGTTCTCGAACTCGTGCATTGCCTCTTCGAGCGTGGCCTGGTATTGCACCGGCGCAATATCGCGCCGATGTGCGGGAATGTCCATCAAGTCGATGGATTCGACAGGCTCGTCCGTCTCGTTTGATGCCGCCTCAGCTGAATCTTCAAGATAGCGGGCAAGGTCAACTGCAGGCAGCAAAGCTGTGGGACCGTTCTTGCCATCAACGATCAGCCATTTGGGTTCCGCTTGCAGAGCCTTTCGGGCCTCCTCCGCAGTAAGGTGCCGGTTTATGCGCAGTATGCTCTTGTCCATGGTTGCCGCCACAGATACCCGGCGCAAAGCCTGGATCACTGGTGAGCTTTGATAGCTCAGGCCTTGGCTTTTAAGCACGGTCAGGAAGAGGGATTTTTTTCCGAATGCTTCACTTGTGATAAGCGTGGCTGTGGTAATAACCAGCATGCCGGGGAGAATGATATTGGGGTTTCGGGTTAACTCCATCAGTGCCATAAGTGCGGCAAGGGGTGCCTGTAAAACTGCACCCATCATTGCGCCCATTCCGAGCATCGCATAAAAGCCAACCGATGAAGCGTGGCCAGGAAGTATGTCTCCACCGATGAGCCCCAGGGCCCCGCCAAGCGCTGCACCCATAATAAGCGTAGGGCCAATGATGCTGCTGGGCATGCCCAGCCCGACGGTTAACGCGGTGATAACCAGTTTCGCAGCGCCTACGGTAAGAAGCAGCCAGAAGCCAAGTTCGCCGTTCATAGTTTCGTTTACGGTGTCATATCCGATCCCCATGGTTTGGGGGACCACTACAGCAGCAACGGCCATCAGCATGCCGGCGATGATCACTCGCAATAAGATAGGGCGCTGGTTGAACCGCCCCATGGCGTCGACCAGATGAATGAACAGAGCTGCCGAAACACCGATAATAATGGCGATGACCAGAATCCAGGGTATCTCCAGAAATGAGTTCATGGTCAGCGCAGGCACGTTAAATGCCGGTTCTGAACCATACACTAGTTGGGTGACCACCGCTGCGCTGACCGCCGCAAGAATAATGGGCGTAAATCCGGCTATGGTGTACTCCATCATCACCACTTCCATGGCGAAGATCACCCCGGCAATCGGTGTGTTGAACGATGCGGATATGGCGGCAGCACAACCGCACGCCACCAGGGTGCGTATGCTGTTGTTGGGTAAGCGCATCCACTGCCCCATGAGGCTTGAGAATGCAGCGCCCAAATGAACGGCAGGCCCCTCCCGACCAGCGGATTGCCCGGTGATCACAGTGCTCACGCCTACAACGAATTGAATAATGGCGCTTCGTGCGGTGATGTAGCCCTGGTGGTAATTCAGGCGCTCCATCACATGGACGACACCAACTTTCCGGTCATGAGTGGCTAGGCGGTGTAAAAACAGGCCAATACCGAACGCACCTGCAAGTGGCAGTACGGCGCGGGTGATTATATCCAGGCTCTCAAAGGCTTCAGAGCCTTCTCCCGGCAGGAAATACTCCAGCGGCCATTCGATGGCCAGGCGGAAGACCAGAATCACGGCGCCGGTAACCAGCCCGGATAGCAGGCCGAGAATAGCCAGTTGTGGCAATGAATCCACACCGGACATACTGCGTGTGAAAACAGAGGATATTCTTTCGCTAATCCGATGCCAGGCTTTATTCATGGATGCCGGTATTCCGGTACAAGAGAGTGGCCTTCCAGAGGGTTTCTGACATCATTGTAACTGTCACTCTGCAGGCTGCAATGAGTCGTTGGTTTATCATGATAGACTAAGGCGTTAAGCTACAGGCAAAGACTCCTCTAAATCCTTATCCAACGTCGCTGGAGAGCAAGTTGATTAAAGTAGGTATCGTGGGCGGCACCGGCTATACCGGCGTCGAGCTCCTCAGAATTCTCGCTGTTCATCCGGAAGTAACGGTAAGCTGCATAACCTCAAGATCTGAGGCCGGAGTGCCGGTATCCGATATGTACCCAAATCTCCGTGGGCACTTTGATCTGGCTTATTCAGAACCGGACCCCAGTGTACTCGCGGCATGCGATCTGGTGTTTTTTGCAACACCACACGGCGTTGCCATGGAGATGATCCCGGAGTTGATGGCTGCCGGCGTGCGGGTTGTCGACCTGTCGGCAGACTTCCGACTCAAGGATCTGAAGGTTTGGTCCCAGTGGTATGGCCTGCCTCATGAATCGCCAGAGTGGGTTGAAAAGGCTGTTTACGGGTTGCCAGAAGTCGCGCGTGCTGAGATCGCCAAGGCGCAACTGGTTGCCAACCCCGGGTGCTACCCGACAGCGGTTCAGCTGGGCTTTCTCCCACTGCTAGAGAAGGGGTTAGTTGACCCGTCACGGTTGATTGCAGACGCCAAATCCGGTGCCAGTGGCGGTGGCCGACAGGGCAAAATAGCCATGTTGCACGGTGAAGTCAGTGAAAGTTTCAAAGCCTATGGCGCATCAGGCCACCGTCACTTGCCGGAAATTCGACAGGGCTTGTCCGCTGCAGCGGGCATTGAAACCGGTGTAACATTTGTGCCTCATCTCGTTCCGATGATTCGCGGCATAGAAGCAACGCTCTATGCAGAGCTGAAAAATCCGGCTGATTTCGATCGTTTACAGGCGCTGTTCGAAGAGCGTTATCGTGACGAGCCGTTTGTTGATGTGATGCCGTTCGGTAGTCACCCGGAAACTCGAAGTGTACGGGGGGCTAACTTGTGCCGCATGGCACTGCACCGGCAGGAACAGAGCAACATCGTGATCATCTCTTCGGTCATAGATAACCTGGTGAAAGGTGCGGCTGGCCAAGCTGTCCAGAACATGAACATCATGTTTGGAGTTAAAGAAACGCTGGGCCTTGAAGCGCCTGCGCTACTGCCGTGAGGAACGCCAGTGAGCGAACAACGGAAACCCACTGAGGAGTATGTTGTTATCCGCCATCGGCCGGGATACCGGCTGAAGCGGGCGCTGATCCTGATTGTGTGCACAGTGATTGCTGGCGCTGGCGGGTATGCTGCCGGGCTGGCTCAGGGAGGTTTTCGGTCCACTGGGGTCGAAGCATCCAACGAGCGATTGGAAGACAAGCTGGCAGCTCTGGAAGCCAACTATCGCGATGCCCGTCAGCGTTTGGTTAATCTCGAGCGTGGTAAACTCATTGATGAGCAAGCGCTGAATCAGGCCCGGAACATCATTGTGGAATTGGAAACCCGGGTAGGTTCGCTTAAATCGGATCTCACATTCTATAAAAATATCATGGCGCCCTCTGAAACCAGCAAGGGGTTGCAGGTTGATCGGTTTTCACTGACCAACGATAGGCAGGCAGGCGTTTATAATTTCAAACTCGTGTTGACGCAGGTTGGTAACAACAAGAGCTATATTTCAGGTGTTGTGGCCGTCAATATAATTGGGATGCGCGATCAGGAAAAAGAAGTTATCGCACTGCGAGACCTGTCCCAGGAAATAAAAGATCTTGGCGTGAAATTCCGCTTTCGGTACTTCCAGGATGTAGAAGGCAAGCTGACATTGCCTGACGGTTTTGAGCCACTTGAAGTGCAGGTGGTTGCGCAGGCCGAAGGACGCAAATCCTCACAGGCCGAGCGAACATTTGGTTGGGGCGATTTAACGGAGAATTAGAAATGTTTGGTAAGAAAAAGGCAAAGCCCCGTCGGGCCACTGGTAACTTTGACACACTGATTTCTTCGCGCACAACCATAGAAGGAGATGTGCACTTTTCCGGCGGCTTGCATGTCGATGGCCACATCCGGGGCAAGGTGTTGGCTGAAGAGGGCAGTGATGCGGTTCTGAGAGTTTCAGAAGTAGGTGAAGTAACCGGTGACATATCCGCCCCGCACGTAGTCATCAACGGAACAGTTCACGGTGATGTATATGCGTCTGCGCATCTCGAACTTGCCGAGAAGGCCGCTATTCACGGCAGTGTCTACTATAACCTCATTCAGATGGCGATGGGGTCATCGGTAAATGGCAATCTGGTTCACCAGCGCGAGCCGTCCGGGTTGCTGACTCAGGACAAGGCGCGGCCGGAAGCGGAACCAGGTCATGCTGTCGAAAGTACTGATGAGTCTTTCGACGAAGATGGTGGTAAGTCCGAATAGTTGATTGTTTTACTCAGGAATACCATAATCCATGCAGTTGTATCAGGTAATCCGGAGGCAAACTTGAGTGTAGTTCAGCAGCAGATGGCAGCACCGCTGTTTTTCAGCGATAGTGCGGTCAATAAGGTACGAGAACTGGTTGATGAAGAGGGTAACTCTGATCTCAGGCTGCGCGTGTTTGTGACCGGCGGTGGGTGTTCGGGTTTTCAGTACGGGTTCTCATTCGATGAAACTCAGGATGAGGAAGATACCGTCATTGAACGGGATGGAGCCGTTCTGCTTGTGGACCCTATGAGTTATCAATACCTTGTGGGTGCTACCATAGATTACCAGGAAGGTTTGCAGGGCTCTCAGTTTGTTGTGCAGAACCCTAACGCCAGCTCTACGTGTGGCTGTGGTAGTTCTTTTACGATTTGATATCCCGCAAGTGCGGGCACCCGGCAGGGAGCGTTTGCATTATGCCGGGTAAACAGCCCCGAGAATTCGCGGGCCTTTAGCTCCGGTGACTTCCGGCAGGTTGCCAGGTTTGCGCTCCATTGCCTGCTGGGCCAACCATGCAAAAGCGGTGGGCTCTACCCACTGCGGATCAAGGCCGAGTTCCGCTGTGCTGAGTACGCGGATAGGGCTAAGACTTTGAGTAAGTTCCTTCATGAGCAGCCTGTTACGAGTTCCCCCTCCGCACGCATACACAACCATTGCTGGTGACTGAGGCATTTGCCGGGTCGCTGTTATAACTGAGAGTTGCAGCAGTGTGCGCTGAACGTCTTCCGGCCGAACATTGTTATGCCGCCTTACCAGAGTTTTAACCCACCGGAGATTGAACTTTTCTTTTCCGGTGCTCTTGGGGGCTGGTCGCTCAAAGTAGGCATCTGTAAGCATGTCACTGAGCAAGGCTTGATCGACAATCCCTTCCTCCGCCCACTGGCCGTTTTCATCGTAAGGGCGACCGGTTTGATCTTGGCACCACGCGTCCATCAGGGCATTTGCGGGCCCGGTGTCGAAGCCCGTCACTGGGCTGCCTCGTTCAGATGGAATCCATGTTATATTTGCTATGCCGCCGAGATTGAGGATGCATCTGTCTTCTGTATCCGAACCGAAAAAATCCTGATGAAAGGCTGGAACCAGAGGCGCGCCTTGCCCACCCGCGGCCATGTCACGGCTGCGAAAATCTCCTACCGTCGTAACGCAGGTTTTCTCTGCAATGATTGACGGGTTGCCGATCTGGAGTGAGAAGCGACCAGGCCCGGAAGGTTGGTGCCTCAGGGTTTGTCCATGGCTTCCAATTGCACGAATTGACGATCTCTCTACCCCGGACTTGCAGATCAGAGCTTCCGCGGTGTTTGCGAAAAGTGTGCCGACCAGCGTATCAAGTTCACCCACTTCGTCTGGTGTGGCTTGATTCTGGCTGGCCAACACCAGGCGCTTGCGAAGGTCTTCAGGATAAGGGGAGGAGTGCGTGGCGTGAGTGTGGACAGATTTGCCCTGAAAGGACACCAGCACGGCGTCTATACCATCCATGCTGGTGCCGGACATGAGCCCGATCCAGGTGTCCATAATAACTCAGTTGTCCGAGGCCAGAGCCAGATGCTGGTAGTTTGTCCGGAAGGCTTCAAACTGGGCAACTTGCTGTTCCGTGTGCTTTTTGAATCGTGCCATTTCAGTGGCTGGAATTGGCTGTGCATCAGGCAGCTTTACGGTTCTTGAGTTGCGGGGTGAGCCATTCACACGGAACTCATAGTGCAGGTGTGGCCCGGTTACCATGCCAGATGAACCAACGTAGCCTATGGTTTGGCCCTGCTTGACACGGGCACCGCTTTTCATGCCTTTGGCGATACGGCTCATGTGCGCATACAGCGTGGTGATGTTGTCACCGTGCTTTAAAACAATTGTACGGCCATAGCCGCCTTTCCAGCCAGAAAATTGAACTCTTCCGTTGCCCGCAGCTTTAATGGGGGAGCCTGGAGGTGCGGCGTAATCTGTTCCTTCATGAGGGCGCACTACATCCAGCACAGGGTGGCGGCGCTGAAGGTTAAATGACGAGGAAATTCGCGCGTCGATAGGCGTGCGCAAGAAAGCTTTGCGCATGCTTTTGCCGTCAGGTGTGTAGTAGTCGCTATCGCCGTTGCTGTCCGTATAAAGGAGGGCAATGTTTTCTTCGCCACGGTTTACGAAGCGAGCAGACAGAATGCGGCCGGTGCTGAACTTCTCGCCATCGAGATAGAGTTCTTCATAGACCACTTCAAACTGGTCGCCCTTGCGAACGTCATAAACAAAGTCGATGTCCCAGCCAAAAATTCCCGAAAGCTCCATAGTCAGGCGGTCGTTAAGTCCTGCCTCGCGTGCGGCGAGGTAGAGTGACCCGTCAATAGTGCCTGAGGCGTATGCCGGTTTGGGCTCTGGCTCGCGCACTTCTGTTTGCCCGGTATAAATTCCTTCTTGTATGTTAATCTTCAATGTTTCCAGACGGCTGCGCTGGAGTTCTACTGCCGCAAGCTCGCCTTCGCTACCAATGGCGAATCGGATCGTCTCGCCAGCATAAAGACGCTGTAACTTGTCTGCCTCGCCTTCGCCATGAATTACGGAGAGCATAGTGCCGTCATTGAATCCCGCTTTCTTGAAAAGGGAGGACAATGTGTCGCCTGATTTGATATCGAACGTTTGCCAAGACAGGCGAGGCGCAAGCTCAGGGGCTGCTGGGACTGAGGTCTCCGGAGAGATAGCGGCAGCCTGGTCTGCAACAACGGGCTCGGCCGGAGTAGAGTTTTTCTGTTGCGGCTTTTGGGAGATGATTGCAGAAGCCTTGCCCTGTTCTAAATCGAGGGTGTAAGACATTCGCTTGGCCTCAACGTCGGCGCTGGGGCTCATCAAAATTGCGGCAGATACTACAACGGTTGCAGCAGCGGCAATGGTAATATGAGTTTTCGGAAACATTTTCAGCAAGTGTCGCATCCGTTTCAATCCGTATTCCGGCAGCTTGTGCCACCTAGTTAAAGCTGTTGTTCAAGTATAGACCAACAGATTACCGTATAAAAAGCGCGTGGAACAGCGTAGAACATTACGGTTGTTGCGCCCTAAGCCGGATTTCTCAGGGTGTCATTGATATAATGCTGCCGCCCGAAATGCCTGGCATTGTTTAAAAACTGAGCACTTGCACTTTAACAGGGTGCCAGGTAACTCACAGAGTTCTTTTGTTGAAGTCTGTAACTGATAATTTATTGTAAAACCGATTGGGGATTAATGATTCATGGCATCTATTGATGAAGCCCTTGCGATTATCAAGCGAGGCGTAGACGAGCTGATACCAGAAGGCGATCTGATAGCGAAATTAAAAGAAGGTCGCCCTTTGCGCATCAAGGCAGGTTTCGACCCTACTGCCCCCGATCTCCATCTCGGGCATACCGTGCTGATCAATAAGCTGCGCCAGTTTCAGGAACTCGGACACGAGGTCATCTTTCTGATAGGAGACTTCACCGGGAAGATCGGTGATCCTTCTGGTAAAAGCGCTACCCGGCCCCCTCTAACCGACGAGCAGGTTGCCCAAAACGCGATTACCTATAAAGAGCAGGTGTTCAAGATTCTGGATCCAAAAAGAACCCGGGTGGTCTTCAACTCTGAATGGATGAGCAAGATGGCTGCAGCGGACATGATCCAGTTGGCGGGTCAGTATACCGTCGCCCGCATGCTGGAACGTGATGACTTCACCAAGCGTTACCGCTCTGAGCAGCCTATTGCCATACACGAGTTTCTGTATCCGCTAATACAGGGTTATGACTCTGTGGCGCTCGAAGCGGATGTTGAGTGTGGTGGCACGGACCAGAAGTTCAACCTTCTGATGGGGCGGATCTTGCAGAAGCACTATGGTCAGGCGCCGCAAGCTGTTTTGACCATGCCGATATTGGAGGGGCTGGATGGCGTTCAGAAGATGTCCAAGTCATTGGGCAACTATATAGGTGTAAACGATGCCCCGGGCGAAATGTACACCAAGCTGCTGTCTGTGCCAGATGAATTGCTCTGGCGCTACTTTGAGCTTTTGAGCTTCCGTCCCCTGAAGGAAGTAACTGAGTTCCAGAAAGCTGTAGAAGGCGGGGCGAATCCTCAGGACTACAAGAAGTTGCTGGCGGAAGAGATTATTACGCGCTTTCACAGTGAAGAGGCTGCGAGTACAGCGCACAAGTCTGCAGGTAACCGGGTTGCGCTAGGGGATATCCCTGAAAATGTTCCTGTAGTCGAAGTATCACTGGAGGGGCAGGCGGAGATTCTTATGCCGTCTGTGTTGCGAATGGCGGGTCTTGTAAAGAATGGTGCGGCTGCGCGAGATGTCCTCGGGCGTGGTGCTGTGTTTGTTGATGGTCAGAAATTTGAGGGCGACCGTGCTTTTGTGGAGGGTGACACTTGCGTGATTCAGGCGGGAAAGAAGAAAATCGCCCGTGTTTTGATCACTGCTTGATCGATTTCCGGCTATTTTGAATTTATTTCAAAATGGCCGTTGACAGATCTGCGTGTGTCTGTAGAATGCGCATCTCCTTCGAGGGACACACCGCTGAGACGGGGTAGATTGAGAAGGGCAACTGTTTGAAAGTATTAAAGAAAACGAGTTTGAAGATTCTTTAATTAAACGGTTGACAAGGCGGCGAGACGATGTAGAATGCGCCACCTTGATTGAGCAACGGCTCAAACGCTCTTTAACAAATTGACCAAGTAATTCGTGTGGGCGCTGGCTGGAGTATTTCGACAAGAAATACCAAGGCAAGCGACTCGTCGAAAATTGAGTTTTGTCTTGAGCAAAGGTTATAAGGT
>NZ_VCGZ01000008.1:0-191717 GCF_016597775.1 Marinobacter sp. 1-3A
GCCCCCCCCCCCCCCCCCCCCCCCCCCCCCCCCCCCCCCCCCCCCCCCCCCCCCCCCCCCCCCCCCCCCCCCCCCCCCCCCCCCCCCCCCCCCCCCCCCCCCCCCCCCCCCCCCCCCCCCCCCCCCCCCCCCCCCCCCCCCCCCCCCCCCCCGGCGGACAGGCCCTGTTCAGCTTGGCCGATTGCTCGATATTAATCGGCCAAGCTGATAAAACCGCGTGCAATTTTGCTAATATTTGCAAAATTGCACGTCAATTAACCTCCGCCAGGTTAAAAATGGCTTTTTTGACGAGAAGCCCAGAGGCGTAATGAAGCCTCATTCGGAGCCTGCGGCATCCGCCAAAACTTCAACTATTCCTCGAATGTGCTTCTCAGCAATCCGAGCTCCTCGGCTCTTTGTCCCTGAGTGATTTTGCGTAATTTGCCGAGAGCTTTAGCGTCTCGAATCAATCGAAGTTTGAGCTCATAACGTTCCATGGCGATCCGTCGGGGATCGTCCTTCCTGTTGTTTCGTCGGAGAGGCTGCTTCGGGTTTGCCACGCACTTTTCAGGGCAACGGACGGGGTCTTGCGGAAGGTTATCCTGTGGAGGTTTCTGAAACGTTTGGTATGGTGTGTCGAGCACAGGTAAGCGGGCTCATCATAAGGCTTCTGATGGAATAACACGGACTGCCGGAACGGGCAGGCCGCTATGCCCGCAGTGAGGGATGGCTCGGCGTTTGGTGGTGCAGACCCGATTCAGGCGGGTTTTCCCGTGGCTGCGGGATGGTGCCATACTCTAGGCCCATCAAGCGTCGTTTGCCGGGATCAAAGCCCCACTTCTCCGTAGGGCCAGGCCACGCAGATTTTCGAGGGCGACTCATTCGAGGCCCCTTCGATAGTGCCGGTTTACGGCTGGTCTTAAAGGTGCGTCAGTCGGTCAAAGATGACACCATCCAACGTGTTGTAACCGACGGAGGCCATGTGTATCACTGATCGGTGGGCAGTTGACTGATGATCATACTCGAGCGAATGACGTGAAGTAAGTCCACGGCACAATGGAGTGACCAGTTAGGAATTAATTACATTAACTTTTTAACAGTTCTGCCCATTTAATGTGCCATTAAGCTTTGAGGGTGCCGTTAAATGTCGCGGAAGTCATTAAATGAGCAGGTCGAACCCTTTTAGGTTCCTATGTTATTAACTGATAGCAATCATCACATGAATAGATAGATATAGATGCAGTGGTGTCAGCAGATGTAGGGAGGACAATGGGCTCACACAGTGAAAGCCCAAAACAAAGCAATGATCAACAAGAGGCGGTAATGAGAGGTGATTCCCAAAAGAATCACCCCGACAGTTAAGTAAGGCAATACTGATGGTAGCGTAAACTTTTACCTGCCAGGTAATGGTATGAGCACAACGCTCACCCCATCTAACCTGGAGACTTACAATGGACCCATGCGCTTACCACGATACCCTGACTGACGACGAGATGTTGGACTGGTTAGGCGGATTGCACGGCGGTGCAATCATTTCCAATGCCCTCGGTCAGCCAATTACGATGCCTTCAGATCACTACTGGCGCAAGGATCTGATTTGGGTAGACCAGCAGCTAAAAACTATGTCCAATGGAAGGCAGGTTCTTGATCACCAGCGACTCATTCAGCCAGAGGCCTTCGGCGCTGAGAGAGTTGTATTGGCACCTGATCCGTTGTTAGAGATGTTGACCACGCTTTTCACCGTATTAGTGACCATGTTTCATGAGACGAACATTGGTCAATATTATCGACCTAGTCCCTACGCCACACGCTTCTTGTGGGCTTTTGGCCAGTGTGCGTACCTGAACGAGGTGGGGTTCAGTCAACCACCAGCGCTGAGCCGTGAGGCTGCAGAACAGGTAATCACGGATCTCAATCAACGCCTTGCCGCCTGGTATCAGAGCCAGCAGCAGCCGGACTTCACCTACGAATGTAATCGTAACCGGCGTAACAGCGCCAACAACTACAAGCGCCTGTGTGAGTTGATGGAGGCCCTCTTTGTTTGCCATAGCCGTTTGCAGGTTGTTCGAGTGGACATAGGCTACACTGAATTCGACAGCCCTTACATCGACTACGAGACGGCCCGCTACCATCGAGAGCAACTTTGCTACGCCTTTAACACCCACTCTCTGTTCAACCATCTATTAGGTTACGCCTGGAAGCTGGAATGGCAACCGAAAAAAGGCTTTCATTACCACCTCATTTTCTTCTTCGACGGTCATCAATGCCAGAAGGACATTACCCAGGCTCGTCTTATTGGTGAGATGTGGGCGAAAGCAATTACCGGGGGGCAAGGGCTTTACTACAACTGCAATCTTGATGCCGAGCGGCGCTATTGCTACAACGCCATGGGCCGCATCGACTACCATGATTTCGAAAAGCAGCGAGGGTTATACAAGCTGGCTAAGTACCTGACTAAGATCGACGAGTACGCCGCCATGTTGGTCGAAGGCAGAACTTTTCAGACTAGCCGCAAACCGGAACGTTACGATGGGCCAAGGCGCGGGCGGCCCCGTCTATACCAGAGCACCCACTTGACTCCCAGAAGTGCAGGCTTTTGAATTGACATTAGGGCAACTCGCTTCAAGTGGACGCTGGCCCGAAGGGTTCAACAGATGTAAGGGTGATGCATAAACTGGCCTGGCTAATTGTTCGTGATCAACCGAAAATCATGAGCAAAGGTTTGAAGTGGCCGGCAAGTTGGTCCAGGGAAGTCCATCGCAGTCTCAAGGTAAAGTATAACGTTAAGTGTAGCTATCCACTTCCAGTCTAAGAAAATTCATATAAAACAGTGATAACACACCGATGCATCATGGGTGTGTGCTGGGGTTTGGTGTTCTGAGCTGCTGACATGAACAAGTCCGGATAATCTTACTTTGGATGAAGCCACGGATTGTAAGAAAATTATGCCCGTGATGAAACGAGGGAGCACATTATGCCTGCCAGTGACCACGAACTCGAACAAGCTGGAGATCAATTAGCCGCAAAGTTGCTACAGCTGGGTTCCACGGTAGTGACTGCCGAGAGTTGCACCGGTGGCTGGGTTGCCAAGGTGCTGACAGATAAACCGGGATCTTCCGCCTATGTGGTGGGCGGCTTGGTCACCTACAGCAATGAAGCCAAGCAATCGTTGTTAGGCGTTACCGATGCCTCTTTGGGCAATCATGGTGCTGTTAGCGAACCGGTGGTGCGTGAGATGGTTGCAGGCGCACTTGCAGCCACCGGTGCGAATGTAGCGGTTGCCATTAGCGGGGTAGCCGGGCCAGGTGGGGGCAGTGAAGAAAAACCGGTAGGAACGGTTTGGTTTGCCTGGGGCGCCAGCATTGAGAGCACCGAAGCGGTTGTGCAGCACTTCAGAGGCGATCGCGATCAGGTGCGACGGCAGGCGGTTCTCTTTGCCCTGCAGGGAGTTAGCGGGTTTTTGAAGCAAACCTGAATGCTTTCACAATAACAGGGGTTGGCCTCTCTCTCGGGGTATGTTTTAATACTGTTCAAATATACAGGGAATTCGCTGTTACCACTGTACGGCTTCCCGATTAATCATACCTCCACCGGCTTGACTATCTTGCCGTTGGCCAAGGCAACAGAGGGTTTGCACTGATGGAAGACAACCGCAAAAAAGCATTAAGCGCAGCGCTGGGCCAGATTGAGCGCCAGTTTGGTAAAGGCGCAGTGATGAAAATGGGCGACCAGCCCCGCGAAGCCATTCCTGCGGTCTCCACCGGATCTCTTGGGCTGGACGTTGCCCTGGGTATAGGCGGACTGCCTTACGGCCGAATTGTTGAAATTTACGGCCCTGAAAGCTCTGGTAAAACAACTCTGACCCTCCAGGTTATTGCCGAAGCTCAGAAAGCCGGTAAAACCTGTGCCTTCATCGATGCTGAGCACGCGCTGGATCCCATCTACGCTGAGAAGTTGGGCGTTAACGTAGACGACCTTCTGGTTTCCCAGCCAGATACCGGTGAGCAGGCTCTTGAAATTGCCGACATGCTGGTACGCTCCAATGCGGTAGACGTCATCATTGTTGACTCTGTAGCGGCGCTGACTCCAAAGGCTGAAATTGAAGGTGAGATGGGCGATAGCCACGTCGGCTTGCAGGCCCGCCTCATGTCTCAGGCTCTGCGCAAGCTCACGGGCAATGTGAAACACGCCAACTGCTTGCTGGTTTTCATTAACCAGATCCGTATGAAGATCGGCGTAATGTTCGGCAGCCCTGAAACCACCACCGGTGGTAACGCGCTTAAATTCTACTCATCAGTACGTTTGGATATTCGTCGCATCGGTGCAGTAAAAGATGGCGACGAGGTTGTTGGCAACGAAACCCGCGTTAAAGTTGTGAAGAACAAGGTTGCTCCTCCATTCCGTCAGGCTGAGTTCCAGATTCTTTATGGCAAGGGTATTTATCACATGGCCGAAGTGCTCGATATGGGCGTTAAGGAAGGCTTTGTGGACAAGTCCGGCGCTTGGTATGCCTATAACGGCGATAAGATTGGCCAAGGTAAGGCCAATGCTTGCAAGTTCCTTGAAGAGAATCTGGAAATAGCAAAGGAAATTGAAGCCAAGGTGCGTGAAAGGCTGATGCCCAAGCCGGCATCCAAGAAAGATGCCGCTGCAGAAGCGCCTGTTGAAGCAGCAGGTGAGTTGCTTTAAGTCAGTATGGGAGGTGCTTTGTGGAACCTATAAAGAAATTGCTTATTGTTTCTCATGCGCCTTCTCCGAATACCCTCACCCTGCGCGATGCGGTCGCGCAGGGTGCAGGGCACGAAGATATCGAAAATGTTGAAGTAACCGTGCTGGCGCCCCTGGATGCTGGCCCGGATGATGTTCTTGCCTGTGATGCCATTATCCTCGGCACCACTGAAAATCTCGGCTACATGAGCGGCGCGCTGAAGGATTTCTTCGACCGCAGCTACTACCCCTGCCTGGAGAAAACCCAAGGTCTTCCATTTGCATTTTATATCCGGGCTGGCCATGACGGCACAGGAACGCGGCGCGCGATTGAAAGCATCACCACCGGGTTACGCTGGAAACTAATCCAGGAACCACTGATGTGCCGCGGAGAGTATCAGGATGAGTTCGAAGAGCAATGTCGGGAGTTAGGGATGTACGTTGCAGCCAGCCTGGATGCCGGGTTGGCCTGAGAAGTGTTAGCTGGCGAGGCGGTTGTAGAAGCCTTCGATGCGTGACAAAGCGTTGTCTACCGCTCTGGAATAGCCTTTTTTGTTAAGGTAATAGCTGAATTGAACACTTACCCGGTAGCCGGCCTGGAAAGGGCGGCATTCTACAACGCGGGCGCACACCTTTGATTCGCTGATGTACTTCCCTTCAAAGTCCATAAACAGGCGAGTACCAGGATCCAGCGGGCGTGGGCAGAGCAAGGCCATGCCGTAACGGTTCAGGTCGAGACAGGTGGCCTGGAAAGAAGGTTTGCTATTCTTGAAAAAACCGCGCTGACGAACTTGTACCTTAAGGCACGAAGCAGAATAGCGATCCTTGAGCCGGCGATCTTCGGAATCACTCATCGTAAACTGGCACCCATTGCTTATTATTATGTTGTTATAGCCGACTATAAGACTAAAGGCTGAGAGTCGGCTTGTGAAGTGTAGTGTTCGATGAAAGACGAGGGCAATGAGGAGATTGTGAAGCGTGACTTGCATCACAAAATCTTCCGCCTTTAAGCGTTTGTCACAATTCTTGCCCTCGAGCGCGACAGACAGGTTCACAGAACCTACAATGACCGGCCAATGAGTCAACCGTTACAGGACCCAACCTTGAAGTCACTGCCTCTGCATCAGCTTTACAAAGCCTGTGTTCTGAAAGATCTACCGTTCAAGTCGACCAGACAGCTGGAGCCGCTCGCGGAAATTGTGGGCCAGAATCGGGCCCAGGAAGCCGTGCGGTTTGCGCTTGCCATGCCCCATGGTGGCTATAACGTGTATGCCGTAGGGCGTAACGGCCTGGGTAAGCGCACGATGATGCTGCGTTATCTTGAGCACCACCTGGATACTGAGCAGCAAAGTCACGACTGGTGTTATGTCGCAGATTTTGAGGAGCCGCGGATTCCCAAGCTGCTGCAGTTGCCTGCGGGTAAGGGCGTGCTGTTGAAACAGGACATGGAAAAGCTCATGAGCCGGCTGGTGAAGGTCATTCCACAGACCTTCGATAGCGACAGCTTTCTGGAACGTTCAGAACAGCTCAAAGAAGAGTATGGCAAAAAGCAGGAAGATGAGCTCGAGAAGGTCGCTGCCCAGGCCCGCCGCAAGAAGGTCAGCCTGACCATCACCACGCCAGGTGGTTACCGTTTGGTGGCAATGAATGGTGATAAGCCGCATACCGCAGAGACGTTCAAGGCGCTAACGGATGCACAGCGCGACAAGTTCGAAGATTCAATCAACAAACTTGAGAAAAAGCTCCGGCAAGCACTTCGGAAATTGGCGGATTGGGAGCAGGAATATGCCGATGAACAACAGGCCCTGAACAAGGAAACGCTGGAAGGGATATCTGGCCACCAGATTGATGCATTGATTGAGAGCTACAAAAACCTGCCGGATGTAGTGGCTTACTTCGAGGCGGTACGCAAAGACCTGGTTGAGAATCTGGAGATTTTTCTCGACGACAACGAAGAGCAAGCAGCTATTGCCTATGCGTCGCTGGATAAAAAGATGCCCCGGCGCTATCTCGTTAATGTGGTGGTGCACCAGAAGACCAACGAAGTGCCAATGGTGGTGGAAGACAACCCCACTTATCACAACCTTTTTGGATACGTTGAGAACGTTACCTATAAAGGCACGGTATTTACCGATTTCTCCCTGATTCGGGCCGGCAGCCTGCACCGGGCCAATGGTGGTTATCTGTTGATGGATGCCATAAAGGTGCTTGAGCAGCCCTTCGTATGGGACGGCATCAAGCGGGCTTTGCGCTCGAAGTGCATTCAGATCAACTCTCTTGAGCGAGAGTTGACGCTCTCAGGCACCATCTCCATTGAGCCGCAGGCCGTGCCGCTGGATGTGAAGCTTGTGCTGTTCGGAGATCGTGAAACCTGGATGCTGCTGCAGGATTACGATCCCGAGTTTGCAGAGTTGTTCCGGGTGACTGCGGACTTCGAGAACGAAATGTACCGCTCCGAAGAAAGCCAGGTTATGTATGCAAAGTTTATTGCCAGCGTTGTCAAAGAAAAAAACCTGCTGCACTGCACCAATAAAGCTGTGGCAAGGGTCATCGAGCACAGCGCGCGTATGGCAGAACACCAGGACAGGCTTTCATTGCATGCTGCCAATATAGCCAACCTGCTGCGGGAATCGGACTTTTGGGCTCGCCAGGCGAATGCCAAGATGATTCAGGATGTTCATGTGGAAAGAGCGCTTGAGAGTGCGAAATACCGCAGTAGCCGTATCCGTGACCAGCTTTACGATTCAATTCGTGACGGCTCCACGTTTGTATCAACCCAAGGCTCGGTTGTGGGCCAGGTTAATGCGCTGTCTGTGCTCTCCACGGGAGGGTTCGAGTTTGGCTTGTCCAACCGCGTAACGGCCACCTGCTATTATGGGGATGGCGGGATTATGGATATCGAACGGGATGTGAAGTTAGGTGGCAATATTCATTCCAAGGGTGTGATGATTTTGAGTTCGTGGCTAGCCTCACACTTTGCGGTGATGGACCCCATGCACCTGTCTGCGAGCCTGACTTTTGAGCAGAACTACGGCGAGGTAGATGGTGATAGCGCCTCGCTGGCAGAGCTCTGTGCCCTGATATCTTCGCTTTCTGGCGTTCCGGTGCGACAAGACCTGGCCATTACAGGTTCCGTTAACCAGTTTGGCGAGGTGCAGCCGATTGGCGGCGTTAATGAAAAAGTTGAAGGCTTCTTTGCTACCTGTCAGCTCAAGGGTGGGCTTACAGGCACCCAGGGCGCCATTATTCCGGCCAACAACGTTCAGAACTTAATGCTGGACAGCGAAGTGGTTCAGGCTGTCCGGGAAAACCGGTTTGCGGTTTACTCAGTTTCAAATGTCGAGGAAGCGGTGACCTTGTTGTTGGGTAAGCCGGCGGGCAAGGCCGACAGTAAAGGCAACTATCCGAAACAGAGCGTTTTTGGCATTATCCAGCAACGGCTTGAGAAAATGCGTGAGCACGAACGCCAGGAACACGCCCGGGACGATCAGAAAGATCCGTCAATTCATTGACCGGTCGCCATAATAAAACAGACAGGAGAGAACACACCCATGACTGACATTCAGCAAACTGTATACGTGGTAGAGGACGACGAAGCCGTTCGTGACTCGCTGGAACTGTTACTGAAAACCGATGGCAAGTCGGTTAAAACCTATGAGAACGCGGCAGTGTTTCTCAAGGATTATTCCGAAAAAATGGCTGGCTGCATCGTGCTGGATATCCGTATGCCGGGCATGGATGGTATGGAGTTGCAGAAAAAGTTAAATGAAAAGCATTCTATTCTCCCAATCATTTTTGTGACCGGACACGGCGATGTCCCTATGGCTGTTGATGCCATGAAAGAAGGCGCCGTGGACTTTATCCAGAAGCCTTATCGCGAAGAAGCGTTGCTAGAGAAGATCGAAGCGGCGCTGGAACAGGATCTGGAACAGCGTAAAACACTGGGAGAGAAGCAGGAAATCATCCGCCGGGTTAAAAGCCTGACGCCTCGCGAACATGAGATTATGGATCGCATGATAGAAGGGCAGGCGAACAAGGTGATCGCTATCGAACTGGAAATCAGCCAGCGCACGGTTGAGATTCATCGCTCGCGGGTGATGCATAAGATGGGGACTCATTCGCTGGCACACCTGGTTCGAATGGTGCTGTCCGTAAAGAACCTTATCGACGAGAGGTGATCTGGCCGGCATCATGCGGTTATCTTTTTGACCGGCCTTTTTTTATATGACTGAAGTTGTCAGCGAAAATTCAGAAGTGACGGTTCTGCTGGTGGATGACAATCCACAGAACCTGAAAGTTCTCTATGAGACACTGAAAGATAAAGGCTATCGGTTGCTGATCGCCAATGAAGGCGAAAAAGCCTTGGATCTTGCCCACCGCCATCAGCCCGAAGTTGTCCTGCTCGACATCATGATGCCCGAAATGGACGGCTATGAGGTATGCGAACGCCTCAAAGCCGATCCTGAGACGGCTGACTGTGCCGTTGTGTTCCTCTCAGCCCTGGATGACCTGCAAGCGAAAGTCAAAGGCTTCGCGTTGGGCGGGGCTGATTATATCTCCAAGCCTTTCCAGTCCCAGGAAGTGATTGCCAGGGTTAAAACCCATGCCCGCGTTATTCGGCTTGAGCGTGAACTTCAGGCGCGAAACAGGGAGCTTCAGAGCGATCAGGCCCGTATCCTCAATTCGATCAGTGAAGGTATCTACGGGCTTGATGAGAAGGGCACGATCGAGTTCGCCAATCCTGCAGCAGGCATCATTATGCGATGCCCTGTTGAAGATCTGATCGGCCGGAATTTTTTCGATACCCACTTCAGTACAGCAGCCCAATGCCCTAGCGGACTCCCGGTTCATGCGACCTGTAGCCAGGGTGTGGCGGAAAATCAGCGCGATATAAGAATGCTGCGTGCCGATGGCACCGGATTTCCGGCTGAATACCGTTCCACGCCAAAGCTTGAAGGAGAAGAGTTGCACGGTGCGGTGGTTGTATTCCGCGATATAACGGTCGAGCTTGATGGCGAGCAGGCGCTGGAAGAGGCGCGAGAGCTGGTACAGGAGCAGCGTGACCAATTGGCGCACATATCCCGGTTGACCACCATGGGAGAGATGGCTGCAGGTGTTGCTCACGAGGTGAATCAGCCACTGACTGCAATTGCCAATTATGCTCGAGTCTCCAAGCGGATGATGTCCGTTGAAAACCCGAATTTGAGTCTGCTGCAGGAAACCCTTGATAAAATTGAGGCGCAATCGCACCGTGCCAGCGAGATAATTCGCAGGATCAGGCGATTTGTTAAAAAACCTGCGACTGGCAAAGAAGTGCTTTCTGTTCCTGCTCTGCTGGAAGACACCCGCGAGTTTGCGGAAGTGGACGCGCGCAACAACGACGGGGCCATTGAGCTACTTGTATCCGAGGATCTGCCGGAGGTGCTGGCTGACCCGATTCAGGTTCAACAAGTTGCGCTGAATTTGATCCGGAACGCGCTCGAAGCGACTCGCAGCCAAGAAGTTGCGTTGCCCGTTGAAGTAAGCGCGCGGCTCACGGACAAGGGCTGTGTTCGGATTGAGGTAAGGGACTATGGTGAGGGGCTTGCAGAAGATGCTGAGGAAAAGCTGTTTCTGCCGTTCTATTCCACCAAAGAAGAAGGCATGGGTATCGGCTTGCCTACTTGCCGCTCCCTGATACAGGCTCAGGGAGGGGAAATAGGGTTCGAGCGACCCGAAGATGGCGGCGCACGATTCTTCTTTACGCTTCCTGTCGCAGCATTACCCTCTTCGGGTGACGATGAGAGTTCCTCTGGCCCAATTTAGAGCCATTCAATGCGCCCACTGAGATGGGGAGCATCACCGCGAGCATTCAGCAGTTGATAGTCCCATGCGGTTTTCCCTTCCCGCCAGTTCAATTGGGCAGTTCCTGGTAAAAATACCGGTTTTTTGAACTGGCAACTTACCTTTACTGGCCCCGAATGCCACCCATCCTGTTGCCCCATAATCGCCAGAGCCTGTGCTTTACTCCACATGCCGTGGGCGATAGCGCGGGGAAAGCCGAAAGCCTTGGCGCTCAGGGCGTGCATATGAATGGGGTTGCTGTCACCGGAGACTTTGGCGTACTGACGCCCGATGGACTCCGCCACATTGATGTCCACCATGTTCGGGTATTGCTCGAGCGGCGGGGGAGTGGCTTTTTCCGCAGACCTGGCGTTTGGATCGGGTTGGCGGAAGAGCATGGTGCTATCGCCTTCCCAGACGACCGTGCCCGCGGAACGAGCGGTGGTGCCTACGTCAAACTCGATTCCTCGGCTGGTACGTTCTTGTCCGCCCAGTTTAACCTCCAGTTCCAGAACCTCTCCTTTTCCAATTGCCCTGTGCTGGGTAATGCTGTTGCGCAGATGCACCAGCCCAAGCAGTGGCAATGGAAAGGCTTTTTCCGTCAGCAGTTTCAAATGCAGTGGAAACGCAAGAATGTGAGGCCAGGTAATGGGTATGTGGTTGCTGGGGCTGAATCCGCATACACGCTCATATTGATTCAGATCATCGCTGGAAGTCTTTGCGTACAGGAGCTTGGCAGAAAGTTCCGGAAGCCTGATGTCGCTTTCAGAACTGACCTTTTTCGGTAATACAGCCTTACCGAACAGTGGGAGTAATGTTGGTGGGGTGTCTCTGTATATAAGTGTGTCTGACATAAGTGGTTCTCTCTGAAGGCAATACGATGATAGCTATGGCACGAAATATTGGTGAAAGTTGTTAAATGCAGGTACCTGATATGCATTGATTCTGGTACAACTGTGCGTCTGTGGCCTGATATGCTCTAATGAAAGACGATAGTCTAAGTAAACGTCTGAGCAAATCGGGCAGTTTCAGGGCTGATGCAGGTATTGATTACAGGCCTGCCGTCAGTCTGGCAAACCCGTGCTGACGACGCATTGACCTGGGGTGTTCCGGCGGGTGTCTGTCGGGCCAAAGTAGTATCCAATCGATACATAGCGGGATTTTATGCAGGAACTACGTGACGCGGGCGTGATGCTGCGCCTTATCTACGAGGCAATGAAAAAGAAGGGTCTGGATACCGATCTTGTTTTCAGCCGGCTTGGCGTGAATGCGGAGTATGTGTACACCGAACAGCTACGCACGCCCCACAGTGCCCAGATGTTTTTCTGGCAGGCGGTAGAAGATGTATCCGGTGATCCTGATATCGGGCTCCACCTTGGGCAGCTGTTACCGGTTTATAAAGGACAGGTTCTCGAGTACCTGTTTTTGAGTAGCCCTACGTTTGGTGAGGGGCTGCGCCGCGCGCAAAACTATCAGCGCTTGTTAAGCGATGCTGCCAATACGGATTTTTTCATCGAAGGTGAGGAGGCCTGCATGGTGCTGGATACTGCCTCTGATGAAGTTCGCCGCCTGCGACATTTTAACGAGTGCTTTGTGCAGGGCCTGCTTACTTTTTTCCGGTCCATCACGGATAACGAATTCCGTCCGTCGCGGGTCGAGTTTGAGCATGACCGTGAAGAAGGGCGCGAGTACGTTGCTGAATTGCTGGGTTGCGATGTGGTGTTTGGTGCAGATGAAAACCGCTTGTACTTCCCCGTGAGTTTGCTTTCTCATCCGTCCCCCCACGCAGAACCGGAACTCCTGGATTTGCATGAGCGCTTTGCCAGTGAGCAGGTTGCCCGGCTGGAGAAGAAGGATATTGTCGGGCAGGTGGAGCGCATCATTGCTGAATTACTGGATAGCGGTGAGGTAACACTGGATTCAGTAGCTACCCGGTTGGACATCAAGCCTCGCACGCTGCGCACCCGGCTTACTGAAGCAGAAACCAGCTTTAACCAGGTGCTGGCTGATTTCCGATACCGCTTGGCCCGGCAACTATTGGCGACAACAGACGAGTCGATTGATGAGATTGTCTATCTCACCGGGTTTTCCGAGCCGAGTACCTTCTATCGTGCGTTCAAACGCTGGTCAGGCATGACTCCCATTGAGTATCGGAAAACAGCTCAGGGCAAGGATGCGATGGTCGATGCGATGTAATATGCGGGGATTTATAGATTATTTTCGTAAAAGGCGTTGACTTAATCGGGCACCTCTTTATAATGCGCTCTCGTTGTCACCGAGCAATCTCTTGAAGGTTGCAATGCTTTGAAAGTATTTGGAAAGTAATCGGTTATAACACGTGGAGCGGTAGTTCAGTTGGTTAGAATACCGGCCTGTCACGCCGGGGGTCGCGGGTTCGAGTCCCGTCCGCTCCGCCACTATTTTAAAAAGCCGTTAGCTGCATAGCAGTTAACGGCTTTTTTCGTTTAAGTCTTCCTCATTGCATTGCATCTGCCGCTGGAAAGGCAGTCACTTCGCCTGCAGTGCTTCGCTCAAATAGTCCAACAGCATTCGAACCTTTGGTGATAAATGACGATTGTGTGGATAAATGGCCCAGATGCCATCGTCAGCTTCCTGGTAGGGTTCTAGCAGGCTAGTCAGCTTGCCGGAAGCCAGAGAAGGTTGAACGTAGTAATCCGGCAGTTGCACAATGCCGATGCCTTTCAAGGCAGCATCCAGCAGGGCCCAGCCGCTGTCACACATGATGTTGCCTTTGATTCGGACATTTTGTGGTTTTCCCATCACCTGAAATCGCCAGTAATCCAGGTTTCCCTGAAGGCAGTTATGCTTGTCCAGTTCCGAAAGAGAATGTGGGGTTCCGTGGGCAGACAGATAGGCGGGTGAGGCACATACATGCAGGGTTCTCGATGACAGTCGTTTTGCCATCATGCTGGAATCTTCGAGTTTACCCAGTCGTATTGCCAGGTCGTAACCACCCGCAACCAAATCCAGTTTCTGATTGGTCAGATTCAGCTGTACTTGAAGCTCCGGGTATCGCAGCACGAAGTTGTTAACCAGTGGAGCGATGTTTTTTTCGCCAAATGTCACAGGGGCTGTCAGCCTTAACTGACCTTTAGGCACCATCTGCAAATTGGTCATGGTGCGCTCCGCCTCTTCGAGGCCATCGAGCACTTGCCGGCATTGCTGATAGTAGATCTGTCCGGCTTCGGTCACCGAAACCCTGCGGGTGGTGCGGTAAAACAGCTTGGTTGATAGGCGGGCTTCCAGGGCACTGACCTGCCGGCTAACTTGAGCGGTTGAGATGCCCAGCGCCTTCGCTGCTGCAGTAAAGCTCTCTTCCTCCGCCACTGCCACAAACTCACTTACCCCTTCCCAAATATGCATGGTCTGCTTCCCGTGCTGTCGTTTGAGCTCCTCTGGAAAGAGCTGGTTTTTCGGATTTGCTCTTCCCAATTGTTACTCACTGGTAAAGGTGAGTTTATATAATATGGGATTATCAACCAGGGCGATAGACTATAGTATGTTCTTCATGGTGGCAGAAACCTCTGCCAGAGCTGGAACATAGATCGGAGAGCCACATGACTAAAACAATCAAATCCAAAGCCGCTATCGCCTGGGGCCCGAAACAGCCACTGTCTATCGAAGAAGTGGATGTTATGCCGCCGCAGGCCGGTGAAGTGCGAATTCGCGTTATCGCCAGTGGTGTGTGCCATACCGATGCATTTACCTTGTCTGGCGAAGATCCCGAAGGCATCTTCCCGGCTATTCTGGGTCATGAGGGTGGCGGTATTGTCGAATCTATCGGCGAAGGCGTAACCAGCGTTCAGGTGGGTGATCACGTAATCCCGCTTTATACCCCTGAGTGTGGCGAGTGCAAGTTCTGCACTTCTGGTAAAACCAACCTGTGCCAGAAAATACGTGAAACTCAGGGCAAGGGTTTGATGCCAGATGGCACCACCCGTTTTTCCCTCAATGGTGAGCCGATCTACCACTACATGGGTTGCTCAACCTTTTCTGAATACACTGTACTGCCTGAGATTGCGTTGGCGAAGGTCAACAAAGAAGCACCGCTTGAAGAAGTCTGCTTGCTCGGTTGCGGTGTGACCACCGGCATGGGTGCGGTGATGAATACCGCTAAAGTAGAAGAGGGTGCCACCGTGGCTATCTTCGGTATGGGTGGCATTGGTCTGTCGGCTGTTATCGGTGCCACCATGGCGAAAGCCAGCCGCATCATTGCCATCGATATTAACGAGAGCAAGTTTGAACTGGCCCGTCAGCTCGGCGCGACCGACTGTATTAACCCTAAGGATTACGACAAGCCGATTCAGGAAGTCATTGTTGAGCTGACCGATGGCGGGGTCGACTATTCCTTCGAGTGTATTGGTAATGTGGATGTGATGCGCTCGGCTCTTGAGTGCTGTCACAAAGGATGGGGCGAATCAGTGGTCATCGGTGTTGCCGGGGCCGGTCAGGAAATCTCCACTCGTCCATTCCAGCTGGTTACCGGTCGGGTTTGGAGAGGGTCTGCATTCGGTGGCGTAAAAGGGCGTTCTGAGTTGCCCGGTATTGTTGAACGGTATATGAAGGGTGAGTTCAAGCTTAGCGATTTCATCACTCACACCATGGGTCTGGAAAAGATCAATGAAGCCTTCGATTTGATGCATGAAGGTAAGAGTATTCGTACCGTTATTCACTTTGACAAATAACGAGGAGGGTCGCCTGAGCATGGCACGGGCGACCATTTATCAGGGAGATTGCAATGAATATTGAAAATCTTAGTCGAAACAAAAGTTTCGGTGGCTGGCACAAGCAGTACAGTCACCATTCAGAAACGCTGAATTGCGATATGCGTTTCGCTATTTATCTACCGCCACAGGCTGCCAACGGCAACAAGGTTCCAGCTCTGTACTGGTTGTCTGGCTTAACCTGCACCGATGAAAACTTCATGCAGAAAGCAGCGGCTCACCAAATGGCCGCTGAATTGGGCGTTGCTATCATCGCGCCTGACACCAGTCCTCGCGGCGATGATGTGGCAGATGACGAAGCCTACGATTTGGGTAAAGGGGCAGGGTTCTATGTAAACGCCACTCAGGCACCCTGGAACCGGCACTACCGCATGTACGATTATGTGCTGAACGAATTGCCGAATCTCATCGAGTCTGTTTTCCCGGTGAGTGATAAGCGGTCAATTTTTGGTCATTCTATGGGTGGTCACGGTGCACTGGTGCTGGCGATGCGCAATCCTGAGCGTTACCAGTCCGTATCGGCCTTTAGCCCGATCAGTAATCCGATAGATTGCCCGTGGGGAAAAAAGGCATTCACAGCCTACCTGGGCGAAGATACTGCCAGCTGGGCCGAATATGATTCCAGCCTGCTGATGAAAAAGGCCACGCAGTTCGTGCCTGCACTGGTAGATCAGGGTGAGGCAGATAACTTCCTGGTCGAGCAACTGAAGCCGGAAGCGCTGGAAGCTGCGGCAAAGGAAAGTGGCTATCCGCTGACTCTGAATCGCCACGAAGGCTATGATCACAGCTATTACTTCATTGCCAGCTTTATTGGAGAGCACTTGCACTTCCACGCTAAGCATCTGAACAAGTAATACTAATCCCCGCGGAACTGTTTCCTGTGTTCCCCCGGGCTTATTTCAAACCAGCGGCGGTAGGCTTTGTGCAATGCCGCTGGGTTGGAAAAGCCCAGTAACCAGGCAATTTCTGACAGTGATGTTTCAGTTTCCCGAATATAGTCTCGCGCCAAATGCTTTCTGGTTTCGTCCATAAGTTCTCTGAACCCTGTGTTTTCAGAGGCAAGTTGTCGTTGTAGTGTCCATGGTGTAACTCCCAACTTCGAGGCAATGGTCTCAAGGCTTGGTGTTTCTCCTCTAAACAGAGGTGTTAGTAAACTCTTTACCCTGTCTCCCGTTGTCCATCCTCGCTGAATGTCCCGCAGTTCCGCTTCACACATTAGTAGCAGCTTCTCGTGCATGGCCGGATGCGCCTGCAGGGTTGTCTGGCTCCATATATCTTGCCGCACCGTTATGCCGTTTGAGTCTGCCCCAAACTGAACCGGGCAACGAAACCAGGATTCATAGAGTTCATCCAGGCCGGTGGATGGGTATTCTATGCAGACTTTCTCCAGCACATCCCATTGCCCGCTCACAGTTCGCAGAAACTGAGTCCAGGCGCTTAGTACTGAGTCAACAACGAAATAATTAAATGCGTTGTAGGGCTGAATGGAATAAAACTGAATGAGCCGTTTTTCGGGATCTGCGGTGGGTGTTCCACGGCTATTCCGGCTGGTCAGCAGGGAATAGCGGATAAGTGTGTGTATAGCTTTGCCGGAAGTATTGGTGCATTCAGCTGTAAGGCCCGGCAATCCCATATCTACAGGCCTGGTCAATGCGCCCATGCGCAACCCCAGTGCGGGGTTGCCGCAGGCTTGAATTGCTGCATGCCCAAGCCTCATAAAGCGGGGAATGCTGATTCGAGCCTCAGGAGACGTGAGAGTTTGTGCGTTCAGTTGAAAGTGGCGAGCAAGTTCCTGCGAGTTTACGCCTTCGGCTTCAGCAGCCCGGAGCAATACCGAAATGTGGAGCACGCTGATATCGCCGAGCGGGTTGCGGTCCGGGAAGTGCTGAGGAGTGGTCGGATTCATGTGGATTCGCCACGAGCTGTTACCTGGGGATAGTATAATGTTATTCAGGGATATTGTTGAACGCAAGCCGCATGGGTACTTTAGAGTTCATCAAGAAAGAGCAGGGCGATTAAGACCCTGCCGTGATCAATTTGAGGAGACCAGTTATGACGACCAACACAGCACCAGGCCTTGCCAAGTATCCGAACCTGCTTGCACCGCTGGATTTGGGTTTTACTACGCTGCGCAACCGCACGTTGATGGGATCCATGCACACTGGCCTGGAAGAGGCTAAAAACGGTTTCGAGCGTTTGGCTGAGTTCTATGCTGAGCGGGCTCGCGGTGGCGTTGGCCTTATTGTAACTGGCGGTATAGCTCCCAACCCGGAAGGCGCTGTCTTCCAGGGCGCCGCCAAAATGACCAATGACGATGAAGTGGAAAAGCACAAGGTTATCACCAGTGCCGTACACAAAGCGGACGGTAAAATCTGCATGCAGATTCTTCATGCCGGTCGTTACGCTTATTCCCCTGCGTTGGTTGCCCCTTCTGCTATTCAGGCTCCGATCAACCCGTTCAAGCCCAAAGAGCTTGATGAAGCCGGTATCGAGAAGCAGATTGAGGATTACGCGGTATGTGCCGAGCTTGCGCAAAAAGCGGGCTACGACGGTGTTGAGGTTATGGGTTCTGAAGGCTACTTCATCAACCAGTTTATTGTTGCTCACACCAACCACCGCACCGACCAGTGGGGTGGCAGCTATGAAAACCGCATTCGCCTGCCCATCGAAATTGTGCGCCGTGTGCGTGAGCGTGTTGGAGAAAACTTCATTCTGGTTTACCGCCTTTCCATGCTCGATCTGATTGAAGATGGCAGCACATGGGAAGAAGTCGTTCAGTTGGCCAAGGCAATCGAAAAAGCCGGTGCTACGATCATTAATACCGGTATTGGCTGGCATGAAGCCCGAGTTCCTACCATCGCGACCTCTGTCCCCCGGGGAGCGTTTACCAAGGTTACTGCGCGGCTTAAGGGCGAAGTCAGTATTCCTTTGGTTACCACAAACCGCATCAACATGCCGGATGTTGCCGAAAATATTCTGGCAGAAGGCGATGCAGACATGGTGTCTATGGCACGCCCCTTCCTGGCGGATGCCGACCTTGTACTGAAAGCTGCTGAAGACCGTGCCGAAGAAATCAACACGTGTATTGGCTGTAACCAGGCATGTCTGGATCATACCTTCAGCGGCAAGTTGACTTCGTGCCTGGTGAACCCTCGCGCCTGTCACGAAACGGAACTGACATACGTAAAGACTGCCTCGCCGAAGTCGATTGCCGTAGTCGGCGCTGGGCCGGCCGGGATGGCATTTGCATCGGTAGCAGCAGAGCGCGGACATAAGGTGACCCTGTTTGACGCTGGCAAAGAGGTTGGTGGCCAGTTCAACGTGGCGAAGCTGATTCCAGGTAAAGAAGAGTTCTATGAAACCCTGCGCTACTTCCGTGTGATGTTGGAAAAGCACGGTGTTGATGTGCGGCTGGAAACCCGCGTGAGTGTTGACGACCTGAAAGCCGGTAATTTTGATGAGGTTGTGCTGGCAACGGGCGTTGAGCCGCGTACCCCGGATATTGAAGGTGTTGATCATCCGAAAGTCATTGGCTATCTGGATGCTCTGCTTGAGCGTAAGCCGGTGGGTCAGAAAGTTGCAGTTATTGGTGCTGGCGGTATCGGCTTTGACGTATCTGAATTTATCGTGCACAAGGGCACCTCAGCCGCACTGGATACTGACCACTTCATGCGCGAGTGGGGGGTGGATCTGACAGTGGAACATCGTGGTGGTGTTCAGGGTATGAAGGCTGAAGTTCCCGAGCCTGCCCGCGAAGTTTTCCTGCTGCAGCGTAAGGCGTCCAAAGTGGGTAAGAACCTGGGTAAAACCACCGGATGGATTCACAGAACGTCCCTCAAAAACCGTAAGGTTCAGATGGTGCCGGGTGTGGCTTACCGCAAGATTGATGACGAAGGCCTGCACATCACAGTCACCGCGAAGGGTGCAGAGCAGGGTGAAGACCGGGTGTTGCCGGTAGATACCATCATTTTGTGTGCCGGCCAGGAGCCGTTGCGTGAACTGCAAGGTGGGCTTGAAGCGGCAGGGCTGCCAGTGCACCTGATCGGCGGATCAGATGTTGCGGCAGAACTGGATGCCAAACGTGCGATTGATCAGGGTAGCCGACTGGCCTCTCAGATCTGATCACAAAACATTGCAGTTTTTACCTTTGCATCGGAAACTCTCTGAGTAGACTTTTAGTCTGTCAGAGAGTTTTTCGATTTTGGGGAGTCTGTAATGGTATCTGCCCGCCAGGCAACGGATGATTATTCGGCGGTTTTCTTTATAGAGGGCAACGAGGTGGCTCGGCAGATGCGGGCCAGCGAGTTTGGCGCTTTTCTGGACGGCTATGTAGGGCTATCAGACCTTGCTGAAACGGATGTGAAAGCCGTTCTTGTGGAGGTTGGCGGCGACCTTCTCGTGCGTTCGCTTGTGTTTTTCCGCATCTGGTTTGATGAGGAAGGCAGAGCTGACAGCAGCTGGAATGTGCCTATTGAAGAGCTTGCGCGCAAAGGTGCAAAAGGTCCGAATATGGGAGGCGGCGCGATTCGCCTGGTCTGTCGCAGCCTTTGCCCGGACCCCCAATATGCCTCTGAGTTATGGGACCCGGATATGACGCCGGGTAACAACCATTTCCAACTAATTCGAAAAGCGGTCAAAGCCAACGCGCTTAAATTCCGCCTTGTTGAGCCCGAAGAAGAAAATATCCCTGTCCTGCGTGCCGGGGAGCAGGATTCTGCTTTGGACGATGAATCCCGCACCGGTGCTGATCGTGCGCGCCTTGCCCAACTGATCCGTGAACAACGCTTGCGTATTAAAACACTGCAAAGCGTACACCGCGACATGCTGACTGAGGTGCAGCGAGAGCATCGGCTGGAAATCAGAGCGCTAAGTAATGAAATTGGTGATCTGGAGCAGAAGTGCGAGCGCCAAAGCCTGAACAACGAACAACTGAAACAACGCCTGGCGGAACGGAATCAGCAATACCTCACCATGCAGGAGCAAATGGCTTCTGGTGGAGCCGTCAAAGAACGCGGTGATGCCAATGTGACGGCAGAACTGGTTTTGCTCCGGGAGCAGTTGGATCGTAAACAGCGGGAGCTGGAACATCGGGATGAAAAGCTGGTTGCCCTGGAGCAGGAAGTGCACGAGCTCCGGCACCGGGAACCCATGGAAAACACCGTATTGAGGCACCTCAAGACCGAGTTGGTTTTTCTGGTGGCCTACCACCCCGGTGTCGGCCACCTGACCCTGCCTTATGATCAAATTGAAACCTACTTTAGCAATCCCACTGCCTATGCGGCGGAACGTTGTGGCATGAACGAGCCTGCATACCTTCAGTGGCTTGCACACTACGAGAATCCAGTGTGCCAGCATGGCTCCGGGAGCGATGCTCCCTGTGGCGAGCCGCTGTTGCGAGTGAGTCAGCCCGCGGAGTTCCGGCCTGGAGTCGACGACCGCTGCGAGAACCATCAACCCGAAAAATGAGCGGCCTTTGGAGGCACGCCCCAGAACTATTTTCAGTATCGGGGTGACTTTCGTTAGACTGTAGGTCAGATTGATATGGGCGTCAGCAGGATGGTCTGCTTTCGCCATGTTCCGACACCACAGGAAGCTTCATGGATCAATTCAGAAACATAGGCGTTATCGGCCGGATGGGCAGCGTTAAAGTGGTTGAATCACTGCGCCAGCTTAAACAGTATCTGGTCGCCAACCATTACCACGTTATCCTTGAGGAAGACACGGCCAGCATGTTGCCCGGTCACGGTTTGCAGGTTGCCAGCAAAAAGCTTCTTGGCGAAATCTGTGATCTGGTTATTGTGGTCGGGGGCGATGGAAGCTTATTGGGCGCAGCCCGAGAACTGGCTAAATCCAAGATTCCCCTGCTGGGTGTGAATCGCGGGCGCTTGGGCTTCTTGACGGATATTTCCCCCGTTGACCTGGAAGAGCGTCTGGGTAAGGTGCTTGAAGGAGAGTACATTGAGGAAACCCGGTTTCTTCTCGATGGTAACGTAGAGCGTAATGGCCAGCCACTGGGGTTTGGTACGGCGCTGAACGATGTCGTCCTGCACCCGGGTAAGTCTACCCGTATGATTGGTTTTGATTTGTATATTGATGGCCACTTCGTATACAGCCAGCGGTCGGATGGCCTGATTGTGTCCACCCCCACAGGTTCTACAGCCTATTCGCTCTCAGCCGGTGGGCCGATTATGCATCCGAAACTGGATGCCATCGTGCTGGTGCCCATGTTTCCCCACACCCTCAGTAGCCGCCCGATTGTGGTAGATGGCAAGAGTGAAATAAAACTGGTGATCGGGGAAACCAACGAAACTTATCCGCAAATCAGTTTTGATGGCCAGATGAATATTGCCTGCGCGCCGGGCGACATCATCCGCATCGCCAAAAAGCCTTTCAAAATTCGGCTGATTCACCCTACTGACCATAATTTCTATGCCACCTGCCGCGACAAGCTTGGCTGGGCAAGTGAAATAGCAGCGAGTTGATCATGGCTGGACCCAAGCATACTGCAAGTCGTGGTTACGACATCATCGGCGATATTCACGGCTGCGCGAATACGCTCGCGATGTTGCTCGAACAGATGGGATACAGCAAGGTAAACGGCGTATATCAGCACCGCCGGCGGCAAGCTGTGTTCATTGGCGATATTATCGATCGTGGCCCGAGAATTCGTGAAGCGCTGCACCTGGTAAGGAACATGGTTGAACGGGGATCTGCGCGTATTGTGATGGGAAACCATGAGTACAACGCTCTGGGCTACTGTACACGGGCGCGAGCTGGCAGCGGTAAAACCTGGCTGCGGGAACATAACCCGCGGCACGACCGCTTGATCCGGGAAACCCTGGAGCAGTTTGAAGCCTACCCTCATGAATGGAATGACTTCCTCGAATGGTTTTACACCATCCCCTTGTTTATCGAGGAAGACGATTTTCGTGCGGTTCACGCCTGCTGGGATGATGAACTCATTCAAAAGTTCAAACAGGTTCAAGGCGGCGCCTGCATCGATGAAGATTTCCTGCATGCATCTGCGGCAATCGACTCGTTTGCCGGGCAGGTTATGGATACCCTGTTGCGGGGGACAGATTTACGCCTGCCGCAAGGCATGAAAATAACCGGGCGGGATGGTTACGTTCGAGAGTTTTTCCGCACCAAATTCTGGGCCGACAATCCTCGCACCTACGCTGATGTGGTCTTCCAGCCAGACCCTTTGCCGCCAGAAGTGGCCGGCCGGGTTCTCAGTGAGGACGAGCGCAAGCAACTGATCAGTTACCCACTGGATGCGCCGCCGGTGTTCGTCGGCCATTACTGGATGGATAGTGAACCTGCACCGCTGAAACCCAACGTGGCCTGCATTGATTTCAGTGCCGTGAAATACGGCAGGTTGGTGGCGTACCGAATGGACGGCGAGCGCGAACTTTCCCCTGACAAGTTTGTTTGGGTGAATGTGGCTCGGGACCATAAGGATTCCCCGGATTATCCCACCAGTGAAGACAGCGTCGCCCGCTAGCGCGGCGGCACGAGTTGTCAGTCTGGATACCCCGCGAGGCAAGGTAGATTGTGTACCGAGTAAAGCAGCTAGATGCCAGTGTAGATCTTGGCGGGTTCAGCCAGTGGCTGAGAAGCCAGGGGGTTCCCCACAGAATCAGTGAAGAGGGTGGTTTCCAGGTGTTGTGGCTGGAGCATTCCGAACATGCTGGGCCAGTTCTGGAGGCTTTGGAGCGATTTCTGGCCGAACCCGGGATTCGTCAGGCAGTTGAGCGTCAGAACCATTCGCCTGTGTTTGTGGCAGGGCGGTGGCAGCCGTCTCCCCGTCATGCGCCTCTAGTGCTCGGTATCATCGCGCTGGGCGTGTTGATGGCCTGGCTCACCAATCTGGGCAGCAACGAGCTCACAGCGAGCCTGTTGATCGTAGACCCCCGAGCCTACGACTGGGGCACTATGGCGGAGCGCCTGGAAGCAGTGTTAGCTACGCTTGCCAGTGGTCAGATATGGCGGCTGTTCACTCCTGATTTCCTGCACTTCAGCTGGACCCACATTATTTTCAATTCTGTGATGCTGTGGTTTCTGGGAAGCCAGGTGGAGTGGTTTGATGGCCGTGGTCGGCTGGCTGTGCTTTTTGTCGTTACCAGTTTGTTGTCCAACGGGTTGCAGTACGTGGTGTCGGGACCATTTTTCGGCGGCCTTTCCGGGGTCGTGTATGGCGTCCTGGGCTACTGCTGGCTCAGCCAGAGAGCCTTGGCAAGATTCCAGTTTCCGCCTGCCCTGGTAACCTTTGCTGTGGTGTGGATGGTCATAGGGTTTACTCCTTTACCGGAGATGCTGGGCTTGGGCCGCATGGCAAACGAAGCACATTTGGGCGGGTTTGTTGCGGGCTTGGCGATAGCTGCCATTCTTCCGGCCCGTAACAAACAGAAAGCATAAAAAAACCCCACCAGAGGTGAGGTATGAAAGAAGCTTATTGCTCCTGATGAGAGAGACCAAATGATACGACCTTCGTCATTTGGTGGAGCAATGATAATCATTATCGTTTGCATCTGTCAAACGATTACTCTACTTTTTCATGAAGGTTTTTTCAGGAGAACCGGATGACTTACGAAGAACTTATTGAGCGGCTCGATCCCAACGTTTATCAAAACCTGAAGCAGTCTATTGAGCTGGGAAAGTGGCCGGATGGTCGCAAGCTAACCCCGAAACAGCGAGAGATAAGCTTGGAAGCCGTCATCTACTACGAAAATCTGCATAACATCCCTGAGCAGGAGCGTGTGGGATATCTTGATCGTGGAGCCAAAGCCGGCACTGCATGTGACCCTTCAGTGCGTCGCAATCAGCCAGGCGGGAACAACGTCGATCCCAATCAGTTTGTTGAGGTCAAGTCTTGAGTGATCTTACGGATGTAACCGGGCGACTCAGAAAAATGCCCGCAGAAGCTGGCGACCCTGTGTCCTATATTCTCGCGATCGGCGATGCCCGGGTGGCAATGAATGAACTTATAGGCAAACCCTTGCGCTTCGACTATGACGGTCTCATACGTTGCATTAACTGCGACCGAACCACCAAAAAGAGCTTTAATCAGGGGTTTTGCTACCCCTGTTTCCGAAAGTTGGCGGCGTGCGACAGTTGCATTATGAGTCCTGAGAAGTGCCATTATCATCTGGGCACCTGTCGTGAGCCAGAATGGGGTGAAACCCATTGCATGATTGAGCATGTGGTGTACCTGGCCAACTCATCAGGCCTTAAAGTCGGCATAACCCGTGGCTCCCAGGTGCCAACACGCTGGATTGATCAGGGGGCGGTGGATGCAATTCCCATGCTGAGGGTGGCTACCCGGTATCTTTCGGGCCTTGTTGAAGTGGCTTGCAAGGAGCATGTGGCCGATCGCACGAACTGGCGTGCCATGCTCAGGGGGGATGTTACGGAGCTGGACCTTGTGCAAGAACGAGAGCGGATACTGGCATTGATTGCCGGCGATCTTGCCGCGCTGCGTGAAGAGCACGGACAGGACTCCATTCGCGAGGTGGGCGAGCAGGGGCTCGAGCTCAGTTACCCCGTGCAGACCTGGCCCGAAAAAATCAAGACTCATAACCTGGATAAAACACCGGAAGTGGAGGGGGTTCTTGAAGGCATCAAAGGCCAATACCTGATTCTCGACACCGGGGTGATCAATATTCGCAAGTTCACCGGTTATGAAGTCCGTTTCCGGGTAATGGGTTCTTAAGATACCTGCTGCCCGCCCTATCTGATATTGCCTGATCGGCCCCGTATGGGCCGCTCAGGCTGGAAATCTGGAGACTATCAATGCGCACCAATCAGCCAACAACCATCCGCCTGAGCGAATACAAGGTGCCTGCGCACCTGGTAGATGCCGTCGACCTTCGCTTTGAGCTCTTTGACAATGGTGCAAGGGTGCACAGCACTTTAACGGTGCGCCGGAATCCGGAGTCCGCTGAGGAGTTTGCGCCCCTGGAGTTGGATGGCGATAGCCTCAAACTGGAACAGGTTATTTTGGATGGCCGGGAGTTGATGGCAGGTAATGACTATGATGAAACCGGTGCACAACTTGTTATAGCCAGGGTGCCCGCCCAGTTTGAATTAACAGTCGTAACCTGGATTGAGCCGCAGAACAACACCCGTCTTGAAGGGTTGTACAAATCTTCAGGAATGTTTTGCACCCAATGTGAAGCCGAGGGTTTCCGCTGCATTACCTATTTCCCGGATCGTCCCGATGTGATGGCGCGATACCGCACCCGTATTGAGGCAGACAAGGCGAGTTGCCCGGTGTTGCTGTCCAACGGCAATGACGTGGACAGAGGTGATCTCGAAGGTGGTCGCCATTTCGTAACCTGGGAAGATCCATTTCCCAAGCCGAGCTACCTGTTTGCTCTGGTGGCCGGCGATCTGGTGGAAAAACAGGATACCTTTACAACCTGTTCCGGCCGGGAAATCGATTTGCGCATATTTGTCGAGCCACGTAATGCTGCCAAGTGCCAGCATGCCATGGACTCACTCAAGCGCTCCATGCGATGGGATGAAGAGGTGTATGGTCGCGAGTACGACCTGGATATCTTCATGATTGTTGCCGTCGATGACTTCAATATGGGAGCCATGGAGAACAAGGGTCTGAATATTTTTAACTCGTCCTGCGTCTTGGCAAGCCAGGAAACCGCAACCGACCTTGCGTTTCAGCGCATTGAATCCATTGTTGCCCATGAGTACTTCCATAACTGGTCTGGTAACAGGGTAACCTGCCGTGACTGGTTTCAGTTGAGCCTGAAGGAGGGGTTCACAGTATTCCGGGATTCTACCTTCTCTGCCGACATGGGCTCGCCAACGGTAAAGCGCATTGAAGACGTAATCCTGCTGCGCACGGCTCAGTTTGCCGAAGATGCCGGCCCGATGGCACATCCAGTGCGGCCGGCCTCGTACATGGAAATAAGTAACTTCTATACCCTGACCATTTATGAAAAGGGTGCGGAGGTGGTACGCATGATTCATACCCTGCTGGGGCCAGAGCTTTTCCGCAAGGGCAGTGATCTGTATTTCGAGCGCCATGATGGGCAGGCGGTCACCACCGATGATTTTGTGAAGGCGATGGAAGACGCATCCGGTCGGGATCTTACCCAGTTCCGCTTGTGGTACGACCAGGCGGGGACACCAGTGCTAACGGTGTCAGACGACTATGATTCCGAGCGCGGTGTGTACAGTCTCAAGATACAGCAGGCAATTCCTGATACGCCAGGGCAGACGAACAAGAAACCACAGCATATTCCTTTCGCTTTGGGCCTGCTGGGCGCGGAGGGGGAGGCTTTGCCTCTAAGGCTGGTGAGTACAGAAGATGCGGCGAGTGCGCCAACCGAACGGGTTCTTGAGCTAACAGAGGCAAGCCACACGTTTGAGTTTCATGGTCTGTCGCAGAAGCCCGTGCCTTCGTTGCTTCGCCATTTTTCCGCGCCTGTGCGGCTGGTCTACCCATGGAGCCGAGAGCAGCTTGTATTTTTGATGAGCCATGATCCGGATGGCTTCAATCGTTGGGATGCCGGTCAGCGACTTGCTGTTGATGTAATCCAGTCACTGGTGGATTCCTCCGGGGCTGTTGATATTGATTCTCGCCTGGTGGAGGCATACCGAACCTTGCTGGCAGACAGGACGCTGGATCAGGCGCTGGTGGCGAAAATGCTCCATCTGCCTTCTGAGGCCTATCTGATTGAGCTGGCGGATAGCCCGGATGTGGCGGCAATTCACCGGACGCGCGAACAGGTGCTGAGCCATCTTGCAACCTCTCTCAGGGGTGAGTTGGTCGCCTGCTATCACCGTAATATGGATGACGGAGAGTACGAGGTAACACCTGAATCCGTCGCTCGTCGAAGCCTGAAGAATACGGCGCTCGCCTGGTTGCTGATGATCAACGACAATACCGGGCGCGATCTGGCTCTTCAGCAACTCCGCGAGGCCGATAACATGACCGATCGTATGGGTGCACTGAGAGCGTTGGTTAACTCGGATTATGCAGAGGAAAGAAGCCAGGCCCTGGCAGATTTCTACGAGCACTTCCAGAGCGATCCCCAGGTTGTGGAGCAGTGGTTCTCCGTGCAGGCATCCAGCGACAGGGCGGGTCAGTTACCGCAGATCCAGGCGCTTCTGAAACATCCAGCCTTTGACTGGAAAAACCCCAACAAGATACGTTCCGTTATTGGGGTGTTTGCAGGTCAGAATCTTGCGGCCTTCCATAATCCCGACGGGTCAGGCTATTCATTCCTTGCTGATCAGGTGTGTCGACTTGACGACAGCAATCCCCAGATTGCGGCACGGCTGGTTGCACCGTTGACGCGCTGGAAGAAGTTTGCACCTGCCTACAGCGCACTTATGCGTACTGCACTTGAACGGATTCGCGACAAGGCAGAGCTTTCGGCAGATCTTTATGAGGTTGTGCACAAAAGCCTTGAAGCCTGAGGTTTGGCTGGGGAAGGGGGCTGGCTGTGATTGATCGCACTTGATTACAGCCAGATACAAAATCGCACTTTCGATCGATAGACAACCTTGACGAATCGGCTAATCTGGTGGAAAGCCTGCCTTTCCATCAGGCAATAATAAAAAAGCCTTCCCATGGGCTTCCAGTTGAATTCAGGGCAATATATGAATCATAAAAAGAGTGCGATACTCGGGGGCTTGCTCGCCCTCACGATAGCATCATCCCCCTCTTGGGCTGCAGTTTCCTCCAGCGAAGCTTCCCGTCTCGGCAAGGACCTTACACCGTTTGGCTCCATCAAGGCTGGCAATGAATCCGGCACTATTCCGGAATGGACCGGCGGACTGACAGTGCCTCCGGCTGGCTATAAGGGGTCGGGGCAGCACCATATTGACCCCTTCCCGAACGACGAAGTGCTATTCACCATCAACGCGTCCAATAAAGATCAGTATGCAGAGCATCTGACGGACGGTGTTATGGCAATGTTTGAAACTTACCCGACAAGCTTCCGCATACCGGTCTACAAATCCCGTCGTACCCATGCAGTACCTGAGTGGGTGGCAGAGAACACCCGCGAGAATGCGGTGCAGGCGGAGATTGTTGGTAAGGGTGAAGGCCTGAAAGGTGCCTATGGCGGCTATCCGTTCCCCATTTTGAGTGGCAATGACGAGCAAAAAGCCTGGCAGGTTATCTGGAATCACCTGACCCGCTGGCGCGGAATTTCAGGCACGCGTCGCTCCAGTGAAGTTGCGGTCCAGAGCAATGGTGATTATTCGCTCGTGACCTCTCAGCAGGAAGCATTTTTCAACTTCTATAACCCTGAGGCGGATGAAAGTGAACTGGATAATATCATTTTCTACTACATCTCTTTCACTCAGTCTCCGCCCCGCCTCGCGGGCAGCGCCATCCTTATTCATGAAACCCTGAACCAGATCATCAGCCCGCGGAATGGTTGGGGTTATAACGCTGGGCAGCGCCGTGTAAGACGAGCTCCGAACCTGGGTTATGACTCTCCGATTGCATCGGCGGACAACCTTCGCACGGCGGATGACTCGGATATTTTTAACGGTGCTCTTGATCGTTATGACTGGACCTATGAAGGTTTGAAAGAAGTCTATGTTCCTTATAACAACTACCGTATTGGTGAAAAGGGTACCCGTTATTCGGAAATACTGGGTATGTCGCACATAAACCCGGACCTTACGCGCTGGGAGTTGCATCGTGTGCACGTGGTTGAGGCGACCCTGAAAAAAGGAGCGCGCCATATTTACGGAAAGCGTCGCTTTTACGTAGATGAGGACAGCTGGAACACCATACTACTGGACCAGTACGACGGTCGCGGCGAGTTGTGGCGCGTAACTATGGGTATCGCAAAAAATTATTATGAACTTCCAGGTGTGTGGACGGTCCTGGACGTCTATCATGATTTACAGGCCCGTCGTTATCATGTGCTTGGTCTGGATACGGAAGAACCCAATACTCGGGTCTTGACCGATGATATTCCGAACAAGCGTTACTATTCTCCGGCCTCCTTGCGCCGTCGGAGTGTTCGCTAAGGCGCGTGCTCAATTTATCAGTAGCGGGCTAAAACCGTAGTCTCCATGTTTGAGTCTGCGGGACAACATGCCGGTAACCCCAGGTGCCGGCATGTTTGCCGTTAATTGCCGGAGCTACCGGCCAGAGACTTACAGTTAAAAACAACACAATAGGCAATTTGAATGGCTAAAAGGTTGATGTGCAAGACGCTGGGGGCAGCCTGCCTCGGGCTTTCCATGGTTTGGACCGCGCCAGCCGCATTTGCGATTGCGGATCTCATTGAAACTCCGGCCCGCCAAACTGATCTGGCACCCACGAAACTCCTCAATGACGCCGCGCGCGCAGGCGATCGCATAGTTGCAGTGGGGGAGCGGGGACACATCATATATTCGGATGATGACGGGCAAACCTGGGTGCAGGGCAGTGTGCCCGTGTCCGTTACCTTGACCGCTGTGGATTTCGGTACCGAGACACACGGCTGGGCCGTTGGTCATAGCGGCGTAGTGCTTCATACCGAAGATGCCGGAGAGAACTGGAGCCTTCAGCTTACCGGAACCGATGCCTCCAAACTGGCTATTGAAAGTAAGGAAGAGCAGGTCGCGGCCATGGAGGAGCGCATTGAAGAGGCGCCTGAATCCGAAAAGGCCGATCTTGAGTGGGCAATGGATGACCTGGTGTTTGTTATAGAAAACATGCAGTCAGACCTGGATATCGGCCCGGTAAACCCATTGCTCGGCGTATGGTTTGAGGATGACCAGCACGGCTTTGTCATAGGCGCCTATGGCATGATCCTGCGCACAGAAGATGGCGGTCGTACCTGGAGCGACTGGGCATCGCAGATCCAGAATGCCCAGAACTTTCACCTCAATGGCATGGCTCGTATTACCGGCGGAGCGCTTGTTATTGTTGGAGAGGCTGGGCAAATCCACGTTTCTGTCGATGGTGGAGACACCTGGGAGCGGCGCGAGAGTCCGTATGAGGGCTCGCTGTTTGGAGTGATAGGAACCGGTCAGGTTAACGAGCTTCTGGCCTTTGGCCTGCGTGGCAACATGCTCTTTTCAGCCGATCTGGGAAAAACTTGGCGCATGGTGCCTAACAGTGCAGGTGCTACGCTTAATGATGGTTCAGTGGCTGATGACGGCCGGATAACTCTGGTTGGAAATGGTGGCACGGTGCTTATGAGCACCAATGGCGCAGAGTCATTTCGTGAGCACTTCCGGAATGATCGCGCAGGCATTATGAGTGTTGTTCCGGTATCTGGAACCAATCTTCTTGTTGTGGGTGAAAGCGGCGTGAAAATTACTGACGCGCGCGGAAAGAACCTTCAATAACGCCCTGATGTGGCAACAACTGAAAAAATAATAGAGGGGCTTTTGAATGTCCAACCCGAACCATGACAGGGGTGAACACTACCTGACAACGCCTAAGGCAGAACCGTTTCTGGAGCGCCTGATTTTCAATAATCGGGCCGTAATCCTTATTGGCTTCCTGCTGTTGACGGTGTTTTTGGGCTATAACGCTGTAAAAATCCAGCCGGATGCGAGTTTTGAGCGAATGATCCCGCTTGAGCACCCGTATATCATCAATATGCTGGATCACCGGAACGACCTGGAAAACCTTGGCAACTTTGTACGTATTGCTGTGGAAACCAAAACCGGTGATATCTTTTCTGCGGAGTACATGGAAACTCTGAAGCAGATCACCGATGAGGTTTTTTATCTTAACGGTGTGGACCGCTCGGGCCTGAAAACCCTGTGGACGTCAAACGTTCGATGGGTAGAGGTCACGGAGCAGGGCTTCCAGGGCGGCAACGTTATTCCCGATGACTACGATGGCTCGCCGGCAAGTCTGGAAAATCTTCGCCAGAACATACTTCGTTCTAATGAAGTGGGGCGGCTGGTATCAGATAATTTCCGATCCACGATCGTGTACGCACCTCTGTATGAAAAGAATCCTGAAACCGGGGAGCCTCTGGATTACGCAACGTTTTCCCGGGATCTGGAAGAGAAAATACGGACCAAGTACGAAGCGCAAAACCCGAACATAAAAATTCATATTGTCGGTTTTGCTAAAAAAGTTGGCGACCTGATTGAGGGTATTGGGTCGATAGCCTGGTTTGCTGGCATTACCATTCTACTGACAACCCTGCTGTTGTTCTGGTACTCCCGCTGCATCACCGGCACGTTGGTGCCTGTGTTCACCTCGATTGTTGCGGTGTTCCTGCAGTTAGGAGCCTTGAGGCTTTTGGGATACGGGCTCGACCCTTATTCGGTACTCGTGCCGTTCCTTGTATTTGCCATTGGTATCAGTCACGGCGTACAAATCGTAAATGCCATGGCGGTTGAAGCGGCGAAAGGCTTTGATGCTGTAACTGCTGCTCGCCTGGCATTCCGGGCGCTTTATATTCCGGGCATGTTGGCGCTGGTTTCCGATGCGTTTGGCTTCCTCACACTGTTCTTCATCGAAATTGATGTTATTCGGGATCTGGCCATTGCGGCCGGTTTGGGTGTGGCTTTTGTTATCATCACCAACCTGGTGCTCCACGTACTGATCATGTCTTACCTTGGTATTTCCAAGGGTGGCGTGCGCCACGTGCAGAATCACGGCGAAAAGCAGGATCGCAAATGGCGCCTGATGTCCTACTTTGCGCACCCCGGTGTCGCTCCAATTTCACTGCTTATTGCTGTGGTTGGTCTGGGTCTTGGCCTCTACTACAAGCAGGACCTTAAAGTTGGGGATCTGGATCAGGGCGCTCCTGAGCTTCGTGCCGACTCGCGCTACAACCTGGATAATGCCTATATCATCGACAACTACTCTACGAGTGCCGATGTATTGGTTGTGATGGTGAAAACTCCAGAAGAGCAGTGCACCCAGTACAATGTGTTACGTGCTATGGATTCACTGCAGTGGGAGCTTCAAAACACTCCTGGCGTTCAATCCTCTGCTTCGCTTGCTGACGTGTCCAAAATCGTTACCAAGGCTTTGAACGAGGGGAACTGGAAGTGGTATGAAATTTCCCGCAACCAGACCATCATCAACGCATCCATCCGTGAGGCGCCGTCCGGCCTTATCAACACCACGTGTAGCCTGACGCCTGTGCTGGTTTTTCTTGAAGACCACAAGGCAGAGACCCTGGAGACAGTGGTTGAGCGGGTGGAAGAATTTGCCAACAATAACAGTAATGATGAACACACGTTCCTGCTTGGCGCCGGTAACGCTGGTGTTGAAGCGGCTACCAACGAGGTTATCGCCAACGCCAAGGATATGATGCTAATCCTGGTTTACAGTGTGGTGAGCTTGCTGTGCTTTGCGACCTTCCGTTCTGTGAGAGCTGTGCTGTGTATTGTTGTCCCGTTAGGGCTGACATCGATTCTTTGTGAAGCGATCATGGCCGTGTCGGGTATTGGTATCAAGGTGGCAACCCTTCCGGTTATAGCACTTGGTGTAGGTATCGGTGTGGATTACGGTATCTATATTTACAGCAAGCTTGAGAAGTATTTGCTGGATGGCAAACCACTTCAGGAAGCTTACTTCGAAACTCTGCGTTCAACCGGTAAGGCCGTTATGTTTACCGGTGTTACACTTGGGCTTGGCGTAGTGACCTGGATCTTCTCGCCAATCAAGTTCCAGGCAGATATGGGCTTCTTGCTGTTCTTCATGTTCCTCTGGAATATGATTGGCGCAATCTGGCTGCTTCCTGCGCTTGCGCGATTCTTGCTACGGCCAGATCAAATGGTCGCCAAGGCTCGTGCTGCCAAATAGGAATGTCTACAACAAAAAAGCCCGCTTATGTGGGCTTTTTTGTTGTCCACTCAACTGGTTAGCGTGCTACCTCAAGCTTTATTTATGACGCAAAGTGGTCTATGTTCTATGGTGAGCGTGACACTTGCCCCCGTGCTCAGGCGGGCAGTTGATTACAACGATGATAATAAGGAATGATTCATATGACACTGAAACTTAAAGCCTCTGCATTTGCTATTGCTGCGGCTGTTACCTTGGGTGCTGCTTCTACCGCTGTTTCTGCGCAGGAGCAACGCTTTGTTACTATCGGAACCGGTGGTGTTACCGGTGTTTATTATCCGGCGGGTGGTGCTATTTGCCGCTTGGTCAATATGGATCGCAAAGAACACGGCATCCGCTGTTCCGTTGAGAGCACCGGCGGTTCTGTATATAACCTGAACGCAATCCGCCAGGGTGAATTGGATCTTGCCGTTGCCCAGTCTGACTGGCAGTACCACGCCTTTAACGGAACCAGCCAGTTCAAAGACGACGGTCCTAACAAGAAGCTTCGTGCTGTGTTCTCACTGCACCCTGAACCGTTCACCGTAGTCGCTAGCAAAGGCTCAGGCATCAAAAACTTTGAAGACCTTGCCGGAAAGCGGGTTTCTGTGGGTAACCCGGGCTCAGGCCAGCGCGCCACAGCCGAAGTGCTGATGAATGAAATGGGCTGGACCATGGATAAGTTCTCGCTGGCAGCTGAGCTCAAAGCGGCTGAGCAGTCCCAAGCCCTGTGCGATGGCAACATCGATGCATTCTTCTACACCGTGGGCCACCCATCTGGTGCTATCAAAGAAGCAACTACGTCTTGCGACAGCGTACTGGTAAATGTTTACAACAACTCAGCCAAAAAGCTGATCGATGACAACCCGTATTACCGGAAAGCCGTTATCCCGGGAGGCATGTATCGTGGCTCTGATAACGACGTAACCACCTTTGGTGTTGCAGCAACCTTCGTATCGTCAACGGATGTGCCCGACGACGTAGTATATGAAGTGGTTAAGGCAGTATTCGAGAACTTTGACAGCTTCAAGCGTTTGCACCCTGCATTCGCGAATCTGAACAAGAGTGAAATGGTAGCTGATGCTTTGAGTGCTCCGTTGCACCCAGGTGCGGCTAAGTACTACAAGGAAGCTGGCCTGATCGAATAATTCGATCCCAAGCACTTGAGTTGGCTGCGGGCAATCCCTGCCCGCAGCTTTAATTTTTCTATCGTTTCCCTCTGACAGGATTCTGCTATGACCAATAGCGACCCGAGAGCCGGGGATGGCATCGATAAGCAGAAGGTAGAGGAGTTTCTTCAAACCGAATCCGGTGGAAGGGCTGCAACTGGATCTGCTGCGATCATCCTTTTTGGTGTTCCTTTGCTCTGGTCTCTTTTCCAGCTTTGGATAGCATCACCACTACCCTATATTTTCGAATTTGGCGTGCTCAACTCTACAGAGTCGCGTTCGATTCACTTGGCATTCGCATCATTCCTGGCGTTTGCGGCTTTCCCAATGATCCGGGGGAAGCAGACGAATAAAGTGCCGATTTACGATTGGTTGCTGGCCCTCGCAGCTGCAGGGACAGCCTCATATCTTTACGTTTTCTATGATCAACTGGCAAGTCGCCCAGGATCCCCTAATACACAGGATCTTGTGGTTGCTCTGGCGGGCCTGGTTCTGTTGCTGGAGGCCACACGCCGCGCGCTGGGCTTGCCGCTGACGATTGTTGCCGGGGTCTTCATCATATACTCCCTCGCTGGCCCCCACATGCCAGATGTGATCTCCCACAAAGGGGCGAGCCTCAATAAGTTGGCTTCGCATCAGTGGTTGGGCACCGAAGGTGTTTTCGGTGTTGCTTTGGGCGTTTCAACCAGCTTTGTATTCCTGTTTGTGCTGTTCGGTGCACTGCTTGAGCGTGCCGGCGCCGGGAATTATTTCATCAAAGTTGCTTACGCCATGCTCGGCCACATGCGTGGAGGGCCCGCCAAAGCGGCGGTTGTTGCCAGTGGTCTCAGTGGCATTATTTCCGGTTCCTCGATTGCCAACGTGGTCACCACGGGTACCTTCACCATCCCGCTTATGAAGAAGGTCGGTTTTCCAGCCACCAAAGCGGGTGCGGTAGAAGTTGCAGCCTCGACCAACGGGCAGCTAACGCCGCCTATCATGGGCGCTGCAGCATTTTTGATGGTTGAATATGTGGGTATTTCTTACCTTGAGGTGATCAAGCACGCCATTCTTCCAGCAATGATTTCCTACGTGGCGCTGATTTATATCGTGCACCTTGAAGCCTGCAAAATGAACATGATCGGTGTGGAGCGCTTGAACAAGCCGACACTCGCTCAGCGCATGCTTGTGTGGGTGATGATTCTGCTAGGGCTGAGCGTGCTTACACTGGCTGTGTATTACGGCGTGGGTTGGATGAAAGACGTGTTCGGCAGCGCAGCTATGTGGGTGCTTACGCCCCTGCTGATAGCGATTTACATCGCACTTGTGGGCTATGGATCGAGGTTCCCGGACCTGGAGGATGATGATCCGAACGCACTTATGGATCAATTGCCCCCGGTGGGGCCAACGGTGAAAACCGGTCTGTATTTTCTTTTGCCTGTTGTGGTGCTGGTTTGGTGCCTCACGGTTGAGCGGTTCTCGCCGCAGCTGTCAGCATTCTGGGCCACGGTGTTCATGGTGTTTATCATTATTACCCAACGGCCGTTGAAAGCTTTCTTCAAAAACAGCGGTGATTATTTTGGTGGCCTGAAGCAGGGTGGAGTAGACCTGACCCAGTCACTGGTCACTGGCGCCCGCAACATGGTGGGCATTGGTGTGGCCACTGCCACTGCGGGTATCGTGGTGGGCACTGTGACATTGACCGGTATCGGCCTGGTTATGACGCAGTTCGTAGAGTTTATCTCCGGCGGTAACCTGCTTCTGATGCTGAGCTTCACCGCTGTCATCAGTTTGATTCTCGGTATGGGACTGCCTACTACGGCTAACTATATTGTGGTGTCTACCTTGATGGCGCCGGTCATCGTTACTCTGGGCGCAGAAAACGGCTTGTTGGTACCACTGATTGCCGTGCACCTGTTCGTGTTCTATTTCGGCATACTGGCTGATGACACGCCTCCGGTGGGATTGGCGGCTTACGCTGCTGCAGCGATTTCCGGGGCGGATCCGATAAGAACGGGTATACAAGGCTTCACCTACGACATACGGACAGCGATTCTGCCGTTCATGTTCATCTTCAACACTCAGTTGTTGCTGATCGGGCTAACTGGCTGGTTCGACTTGTTGGTGACTGTATTTAGTGCCGTGACTGCAATGTTGGTGTTCTCTGCAGCTACCCAGGGCTTCTGGTTTACCAAAACCCGTTGGTGGGAAACCATTGGCCTTCTGCTGATTACCTTCACTCTGTTCCGTCCCGGTTTCTGGTGGGATGAGATATACCCGCCCACTAACGACCGTCCCGGTTCGGAGTTAATGCAGCACATTGATGAAGTGGCACCAGGTCAGCCCATTATTCTGCAGGCCACCGGTATGTCGCTGTCAGGTGACGATGTCTCCAAATACCTGAAGTTGCCACTGCCTGCAGCCGAAACGCCAGAGAAGCGGCTGGCGGCGGCAGGGCTGGAGGTATCTGAAGCCGGTGACGTGATGAACGTCGAGTTCGTCAATTTTGGCAGCGATGCTGAAAAGGCGGGACTCAACTTTGGCTGGACGATAGATATAGTACAGGTGAAAAACCCACGTCCACCTAAAGAGTTGATGTTCATTCCAGCGCTGCTTTTGCTCGCGCTTTTGGCCTTTGTGCAGTTACGACGAAGGGCGGGTGAGGGCGAGCGGCCAGCATTCGTTCCCTCCCCATAGGCAGGCCAGCAAGTATCGTAAAGGCGCAGTAAGGCCCTAAGTAAACCCCGGCATTAACCCGTCGGGGTTTTTTCTGTTAAACTACGCCCCGAAACGGCTCGCGGTTTGTATCGCGGAACGCCGTAACCATGTGATCTCTGGTATAGATCACCGCTGAGTAATTAACAGGAGCTTTTCATGCCCGTCATAACCCTGCCGGATGGCAGTCACCGTAGTTTCGCAGAACCCGTTACCGTACACGATGTCGCCGCTGACATTGGAGCTGGCCTCGCAAAAGCCGCACTTGCCGGCAAAGTAGATGGCCAGCTTGTGGATACCAGCTATCGGATCGAGCAGGATGCCGAGCTTGCCATTATCACTGAGCGCGATGAAGACGGTGTTGATGTTATCCGCCACTCTACCGCTCACTTGCTTGCGATGGCGGTTAAAGAGCTGTTTCCTTCAGCTCAGGTGACTATCGGTCCGGTTATAGACAACGGCTTCTACTACGACTTCAAATTCGACCGGCCTTTTACCAATGAGGATCTGGCCCGAATTGAAAAGCGCATGGAAGAGCTCGCCAAACAGGATATACCCGTATCCCGCTCTGTGCTTTCCCGCAGTGAAGCGGTAAAGCTGTTTGATGAGATGGGCGAGGAATATAAAGTTCGGATTATTGAAGATATTCCGGGTGATGAAGATCTGTCCTTCTATCGCCAGGGCGACTTCATCGATCTTTGCCGGGGCCCTCACGTGCCCAGCACCGGCAAGCTTAAAGCATTCAAGCTGACCAAAGTTTCTGGCGCATTCTGGCGTGGCGATACCAACAACGAGCAGCTGCAGCGGGTTTATGGCACTGCCTGGGGTAACAAAAAAGACCTCAAAGCCTACCTGCATCGCCTGGAGGAAGCAGAAAAGCGCGACCATCGGAAACTTGGTAAAAAACTCGACCTTTTCCATATGCAGGAAGAGTCTCCAGGTATGGTGTTCTGGCACCCGGACGGCTGGACCGTTTATCAGGAAATTGAGCAGTACATGCGCTCAATCCTTCATCGCCATGGCTATAAAGAGATCAGAACGCCCCAGGTTGTCTCCCGCAGCTTGTGGGAGAAGTCCGGGCATTGGGACAAGTTCCGTGATGATATGTTTACCACGGAATCTGAAAAGCACGATTTCGCCATCAAGCCGATGAACTGCCCCTGCCATATTCAGGTGTTCAATCAGGGTTTGAAGAGCTACAAAGACCTTCCTCTGCGGCTCGCTGAGTTCGGCTCTTGCCATCGTAATGAAGCTTCTGGTGCGCTGCACGGCTTGATGCGGGTGCGTGGGTTTACTCAGGACGATGCCCACATTTTCTGTGAAGAAGATGCGATTCAACCGGAAGTGTCAAAGTTTATCGAGCTTCTCCATGAGGTGTATGAAGACTTCGGCTTTGAGGAGATTCTGTACAAACTTTCTACCCGCCCGGAAAAGCGTGTGGGGTCAGATGAAGTTTGGGATAAAGCTGAGGCCGCACTGGAAGAAGCCCTGAATCGCGAAGGAGTGGATTGGGAGCTGCTGCCGGGCGAAGGTGCGTTCTATGGCCCGAAAATCGAGTTTTCTCTCAAGGACTGTATCGGACGGGTGTGGCAGTGTGGCACTATTCAGGTAGATTTCTCTATGCCTGGCCGCCTTGGTGCCCAGTATGTTGCAGATAACTCCGAGCGCAAAACGCCAGTTATGTTGCATAGAGCAGTACTTGGCTCTTTTGAGCGGTTTATTGGTATCCTGATTGAAGAGTATGAGGGCGCGTTCCCTACATGGCTTGCTCCAACTCAGGTCGCAATTCTCAATATTACCGATAATCAGCGTGATTATTGTCAGGATCTGGCGAAAAAGTTGGATTCTTTGGGTTTTAGGGTTAATGCTGACTTGAGAAACGAGAAGATCGGCTTTAAAATCCGCGAGCATACAATTAACAAAGTTCCCTTTCTTGCCGTTGTCGGCGATAAAGAAGTCGAAAACAACGCCGTTGCGGTGAGAACCCGCAAAGGTGAAGATTTGGGAACCCTATCGCTTGAAGCGTTCGAACAACTTCTGAAAGAAGATGTTGAGCGCAAGGGCAGAATCAAGACGGAGATTTAACTATTAAACAGCGAACGAATCGGGGTGGGCGTACTCCAAAGGCGCCGATCAATGAGAATATTGATGCAACTGAAGTCCGCCTGATAGATGCCGAGGGCACGCAGGTAGGTGTAGTTCCGATCGCAGAGGCCCTCAAGATGGCAGAGGAGGCGACCCTGGATCTGGTACAGGTTACAGATTCCGATCCGATCGTCTGTAAAATAATGGACTATGGCAAAAAGGTCTTCGACGAGAAAAAGGCGAAGGCTGCTGCCAAGAAGAAGCAGAAACAGACGCAAGTCAAAGAGCTTAAGTTCCGACCAGGAACTGAAGAAGGGGATTATCAGGTAAAACTACGCAACCTGGTACGTTTCCTTGAAGGCGGGGACCGCGGCAAGATCACTATCCGGTTCCGTGGCCGTGAGATGGCACACCAGGAAATTGGTATGAAGCTCATGGAGCGCATCGAGGCAGATATCGAAGCGTTGGCGCAGGTAGAAATGCGCCCGAAAATGGAAGGCCGTCAGATGACCATGATTGTGGCTCCCCGCAAAAAGAAGTGAATCTGATTCAGTGATGAATCCCCTGCCTGTCGGTAGGGGTTTTGTCGTTCAGGTTCATATTGATGTATTAAAAAACAGAATGCGGAGTTTTAAAAAATGCCTAAGATGAAAACGAAGAGTGGAGCGGCCAAGCGGTTCAAGAAAACTGCTACCGGCTTCAAGCACAAGTCAGCCTTCACCAGTCACATCCTGACCAAGAAGAGCCCTAAGCGTAAGCGTCAGCTGCGTGGTACTTCATTGGTTGCCAAATCTGATGTGGCATCCGTAAAGCGTATGCTCCGTAAGTAACGCAGCAAACACTCTCAACGGTTTTAAGGTAGAAGGATTAAGGTATGGCTCGTGTTAAACGTGGCGTGGTTGCACGTCGTCGTCACAAGAAGATTTTAAAGCAGGCCAAGGGTTACTACGGCGCTCGTAGCCGTGTATTCCGCGTTGCCAAGCAAGCGGTTATCAAAGCCGGTCAGTATGCGTATCGCGACCGTCGTAACCGTAAGCGTGCTTTCCGCGCACTGTGGATTGCTCGTATCAACGCTGGCGCCCGGGCTAACGGCCTGTCTTACAGCCGTTTGATCGCTGGCCTGAAAAAGGCAAATGTTGAGATCGATCGTAAGGTTCTGGCCGATCTGGCCATGAACGAGCAGCAGGCGTTTGCCGCTGTTGTTGAGACGGCAAAAGCATCTCTCTGATCGCTTAGCTCTTTCATCGATTACGAATCGAGCCGGTGCCAAGCGCAGATTTATTCGCGTATCAGGCGCCGTTTAATAGGGGAAGGGCACGCTCTTCCCCTATTTTTGTTTAAAGATTTCTTTTTTGAAATCCTCATTTCTGGTTTGGAGCAGGGTCAATGGAAAACCTGGAGCAACTGGTTCAGGACGGTTTAACGGCGGTCGAAAAAGCCGACAGCTTGCAGGCGCTTGATCAAATTCGTGTTGAATATCTTGGCAAAAAAGGCGCTATTACCCAGCAGGCCAAAACCTTGGGTAAGCTTTCCGCCGAAGAGCGACCCGCCGCCGGCCAGAAGATAAATGAGGCGAAAGGACAGGTTGAACAGGCGATTAACGTCAAACGCAGCGACCTGGAGCGAGTTGCCATTGAGCAAAAACTTGCTGGCGAATCCATTGATGTAAGTTTGCCCGGACGAGGTCAGGACTTGGGTGGATTGCATCCGGTGACTCGCACACTGCAGCGTATCGAAGAATTCTTCTCCCGTGCCGGCTACACCGTAGAGCAAGGCCCGGAGATTGAGGACGATTACCACAACTTCGAAGCGCTCAATATTCCTGGCCACCACCCGGCCCGTGCTATGCACGATACTTTCTATTTCAATCCCGGTACCTTGTTGCGCACCCATACCTCTCCAGTGCAGATTCGCACCATGGAGGCTGGTAAGCCGCCGTTCCGTATGATTTGCCCGGGGCGTGTGTATCGTTGCGATTCGGATATGACCCACACCCCTATGTTTCATCAGGTTGAGGGGCTGCTGGTTGAGAAAAATGTCAGTTTTGCTGATCTGAAGAGCACAGTAGAGGAATTTCTACGGGTGTTTTTTGAGCGTGATCTTCAGGTTCGTTTCCGGCCATCTTATTTCCCGTTTACCGAACCTTCTGCTGAGGTGGATATTGAGTGGGGGCGCGAAGCCGATGGCAGTATCAAATGGCTTGAGGTTATGGGGTGCGGCATGGTTCACCCGAACGTGTTTGGGCACTGCGGTATTGATGCCGAGGAATATCGCGGCTTTGCATTCGGCATGGGCGTTGAGCGCCTGGCGATGCTCCGCTATGGCGTGAACGACCTGCGTATGTTCTTCGAGAATGATTTGCGCTTTTTACGCCAATTCCGTTAATAACACGTTTTACGGCATCCGAATTAAACGTCGAAACCGCATCAGAACAAGGCATTTACCATGAAATTCAGTGAGCAGTGGCTGCGCGAATGGGTCAACCCGGAAATCAACTCCCAGGAGTTGATGGATCAGATAACCATGGCAGGGTTGGAAGTCGATGGCTTCGAACCTGTGGCTGGCAAATTTGAGGGCGTCGTCGTTGGAGAGGTTCAATCTGTTGAGCCTCATCCGGACGCAGACAAACTGCGTGTATGCCAGGTAAGCGATGGCACCCAGGTTATTCAGGTTGTGTGTGGGGCCCCTAATGTACGTCAGGGTCTGAAGGTACCTTTTGCAGTGGTTGGTGCAGTGTTGCCCGGTGATTTTAAAATCCGCAAGGCCAAGCTTCGCGGCCAGCCGTCTGAAGGCATGCTGTGCTCTGAGTCTGAGCTGGGTTTGTCTGAAAGCCATGAGGGCTTGATGGAGTTACCCTTTGATGCACCCGTCGGAGCATCCTTGAGTGACTATCTCAAGCTGAATGATGTGGCCATTGATGTGGATTTGACTCCCAACCGTAGCGATTGCCTTTCAATTAAAGGTATTGCCCGTGAGGTTGGCGTTCTGAACAGCCTGGTTCCAGAGGCTCCGCAGATTGAGCCAGTAGAAGCTGTGCACTCAGAAGTTCCCGATATCCGCGTGGATGCACCGGAAGGTTGCCCCCGCTACCTGGGGCGTATTCTCCGAAATGTGAACCTCCAAGCCGAAACACCCTTGTGGATGCAGGAAAAGCTCCGCCGTTCCGGCGTGCGTTCGATTGATGCAGCTGTGGATGTGACCAACTTCGTGATGCTGGAGCAGGGCCAGCCAATGCATGCGTTTGATCGCGATGAAATCAGTACGGGCATTATTGTTCGTATGGCGCGCCCCGCTGAAAAGCTGGTTCTGTTGGATGGGCAGGAAGTCGAGCTTACTGAGCAGACGTTGGTGATTGCCGACCATGAAAAGCCAATAGCCATCGCAGGCATTATGGGTGGCGAGCACTCGGGTGTAAGTGCAAAAACCCGTGATTTGGTACTCGAGGCAGCCTATTTCGACCCGATTACGCTTGCGGGCAAGGCCCGTCACTTTGGCTTGCATACAGACGCCTCTCATAGGTTTGAGCGTGGGGTAGATTACGAGCTTGCCCGTGACGCTATGGAGCGAGCTACCCAGCTGCTGATGGATATCGTAGGCGGTGAGCCTGGAGAAATCGTTGAAGTGTCCAGCGCCAAGCATTTGCCAAAGGCGCGCTCAATTGACTTGCGATCCAAACGCTTGGCGGATGTGCTCGGTCTGGAAATTGACCGCACAACGGTTGAGGAAATTCTTATCCGGCTAGGATTTCGTGTTGATAAACTCCTGAAGGATGGCTGGCGGATTATGGTGCCCAGCTTCCGTCCGGATATATCCATTGAGGAAGACCTGATTGAAGAAGTTGGCCGCATCTATGGTTACAACAATCTTCCGGTCACCGAACCTACGGGCTCTCTCGGGTTGCGTGTAAATGACGAAGCAACCCGGCCAGTGTCTGCCATACAGAATTACTTTGTTTCTCATGGCTACCAGGAAGCGATTACCTACAGTTTTGTAGATCCGAAAGTACAAGCACAGGTGGATCCCGAGCATGAAGGTATTGCTTTGGCGAATCCTATTTCTTCGGATTTGTCCGTTATGCGAACCACTCTCTGGAGTGGTTTGCTGAAAACGGTTGCTCACAATCAGAATCGTCAGCAACCACGGATACGTTTGTTCGAGACAGGTTTGCGCTTTTTGCAGGATGGCCAGAGAATTGATCAACAGCCCATGTTGGCAGGTGTTGTTGTTGGCCCCCAATATCCTGAAAACTGGGTAAACGGTCGCAGAACTGCAGATTTTTTTGATGTAAAAGGTGAATTGGAAGGTCTTTTCAGTTTGCTGGGTATTCAAATCGGGTTTGTTGGCAGCCGGCACCCGGCTTTACACCCAGGTCAGACTGCTGAGCTAATCCGGGATGGGGAGCATGTAGGATGGCTGGGCACACTGCATCCACAAGTTCAGAAAAATCTTGAACTTAATGGCACCATTCTAATGTTTGAGCTATCCTTGAATTCGGTCATTACGGGATATGTGCCTAATTTCAAAGAAATTTCGAAATTCCCGGAAGTTCGACGGGATTTGGCGATTATTATTGGTAATGATGTCTCGTTTGCTGACGTAGAGCGTGTAGCCCGCAAGCATGCCGGCGAGCGATTAACAGCGTTGCGTGCGTTTGATGTTTATGAAGGTGAAAGTCTGGGCGAGGGTAATCGTAGTCTGGCTCTCAGTTTGTTCTGGCAGCATCCTGAACGCACGTTGAATGAAGATGAAGTGCATTCGCTCTTTAATGGTGTTATCAACGCACTGAAGGAAGAGCTGGGGGCAACACTGAGGAGTTGAGACATGGCGGCTTTGACGAAAGCGGAAATGGCAGAGCGCTTGTACGAGGAATTGGGCCTGAACAAACGCGAAGCCAAGGAAATGGTGGAAGCTTTTTTCGATGAGATCAGAGGCGCACTCAGCCACAACGAACAGGTAAAACTGTCGGGTTTTGGTAATTTCGATCTGCGGGATAAAAAACAGCGTCCTGGCCGAAACCCGAAAACTGGTGAAGAAATTCCGATAAGCGCACGACGTGTTGTTACGTTTCGCCCGGGCCAGAAACTGAAACAGAAAGTAGAAGCGTATGTTGGAACCCAGTCATAACAACGAACTCCCTACGATTCCCGGGAAGCGTTACTTTACGATAGGTGAAGTCGCAGAGCTGTGTGCGGTTAAGGCACACGTACTGCGTTATTGGGAGCAAGAGTTTCCGCAGCTGTCACCAGTCAAGCGTCGCGGTAACCGCCGTTATTATCAGCGTGCTGATGTGATAACCATCAGGCAGATACGCAGCTTGCTTTACGAGCAGGGCTATACCATCGGTGGTGCGAAGCAGAAGCTGAGTAGCCACGAAGTGAAAGACGACACAACTCAGTACAAGCAGCTTATTCGTCAAATGATTACCGAGCTGGAAGACGTCCTGGACGTGCTCAACGCCCCAGTAAAATAGACCGTGTAATTAAGTAGAAAAGCCGAAGCGATTTACCATCACTTCGGCTTTTCTGTATCTTGTATCCGGTCTTAGCCAGATTCGTTGCTTACTGCTTTTTGCAGGTTTTGATGCCGAGCAGTGAATAAGCAGGGCAGTTGCCCAGCAGAGCGGTCGCCAGTGGCACAATACCAATCCAGCCCCAAGGTGTTTGTGGCCCAACAAACACCAACGCCAGAAGCACAATGCCGACAATGGCGCGAATAATTCTGTCCGCAGAACCCATATTAATGCTCATAATCCATTCTCCTGTGTTGGTATGAGGCTACAGTTGTCACTTTAGCCCTCACCGTGAGTCCGTTCAGTGATAAAGTCACACTGACCCCTTCATTATTCAATGCCCATGGAAGAGTTCATGCTACAGCACAGTATTCTGGAGACGTTGCCCCGGGAGCTTCAAAAAGAAGCCCTTGAGAGTATTCAGGTTATGCGATTCCCGCCAGGTAAGATCCTGTTCCGGGCCGGAGAGCATTGCCAGGGCTTGCCCCTGATGCTCAGCGGTGCAATCAAAGTGCAGATGACGGGCGTGTCTGGTAACAGTATTGTGCTTTATCGCATGGGAGCCGATGACATTTGCACCTTGTCTATCGGTTGCCTGATGACAGGGTATGGCTATCGGGCAGAAGCTATCGTGGACGAAGAGGCTGAGGCAGCAATGGTTCCCCGGGGGCTATTTGACCGGCTGATGGACCAGTCTGCCGCCTTCCGTCTTGGAATAATGGAGTCATACGGACGCCGGCTGGATGACCTGATGCTCCTGGTAGAGGAAGTGGCATTTCGCCGAATGGATGAGCGCCTTGAAGAATGGCTTCAGGCTCGCAAAAGCCCAATACACATCACCCATCAGGAGCTGGCTGTTGAGCTCGGCACCGCCCGAGAGGTTGTTAGCCGGCTTTTGAAGGAGCTTGAGCGCAAGGGGCGGGTGAGCTTGGCGCGAGGGAGGATTGATGTCTCAGGTTAAGATTACAAGCGCCCCGAAGGTTTAGTCCGGAGCGCCCAAAGTGCTCAGTTGATCAGGCGAATTCTGGGTGACAGCTTAGCCTCATCCCAGTTAACTGTTGCCGGCTGAGTGTCTTTGCCGGTAAACAGGTGCCCAACCTCTGGTATGGCATAACGCAGATCGCCACGAGTTGGGCGTTGCTGGTTAAACTCCGCATGGCTGATGCCAACTTCCCAGATGTTATCTGAGCCTTCACTCGCCCAGCCCTCTGGGCGCAACTCAACGCGCACTTCGGATCCAATCAGGCTAACGGCTTCGATGCGCAGTGGAAGATTGGCGTGTGCGGCAGGCGCTGTGGCCAGGCGTACTTCATGGGGCCGCAGGTAGAGCTGAGCAGTGCCTTGGTGCTGGATGTCCGGAACTGTTACCCAGGCGCTGCCCTGGCTCAAGGTGCCATGCTTGATGTCACCAGACAGCACATTTACCTGCCCGAGGAAGTCGAACACGAAGCGGCTGTCTGGTCGGGCGTAAAGCTCAGTTGGCTCGTTCACCTGTTCCACATTGCCTTGGCTCATGACCACTACCTGATCCGATAGCTCCAGAGCTTCTTCCTGATCGTGAGTCACGAAAATGCTGGTGAAATGGAATTCATCGTGCAAATTGCGCAGCCAGCGCCGCAGGTCTTTACGCACCTTGGCATCCAGTGCACCAAAAGGCTCGTCCAAAAGCAGAATTTTGGGTTGTGTTGCAATGGAGCGGGCAAGGGCTACACGCTGTTTTTGACCGCCAGAGAGCTGAGCGGGGAAGCGATTGGCCAAATGCGGCAACTGAATCATTTCCAGCAGCTCGCCAACTCGCTTTTGAATCTCTGCTTTGGATGGACGCTGTTTCCGCGGCAGTGAATCCAGACCAAACGCTATGTTCTGTGCCACGGTCATGTGGCGGAAAAGGGCGTAGTGCTGGAACACAAAACCTATGTTTCGGTCACGTACGTGCAGCTTGGTTACATCTTTGCCCGAGAAACTGACTCGTCCGCTATCGGCAGACTCGAGGCCGGCAATAATGCGCAAGAGCGTTGTTTTGCCAGAGCCGGAAGGGCCAAGGAGTGCGGTCAGTTTGCCTTCAGGAATATTCAGAGAGACGTTGTTGAGCGCCTGGAACTTCCCGAAACGCTTGTTGATGCCATCAACAGTGATAGTCATTACGCTGTCTCCTCTGTTTGCAGACGATTCAGGGAGCGTGTCTGCCGCCATTCCACGAAACCTTTTACAGCCAGCGTAAATACAGCGATGCCGGCCAGTAGCGAGGCGCTCGCAAAAGCGCCAACAATATTGTAATCCTGGTACAACAGCTCGACGTGCAGGGGGAGCGTGTTGGTTTGTCCGCGGATATTGCCGGACACTACCGATACAGCGCCAAACTCGCCCACTGCCCGAGCGTTAGTCAGTACTACTCCGTAAATCAGCGCCCATTTGATGTTGGGCAGTGTGATTGTGCGGAATATTCTCCAGCCAGAAGCGCCCAGCACCACACCAGCCTCTTCTTCTTCGCTGCCTTGCTGCTGCATCAGCGGTATCAACTCGCGGGCAACAAATGGGCAGGTAACGAACACAGTAACCATCACAATGCCGGGCCAGGAGAACATCAGCTGCATGTCGTAACCAGCAAGCCAGCCGCCAACCCAGCCGTTACGACCGTAGAGCAGAAGGTATAACAAGCCCGCAACAACCGGAGATACCGCAAACGGAATATCAATCAGAGTGATCAGTAGTTTGCGGCCGGGAAAACGAAAGCGTGTGACAAGCCAGGCCAGTGCAGTGCCAAAAACCAGGTTAAGGGGCACGGTAAGCGCAGCCACAAACAGCGTCAGGCCGATAGCATGCAGCGTGTACTGGTCCGTCAGGTTGTCTGCCAGGGTTCCCCAGCCAGCGCCCAGAGCCTCAACAAAAATCACAAGTAATGGCACGATCAACAAAGCTAGCGCTATAGCGACAGCAATGCCGATCAACAGCCATTTTATTGCCGGGCTATCGCCAACACGCCGGTGCCGGGAAGATTGGGAGGCATTCATGGATTTAGCGCCCCTCTATGCGTTTAAGGTAGCGGGCCTGCCACAGGGTGATTGCAAAAAGCATCACTAGCGACACCATCAGTACCACGGAAGCTATGGCACTGGCGGCGGCATAGTCGTATTCCTGCAAGCGGACAAAAATCATCAGGCTGGTGACTTCGCTCACGTAAGGCATGTTGCCTGCAATAAAGATAACGGCACCGAACTCACCGAGGCTGCGGGTAAACGACAAGGCCACGCCAGTCAGCAGAGCCGGCCAAAGGGCAGGGAAGATTACCCGGCGGAACACCAGGCCATCGCTGGCGCCCAGGCTCACGGCTGCCTCTTCGTCTTCAAGCGCGAGTTCTTCAAGAACCGGCTGAACTGTGCGAACTACAAACGGCAGACTGGTAAACGCCATGGCCACAACTATTCCTACAGGCGTAAAGGCAACCTCAATTCCCAGCTTGCTCAGCCATTGCCCGTACCAGCCATTCTCTGCAAACAGTGTAGCGAGAACGATGCCCGCTACAGCAGTGGGCAGGGCAAACGGTAAATCAACGACCGCATCAATCAGTCGTTTTCCCGGAAATTCGTAGCGCACCAGAACCCAGGCCAGAAGTAATCCGAAGATGCCGTTAAACAGTGAGGCCGCCAGTGCTGCAAGGGCGGTAACTTTGTAAGAGGCGACTACCCGAGGGTCAGTGATTACAAACCAGAACTGATCGAAGCTCATGGCAGAAACTTCCATCACCAGCCCAGTGAGTGGCAGCATCAGGATAAGGCTGATAAACAAAAGCGAAATACCGAGGCTCAAACCGAACCCCGGTAGTACCCGCTTGCTGCGGTTTCCGATCCGTGGCCAGCGCTGAGAGGAGACTACAGCGCCGGCCTGGTTAGCCGTGGACATGAATTACCGCCGGCGTTGCAGTTGGTCGAGTTTGCCGCCACTGGCAAAGTGCTCTTTGGTGGCGTTTTCCCAGCTGCCGGCAATGGCATCGATGGGCAGCAGTTTTACTTCAGGAAAGCGATCTGAAGTTTCTTGCTTCACGGTCTCGTTATGAACCCGATAGTTGAATCCAGCCAGCAGGCGCTGGGCGTCTTCACTGTACAGGTGCTCAAGATAGGCTTTCGCAAGATCCTCGGTTTTGTTCTGCTTCACGTATTCATCGATCCAGGTAACCGGGAACTCTGCCAAAAAGCTTACTTTTGGCGTTACAACTTCATATTCACCATTGTCGTAGCGATCTGCCAAATTCAGTACTTCTGATTCAAATGTCAGAAGAACATCACCAATTTCACGCTCAATAAATGTAGTGGTTGCACCACGCCCGCCGCTGTCGAATACCTTTACGTGCGAAAGGAAATCCTGCAGGAAACTATCAATTTTTGTCTGGTCGTCGCCAAAGCGGTCCTGGGCGTAACCCAGGGCAGCCAGGTAAGTGTAACGGCCGTTGCCTGAGGTTTTCGGGTTGGGCATAACCAGGGCCACATCTTCTTTAATCAGGTCGTCCCAGTTTTGAATGTTTTTCGGGTTACCCTTGCGAACCAGAAACGCCATGGTGGAGTAGTAGGGCGAGCTGTTATTAGGCAGACGCTCGGCCCAGTTCTCCGGAATCAGGCCGCCACGAGTGTGCAGGATATCGATATCCGTAACCTGGTTGAAAGTCGCTACGTCTGCTTTCAAGCCCTGGATGATGGCCTGTGCCTGCTTTGAGGAGCCAGCGTGAGACTGGCTAACTTCAAGCGTTTCACCGGTTTTCTCTTCCCAGTACTGGTTGAAGTGCACGTTGTAAGCCGCAAACAGTTCCCGGGCAATGTCATAGGAGGTGTTAAGCAGCTCTCGATCGGCGGACACAGCCGGTTGTGCAAAAAGTGAAGCGCCTAGCGCAAGACCGGTAACCAGGCCCTTGAGTTTACTTGGCATGACAATCCCCTAAACCAGATGATTTGATGGTGGGTAATTTACCAAAGTCATCTTAAGTCTTGAAAGAATATAAAATGATTTATTCAGATCAATATGGAATAAGCGGGGGTGTGTCAGATATAAAAAAAGGGCACATCCAAAGATGTACCCTTTTCGTGATATTTGGTCGGGACGGTAGGATTTGAACCTACGACCCCTTGCACCCCATGCAAGTGCGCTACCAAGCTGCGCTACGCCCCGATTCGCTAATTTATGCCGTTACAAAGCTTGGCTTTGATGGCGTGTGCCGCGGAGACTTAAAAGAGGAATCTCAGTGGCTTAGCGGGAGCGAAGTCTACACTAGCCCGGGTTGAAAATAAACAGGCATTGTCGAATTCTGGTTCGAATTTTTAGCGTAGCTTGGTTTCTCTGAGTTTTTGGATGAATTCTGGTGGATCAAAGCTTTCTGCCTGTGAATCGGCCCAGTATTTATCGAAGACAGCCATGCCGGTTTTCCCTTCAAGCAGAGCGCCAGGGGCAAGGAAGGGGAATAGGTCGATGTATGAGTGCACTACTGTTTTCGATACCCGGCGAACTATGTGTTCGGGCCCGAGTTCACCAGGATGGCGCAGTCCAGAGGCTTCCAGCATGTTTTGCAGGGCATCCAGGGTGTTCTTGTGAAAGTTGTACACCCGTTGGCTTTTGTCTTCTACATCAAGCTTGCTGCTCCTTCTGGGGTCCTGGGTTGCCACCCCGCTGGGGCAGCGGCCGGTGTGGCAGTTCAGGGCCTGAATGCAGCCAAGCGAAAACATGTAGCCCCTTGCAGAGTTGCACCAGTCGGCGCCGAGGGCCAGAGTACGGGCGATATTAAAGGCCGAGGTGATTTTGCCAGCTGCGCCTATGGATATGTCTTCTCGTAGATTGGTGCCCACCAGCGTGTTGTGTACGAGGAGCAGGGCCTCTGTCATGGGGGTGCCAATGCGATTGATGAACTCCAGTGGTGCTGCACCAGTGCCACCTTCGCCGCCATCAATAACAATAAAGTCGGGTTTACGACCGGTTTCGAGCATGGCTTTTACAATGGCGAACCACTCCCATGGGTGGCCAATGGCCAGTTTGAAACCCACAGGTTTGCCGCCGGACAGATCCCGCAACTGATCCAGAAATTCCAGCAGTTCAATGGGGGTTGAAAATGCCGAGTGCTGTGATGGAGATACACAATCCTCTCCCACAGAAACTCCTCGGGCCTCTGCGATTTCCGGGGTTACCTTGGCGCCAGGAAGAATACCTCCATGGCCGGGTTTTGCACCTTGAGATAGTTTGACCTCTATCATTTTTACCTGGTCGAGCGTCGCATTCTTCCCGAACATTTCAGGGTTGAAGGTTCCGTCTTTGTGTCTGCAGCCGAAGTAGCCGGAGCCGATTTCCCATACCAGATCGCCACCGGGTTGTTTGTGGTAGCGGGAAATAGAGCCTTCGCCGGTGTCGTGGTAAAAGTCGCCCATTTTTGCGCCCGTGTTCAGGCTTAGAATAGCGTTGGCAGAAAGGGCGCCGAAACTCATGGCGGAAATGTTGAAAACACTTGCGCTGTATGGCTTTTCACAGCGTGAGCCAATCAGCACGCGGAAATTACTGTCTGGTATTTTGGTTGGGCGGAGGGAGTGGTTGATCCACTCGAACCCATCTTCGTACATTTTCAGTTGTGAGCCGAATGGCCGCTTGTCCAGCACATTTTTTGCCCGCTGGTAGATGAGTGTGCGCTGGTCCCGTGAGAACGGCTGCTCATCGTTGTCGGACTGGATAAAGTACTGGCGAATCTCGGGCCCTATAGATTCAAACAGGTAACGAAAGTGCACCATGATGGGGTAGTTTCGGCTGATAGTGCGTTTCTTTTGCAGCAAGTCGTAGGTGCCAAGTATCGCCAAAGCGCCGAATATGCCGGGGAAAAGATAACCTGCTTCAAAGTACAGGCTCAGGGAAAGCGAAACAAGAAAGCCTGCAATACTTAAAGCGTAAGCTGAGTACCGCATCGGGAATGTGGTTGTTTTCTCCATGAATTTCTCACTTGGCTCAGTAAATACTGTGAAGAGGGTGCATCAATCGGTTGGTCTTCAGTATATCCATGCGGTCCGTAACTTATAGCCGATTGCATGAGTTTTTTGCTTTCAAGTTCGTTGTTTGGTCTATGCTGAAGGAGTACTAATAGCGCTTTTGATGTTTTGAGCTCAAAACATTAATATGGCGCGCCTGTAACATTTGAATCCAGATTATTACGAATTTTCGATACCAAATTCAAAAATCAGGAGGCGCCATCACGTGGGCGACGTAGTTAAAGACGAGTATCAAACAGATTACGTAGCCGGCCAGGATAATGTAAGACCATTCGGGCTGGATCTGCACGCACCGGTATTTCCTATTACGGCAATACTGGTTGTGCTTTTTGTAGTGGGGACGCTCATGTTCCCGACAGCGGCTAATGAATTGCTGGTTGGCACCAAGGACAGCATCATCGAAAACTTCGATTGGTTCTTTTTGCTGAGCGCCAACGTATTTGTGGTCGTGTGTATTGCATTGATTTTTATGCCAGTAGGTAAAATCCGCCTGGGCGGTATGGATGCCAAGCCGGATTTTTCCACCATTTCCTGGTTCTCAATGCTTTTTGCAGCAGGCATGGGCATTGGCCTGATGTTCTGGGCGGTGGCAGAGCCGGTGGCTTATTACACGGACTGGTTTGGTACACCGTTCGGGGTTGAAGCGAACACGCCTGAGGCGCGCAAACTTGCCATGGGCGGCACCATGTATCACTGGGGTCTTCACCCGTGGGCTGTTTACTCCATTGTTGCGCTTTCTCTGGCATTCTTTGCCTACAACAAGAATATGCCGTTGACCATTCGTTCTGCGTTCTTCCCGCTTTTGAAAGACAGGGTGTGGGGTTGGCCGGGCCATATCATCGACACGCTGGCGGTTGTTGCCACAATTTTCGGCTTGGCGACCTCCCTCGGGTTTGGTGCGCAGCAAGCGGCGTCGGGCCTTAATTACCTGTTTGGTATGGGGTCAGGCATCAACGTTCAAATGGCGATCATTGTTGGTGTAACCGCAGTTGCGCTTTTGTCGGTACTGCGGGGTCTCGATGGCGGGGTTAAGGTGTTGAGTAATATCAACATGGCACTGGCAGGCATTCTTCTGTTCTTTGTTATTTTTGCCGGCCCCACCATGAGCATTCTGGAAAACCTCTGGGCAACATCGTCCAGTTATGTGGGCAACGTAGTGGCTTTCAGCAACCCGTTCGGCCGTGATGATGAAGCCTGGATGCGTGGCTGGACTGTATTCTATTGGGCCTGGTGGATTTCCTGGTCACCATTTGTAGGCATGTTTATCGCCCGGGTTTCCAAGGGCCGGACCGTTCGTGAATTTGTAATGGCAGTTCTTATCATCCCTACGGTTATTACCGCCGTGTGGATGAGCTCCTTTGGTGGTGCAGCGCTTGAACAGATTGATCAGGGCATTGGTGCGCTGGCAGAAGATGGCATCACAGAAGTATCCCTGGCGATGTTCCAGATGTTTGCAAACCTTCCGCTGACTGAGATCCTGTCGTTTGTTGGCATTGTGCTGGTGCTGGTGCTGGTGTTCTTTATCACCTCATCGGATTCTGGCTCGCTGGTTATCGACAGCATCACGGCGGGTGGCAAAACTGACGCACCTACCGCGCAGCGTGTATTTTGGGTGATTATGGAAGGTGCCATTGCAGCGGCACTGATCTTCGGTGGCGGTGCGGATGCGCTGAGCGCTATCCAGGCGTCTGCAGTGAGTGCGGGCCTACCGTTCACCGTGATCCTTCTGATCATGACTTGGGGCTTGCTGAAAGGTCTGGCTCATGAGCGCAAGTTGCTGATTGCACGAGGTGAAATGTCATAGGAAGTGACGCATAAAAAAACGGAGCCTTGGCTCCGTTTTTTTATGTTCGTTGTATTCCGTTCAAAGGCTCGCGAAGTTTTTCATAGCGTAGTTCGCGCGCTCACCGGGTGTGAAGTGAGGACGCTTGAGACGCTCAACAGCGCGCAGCCTGGGTAGCAAGCCGCGGCCGTTGGCCATCTGGATAGCCAAGCCTGGCCGTGCATTCAGTTCTAAAAGCTGTGGGCCATGCTGAGCGTCCACTACAAGGTCAACGCCCATGTAGCCCAACCCTGTTGCCTCGAAGCAGCGTGAAGCCATCTCCAGCATTTCATCCCAAGCTTCAATTTGGATGTTTTCGAGGGGCAAGCCAGTATCGGGGTGCAGTGTAATGGGACGGTTGAATTGCACCGCGTTCAGGCTTTTTCCTGTACCCAGATCCAATCCTACACCCACTGCACCTTGGTGCAGGTTTGCTTTGCCATCCGAGTCGGTTGTGGCAAGGCGTAGCATAGCCATCACCGGGTAGCCCTGGAATACGATTATGCGTATGTCAGGTACGCCTTGGTGTGAATAGCGAGCCAGCGATGGGGCAGATTCCACCAGATCTTCAACAATCGCTACATCCGGTGTACCCGCAAGTGAGTATAGGCCAGCCAGAATGTTGGTCAGGTGCCGCTCAAGTACCGAGGCGCCCACTCGTGCACCAGATGCCTTTACAAAGCTATCTCCGTCCCGGCCAGTGATCACCGTAATGCCTTTGCCGCCAGACCCCTTTGCAGGCTTGATGGCGAAACCTGCAAGCCCTTCCGCCATTTCCCGGAAGCGAGAGATTTCGTGTTGCTGCTTTACAACCTGCAGCAGCTTTGGGGTTTTCACATCATACTCGGCAACAGCCAGCTTCGTTTTGAGCTTGTTGTCCACCAGCGGATATGATGAGCGCTCGTTATAACGGGCAATGTAGGCAACGTTGCGCCGGTTCATGTTAAGCATGCCCAAGCGATTCAGTGCGCGCGGAGAGATCCAGTCCATATCAGTCGTAGACCTTCATTGGAGTAAAGCGTCTGAGCTCGCTGAGCTTGTAGCCGGTGTATTGGCCCATCAATAGAATCAGTCCCAGAATTGTCAGATGCAGTTCAGGGAAGTTGAATGTCAGGTGGCCTGCCAGGGGGGCGCTCATCAACAAGTAGGCGCAAATCGCAACGAAGAGGCTGCCTGAACCCTGAACCAGAACCTCCTGGCCACCTTCTTCCTCCCAGAGAATGGACATGCGCTCAATCGTCCAGGCGATGATGACCATGGGGAAGAAGGTCACGGTCATGCCTGTGTTGAAGCCCATCTGATAACCAAAGATGCTCAGGCCTGCGGTGATGAAAATAACCAGAATTATGAGGGCTGATATCCGTGACACAAGCAATAAGTTCAAGCTCGAAAGATATCCGCGCATTGCCAAGCCAATAGATACGACGGAAAGGAAGGCAACGAGGCCCGGCACCAGTGTAGTTTGAACAAAGGCCACGGCAATCAGCACCGGCATGAACGTGCCCGAGGTACGGATGCCAATGACGATGCGCATGAAGGCCACCACAAGCGCTCCCAATGGCAGAAGCAGAAGCATACGGAACATGCTCTGTTCTTCAATTGGAAGCTCATAAAAACTCAGAAAGCCCAGGCCATTGCCATCGGATTGCATGGCCGCCAGCTGAAGCGCCGGGATGGTTTGCCGGAGTATGGAGAAACTGATTTCGGAATTATCTCCGCCAACAACATCGAGTAAGGATTCGGAACCCTGTCGCCAAAGCAGCAGGTCTTCGGGAACACCCTGAGCGGCGGTTTTCGGGTTCAGGGTGAGCCACCTTTCTCCGTTATATATCTGCAGAAAAGGTGTTAGCTGTTGCCTGCGCCGAGCATCCTCAAGTTTCAGGCCATCGGCCGTGCGAGCAGGAATCCCCGAGTGGTTAAGCATGTCTACCAGTAGCTGCAGATAGTTATCTTCAGACACAAGAAGCGTTGTGTTCTGAACGCGGGTATCTGGCTGCATCAACCGGATCAGTTCGCGGGTCATACTTTCAGGTGTGCTTGAGCGAGCCTCTGCCTGGGCCAGAATTTCACGCACAGCTGTCGCCTGGGGTTCTTCCCAGAACAGTCGGCGGGTTTTTGGTGGTTGGGCGGGGGGAGTTTGCTCTGCGCCCGGGTCGGGTATGAACTGCGCCTTGAAGTACAAGGTTTGCGGGCCAGCAACTTCGCGCTTCGTCCACTCTGCACGCCGGCTACCCGCTTTATCAATAATCGAAAACCCGTAACCTGGCGAGGCAGCTTGCTCGGTCAGAATCCGGAATCCGGGCGGATGCTCAGGCACATTCAAGCTTGCTACGATTGGTTGATTTGATCCATTAAAGTCTACCCGGGCCTCAACCATCCAGACTGGGTGCTGTTCCCCGGTGAGCCAAGGAATTCCCAGTTCAACGTTGCGCCAAATGGCAAGTGAGATACCCGCAGTAATCAGCAGGAAGACAGCAATATAGAATGGCAGGCGGGAGGGGCTAGTCACGATTATTTCCCGTTGTCGTTATCTGTGCGAATGGAGTCAGGCAGTTCCGTTACGTACTCCTTGCCAACATCAATCAGCATGACATCCCGGAGAACGTTGCGGCCAATGAGTGCCTGGTACGTGAGGTTGCTCCGGTCTGAAAGCGTAAACTCTGCTACCTGTTGATGGTCACCAATGGAGAATTGTAGTTCTACTACTACGCGCCTTTCTGCGCCATCTGCACTGGCCTGAATTACTTTTACGCGCCGGGAAATCTCTTTCTCAAGGGTAACGAAATCTTTTGTGCCGGGAACTGGAACATCAAAACGCACCCAGTTGCTGCCGTCGCGTTCGAAACGGGTAATATTGCGAGCATCAATGGAGGACGTTTCAGCACCGCTATCAATGCGGGCTTTGTAGATCAGCCCGGGGCCGGCCAGATAAAAGTTCTCTACTTCGCCAACGATTACTTTCCCTTTAAGTCTGTCAGCCCGGCCTTTCGATCTATCGGTAGCGGGGCAGGCTTTCTGCGCAGGGATGGGGGGGCAAGAAGGCTTCGCAACTTGCGTTGCAATGGCATCCAGCACCTTTTGTGTTGCGACTTCGTTCTGTTCCAGAATCTTGTCGTGGCGAATCGTTGCGTTGTTTTCCATAGTGACCAGTGTCGCGCGCTGGGTCTGAACTGATGTGTTGAGATCGCCAAGATCGGATTTTGGCACCATGAAATACCTGTCTGCCGAGCAACCCGTCAGCAGAGCAGTGCCTGCTAAAACCACAACGGATAACGTCGATAGACCAGCTCGCAATTGTTTGGAACGCATTAAAAACCCCTGAGCCGGTTGCCGGTCACACCTGGAATAGAATGGGTGTAACAGTCATAAAAAAGATTAACGGAGAATATCCGGGGCAGGAGTATACAACAACCGACGTGTGTATTTGTTTTACAGTTGGTTAAGACGGATTCGCTATCTGCTCTGGCTGCTGCTTAGCGGAACAGAAAGTGGCTGGTGCCCAGAACCTCATCGGAACGTAAATATTCCTGAATCACCGGTGAGCAGTTGAGGTAAAAAAGAAGCAGCTCCTTTTGAATGTCCTGATCCTGAATCCGCGCGGCAAACACAATTAAATCGCGAATAGCATCGTCAGAGGCGGCATCCGACGTTTCGGGGCTCTTGCCATACCGGTTCTTGAGCAGGAGCGTGAGTCGTTCAAGGTGGAACTCGCCAGTGTGGGTAATGTGAGGCAGTAATCTGAAATCGCCTGAACCATAAAAATGAGGATCGCCTTCTCCGCACTCATTATAAGGGCTGTCGGTCTGTCGGAAATCAGCGCCCAGCTTTCGCCAGAGTTCTTTCAGCATGATAAAGGATCCAGTTTGGTTCGGTGTCGGCCCAATAAGCAGTTAACAAAGTGTAATCCGCCAGTTTTGGGCGACATATACTCTTTTAGTGGATATTACGGTGCGCGTCCATAGTCGGATTCGAGCGCATTACCAAATTGCCAAACAGTCGTGATGTACGCCGTGCATATGCCTCATGGCAAAGACTGCCGGCGAAAAGGTTATTGCGTTCCTATAGAATGTAGTGCGTGGGTAAGCTCACGTTAATCCGAACAAATACTGAACCAACCAGAGGAGCTTTACCTGTGCCCGAGGCCGTAAGTGAGTTTGCAGTATCCCGGCCAGAGATGTTGGTTGTATTGGTTACTCTGTTGTTTGCAACTCTGGTTGTTATTGTTGGGCTCATGGCAAAGGCAAGAGCGGAAAGCAAGGCGGCTGGCCTGCAATCTGATGTGGCGGCCCACAGCCGGAGAATTGAAGAGCTTTCAGAAGAACGCCAAAGCCAGCAGTTGAAAATTGACTCCCTCCGGAGTGAGTTGGGTGAGGCCCGAGCTTTACTGCGAGAGCAGCAGGTTGTGCTGAAAGAGGAGCGGCGGTCTGCTACCGAGAAGCTTGCGTTGCTGGAACGCAATCGGGATGCGCTGAAACAGGAGTTTGAAAATCTTGCCAACCGGATTTTTGAGCAGAAGAGTGAGCGTTTCACTCAGCAAACCCGCACAAGTATTGATTCCCTGCTCAACCCGTTTCGGGATCAGTTGCAGGACTTTCGGAAGCGGGTAGAAGATGTCTACACCACCGAAACCCGGGATCGACAAGCGCTTCGCAGCGAAATTAAATCGCTTCAGGACCTTAATCGCCAGATTACTGAAGAAGCTGCCAACCTTACACGGGCGCTTAAGGGCGACAAAAAAATCCAGGGCAACTGGGGAGAGTTGATTCTGGAGCGGGTTCTGGAAAAATCCGGGCTGCGTAAAGGTATTGAGTACGACACCCAGGGTAGTTACCGGGATGCTGAAAACCAGTTGCTTCGGCCAGATGTGGTGGTGCATCTTCCGGATAGCCGAAATCTGGTGATTGATTCCAAAGTGTCACTGGTGGCCTATCAAACATGGGCCACGGAAGAAGATGACAGTGCGCGAGAAGAGGCGCTTAAGGAGCACGTGGCTGCCGTGCGGAACCATATTCGCACTCTGAGTGCAAAAGACTACAGCCAATTAGGTGGCCTGCACTCGCCGGACTTTGTTTTTCTTTTTATGCCCATAGAACCGGCTTTTGTGGCAGCTTTTCAGCAGGACGAGAACCTTTTCTCAGAAGCCTTCGAGCGAAAGATTATTGTAGTCACACCAACAACGCTGTTGGCGACCCTGCGCACGGTTGAAAATATTTGGCGGTACGAACGCCAGAGCCAGAATGCCCGTTTGATAGCGGAGCGCGCAGGCGCTGTTTATGACAAACTCAGAGTATTCGTAGAAGCCATGGAACGCTTGGGCGGGCAACTGCATACTGCCCAGGTTACCTACGACTCGGCGATGAACACACTCACCAGAGGCCGTGGAAACCTTGTTTCCCAAGCCAACAGGTTTGTGGAGCTTGGCGTGCGGGTGAAAAAAGAACTGCCGAAGGCTGTCATGGATCAGGCCGAGGTGGATTTTGAGCAGAACGTGCCCCGCGAAGAGCCGGGTTCGGAAAATCAGGCAATCGGTGCAGATAACGATCAGGAGTAAGTACCATGGCAGTACGTTTTGGGAACAGCCGTTTACCCGCCTTGGCATTAAAAGGCCGGCAGCTGGCCAAAGTGGCAATTATTGCTTCGGCCTTGCTGGCAGGGCAGGCTGCCGCACTGGCACCGGAGCATGAAACCCGTCGCTTGATGCTGGCGACTGAAGAAGCAGTGGCCGCAGAAAACTGGGCTGAGGCGAGTGAGTATCTTAATCGCTTGCAGCTGCTGGATGCAGAAAAGCCCGCCGATTACTTCTACTACCGTGGCAGGGTAATGCTTCAGTCTTCGCACCTCAATGAGGCGCAAGCCGCACTCGAGGGCTATGTCACCAAAGCCGGAGCTGACGGTAGTCATTACCAAAGCGCCTTGAAACTGATTACCGATATTGAGCGGGCGCGGAAAGAGAAAGCTCTTACCCCTCAGATTGAAGGTGAGGCTAAAGTTGCGGTGATTGAGCCGGCAGGAGATAAGCGCCTTGAGTCTCTGCGCAAATTGTATCTGGCCGATACGGACCGCGAAGCTCTGGTATTGCACCTCAATAGCCTTTTTGGGGTTGCTGGATGGCGGCAGGACCAGGCAATTGTGCGACTTGATCGGCCAGCGGATATTGAATATCGCCTGAGCGTTAGCGGTGATGCAATCGCCTATCAGGAAATCAGGCGCAATAGCTCTGGCGGCGCCACACGGATAGCCGGCCAGATTCCCGTGTATGGGGTAAACCCTCAGGTCGAGTGGCGGTGCGACACGGCCTTGGCGACCTGTTGGGTGTACGATCCACGAGATGGCTCCCGCTTGTTCCAGCTTTCACCGAATCGCAGCCAGGCAGAAGAGATTGCCCAGACTCTGGGGCGACTGATTCGTAACCTGCAGGCCCCCTCCGGCTCCTAGCTTTCGGTTTTGAGGTTACCCCGCTCGCCTTCACGATAGGCACCCGGGGTAACCCCTGTCCATTTCTTGAAAGCCCGGTGAAATGTTGAGGGCTCTGTGAACCCGACTTTTTCTGCAATATCGTTAATAGACAATTCCTGCCGGCTTAAATAGTAAATTGCCATATCCCTACGCAGTAAATCCTTGATCTCCTGAAACGATGTGTTTTCCTGCTTCAGTCTGCGACGCAATGTTTGCGGGCTGGTATGCAGTTCGCTGGCAATCCATTCGAAATCGGGCAGGGGCTTTGAAAAGTCCCGACCAATGAGTGCCCTGATTTTTCCGGTAAATGTATTGCTCTCATCTGGGCGAGATAACAGATCTGCTGGTGACGTTTTCAGGAATTGCAGGATTTCCGGTTTATCCCTGATCACCGGTGCCGACAGAAAACGTTTATCAAACGTGAGGGCGGTGGAGTCGGAATCAAACTCGAGGGGACAATGGAAAATATGACGGTATTCATCGCCATGAGCGGGCCGTGGGTAATTAAACTCGGCTTTTTCCAGCTCTACCGGTTGGCCTACCAGCCAGCTGCCCAATCGATGCCAGATAACCAGAATGCTCTCGCGCAGAAAATAGTCGGGGTCGTGAATCTCGCCTTCAATGCGTGACACCAGTCGCACTTTTTGACCACCGGCTTCCAGCTCCATTGTGGCCATGGGATCAAATAGCCGGGAAAACTGATACGCGCGGCGATAAACTGCCCCAAGCGTAGGGCAGTCGATAACCAGCGCACACATGGTAGCAAAGGTGCCGGCTCGGGCTCGCCGTGGCCCCATGCCCAGAAACTCATCATCCATGCGGTACCAGGCAATCTGTAGCAGCGAACTGAATTGATCGCTATTGACCCGAGCCATCTCAATGCGCAAAAGATCAGGTGATATGCCTGCATCCCGAAGCATCTCCCCGGTATCAAGCCCCAAACGCTCAGCGCCAGACAGGGCAGCCTGCACAAAGTGCCGTGAAACTGTCAGATCAGACATTAATTTCGCCATTCCATAAAAACCAGACCCATCATAAAACCCCCAAGCCACAATGCAACCGAAGCCATTGTAAGAATTGGCTAATTGTAATGGCGTAACCGGCGGTTGGCCCTTATGGCAAAACCGGGCAGCATGGGGAAAGCACGAACAACCTATCACAAACAAGGAGAACACTATGGCAGGTCCGTTGACCTCGATGAAAATTCTGGACTTCAGCACGCTGCTGCCCGGGCCATACGCCACCATGCTTTTAGCAGACATGGGCGCAGAAGTATTGAGAGTAGAAGCGCCAGACAGGGTTGATCTTACGCGAGTGATGCCGCCCCACGATGCGGGCGTAAGCACCGCCCACGCATTTCTAAATCGGGGCAAACAGTCACTGGCGCTCAACCTGAAAAAAGAAGGCAGCAAAGAAAAGATTCTGGAACTGGTGAAGGATTACGACATAGTGATCGAACAGTTCCGCCCCGGCGTTATGGACCGGTTGGGTATTGGTTACGAAACCCTGAAAGCCATCAATCCCAAGCTTATATACTGCGCCATCACCGGCTACGGCCAGACTGGCCCATATAAAGACCGGGCAGGGCACGACATAAATTACCTCTCCATAGCCGGCGTGAGCAGCCATTGCGGCCGCGAAGAAGGCGGCCCCCCACCTATGGGTATCCAGATTGCCGACGTGGCTGGCGGCTCTCACCACGCAGTGATGGGCATACTCGCCGCAGTGATCCATCGCCAGCAAACCGGAGAAGGGCAGTTTGTTGATATCAGCATGACCGACGCCGCCTTCGCACTCAACGGCATGGCCGGTGCCGCTAACCTGGCTGGCGGCCAGGAGCAGAAGCCCGAGGGCGCCATGCTCAACGGTGGCTCTTTCTATGATTACTACAAAACCCAGGACGGCCGCTGGCTATCTGTTGGAAGCCTGGAGCCACAGTTCTCTGCAAGGCTGTGCGACATTCTTGAGCTGGCAGAGATGAAAAGCTTTGCCCTGAGCCAGAACCCGGAGCACCAGGTAAAGTTTAAAGCTGCACTGAGTGAAAAGATTCTGCAGAAAACGCTGGAGCAATGGCAGGCCATTTTTGCCGATGTGGATGCTTGTGTGGAGCCAGTGTTGAGTATTGCTGAGGCGGCTGAACATCCTCAGTTAAAAGCCAGGGATATGGTGATTGGCGTTGATCGGGGCGATGGCACACTGCAGCGGCAGATTGGGTTTCCGATTAAGTTTGAGAAGACTAAGGTGCAAGCAGCAAGGAGTATAGGAAAGCCGCTGGGCTCTGATGACGATAAATTTATGTGAACGAGTTGCTGTCTGCCCTGAGTTCTTCGTAGCAGAAGTGCGTAGCTTGGGCTACCTGCTGTTCACAGCAAATGAAGTGTCCTACTTTGCTTAATCGACTTAGTCGTATCTGGGTTGTTTGGACTTGAGGCAGGCGGAAAGAAAAATGCCTCGGCTAGGCCGAGGCATTTAATTTCAACCCTGAACTCTTAGGGTGTTGGTGTTGGGTTAACAATTGATACTGACGTATCGGGGCGCGGAGGTGTTGCTGTGGCATCCCCAGTATCAACAACAACCGCAGTGCCGCCTGTTCCTACCAAGCTGAGCGTCTGAGCCGCCATTTGACCAAAGGTGGCTTTAGCAATTGCCTCGGACCCGGCTACATCATCACCGTTCGCATCTTTACGAGCTCTCGGAAGCACGGGTGTTGAGTGCTGGGCCAATTCGTTGTAGCGAACGAAGGCAGGTAGCGTCACCGGCGTTGTAGCAGTGGACAGCACATCTTGAGCACCAGTGAGCAGATCTAACGGTTCAGATCCAGACAGCGGTGACATTGAGGAGTGCATCTCTACTTGAATAACTTGGCCGCCAAGCTTGCCTGGGAAAATCCCGTCAAGGTTGTTCATACCATCGTTAATCGTTGTGTTGTCATTATTAATCTGAGAGAACACTACGTTTTGAAGATCGTCAGTGAAGTTCACAGGATCTACAGAGTCGATGGCATGCTGCAGCACATTGAAGTAGGTTTGAAGCCCTGAATCGTTCTGTGTAAGACCGGTCTGAGCTGTCAAGCCTGCAATAATTGTAGGGCCGAAGGCAGGAGAGTTCTCAAGCATCCGGACAACACCGCCTGTTGGGGTAAGAAGATTCGCAGCTTTGACCTTCAAATCCTTCCGGCCAGCATTGCCCTCAGCGGCGGCATTTGTGGATGCTACGAAAGCAGCCCCATTAATGGTGCCGAGAGAGTGACCAACGAAGTAAACGTTGCTTTCATCAAATGCGGGAGCAATATCACCGATTGAAGCGCGGACCGTCATCAGATCAACACTACCTTGGCGCAGGTTGTCGCGAGAGCCAAGGAAGTTGGTCAGGTTGATGAACAGATCTCCAGAAGCACCAGCGGCTGCATCGGCATTAAAGTTCATTTTAATGATTTGATTGAAATCATTTTTTCCGAAGCCAAAGTGCCGTTCTGTAGCGCCGTTTGTTGCTATACCTTGCGCAGTGGATGTAGGGGCAAGCCCTGGGATCGTGCTTCCCGCATTTGCTACTGTACTCTCTAGACTGATAGCTGCCAGTAAAGAGGGTTTTGCAGTTGGTGCTTGAGCATCAAGAACACCGCTTAGGACAGTTTCAATGGCTCCATTTAACTGATCCAAATTATTTGGATCCGATATGCCCAGGCTGGGAGGGGTAGATGTCGGGGCTGCGTCCAAGGCCTGCTGGATTTGAAGCACTGCGCCGTACTTAAATGTTCCATTAATCACTGCAGTGACGTTTTCGGCTGAGTACTTGTTTGCAGCTTTTAGTAAAGTTTCAGCAAGATCTTCTTGCTCGGCATTGCTGAAGGGCCCTACGCCATGAAGTGGCTGGTCGATTGCAATAACCGCAACACCTTGAGCTGCAAGAACGCTACCGAATGCCAGCGCTGCACTACGATCGGTAGTGATGCCGTGCTGGAAAATGACAACCGGAAGGTTAAGTGCTTCGACTGTTGGGTCTACTACCACAGTACCTCCACCAACAGTAGCCGGGTACATTACCAGCATTGGAACTTCTACATCCGCATGCTTTTTCGGGAACGGGAAGTTGGCGTTAAGCACCTCACTCTTGCCAGCGCCTTGGGGGATAACTAGCCCTGCATCTTTAAAGGCTGTATTTAGAGCGGCAGCAAGCTGCGTATCTGCTTTCCAGAAGCCAGTGTTAATTGGGCTTCCATCAGCTGAAGTTGGCGCTTCCAAGTAGTAGGGAAGTTTGATTGTGCCTTGAGCGACCTTAACATTTGCAGAACCAGGAATGCTGCTGAGTATTGCTGATACTGCTTGCGCTGGTTTGGCCGTGCCGAAATCGATCGCGATATCAGACTTTTTTGGCTCTGGGAACGTAAGGCCTTTGGCGGCAAGCCCGCCTTTCAGCAGAACGCCAACGCATTCGAACTTGTCATCAACCGCTAAATAAGTTGGAGGGGGGCTAACTATAAATGGAGTTTCATCACATGATCCCAAGTCAGGGTCTACGCTGCTAGGTTTAAAGGTCGCTAAAGCTCCATTTACAGCTGCGACAATTTCAGCGCTGCCAAATCCGCCAAGAATTGCAGGCATCTGAGCTTTGTATATGTCGTAGAAAGGCTGGAAGTCGTCTTTCTTCACGAAGCCGTCTTTATTGATATCCCAGGTGCCTGCTGTCATGACTGGTGCGCTTTTCACACCGGCCTCATTCAATAGCAAGAAGTGCGCACCGCGTGCTTTTTTCGCTGCAGTAGTTGTAACCGACAGCCGGAGTTGATCTTCAATCCATTGAGCTGGGTTGGCGATGTACTGCAGTACCTTCTTGTCATTAGAGGTAGTGAAACTGTATGTCAATGCAAGGTTGTCGCGAGAAAGTTCTGGAAGGTTATTGGCAGCCCTGGCTTGATTTAGTGATACACCAAAGGCAGGAATGGTTGTTGATAGTGCGTCTTCAGCCACTTTCTCCCAAAAACTGTTGATCAACGATCGAACTCTATCCACGCTTGGCCCTAGGACAATTGTGTCATCTTTCAGTCGCGTGTAGGCGGGCGATGAGACAATAGGTTCACCGGAAGCGTCCTCTATTTCATTGGTAAGAATGACAACATATCTTCTGTTTGGTTTTAGCGGCTCTACCGGAGTGATGCGCAGGAAAGATTCACCGTTGAAGTCTTTAGGTTCGACAAAGAAATTGTTAAATGGAGCTCCTGCGGAGGGGAGTTCAGATGCGCTTAACCCGCGAAGTGGATCACCGCTTGCATAATCCAGCTCTATTAGGAAAACGTTTTGTTGAACAGCCTCTGCAGGGTTAGACGACGGGCCTTTTACGTTTGAAATCGCGCCAGAAAATTTGATGTCAATTGGAGCGACTGTCGAAGCACCGCTAAGCCCGTTCAGGGCAGTAGTAACAGGAGGCTTGCTATCAGCAACAGAGAACGAGCCATCGCCAGCTTCAGAGTCATATATCAAGTCGTTAGGAATTGGTAGAGCTGAGGCGGAAGGGTATGGGTCAAAAACCGGCCAGGTTTTTCCTTCAAACTGAGCCATGAACTCAGTCGTGAATGTATCCTGACTGATCGGATAATCCGGATTAGCATTCGCCCCTTCGTCACCGCCACTAAGGCAGCCTGTTAGCCCAAGGGAAGACGCCACGGCAAGACTTATTAGAGTTTTCTTGAACATGGGTGGAACCTTTTCCTGTTGTTGTATCGTTATGTTCGGCAACTAACGGGGCCGGTCTGAAGCGGTAAACCCGATGTCAGTGGCCTGTTCTGCATAAACGGTTGTCTGAAATTGTAGCCAGCGCTTTAAGCCAATTTCTATATCTATGACTATAGCGACACTAAAGCGCGTGTTGATCAGCCAAAAGTGTGATTCTTGCTGTTTGAATCCTCCTCGCACAACCTCTTTAAACTCTCCTTGGAAGGAAACTTGGCCTTTATGAAAAATAGATGGCTGTACGACGTTTGTCGAGCCCAAGCTGACGATATCCGGGGGTTTTTACAAAATGTAGCAAATGCCCGCCAGAGCAAGACAACTGGCGGGCGAGAGGATTATTTAAAACGTGAGAAATCCGGTTTGCGCTTTTGCATGAAGGCTCCGAAGGCTTCTGCAGCTTCTGGTGATTTCAGGCGAGCTGAAAACAGTTCACCTTCGGCCAGCATGGTTGCCTCAAGTTCCTGTTGGATGGGCTTGTTGAGAAGCATTTTCGTTGCCCGAATGGCAGCTGGTGCCTGGTTGACGAGCTTTTCACAAGTTTCCAGCGCGGCTTTCTCGGTGTCGGAGGGATCGCACACTCTATTAATCAGTCCCAGCCGATAGGCGTCTTCCGCGGTGAAGGCTCCGCCCAGCATCAATAGCTCGGCTGCCCGTACCCGGCCGACCCAGGAAGGAAGTAAAAGGCTTGAGCCACCCTCAGGGCACAGGCCCAGGTTTGCAAAGGGCATCTGGAAGCGAGCGTTAGTGCCTGCGAAGACGAAATCGCAATGCAAAAGCATAGTGGTGCCAATGCCTACGGCTGGGCCATTTACAGATGCCACGACTGGCTTTGTGGCTTTGGCCAGCAACATCAGGAACCGGCCTACAGGCGTTTCTCTGAAGCTGCCTTTCAATCCGCTGGCGAAATCACTGAGGTCGTTGCCGGCGGTAAAACAGTCTTCACTGCCAGTAAATAGTACGCAGCGAATGCCGTCATCGGATTCGGCTTGCTCAAGCGCATCGCCCAGTGTCGTGTACATGGCGTGAGTAAGAGCGTTTTTGCGCTCCGGGCGGTTAATGCGAACAGTCAAAATCTTGTTGTTGATTTCGGATTGAACAAAGTCTGTCACTGTCTCTCCTGGGGTGCTTCCTGAAGTGGTTTTTGTCATTTGGTTAGGATGATACCTTTTTTCAGGTGATTGTTAAGATAAAAGGCTTTGCCTTTTGCCCAATCCCTCGCGCTCGCGAATTTCTGGTAAACTATGCCTCCTGTTTTTTGACGATCCGATCATAACGATACCAACCTGATGAGGCGCCTATGACCACCGTAATCCGCCAGGATGACCTGATTGAAAGCGTAGCGGACGCGCTGCAGTTCATTTCTTACTATCACCCGAAAGATTTTATTGACGCGGTGCATGAGGCTTACCAGAAGGAGGAGTCCCAGGCGGCCAAGGATGCCATGGCGCAAATTCTGATTAACTCGCGCATGTGTGCTCAGGGGCATCGCCCGCTGTGCCAGGACACCGGCATTGTGACCGTGTTCGTCAATATCGGCATGAATGTTCAGTGGGACTGCGAGATGCCACTGGACGATGTAATCAACGAAGGCGTGCGCCGCGCCTATGCCAATCCGGACAACGTACTGCGTGCGTCGATTCTTGCGGATCCGGATGGCAAGCGTGAGAACACTGGCGACAACACCCCAGCAATTATTCACTGCAAAATGGTGCCGGGTAACACGGTTGAAATCCACGTGGCAGCCAAGGGTGGCGGTTCTGAAGCCAAGTCCAAATTTGCCATGCTGAATCCGTCCGATTCCGTGGTGGATTGGGTTCTTAAGATGGTGCCGCAAATGGGTGCCGGTTGGTGTCCGCCTGGAATGTTGGGCATAGGCATTGGTGGTACGGCTGAGAAGGCCATGCAGCTGGCAAAGGAATCACTGCTGGACCCCATCGATATTCACGATCTGCAGGCACGTGGTGCGTCCAATCGCGCTGAGGAACTGCGCCTGGAGCTGTTCGACAAGGTGAACGACCTTGGTATTGGTGCCCAGGGCCTGGGTGGCCTGACAACCGTGTTGGATGTGAAGGTTAAAGATTACCCAACCCACGCAGCAAACAAGCCGGTTGCGATTATTCCGAACTGTGCGGCTACGCGCCACGCGCACTTCACTCTGGATGGCACTGGCCCGGCTCTGCAAACACCGCCGAGCCTGGAAGACTGGCCCGAAATCACCTGGGAAGTGGGTGAGGGCGTGCGCCGGGTGAATCTGAACACCATCACGCCGGAAGAAGTAAAAGAGTGGCAGCCGGGTGAAACCGTTCTGTTGTCTGGCAAGATGCTGACCGGTCGCGACGCAGCCCACAAAAAGATGGTGGATATGATCAACGCTGGCGAAGAGCTGCCGGTGGATCTGAAAGGCCGCTTCATCTATTACGTGGGCCCGGTTGATCCTGTACGTGAAGAAGTGGTTGGTCCTGCAGGCCCCACTACGGCTACTCGTATGGATAAGTTTACTCACACCATGCTGGAGAAGACCGGTCTCACCGGCATGATTGGTAAAGCCGAGCGTGGCCAGGTAGCTATCGACGCCATTAAAGAATTTGGCGCGGTGTACCTGATGGCTGTGGGTGGCTCTGCTTACCTGGTTTCCAAGGCCATCAAGCACGCCGAGGTGGTTGCCTTCCCTGAGTTGGGTATGGAAGCCATTTATGAGTTTGATGTGGAAGACATGCCGGTAACCGTGGCGGTGGATTCCAAGGGTACGTCGGTTCACCAGACTGGCCCGGTGGAGTGGCAAGAGAAGATTATTGCTGCGAAATCCGTCTGAAGCTAGTTAGCTGAGTTATAAAGCCGAGGGTCAGGTTGCAACATCTGGCCCTCGGTTCTCCCTTCCTGTTTCCTCGCCGTTAACTCGAACAACTGATGTTTATGTGCTTGCCCCAGTCTGGCGGCAGCGCAGCGTACTTTTCATAGCCCGGCTGTTCGTCGAACGGCTTTTCCAGAACCTTGAGCAATGCCTTCATGGGTTCAAAATCACCATTCTGAGCCTCCAGAATCACTTTTTGAGCCAGATAGTTTCGCAAAATGTATTTTGGATTCACTCTGCGCATCTCGAAATCCCGTTCATCCCGTGCGCGGGTTTCTTTCTCAAGTCGTTTCTCATAACGTGCAAGCCACTCATCCGCCACCTGGCGATCCACAAACAAATTCCGTAAGGGCGCATGGCCGTGGTCATAAAGGTTGGACAGTGCGCGGAAGAAAGCCGTGTAGTCGACATGGTGTTCGTTGAGCATGCTGAAGGTGTCCATTACCAGGCTGAGATCGTTTTCGTCCTCCTGCACCAGACCAAGCTTGTCCCGCATGTTCTGCAGGAAGCGCCCGTTGTAGGCGGCTTCATACCGCTGTAATCCTTTGCGGATGGTGTCCTCGTCCATTACTGGCAAGAGGGCGTTGGCAAGGTACTGGCAGTTGGCAAAGCCTACCTGAGGCTGGCGGTTAAAGGCGTAGCGGCCGCCCTGGTCCGTGTGATTGCTGATGTAGCCAGCATCAAAATCGTCCAGAAAAGCGAAGGGCCCGTAATCGAAGGTGTCGCCAATAATCGACATGTTGTCGCTGTTCATCACGCCATGGCAGAAGCCTATTGCTTGCCAGTCTGCGATTAGCCTTGCAGTACGCTCCACCACTTCTTCAAACCAGCGTGCATGGCGTTCTTCCTCGGGTAATTGAATCAGGTGTGGGAAGTGCAGTGATATGACGTGTTCCAAAAGGGTTTTTACCGCTTCTGGGCCTTCGTGGTGGGCCGCAAACTCGAAGTGGCCAAACCGTATGTGGGTCTGGGCGACTCGCACCAGTGCGGCAGCGGTTTCGATGGATTCTCTGCGAATCGGGTCCCGGGCGCTGACCATAAACAGGGCGCGGGTGGTTGGGATTCCAAGCCCATGCATGGCTTCGCTGCACAGGTATTCGCGAATGGTCGAGCGCAAAACCGCTCGGCCATCGCCAAAGCGGGAGTAGGGAGTTGTCCCTGCGCCTTTCAGATGCCAGTCCCATCGGCGGTTATCGGGCCCGACGGTTTCCCATAACAGCAGGCCGCGGCCATCGCCCAGTTCCGGATTGTACGTGCCAAACTGGTGGCCGGTATATTTCATAGCCACCGGGTCCATGCCTTCAAGCAGCTCGGCACCGCCACCGATGTTTGCCCAGTCGGCTTCGTTGGAAACGTGGAAGCCCATTTCCTGCGCCAGCTTGTGGTTGAAGCACGCCATTTTTGCGTCTTTGAGTGGAGTGGGCTGAACGCGGGTGTAGAAGCTGTCTGGGAGTCCCAGGTAGCGATGCTCTACACGAAAACTATTGCTGCTCATAAAAGGCCTATACTCCAAATCGATAAGAATACTTGCAAACTACCAACTAACACCGGGAATCAGTTCTGCTTGTGAATGCGCTCGAAAATACCATCGCCACGTTAATAGACCAGGAAGGTCTACCCAAAAGCTACGCCAACACGGTGCAGCAGATCATTGTGCCCCTGGTGCATTATGTCTCGCAGCTCCATAAGTCGGCGCAACGAACGCTTGTTGTAGGCATTCATGGTGCGCAGGGAACGGGCAAATCTACCCTCGCGCTGTTCATGAGGGAGCTGCTCTCAAAACACTGGAGCTGCCCTACAGCCAGCTTCTCTCTTGATGACATCTACCTTACCAGAGCAGAGCGCCGGGAGCTTGCCGAGCAAGTGCACCCATTGCTCCTGACCCGTGGGGTGCCGGGTACACACGATATTGAGCTTGGCCAGCGGGTGATAGATCAGCTCCGCTCAGCCCAACCGGGGGATGAAACGGCCATCCCTGCGTTCGATAAATCAATAGATGACAGGGCACCAGCAGATGATTGGCCAGTATTCAAAGGCAGACCGGCTGTCATCTTGCTGGAAGGCTGGTGCGTGGGTGCCCCCGCACAAAGCACGGAGGCACTTATAGCTCCGGTGAATCTATTAGAAGCGCAAGAAGACACGGAAGGAGTATGGCGCGACTACGTGAACCAATGCCTGAGCACCACTTATAAGGAGTTCTTCAGTCAGCTGGATAGCCTGATTATGCTTAAAGCGCCTTCCATGGAAAGCGTTCTGGAATGGCGCACCTTACAGGAAAACAAGCTGGCAGAGCGAATCAGAACCGCAGCTGTTTCTGCTGACAAGTCGCGACCGTTGCGGGTAATGAGCAGTGATGAAGTTGCACGGTTTATTATGCACTATGAACGGATAACCCGAGCATCCCTTGCGGAAATGCCCGCGAGGGCGGATGTGGTGATAGACGTATCGGAATCTCATTCCCTTAGCTTCAAAGTCGAACCACCCATCCACATGGGGTATCCTGACAAGAGACGCGATTCATAGCTGGATATTCAATAGCTGGACACCCAAGAGTGCCGAGATTCGATACATGATGAAAGCAATCAAGATAGTCGGTGATTCCCTGGTGTGGGAAGACTATGCGAGCTCCGAAGAGCTGCCTGCAAACCACGTAGAAATCGATGTTGTCTGGACGGCCGTTAACCGGGCTGATTTGTCTCAGCGAGCGGGCGTTTATCCTCCACCTCCCGGAGCATCGGAAATTCTCGGGTTGGAAGTCAGCGGCCGTATTGCAGCCATCGGCGAAGCCGTAACGGGCTTTGGAGTGGGCGATGAAGTGTGCGCGCTTCTGACCGGGGGAGGCTACGCAACCAAGGTTGTGGTTCCTGCTGCTCAGGTGTTGCCCATACCCAAGGGGTATTCGTTGCAAAAAGCCGCAGCGCTTCCGGAAGTGTTTGCGACAGCTTGGTTGAATCTATATCAGGAAGCCGACCTTAGGCCCGGTGAGCGTGTGTTGCTGCACGCGGCAGGAAGTGGCCTGGGTACTACGGTTATTCAGATAGCCACAGCGTTTGGTAATCCGGTATTTGCCACTGCAGGTGACGACGACAAGCTGGAAGTGTGCCGCAAGCTGGGTGCAACGGGCACCTGGAACCGCAAGAACGGATCGTTTGTGGATGCGGTGAAAAGCTGGGGCGGCGTAGATATGGTGTTGGACCCGGTTGGTGGTGGCTACATTAAGGACGATCAGAAGGTTCTGAGTGCCGATGGCCGAATTGTTCTGATCGGTCTTCTGGGAGGGCGCTTTGCGGACGTCGACCTGGGCCTCATGCTGATGAAACGCCACAAGCTGATCGGCTCGACCCTGCGTTCCCGTTCAGTCGCGGATAAGGAGCGAGTAATGCAGGATTTGTATCGCCATGTTTGGCCATTGCTGGTTGCCGGGCAGATTGAACCTGTGATCGACAGTGCCTGGCCCATTGAGCAGGTTGAAAGCGCCATGGCCCACGTGGAAGCCAACAAAAACACCGGGAAGGTGCTCCTACAAATAGGAGAGTAGCCCTCCCGGTGTTAAGCGCCAGTGACTTTAATCGGCGATGTGCACCAGCTGCTTGCCGAAGTTCTTACCCTTCAGCATGCCTTTGAAGGCCTCAACGGCGTTTTCGAGGCCTTCAGCAACCGTTTCGCGGTACTTCAGCTGGCCTGCGGCAATGCGGCTGGTGAGGATATCGGTAATTTCCTGGTGCTGATCCTGCCACTCGGTTACCAGGAAGAAACGGTGCTCTGGAACCGGGTCGAGGCGCTTGAGAATATCAAACGGCGTTTCTACCTTATCGGTGCTCTTGGCGTTGTAAGCCGATACGAAACCGCAAATGGGCACCCGCGCACCTTGGTTCAACAGCGGCGCAACGGCTCTGGTTACGTCACCACCTACGTTTTCATAATAAATATCGATACCGTTTGGGCAGGCGGCTTTCAAATCGGCTTCCAGATTGCCTGCTTTGTAGTCCACGCAGGCATCAAAGCCCAACTCGTCTACCACATAGCTGCACTTCTCTGGCCCACCTGCCACACCCACCACGCGGCAGCCCGCAAGTTTTGCAGTTTGGCCAACCACTGTTCCTACCGGGCCGGAAGCTGCGGAAACTACCACCGTTTCGCCGGATTTTGGCTTGCCCAAGTAGGTTAAGCCGCAGTAGCCAGTACGGCCTGGCATGCCTGCCACACCGAGATAGGTTTGCAGTGGAACGCCTTCTTTTTGATCGATTTTGTACACCATCGGCGCATCTGCAGGGAAGGTGACATATTCCTGCCAGCCGGAATAGCAGGTAATCACATCACCTACTTTGAGCTTGTCTGACCGGGACTCAACAATCCGCGCCACGCTTTCGCCCACAATGGGGTCGTCTATCGCAATGGGATCCATATAGCCTTTCGCATCGTTCATACGTGGGCGCATGTACGGGTCCAGCGAAAGCCATAGCACCTGTGCAACCACTTCGCCCTCTTCGGGCATACGCACTGGGCGCTCTTCTATTGCCAGATCGCCCTCCTGAATTTCGCCGTTGGGACGCTGCTTCAGCACAATGGCGCGATTTTGGTATTGGCTCATGGTGTTTCTCCTTGCTGTGGTGGGGTACGCCGCCAAGTTTGAGATATGCAGTAGCTATTTTGCTACTTAGGTTGCGTAACGAAACCAGATTAGGGTGGCGCAGAATAGAGTTGTGGTCAAGCTCTCATGCTTGAAGCGCTCCGGTGCAGTGGGGTTACATTCACAAACGTGGTGGGTATAATCGGGCACCGGCTCAGGATGAGCATGAATAACACACCAATCTTCAGGGATAGAAGACATGCCCCAGGCAAGCGGACTGCAGTTTACCGCCCGTGTTGGCGAACTCCCCTCTGATCTATTTTCCGTTGTTGGCTTCACGCTGACGGAACGACTATCCGAGCTATTTCATGGCTGCCTTGAACTGGCCAGTACCGACCCGGACATAGATGCATCCGAAGTTTTGGAGCAGCAAGTGGATCTGGTGGTATGGCAGGACGGCATACCCCTTCGCCGCTTCACCGGCGTGGTCAACGAATTTGCTCGAGGCGATTCTGGCCACCGCCGCACCCGCTATGAGATTGTTATCGAGCCGCCTTTGTGGCGCTTGGGTCTGATGCACAACAGCCGTATCTTCCAGACCCAAACTACAGACACCATCGTGCGTACCCTGCTGGAAGAACGGGGCATTGTGGATTCAGTGTTTGACCTCAAACGTGCGCCCCAGGAACGGGAATACTGCGTACAGCACCGGGAAAGCGACCTGGCCTTTATCGGGCGACTGGCTGCCGAAGAAGGTTGGCACTACCGCTACCAGCACGGCAGCGTGGATGGCAGCGAACAACCCGGCCTGATTGTTGCCGACCACCACGGCGATGCACCAAGGCTGGGTACTGCCGAATACAACGGCAAAGCGGGCGGAAGCACCAAACAATCCGCCGTATTCCGTTTCCGCTACGAAGAACGGGTTCGCGCCGCGTCTGTAGCCACCAAAGACTACACCTTCAAAAATCCCGCCTACGCCCTGATGCACGAACACAGTGCCACCAGTGCCAATCAACGGCAGGATTACCAGCACTTTGATTACCCCGGCCGTTTCAAAGCCGACGCCAGCGGCCAGCCGTTTACCGAAGCCAGGCTGGACGCCCTCAGAAACGACGCCAGCACCGCCACCGGCGAGAGCAACCGCGCAGACTTCACCTGCGGTGCCAAAACCGAACTCATTGAGCACGACAACCCCAAACTGAATCGGGACTGGCTGTTGACCGCCGTCACACATACCGGCAAACAACCTCAGGCCATGGAAGAGGAGGGCGGTTCTGGCCCGACGTCATACCACAACACGTTCAGCGCCGTACCCGCCGACAAAACCTGGCGGCCAACGGTTAGCCATCGCCCACTCATGGACGGCCCGCAAATCGCTCTGGTGACAGGCCCCGAAGGGGAAGAAATCCACTGCGACGAATTTGGCCGGGTAAAAGTACGCTTCCCCTGGGACAGATACAGCAAGAACGACGAACACAGTAGCGCCTGGCTAAGAGCCAGCCAGGGCTGGGCTGGCGGCCAATATGGCTTCATGGCCCTACCCAGAATCGGCAACGAAGTCATTGTCTCCTTCCTCGACGGGGACCCGGATCAGCCCATCATTACCGGCCGCACTTATCATGCGACTAACACACCGCCTTACCCGTTGCCGGAACACAAAACCCGCACCACCCTGAAAACCCAGACCCACAAGGGCGAGGGCAGTAACGAACTGCGGTTCGAGGACGAGGCAGACAAAGAACAAATCTACATCCACGCCCAGAAAGGCCTGGATCTGCTCACGGAAAACAACCGTACCGAAGTCATCAAAAACGACAGCCACCTGACCGTCGAGAACGACCGCTTCAGCCACGTAAAGAGCAACGACCACCTCACGGTGGACGGCGAAAATCGCCAAACCATCGGAGCCGACTGCAGCCAGACCATCGGCGGCACCCTGCACCAGAAATCTGGCAGCGCGACGCTGTGCGAAGCCGGGAGTGAAGTTCACCATAAAGCCGGTGCCAAAGTGGTTTTGGATGCCGGTGCCGAAATTACCATTTCTGGCGGTGGCAGCTTTATCAAGCTGGATCCCAGTGGCGTAACGCTGAGTGGGCCGGGGATCAAGATCAATTCGGGTGGGACGCCGGGGAGTGGTTCGGGGCAGGCGGTCGTTACTCCGGAACTCCCAGCAGTACTTGGTATAGATGGTGCGGCAATGCCACAGCCGCCGGAACTGGCGATGGTGGGCCAACGCAAAAATGCCTCTCCTGACCAAATGGAGGTTGATCAGTTACCGGGCACAGATCGAAAGCTGATCGTTGATGTGATTGGTGGGCATAACAGCGGGGGAGCAGTTGAGGTTATCAAGGATTCTTCAGAAGGGGGCAAAGCGTGACAGGTACTGTAACTTTTACGGATGAATCCAGGGAACGTTCAGTTCGTCGTAAAGCAGAATACGACGACAGTAATCCCCATGACCTGGTGCTCACAATCAACAAGCGGGAAGGGGGGCAGATTACTATTCCGCTTCTGAAAAATGCCCGTTCGAATATTGAACGGGAAGACCATCAGGAGAACACCCTGTTAAGGATTAAACCCCTGGCAGAAATCGAAAGCGCACTTCCTGTCTCTACAGGTTATGGAGCCCCAGTCTATCAAGGCAAGGCTGTTGCGATGCTCCGGCCAGGCTACTTATATGTGTTTCGCCGCGGCAGTTTGTGGCGTGAGCTGGAGATCGGGCCAGATTCAAAAGTGAGTGATGTTGATCTCACGGCAGCCCGGAATGAAATAGATAACCCGGATAGTAAATTAAGGGTTGAGCGACCAGCGGAAGGTGAATGGTTCGACGATGTACTCGTCCCCGTATTCCTGCAAGGCCACGCAGTTATGCACGACTTCCGCATGGCGTACAGTGAGGTGCAATGGGACTGGAGCTATATCCAGAAACTGGAGGCTGACGATAAGGCCAGGAATGCCCGCACAACAGGCATTGGCCATGCCTGGGCTGTAACTGCCGCAGAGGGCATCAGCTTCAAGACCGGGTTTCCGGCTTCCAGGGTTGAGGATTTGCCGGAGCTGCGGGCAAGGGATCTCGGCATTGAGCTAATGCTGGAAAATCCGCGAGATTTTACGCCAGCCTTCGAAACTCCATCGGATTCCGAGCTCTGTGTAAAACTGGCCGCCCGCTTGCGTGAAGCTCAGGAAGAAGGTGGGCAGCCCGTAGAGCTTGATATCAGCTGTGATCCCGACAAAGACCGGCTGGCCGACCTGAGAGGGCAGAAAGGGCTAGCTTGTATTGCCTTGCCAGACCCGCTTTTCAAGCTGCGGCATTCGCTTGCTCAGTTGCATTTGGCTTTGCATTATCTTGATGCGATTGATGTGTCTATTCAGAAAAACCCGATGGTTCATTCTGCAATGCTGATCCGGCAGGCGGTTTTTGATCCGCAAGCAGGTGGTAAAAAACCATCATTGGTAAAGTATGCAGAAGCCATAGACCGGCAGAAGTTAGATGAAGTGTTGCACACGTCTGAAAAGAATCATGCCATTCGCATCATTGAGCAGCACGCCGAAGACCTGATAGCCACGATCAAGATAGGGGAGCTTGATCCAATTTTTGAAGATTACCGGACATGCAGTGATCATGCGATCTGTGAAGCCTATTTGTTGGTGGCGGATAAACTCAATGTCTTGCAGCAGATCCCCGGCGTGCTTAAAGCTCAAGGTGCAAGCAGTGATGTCGAGGTCTTAACCGGATTAAAACAATGGATACTCAGGGGAAGTTTTCTAGCTGATTGGTCACCGCAACCTGATTCTGAGAGTTCAACTGATGAGAAGGGCGAGATGCCGTCTCCTTATGAACGCTTGCGAGCGCTTGCTGATGGGAGCGTCGAGATTGATGAGGCACTGCTAAACCGCCTGAATACGCAGTCTCTCGTATATCTGGAGAAGCAGCTGCAAGAGAAAACAGAAGGCGGTGATAGCGTTATTAAGGATATTTCCAATGCGGGAAAAGTTGGAGGGTTAGTATCCGGTGCTTTGTCAGAGTGGAGTTCCGCGATATTGGCGGTATGTAAGCGTCTGATGGAGGATGGGAAAATTCAGCAAGTTGAATTGCAGAGAGTTATGCAGGCCGTTTCATCGAACCTCGCGTTAACTGATCCCGAGCTGAAAAGCATTAAGGTGATGGATCGGGCTGGAGCTCTTATCAGCGGTTCAATTCTAGGTGTGAAAGGAAATGGGCTCGACCGGGGATTAAATGATTTTGACCACACAGAAGGCGTGCTCACCCGAAAAAAAGACTATTTGTATGCGGACCTATTGGACAGTTCTGATGAGGTAATTGCATCAAGCAGCCCCACACGAGCCGCTGATGCTTTGGAGGAAGCTGTTAATAAGGTAGCTGGTGGAACCATGGTGTTCTTTGCGCCCGATGCGCACTCCGAAGCCCAGAAGCTTAGCCTGTTGAAGGTGGATTTTGCTAAGCGTGTCGGGAAAGTTGTGGATGGGCCAGCTGTGTCCCGTGGGCTGGTGGTTTTGGCGGCGTTTAATGTTTTTATAGAACTGCAAAATTATGGTCGAGCCCAAGATTCACGTAATGGGAACATGCCCCTAGCAACCACGAAGTTGCTGGCGGGTGCTGGCGTGGATCTCTTCGCAGCGTCCATTAAATTGAGCGTTGTGATGGGAAGCGACTTAACTAACCAGCGTCGTCTTTACAAATTTTCTACTCGACCACTGTTCGATATGAAAAACTGGATTTTTATTGGTAGTAGGTTAAAAAGCTTGAATGCTTCTACCTTGGTTCGTACTGTAGGCTTGGCGAGTTTTGTTGCAGGTGCTATCAATGTTGTTGTGAGCGCCTGGGAATTGCGAATCAGTTTGTCACAGCAGGATTTGGATGCCGCCACGGGCCACGCTATAGCATTAATAGGTGGCTTGATTTTTGTGGCTCAGCCACTTTTTGGCACTTTGCTCGCCATACCTGGCTGGGGGTGGGCAATCCTTGGCATGACGATGGTGGTTGGCGGTGGTTTGTATGCCTCTGCTGTTGCAGATGATGTGTTCGAAAAACTCCTCAAGCGAGGTCCGTGGGGTACGTATCCTGACGACTTAATGGTTGGGCACGACGATCAAGCCTATTACAGTCAACTGCTTTCTCTTCTTTCACCGATTGAGATTACTGCGCAAAAGTATGCAGATATTGAACCGGATACTGCATTATCTCCCCCTAGTTACACACCCAAATCTGATGATTACGTGGTAACAGTAAAGTTCCCTTTGGTCAGCCGGTTGAACCTCTATCGTGGGTATGAGTGTAACGCAGGTATACCTGTGACCCCTTTCAACTTGGTTGTTCAGGAAGTCGCCTATCAATCCTCAAATACAAGTATCGTTGCTCCGGGCTCTATTGCGCCCGTTAGCAGTACTCAACTCGTAAAAACCACACCGTTGAAGAAAGTCGTGGCTCGACAGTCACTGCCACATCTATCTGCTGTTCGGTTTCTTGTAAAACGCGAGCTTCAAGATCGTGAATATCGTAGTTTGCTTTATCAAGAGTCAGTGAAGACACGGGTTCGAGTTGGACTTCAGGTTACTTTAGATACCGAATTAGGGCCGATCATATTTCCCGCACCAGTGTATGAATATTATGAACCATATAATTCGGCCCTGCACAGCAACCCACCACCTAAGGAGCGGGCTATCTTGGATCCATACGCTCAGCCAAAGTCGCCATACTGGTTTTTCACCGAGGTAACCGCATGAGTGCCCCAAAAGCTGTCTCTGAATATGCAGGCACGGCCTTCAGGGCAACTGCTATAGGGCCGTTGCCTCAAAGCCAGACCAAGCGCACCCGTATAGGCGAAGAACTGCAGCCCATTGGCATCTACGCTGGGTTTATTCCATACCACGGAACTATCCAAGATATTGATACTCTGCAGGATCAGGAAAGAAAAGATCCTGAATTCAAAGACAAGGATTGGTGGTGGGATCACCAGAAAATTCGATTTCTTAATGGCAAGCTAGGCTTTAAGTTTCTAATCCTGCTCTTGCCATTTACGTGGATCTTTATGCTTCTATTTGGTGGCTTGGCTTCTATTGTTTGGGGAATCATCCTGTTATCTGGGTGGTACGATCTTCCCGGGCTGCTAGTTGGTATGATTGGGTTGGTTATGGTATTCGCGTGGTTGTTTTTTGCATTTTGGATAATCCCTCCCACCACCAACTGGCTAATGAGCACCGGACTCGGATTTTTTCTCAAACCTTTCGAAAAAAACATCCATAAAAAACTGGACGACACCCTCGAAGATGGTTGCAGTGAATTCAACCGCCTCACAGGCCAGGTTCGCATTGCCCTCGGCCGAAAGCGCTTTTTCGACGCGCCTTTTGTGGAGTTTGATGCCTATGTTGAGCGGGTTGTTCAGCAAGGCGGTATCTTCTATCGACTCATGTTGGTACACCGCTACACCCAGAAAACCTTCAACAAGACCGCTTTCAGCACCATTGAAGCGGAAAAGCACGAAGTTTTGGCCCTGTGGGATATGCTTCAGCGCTACATGGATGTGACCCAGCCCTTGCCGGATACACCGCGTCTGGAACCCTTTCGTCACCTGGATCCGGTCACTGCGGAACATGATAAGCAAACCGGTCGTAACCCCCGTTACTGGCGTGACCTTGATCTGGACTCCTGGAAAGACGGAGAGGGGTGGCGGGAATTATATCAGCGGCAAAGACAGTATCCGTGGGGCAGCCGGGCTTGCAAACTTACGCCACAACTGGGCAGGATCTCGATGGAAGAATATCGCCAGAAACGCCCAGCAGGCTCCTGGCCAATTTGAGACAAAGAGCCCGCTAATGGCTTGACCTTGCGGCCAGGAAACTAACCATGGCCGGCGGGGAGCCTGAGGGTCTTGCCAGACAGAGGGAATTCAGCGGCGACGCACGGAGCAATACGGGAAACAGAGATTAAAAATTAACTCAACTTCAGGGAAGGTGAAAATGAGTGATTGTGTAGAAGCTACATGCACAGCCTGCGATGGCAGGAATCAACTTACTGCGGGTCAGATGGAAGTGCTTGGGAAATCCGAGCCTGTTGAGTGTTCCCAGTGTGGGGTACTGGTAAAGATTAAAGCGGATGCCGAATCAGAGCTAAAAGCAAAAGTATCGGTTTTAATACTCACCATTGGGGCGGCAACGGTTGGCGTGGTAGCGCTGATCAATATATTTGGTGATGCCGGATTTCCTACTTATTTTGTGGCGATTCCATTCATTTTGATTTCAGCAATCATGAGTTCAGCGCTGAGCGGTGGTGCTGTTCAGTTACAGAGTGTTGACGCTTCTGGTTGATGGGTATCCCCCTCTGGCTGGTGACCGCCTGATCGCCGAAGAAACTGACGAAAGGCTGTCTGGAAGTTGTGCTGAGTACCTGGCCTGGCTGGCGCATGGCCAATTGGATGTTACAAGGAGAGTAGACAATGGACTATCAAATCAAAGAACTCATGAAGCAGGGGCTTAGCCGAAATGAAATCTTCGAGCAGCTCAGAAAACAGTCGGGCAACCAAATGCGCTTGGCTAATAAGATTGCAACGTTCGAGCCTGGCTCATCCTCGAGACGAACTGTCCTGCTTAATCGAGTCCTCCTTACTCTCTGTCTGCTTCAGGCGTGTTTCGGGATCTGGGTGATATACTCCAACGTGGTGCCGATGGATGAAGAGTTCGGTTGGCAAGGAATCGTTGCAACGTTCATTTTGACGATCTTCTATTTTGTCGGCCTGTTCAGAATGTCTTTTACCGGGTACGCCTCATTTATTCTTCTCTGTATTAGCGTTGCTGCTGGCTATGTCTATTTCTTCAATTATTTCCCGGTTGTTTCAGTCGTGGGTGTTCTGTTGGCGATTTCAGGAGGTGCGCTTTCGTATTCAATAAAGGTTCGACTGTTTCCTCACATGGGATTTATGGATGTGAAGAAGGATGAAAACGGAACGTACATTTTCGAATGATGCTCGGAATCGGTGCTCGGAGGTCAGGGGGCAAGTAGCTCACTGACCACTCCCCCTCAAACCTTTAACCCGCTGCTCCAACATCTCAGCAGCCGCTTTTTCTGCCGAAACCGGCTCGCCAGCCACCAATTCGATTCGCGACCAGAAACGTTTCGGAAGGTGGCTCAGCGCCGGCCCGCCGCAGTGGCTGAAAAAGCTGCCCCATAGCCCCCGAAGTGCCATGGGCACAACCGTTACGGGCCTGCGCTGGATGATAATTTCAACGCCGTTTTTGAAGGTGCCCACTTCGCCGTCAGATGTCAGTTTTCCTTCCGGGAATATACACACCACGTTACCCGCATCCAGTTCTTCGTCGATGCGCTCAAAAGCAGCATCGTAAATCTCTGGTACTTTATTCCTTGGGCCGATCGGAATGGTTTTGGCGAGCCTGAACAGACCGCCGAGAATGGGCATTTTGAAAATTTGGTGGTCCATCACGAAACGAATGGGTCTGCGCACTGCGCCAGCGATGATCAACGCGTCCATGTAAGTCACGTGGTTACAAACCAGCAACACCGGGCCGTCATCCGGAATCTGGCGAAGGCCTTCATGGCGTACCCGGTAGATAGTGTGTGATAGCACCCAAACGATAAACCGCAAGGCGAACTCAGGAACCTGCTGATAAACGAAGCCAGCCACGATCAGGTTCATGATGGAGAGCACCAGAAAGAATTCCGGGATACTCAGCCCGATCACGCCCAGCATTAAAATACCCATACCAGCGCTGACTACCATGAATAGGGCGTTGAATACGTTTAGTGCCGCAATTACACGTGCCCGTTGGGGTTCCGGGGTTTGCTGTTGTACAAAGGCATATAGCGGAACGATAAACAGGCCGCCAAAGAAGCCGATGCCCAGAAGATCAATGGCCAGTTGCCGGTGCTGGCTGTCGGTGATGATCATCCACCAGTCGGTCGGTACCGGATTGGCGGGCATATTGAAGTACAGATCAAGCCCGAACAGGCTGATGCCCAGCGAGCCGATGGGCACTATGCCCAGTTCTATCCGATGCCCGGACAGCCGTTCACAGGCAACTGAGCCCAATGCGATCCCGATGGTGAATACGGCGAGCAGCAAGGTGACAACGGTTTCGTCGCCCATCAGATCTGTTTGCGCGAAGCTGGGGAATTGGGTGAGGTAGGCGGCGCCGAGAAACCAGAACCAGGAAATGGCCATGATGCATAGCAGCACCGAGTAATTCTCAGCCGCCAGTCGCATCAGGTTCCAGGTTTCTCGCAGAGGCCGGAAACCAATGGTCATATCTGGGTTAGTAGTGCCCGTCACCGGAACCTTTCGTGCAGCCAGGTAGCCAATAACGGCGAGAACCACTACACCGATCGCAGCCAGTTTCTCAGGTTGCTCGCTGCCCATTAACAAGCCCGCCGCAAGCGTACCCACCAGAATCGCAACGAAGGTGCCCATTTCTACCAGAGCATTGCCGCCTACGAGTTCATCGTCTGTGAGTACCTGGGGCAGAAGGGCGTACTTTACCGGCCCAAAGAAGGTGGATTGCACGCCCATCAGGAATAACAGCAGTAGCAAAGCCTCATACCATCCGTGCCACAAGCCAACAGCGGCCAGCACCATGATTGCAATTTCTGCCAGTTTTACCCATCGGATAACCTGGGACTTTTCGTATTTGTCCGCCAATTGACCAGCAATACCGGAGAACAGAAAGAACGGCACAATGAACACGAATGCTGCAATATTAACCGCCACATCAATCGGCAGGCCCATCAAACCACCTGCGGTATAGGTAATTAAAAGCAGCAGGACATTGCGAAACAGATTGTCGTTGAAGGCGCCGGAAAATTGCGTCAGGAAAAACGGCAGGAACCGGCGCTTTGAAAGCAGTCTAAATTGGCTGTGGTCATCCATGGTGCCTATCCTTTATCAGTGTTTTAGCGGCCTGCTTTGCTTGCAAGCTTGATCTGCATGGTGCTGATATTATTGGCTTATTGTGGCAGGCGTTTCCTGAAATTGGTACGAAAATCATGGCCAATCTTCCGGCACCACAAACACCCGATCCACCTCGTGCCAATTGCCGACCCGCGGATCTTCCCGCAATACCGCAAACAGCTGTGGAATGCCTCTGTCTTCTACGCGCCTAAGAGCATCCATAGCAAGCTCAGCATCTGGCTTCTCGCGCTGAAACCAGCCGCCAATCCAATGCGGTTTGTTGAGCACAACCCAATGTGACGTGTCTAATGCTTTTGCGTGGGACACATACATCCACCGCCCACGCAGATGCTCACTGGGAACATAATCCGGAGTGACTGCCTGCGAGGCATCGGGATAGAACAAATACCCCGGCATGAAAATCCGTGATGTCAGCGGTCCTGTAATGCCATATTCCGACAGCATTGCGATGGTTTCAGGCAACCATGTGCGCCTGCTTTGTTGTTCGAGCAGGCTGGTTGTTTTTATGTCCAGCCGGTCTCTGGCATTGGGGCCGTACCAGAGGGTTGTTCCGTTTGGCTCTGGCACACCAAGATAGAACTTGATGGCAATTTCGTGGTGTTCAATGCGGTCTTCTGCACGGTTGTGCACCACGAAATCCAGCTCTCCGATGGTGTGCCCGGCAGATTGTATCTGTTGGTTCTTCATCAGAATGGGCCAGCCGAGCAGGTTTTCCAGCAAAACCTGATACAGTCGTTCGAAATAGAATCCCAGTCTGCGCTGTGGCGGCTCTCTCAGTAACGGAGGTGAAGCTTCAGGATATTCATCCCAGAGCTTAAGCAGGTCAGGATAGTTCGAAGGCAGATACTCTGCAGGCTCAAAAATGATCGGCGAATGCATCAGTTGCGGTGCCTGGCACAGCCAGGCGATATGGTTGATCGCTGGAGTTTGGTAAGGGCTAGTCAGTTCCGACTTGAGGTTTGCGTCCATCCGTCCAGAATACCGTAAACTGTGAGGTAATAAAGATGCGGCAGCCCTGTGCCAGTCAAAGCGCAGTGTTCACCGCTTGAAGCAAAAGGATACGGAAGGAGGCAGTATGCAGTACCTACATACGATGATCCGCGTAGGGGATCTTGAGAAATCCCTGCATTTTTTTTGTGACTTGCTGGGTATGGTTGAGATCGACCGTAGAGACAGTGAGAAAGGGCGTTTTACGCTCGTGTTTCTCGCAGCGGCAAAGGACGAAGTTCAAGCGCGTGAGCATAAGGCACCCACGCTGGAGTTGACCTATAACTGGGACCCGGAAGAGTACACGGGTGGCCGTAACTTTGGCCATCTGGCTTATCGGGTAGATGATATATATGCGCTTTGTGAGAAGCTGCAGGCTGGAGGCGTTACGATTAACCGTCCTCCCCGGGATGGTTACATGGCGTTTATCCGCTCACCAGACAATATTTCCATAGAGTTGCTGCAGAAAGGCGAGCCGTTGGCGCCTAAAGAGCCTTGGGTCAGTATGGAGAATACCGGCAGTTGGTGAGTGCTGCATGCCCGTCGGAATTGCAGATCAACCGAAACATCCATAGAATTGTGAAGATTTTAAAGGTTAGTTTTAACTAACGCCTCAAGCATCAGGATGATGCGATAAAACAGGGAAACGTTTGATGGAAGATTGGCAAGGATGCCTCGCCCCCCAATGTCAGACTGCATTGCTGAATGCCCGCGAAGATGTTGATCGCCGTGGCGGCGCAGTGATAACGGTTGAAGACTTTCTGCTTGCATTACTGGAGTCCAGCCCCTCCGCAAGCTATTTTCTGCGCGGATCAGGCGTGGATATGGATGAGCTGATCCGTACTGTCCAGTGTGAACAACCCATAGTGACTGAAGTAGGCGGTGAAGGCCTGCTTTCCTCCCAGCTCATCTACTGGCTGGCAACGGCTCGAGAATCCTTTGGTACACCTGCCTGGCTTGATTGGCCTCAGCTTCTTGAAGTGCTCGCAAGACATGCTGAGCGCTTGCAGGAAAAAGCCTATGTTGCCGTGCTTGAGTTGGTATCGCAGTGGCCCGAATCGAGTGATGAATATAGTGATGGCGAGGGTTCTGCAAGGCCTGGTATTGAGGATGAGCAGACAGCGCCGGTGGTGGTTACCGATGCGAATTGGATCGAACTTGCAGAAGATGTAGCTATTACTCTTGCAGCAACGCCGGGCGTTGTGGTGTGGGTCAGAGGAGAACGTGGCGCGGGCAAGTCTGTTTGGCTGCGTTCCCTGTTATCATCGCTGGCACAACCTTATGTTGAGATGGATCTGCGTAGCGAAACGGAGGTAATGGCCAGTGAGCTTGCGGTCATTCCCGCGAATGCCAAGAAGCCTTGGCCGGTCCTGGTCCTTGATAACGTATCACCAGTGGATCTATTGGCATTGATGGATCGTCCTTCGGGCCTTGCGTCCGAGCTTGTTCAGCGATGGCAAGGGCCTTTAGTGTTATTGGGGCCGGATACGTCACAAGGCAACGAAAAACCTTGCCGTACTCTGGAGCAGTTGCTTGGTCGAACGCTGGAGATCTGTGACATGCCACTACCCAGCGAGATGCAGCGAAAAGCCATCCTGGTCGCCCATCAAGCAAATATAGAGCGTCGCTGGAATATACTGCTCTCTCAATCCGGGATACAGTTCGCTGCTTCCCGACACAGCCGATGTGTGTGTACACCCGGTGGAATGTTGCAGTGGGTTGAGCGGGCAGCGGCACGATTGGAACTGTTTGCCCGGCGCGGCCCCGTGGGCTCTGTAGCGCTTTCCGGGCAGGCTGACACGCTCCGGCGTCAGAGCCTTGTTGCTATGGCGCGGCAAGAACCGCTGGATGAGATCGAGCAATCTTTAGAGGAATTACATTTATTGCGTACGGCTGCTGAAGTGGCATGGCACGAACGCAAAGCTGCAGGAACCTTGCGCCTGTTAACGGCGGAGGATTTGCGGCATGAACTGGAACGCTGGCTTGCAGCGCGGCCCGGGCCGGTTCACTATGTGCTCCATTGTGACCACCACCATGGAGAATCTGCGAGTGCAGGATCTGGAAATCTACATTCGTGACCTGGAAGCAGGCGCCGTTCATCATTGGCTTGAGAGCCATGTAAAGCAGTTGGTGCTTGATGACAATAATGTTGCATCCGTTACCAAGGGCACTGCTGTTTTTGGGGAAGCTTTTCTGAAGATAACGCTCTATCCCCAAGCTTTCGGAAAGCGGTTCACATCATTGCTTATAGAGGGTGAGCAGCTACCCTGGAACAGCGATCTGGAGTGTGCACGCAGCGCATGGCGAACCATAGACACTGAAATCCGTTGCAGCCCCGGAGAGTGGAAAGAAGGCGAGTCAGCGGAAGACGAGAAGTGGTGGCGACTGGACAGTCGCGGTGAGCAACTAGTCGTATGGAACTGAGAGTCCCGGAACTGGATTAACCAGAACGAAAAAAGGCAGCCGCTAAATAATAGCAGGCTGCCTTTTTTGCATCAGATCAGATTTCAGTCGCTCAGGATAGAAACGTTATCTGCTTGCAGGCCCTTGTCGGCGTCAACAACGCTGAACCGAACCAGTTGGCCTTGGCGAAGTACTCGGCGGCCACTTCCACGAATGGCACGGAAGTGAACAAACACCTCGTCTCCGCTGTCGCGGACAATAAAGCCGAATCCCTTCTTAACGTTAAACCACTTCACAGTGCCTTCTTCGTCGCCTTCTGGGCTATCGTCGTCGTAATCGGCTTCACCATCGTCATAGTTCTGGTTAGAACTCTGGCTCCGTGATGGTGAACTGGCTCGCTTCGAAGTGGCGCGCGCGGGCTGTTTGGCTGCGATAGCGACGGCAAGAAAGCCGACAATGCCAAAAACAATTAAGCTGATTACGTACGCTGCGATACCCTGGGCGCTGCCGAGAACGAACGGCGTGCTTGTTGCCAACTCATTGCTCTGTGACTGAGAAAGGATCTGGAACAGCTCCGGGGTAAAAGAGACCAGCAGGAAGCCTAGGATAAATGGGGCGGGAATAGCGATCAGAATAGCAACAAGGATCGCTTTGGCTGGATTACGCATTGACTGAGAATTCTCCATTTTTCATTAACGCTGACGATAAAAAACCGGATATCGGGTAAAATCGTTTATCCGGCCAGTGATTACCACCTGACTTCCTGGAAAACGGGAACTCGGGCGGGCAAAAGCGGCATGATAACAGATTATCCCTGCTGCTTACCAAGCGACTGTTGTGCCGAATGCCTCAGAACTATATTTGAAAGCGCGCTGGCCGCAATTTGTACCCTATCTATTTGAACGATTCATCTGATGGAGTTTCAGTACCTGATGAGCCAAAAAGACCTGCAAAACAGACTGGATGAACTGGAAACACGGCTTGCCTTTCAGGACGACATTATCAATACCCTGAGCGAGCAGTTGGCAAAGCAGGAGATGGATATTCGTGAACTCTGGAATGCCAAACGATTGCTGCACAGTCAGATAAAGGATGTTTCTTCATCCAATATCAAACGAGAAGAGGAAGAGTCACCACCTCCGCATTATTGATCATCGAGATGCGACCTCATAAAACCAAAAGGCCAGAGCATGTGCTCTGGCCTTTTGGTTTCAGCTTGTTTTGAACCTGATGCTCAGGCGAGTAATTCCACCAGAATTTGTTCATAGATTTGAGAGAGGGTGTCCAGATCATCAGCTTTCACGCACTCGTTTACCTTGTGAATGGTTGCATTGATCGGACCCAGCTCTAAAACCTGTGCGCCGGTAGGCGCTATGAAGCGCCCATCAGACGTGCCACCTGAGGTAGAAAGCTCGGTTTCTCGCCCAGTCACATTGCGGATAGCACTTTGCGTGGCGGAGACCAGTGCGCCTTTGTCTGTAAGGAACGGACGGCCACTGAGATGCCATTGCAGGTCATATTTAAGGTTGTGCCGATCAAGCGTAGCGACAACTCTTTCTTCAAGACTTTCCGCAGTGTTCTCCGTGCAGTAACGGAAGTTGAAGTGCACCAGACACTCTCCGGGAATAATGTTGCTGCCGGTGCCGGCTTCCACTTTTGTGATCTGAAAGGTTGTGGGAGGAAAGTAATCGTTGCCGTTGTCCCAGAACTCATTAGCCAAAGTGTGCAGAGCAGGTGCAACGGCATGAATGGCGTTTTCTGCAAGGTGCGGGTAGGCCACGTGACCTTGGGTGCCATGCACAGTGAGGTAGCCATGCAAGGAGCCGCGGCGCCCATTCTTGATTACATCGCCTACTTCCTTAGTGCTCGATGGCTCTCCAATAAGGCACCAGTCCATTTTTTCTGAACGGGCTTCGAGTGCCTCGATTACCTTTACGGTGCCATTTTGGGCAGGGCCTTCTTCATCACTTGTGATCAGCAGGGCGATGGAGCCGCGATGGTCTGGGTGGGCGCTTACAAAGCGCTCGCAGGCAGTAACAAATGCAGCAAGGCTGCCTTTCATATCAGCCGCACCACGGCCATGGAGGTACCCCTCTTTTATAACCGGATCAAATGGGGGGTGGGTCCAGTTTTTTTCCGGCCCGGTGGGCACCACATCAGTATGACCAGCAAAGGCCAGTACAGGACCCTCGGTGCCTTTTCGGGCCCAGAGGTTATCCGTATCGCCAAAGCGCATGTGTTCGCCGATAAACCCCAGGGGAACCAGGCGAGACATCATCAGCTCCTGACAGCCAGCGTCTTCTGGAGATACCGAAGGGCGGCTAATCAGGTCGATGGCCAGATCGAGCGTTGGAGAATTAGTTGTTTGCATGCAGTTCTTCATTCAGCTCGATGGCGGATTGGTTGGTTTTGCATTCCACAGCGCCGGATTGGCTGTTTCGGCGGAAGAGCAAGTCTGGCTTGCCGGCCAGGTCACGGGCTTTTACAACTTCCACTAGCTCGTTGTTGCCATCGAGTAAGGCAACCTTGGTGCCGGCTGTAACATACAGGCCGGATTCAACCGTGCAGCGGTCACCCAGCGGAATGCCGATACCTGCATTCGCGCCAATCAGGCAGTTCTCACCAACGGAAATAACCATGTTGCCGCCGCCTGAAAGGGTGCCCATGGTGGAGCAGCCGCCGCCCAAGTCAGAACCTTTGCCTACCATAACGCCTGCAGAAATACGTCCCTCAACCATGCTGGTGCCTTCGGTGCCGGCATTGAAGTTGATGAAGCCTTCGTGCATAACGGTAGTGCCTTCGCCCACATAGGCACCAAGGCGCACTCTTGCTGTGTCTGCAATACGAACGCCGCTTGGTACCACGTAGTCAGTCATTTGTGGGAACTTGTCCACGGATTTCACTTCCAGAGTGCGTCCCTCAAGGCGAGCCTTGAGCTGTCGCTCCGGCAGTTCGTTCAAATCAATCGCGCCTTCGTTGGTCCAGGCAAGATTCGGCAAAAGGCCAAAGATGCCGTCAAGTTTTAGACCGTGGGGCTTAACCTGCCGATGGGAAATCAGGTGCAGCTTGAGGTAGACCTCTGGCGTACTGGAGGCAGTGCCGTCTGTTTCTAGTACGGTCACTACCACTGGGCGCTTGCTGCCGGCAGCCTTGTCTGCCAGTGACGCCTGCTCTGTGGCGCCGATCTGGCGGAGGGCAGTGGCAAGTAGGGTAAGCTGCTCAGCGGTTGCATGGATGGCCTGATTGCCACCCTGATAGTTCAGTGCAGTTTCGACTGCATCTATCAGCTCTGTTTCCGGTGTGATAATCGGTTGTTGGTAAAAAACTTCCAGCCATTCGCCCTGGTTGTTTTGGCTGCCGATACCTATACCGAATGCAAAACTCATGCAGTGATTGCTCCTGTCTATTATATGGTTGCTACTTGATGGCTATTGCCCAGTCGTCGGCGTTAAAACCGACATATACTGCGCCGTTATGTTCGACCACGGGTCGTTTAATGATGGAGGTGTTTTCCAGCATGATGTCGTGGGCAGAAAGGGCGCTAATAGTATCACGAACCTCTTCGCTGAGCTTGCGCCAGGTGGTGCCACGGCGGTTCAGCAGGGTTTCCCAGCCCACGGCCTGTTCCCACTCGGTTAGCGTGGCTTCGCTGAGCCCATCCTTTTTGAAATCGTGGAATTCGTAAGAAATGCCCTGTTCGTCAAGCCACTTACGGGCTTTTTTGACGGTGTCACAGTTGCGGATGCCGTACAGTTTCATAGTTCAGTTTGCCTTTACAAATTCAACAATGCGTTTTGCTGCTTCCACACATTCTTCCAGTGGCGCAACCAACGCCATACGAACCCTGTTCTCACCCGGGTTGTAGTCATCCACCGTGCGGGACAGGTAGCGACCAGGCAGAACATGAACGTTTTGTTGGGCTGACAACTCCTTGGCAAAGGTTTCGTCATCCATGGGTGTGACCGGCCATAGATAAAACCCGGCATCGGGAAAATCGACGTCCATTACTTCGCGCAGAATGGGCACTACAGCTTCAAATTTTGCGCGATAAGCCGCCCGGTTTTCCCGCACGTGGTCTTCATCCTGCCACGCGGCAATGCTGGCTAGCTGGTTATGAACCGGCATGGCACAACCATGATAGGTGCGATAGCTCAGGTAGCCTTTGAGTATGCTTGCATCGCCGGCAACGAAGCCTGATCTAAGGCCTGGCAGGTTGCTACGCTTCGAGAGGCTGTGGAAAACAACGCAGCGCGCGAAGTCGTGACGACCTATCGCTGCACAGGTCTGCAGCAAGCCTTCGGGTGGATTGTTTTCATCGGGATAAAGTTCGGAATAGCATTCGTCTGAGGCGACGATGAAATCGTATTTATCTGCCAGTTCAATAACTTTTTTCAGTGTCTCTCGTGGTATGACAACGCCGCTGGGATTGCCTGGCGAACACAGGAACAGAACCTGGCAACCCTGCCATACAGAATCTGGCACTGCATCAAAATCAGGAATGAAGCCGTTGGTACTATCACAAGGAAGGTATACCGGCATAGCCCCTGCCAGAAACGCTGCGCCCTCGTACACCTGATAGAAGGGGTTGGGACTTACAACGGTTGCTTGCTTGCTGGAATCCACCACCGCCTGTACCAGTGAAAATATAGCCTCCCGGGTGCCGTTTACCGGAACGATGTTCTGATCCGGGCTCAGGGAGCCAGTTTTCAGTTGGAAGCGCTTCGTAGCCCACTGACTTATCGTTTGCCGCAGCTCATCCAAACCACGGGTGGTGGGGTAGTTGGCCAGGCGGTCCAGATTGTCGGCAATCACCTGCTTCACAAAGTCAGGGGCCGGGTGTTTGGGCTCACCGATGCCAAGAGATATGGCCGGCAGATGCTTGGGTACCGAAATGCCTGCTTTGAGTTTCGCCAGTTTTTCGAAAGGGTAGGGGTGAAGCTTGTTCAAATTCGGATTCATTGAATTTCATCCAGCATTTTGCACAGGTCTTGCTGCAGGGCGCGGCATACGAAAGGGTCGCTGATTGGCTCGCCGTGCTCGTCGGTTACAAAGAAAACGTCCTCCACCCGCTCGCCCAGGGTGGCGATTTTGGCATTGCTCAGGCGTATGCGGTGATCCAGAAACACCTGCCCAATGCGCGCCAGAAGGCCGGGGCGGTCAGGTGTAACCACTTCAATCACCGTGCGTTCGTTAACGGTGTCGTTGGAGAACAACACCTCGGTCGGGAATGCAAAATGCCGGAGTTGCCGTGGGGTGCGACGATGAATAATATCGGGGTAGTCTTCAGGGTCGTCCAGCTCTTCGATCAGGCGCTTGCGCACCCGCTCTTTGCGGGCCGGGTCGATACCCAGAGGCTGGCCTTTCTCGTCCAGCACAACATAGGAACTGATTGTATAAGGACCATCATTTGAACTGATACGAGCATCAACGATGTTGAGATTGAGCTGTTCCAGCACGGCCGTTGTTGCCGCAAACAGAGTGGCGCGGTCGTTCATGTAAATTATGATCTGGGAAAAACCGTCAGTAGGGCCGCCGTGGGTATCCCGGATAAGTACCAGCGGGCCGGGCGTGTCGCCATGGTTGATTATGGCAGCCGTTTGCCAGGCTATATCCACCGTGGAGTCCTGCAGGAAATAGTCTTCATCAACGGTATCCCAGATAGCATTAATCTGCTCATCGCTGATGTTCTGTGCATGGAGAATTTCCCTTGCTTCAGATTGGGTTGCACGCACCCATTCCTGCCTGTCTACGGGAATCTCGGTGCCACGTCTGAGGGCGCGTTTGGCTTCTATATACAGCTGGCGCAGCAGGGAAGCACGCCAGGTGTTCCAGAGCTTGGGGTTGGTTGCACTGATGTCGCACACCGTAAGAATGTACAGATAATCCAGATGTGCCTGGCTGGGTACTGCCCGGGCGAATGAGCGGATGATATCCGGATCTGAAATGTCTTTGCGTTGAGCTGTCATGGACATAAGCAGGTGGTTTTCCACCAGCCAGGACACCAATTGGGTATCTCGCTCGCCAAGGTGGTGGCGCTGACAGAAGGCTTCGGCATCCACGGCGCCAAGCTCTGAGTGGTCGCCGCCGCGACCTTTGGCAATGTCGTGATACAGGCCAGCTATATAAAGTAGCTCGCGCTTGGGCAGGCCATGGATCAACCGCGCTGCTAACGGATAGTCGTCGCGGGCTTCCGGGCCGCTCATTCGTACCATGTTGCGCACCACCCGCATGGTGTGGGCATCAACTGTGTAAATGTGGAAAAGGTCGTGCTGCATCTGGCCAATAATCTGGCCGAATTCTGGCAAATAGCGACCCAGTACGTTGTATTTCTTCATGGCTGAGAGGACTTCGTCCAGCGCATGGGGGGTTCGCAGCAATTCCATGAACAAGGATGTAACCGCGAGGTCAGAACGGAAGGCGTCGTCAATCAGGTGCCTGTGTGCCCGCAAAGACCGGATGGTTGTTGCCCGGATGCCCTTGATTTCAGGGTGTTGGGCCATCAGCACAAAGATTTCCATAATCGCGTAGGGCGAGTAGGCAAAAACCTGGTTGTTTACTGCTTCTATATAGCTGTTGCGAATCTGGAAGCGGTTGTTGATCGGTTGAATGTTGTCTTCCGTGCCTGTGCCGAGTATCGCTTCGTCGTAAAACTGAAGAATTACGTCTGCAAGTTCTGCCAGCGCCAGTACCGCACGGTAATAGGACTGCATCATCAGCTCGACATCCAGCCGCTTGCCTTCGTCTTTGTAACCCAGCATCTGTGCGAGGGCGCGCTGGTGGTCAAATAACAGGCGGTTCTCATTCCGGTTTGCGATCAACTGCAGCCCATAACGCAGTCGCCAAAGAAGCGTTTCGCCTTCTACCAGAACCCGATGTTCCTCGTCGGTGAGGATGCTGAAGCGGGTCAGGTCGGCAATGCTCTGTAGCCCAAAGTGTCGCTTTGTGATCCAGCCTATGGTTTGAATATCCCGAAGGGCACCCGGAGAGCTCTTTACGTTGGGTTCGAGATTGTACTCGGTGTCACTGTATTTTTTATGGCGCCGCTGCTGCTCTTTGCGCTTGGCAATAAAGTAGTCGCGGTCGGTAATGATGTTATCGGAGTAGGCTTGCTCGCTGAGTTCTTTGCGCAGTTCATCCGGGCCTGCAATTGTGCGGGTTTCCAGAAGATTGGTCAGTGTGGCCACATCGCCCCGCGCCGCAGCTTTGCTTTCTTCAATGCTGCGAACACTGTGGCCGATATCGAGCTTCAGATCCCACAATAGTGTGACGAAAGCGCCAAGATCTTCCTGCCAGCCCGGATCGATACCCTCCCGGGTGAGAATAAGCAGGTCGATATCTGAATGTGGGTGCAGCTCACCCCGGCCGTACCCGCCAACGGCGATTAGCGCAATGTCGGGTGAGCTGGAGAAAGGGTAGCGGTTCCAGATAAGCTTCAGAACGGTGTCGATCGTGTCGGCTCTGGAGCGAACCAGAGCACGAACGTCGGCACCTTGCCTGAAGGCTTCGGCATCTGCACTGTAGCGTTCTTTCAGCAGTTCCCTGGCTGCCATAACCGGGGAAGGGTCCCTGCTGATTCTGGCTTCCAGTTCCTGGCGCGTCACTTAGAAGGACTCCTCCGACCGCTTGGTCAGAACTTCATAGCCATCGGCAGTGACCAGAATGGTGTGCTCCCATTGCGCTGAAAGCTTGTGGTCTTTGGTGACTACGGTCCATTGGTCTGGCAGCAGCTTGGTGTGATACTTGCCTTGGTTGATCATCGGCTCAATGGTGAAGGTCATGCCTTCTTGTAGTGCCATGCCAGTGCCTGGTTTGCCGTAGTGCATAACTTGCGGCTCTTCATGGAACACTTTGCCAATGCCGTGGCCACAATAGTCTCGAACCACAGAATAACGATGTTTTTCGGCGTGCTGCTGGATAACGTGGCCAATGTCGCCCAGGCGCGCCCCGGGTTTAACCAGTTCAATACCTTTATAGAGGCATTCCTGAGTAATTTTGATCAGGCGCTCAGTGCCGGGCTTTGGCTTGCCAACGATCCACATTTTGCTGGTGTCGCCGTGGTATTCATCCTTTATTACGGTAACGTCAATATTCACGATGTCGCCGTCCTTCAGAACTTTCTTTTCTGAAGGGATGCCGTGGCAGATAACGTGGTTAACTGAAATGCACACGGATTTAGGAAAGCCTTTATAGTTCAACGGAGCGGGGATCGCATTTTGCTCGTTGACGATGTAGTCATGGCAGATCTGGTTGAGCTCTTCGGTGGACACGCCAGGCTTGACGTGCTCCCCGATCATTTCGAGAACTTCAGCTGCCAGGCGGCCTGCCACACGCATCTTTTCAATTTCTTCCGGAGTCTTGATCGATACTTGCATTGGGCTTCCCATTGATTTGTGTCAAACGAGCATTTTAAGGGGCCCGGGCTCAGGGTACAAGGAAGCAGAGGTTCAAAAATAATGGCGTGGGCTGGTGGTTTTATGGTATAAACGCGCCCGCTGGAAACAATTCCGGCAAATTCGAGCACGAGTCAACACGTTGCCCCAGGGTGCCTGCTCCCGCTTTAAATCTATACAGGGAGCCTGGTTGGGGTAATTGGACGCGTGTAAGACTAACCCGAAGCTAAACTAAGGTACTATCATGGCTCAGGTAAATATGCGTGACCTGCTCAAAGCAGGTGCTCACTTTGGTCACCAGACTCGCTACTGGAACCCGAAAATGTCGAAGTATATCTTCGGCGCCCGTAACAAAATTCATATCATCAACCTTGAGCAGACTGTTCCTGCCATGAACGAAGCCCTTAACTTCGTTCAGCAACTGACAGAGAACAAGAACAAGATCTTGTTTGTTGGCACCAAGCGCGCCGCAGCCAAGGTTATCAAGGAAGAAGCAGAGCGTTCTGGCCAGCCTTTCGTTAATCATCGCTGGCTCGGCGGCATGCTGACCAACTACAAGACCATCCGTCAGTCAATCCGTCGCTACCGTGAACTGGAAGCCCAGAGCAAAGACGGTACTTTCGACAAGCTGACCAAAAAAGAAGCACTTGAGCGTACCCGCGAGATGGATAAGCTCGAGCGTTCTATCGGTGGTATCAAGGATATGGGCGGTCTGCCTGATGCCTTGTTCGTTATCGACGTTGATCACGAGCGTATTGCCATTAAAGAAGCCAACAAGCTGGGCATCCCCGTTATTGGTGTTGTTGATACCAACAGCAACCCGGATGGCGTTGATTTCGTAATCCCGGGTAACGATGACGCTATTCGCGCAATCCAGATCTACGTGAAAGCGGTTGCTGACACTTGCCTGGAATCTGCTCAGGCTGGCGGCGCTGACGAATTTGTTGAAGTTGCTGAAGAGTCTGCAGGCGCCGCTCCGGCTGCTGAGTGATACGCTCGCATCACTGATGAGATATAAGGCATGCTGGGGAAATCTCCTCGGCATGTCTTCCCACCGATTTCAGAAAAGTTAAGAGGACTGAACATGGCTGCTATTACCGCTGCAATGGTCAAAGAACTGCGCGACCGCACTGGCCTTGGCATGATGGAGTGTAAAAAAGCTCTGGTTGAATCTGAGGGCAGTGTAGACGCAGCAATTGAAGAGCTGCGCAAGTCTTCCGGTCTGAAAGCTGCCAAGAAAGCAGGCCGTATTGCCGCTGAAGGTGTTTCGTTGATCAAGATCTCTGACGACAACACCGTTGCATACATTCTGGAAGTTAACTCTGAAACAGACTTCGTTGCTCGCGACGACAACCTTCTGAACTTTGCTAACGACGTACTGAACGTTGCCTTCGAAAAAGGCGAAACAGACGTTGCCAAGCTGATGGAGGGCGAGTTGGAATCCAAGCGCGAAGCGCTGGTTCAGAAAATCGGCGAGAACATTACTGTTCGTCGTCTGGTTTCAGTTAAAGGCCCGGTAGTTGGCGGTTACGTTCACAGTAACAACAAGATTGCTTCTGTTGTTGCTCTGACCGCTGGCGATGCTGAACTTGCTCGTGATATCGCGATGCATGCTGCTGCAGTTAACCCGCGTGTAGCCAAGCCTGAAGACATGCCTGCTGAAGAGCTGGAAAAAGAGAAAGAAGTTATCCGTGCTCAGCCAGACATGGAAGGCAAGCCTGCCGAAATTGTTGAGAAAATGATGGGCGGCCGTATCCAGAAGTTCCTCAAGGAAAACAGCCTTGTTGAGCAGCCTTTCGTTAAAAACCCGGAGCAGACTGTAGGCCAGCTTATTAAAGCGGCCGGCGGCGAGTTGGTTGGTTTTGTTCGCCTGGAAGTGGGCGAAGGCATTGAAAGAGAAGAAGTGGACTTTGCTGCTGAGGTTGCTGCTGCAGCCGGTACAGGCAAGGCCTGATTTTTCTCGGCGCTGTGACGGTTAGTTACAGTGCCACCTGAGTCTGCCACGTTGGCTGGATTTTTCCGGCTCTCGTGGCGGGCTTGTATCTGAGATCCCCCTTTTTCAAGGAGTATGTCAGATGCAAGCCTGCAATGCGTATCACGCCGGATAGCAGTTAACAGACGAAAAGGGGATCAGTATGCCGACATCATCGAAAAACCAGCCAAGATATAATCGTGTTCTGCTTAAACTCAGTGGCGAAGCCCTGATGGGCGAGCATGATTTCGGTATTGACCCCAAGGTTCTTGATCGCATGGCGCTTGAAATCGGTGCTTTGATTGGCATCGGTATTCAGGTCGGCCTCGTTATTGGTGGGGGCAACCTGTTCAGGGGAGCGTCGCTGAGCGACGCTGGAATGGATCGTGTTACTGGCGATCACATGGGTATGCTGGCCACTGTAATGAATGGTCTTGCCATGCGCGACGCTCTGGAACGTTCAAACATACGCACCCGGGTTATGTCAGCCATTCCCATGAGTGGTATTGTTGAGCATTATGATCGTCGTCGCGCTGTCCGTGATCTTAAAGACGGTGATGTCGTCATTTTTTGTGCAGGTACCGGCAACCCCTTCTTCACAACAGATTCTGCGGCGTGCTTGCGTGGTATCGAGATTCAGGCAGATGCCGTACTGAAAGCAACGAAGGTAGATGGCGTTTACTCAGCGGATCCTTACCTTGACCCGACTGCAGAAAAGTACGACAAACTGTCTTATGATGAAGTACTCGACAAAAAGCTGGGTGTGATGGATCTGACCGCTATCCTCCTGGCGCGGGATCATGGCATGCCGCTGCGTGTTTTTGATATGAACCGTCCGGGCGCCCTGACGCGCATCGTGACCGGCGAGAAAGAAGGCACATTGATCGAATAACGGGTTTTATGACCACCCGATGAACGAATTGAGGATGATTACGTGATTAATGACATAAAAGCTGAAGCCGAGAAGAAAATGGAAAAGAGCCTTGAAGCTCTGCACTCGGCGTTCAACAAGATCCGTACCGGCCGTGCCCACCCGTCGATTCTGGACAGTGTGATGGTTAACTACTACGGTCAGGAAACACCACTGAAACAGGTGGCGAGTGTTAACGTAGAAGATAACCGCACGCTGGCAGTGTCGCCCTGGGAAAAGAACCTGGTGCCCGTTATCGAGAAAGCCATCATGGCTTCAGATCTTGGCTTGAACCCCGCAACCAGCGGCGATCTGATTCGTATTCCTATGCCGATGCTGACGGAAGAGACCCGCAAACACATGGTTAAGCAGTCGAAAGCGGATGCCGAGAATGGTCGTGTCTCTATCCGTAATGCCCGTCGCGATGCAAACAGCATGATGAAAGACCTGCTGAAGGACAAAGACATCAGTGAAGACGATGTGCGCAAGGGCGAAGAAGAAATCCAGAAGCTGACAGATCGCTACATCGCCGAAGTCGAGAAGATGCTGAAAGCTAAAGAAGAGGACCTGATGGCGGTTTGATCGCCATGGTTCACTTGCAAGCGAAACACACGGCCAATAGGGGTGTTCCATTGGCCGTACAGGGGATTTCATGACGGGATCAGTATCCGCAGAAATTCCGGTGTCGGCTGATAGCCGGCCCCGGCATGTGGCCATTATCATGGATGGTAACAACCGGTGGGCAAAATCACGCCTGCTTAAAGGAGTGGCAGGGCACAAGGCCGGGGTAGACGCAGTAAGAGCTGTTGTTGAAACCTGTGCCCGCGAGGGCGTTGAAGTACTTACCCTGTTCGCGTTCTCAAGCGAAAACTGGCGGCGGCCAAAGGATGAAGTCTCAGCCCTCATGAAGCTGTTTCTTTTTGCTTTGGAGCGGGAAGTCAGAAAGCTGCATCGCAACGATATCTGCTTGCGCATCATTGGTGATCGTTCCGCGTTTAATGCAACCTTGCAAGAGCATATGGCCAAGGCCGAGGAGCTCACCCGCAATAACACCAGAATGACCCTTGTCATTGCTGCAAACTACGGTGGCCATTGGGATATTGTCCAGGCAACACAACAGGTTGCCCAAATGGTTAAACGCGGCGAGCTTGAGCCATCTGACATTACCGACGACCTCATACAACAGCACCTGAGCGTTGGTGATCTTCCAATGCCGGATCTAATGATTCGGACGGCAGGCGAGCAGCGGATCAGTAACTTCATGCTTTGGCATCTTGCCTACACCGAACTGTATTTTTCGCCTGTGTTCTGGCCCGATTTCAAAGAAGAAGAAATGCGCAAGGCGTTACAGGCCTACGCCGGACGTCAGCGCCGCTTTGGTCAGACAGACGACCAGATCGTGGCCAAGACATCACAACAATAACGAATGACAGCGACCTGAATTGTGCTAAAAACCCGAATTATCACCGCCCTTATTCTTGCGCCTATCGCTATTGGGGGTATTTTTTTTCTGCCGCCCCTGGGGTTTGCTTTATTCACGGCGGCGATTATTACGCTGGGCGCCTGGGAATGGGCCAATATGTCTGGCTTCGAGCAGCAGCCGGCACGCATTGGTTATGCGGCCGTTGTAGCCATCATTCTCTATGGTCTGCTTGATGTGTCTGCCGTTCCGGTGCTTTGGCTGGCCCTTCTCTGGTGGGTTGTGTGTTTTTTGCTGGTACGCAGCTATCCAGCAGGCTCAGAGCGCTGGGGTAGCAGGCCAGTGCGCGCACTTATGGGCGTGCTGGTTCTTGTGCCCGCTTGGGTTGGGCTGAACCATCTTAGGGCTGCAGGCTTCCAGTTTGGCAATACAGATAACAACCTCCTGCTGATTCTGTATGTGTTCTGCGTTGTTTGGGTGGCAGACATTGGTGCTTATTTTGCTGGGCGAGCTTTCGGTAAAGCGAAGCTGGCTCCCAGAGTCAGTCCTGGTAAGTCCTGGGCTGGCGTATACGGCGGCTTGGTTGCTGTGGCGGTATTGGCTTTGGTTGCGAGCCTTCTTGCTTCCGCAAGCTTGACCGAAACAATAATGCTGGTGGTCGCAACTTTGGTAACCGGCCTGGTGTCCGTACTTGGGGATCTTCTGGAAAGCATGCTCAAGCGTTTCAGGGGTATCAAGGACAGCAGTGCTCTGCTGCCAGGGCATGGTGGGATACTGGATCGTATTGACAGCCTTACTGCCGCTGCTCCCGTGTTTGCGCTCATCATTACGCAACTTGGCTGGCTGACAGTCGGGCACTTGTGAGTATGGTAAAGCGCTCTGTTACGGTACTGGGGGCGACCGGCTCAATCGGACTTTCCACCCTCGATGTCATTCGCCGCCATCCCGATCGGTTTTCAATTTATGCGCTCACAGCCAGTACGCATGCAGAAGAGCTCGCGGTGCTTTGTCGCGAATTTCTTCCGCAAGTAGCCGTAATGGCAGATGCTGCAGCAGCAGAAAAACTCACGGAATTGCTTTCAGACCTTCCCCGGATTTCAGTACTCAGTGGGGAGCCGGGGCTTTGTGAGGTGGCTTCAGCTCCGCAAGCTTGCACAATTATGGCAGCTATTGTTGGTGCGGCAGGCCTCGCGCCAACACTTGCCGCTGTGCGTGCAGGTAAGCGTGTGTTGCTGGCCAATAAAGAAGCTCTGGTGATGTCTGGCAAACTGTTTATGGATGCTGTTGCGGCGTCTGGTGCAGAGTTGCTACCGATAGATTCCGAGCACAATGCAATCTTTCAATGTCTGCCTGCTGAAAAGGTTCGCGACCCCGAAGGTGCCGGTATTACCCGTATTCTGCTCACCGCCTCCGGTGGCCCTTTCCGGGAGACCAGCGCTCAAGACCTGCGCTCAGTCACACCTGCTCAAGCCTGCGCTCATCCAAACTGGTCTATGGGACAGAAAATCTCGGTCGACTCTGCCACTTTGATGAACAAAGGGCTCGAGTTGATTGAAGCGTGCTGGCTGTTTAATACAACGCCAGACCGTATTGAAGTTCACGTACACCCCGAGAGTATCATTCACTCAATGGTTGAGTACGTTGACGGCTCGGTATTGGCTCAGCTGGGCAGCCCTGATATGCGTACGCCCATAGCCAACGGCCTGGCCTGGCCAGAGCGTATTGATGCCGCGGTGGCGCCACTGGATCTTTTTGCAATAGGGCGGTTTCATTTTGAGCGGCCGGACCTCTTGCGCTTTCCCTGCCTGCGATTAGCTGCTGAAGCATTTGAGCTGGGGGGTACAGCGCCGGCAGTGCTGAATGCGGCCAATGAGGTTGCAGTGAGCGAGTTCCTGAAAGGAAATCTGGCTTTTACAGACATTCCAGTTGTTATTGAGCGAACTCTGTCAGTCACTCCAGTGGTACCTGCGGACAGTTTTGATACCATCTTCGCGAAGAACTCAGAGGCACGGCAGCAGGCACGAGAACAAATCCGCCTGTTAACGGTCTGATGTAACTTAGAGCTTTTCGCCGGGCTGGCGCTTAAACCAGGAATGCTATGCAGATTATTCAAACCGTACTTGCTCTTGCGCTTACATTGGGGATACTCGTCACCCTGCATGAGTATGGCCATTTCTGGGTCGCGCGCCGATGCGGGGTGAAAGTGCTGCGTTTCTCAGTGGGTTTTGGTAAGCCCCTGTTCTCTTGGTACGATCGCCACGGCACTGAATTCGCAATAGCCGCCATTCCATTGGGCGGCTACGTAAAGATGCTGGATGAGCGAGAGGGTCCGGTCCCTGAAGAACTCAGAGACCAGGCTTTTACATCCAAACCTCCTTCTCAGCGGATTGCCATTGCGGCAGCTGGCCCGGTTGCCAATTTCCTGTTTGCCATTTTCGCCTACTGGCTGCTTGGCGTGGTGGGTGTCACTCACGTTGCGCCCATCGTGGGTGATGTTGCCAGGGAAAGCGTTGCCAGTAATGTTGGCCTTCGTGAGGGTATGGAAATCCACGCTGTAGATGGGCATAGAGTGAGCTCCTGGCGGGATGTGAATATGCGCATTCTTGAGCGTGCTGGCGAGCAAGGAATAATCACCCTGGATGTATCCAGTGCTGGCGCTCAGGGCACCTTGAGCGGCGAGCTGGGTGGTTGGAGCTTGAGCAACGAAACACCGGACCCGCTTGGTGAGTTTGGTATTACGCCCTGGCGGCCAGATGTTCCAGCCATACTTGGCCAGATTGCAGACGGTGGCCGTGCTCAAGCTGCAGGGTTGCAGGCGGGAGATCGTGTTCTTGCGGTGAATGAAGAGCCAGTTGAAGACTGGTTCGAGTTGGTTGCTTTTATTCGCAGTGCACCCGAGCAAATGCTCGAACTCAGTATTGAGCGTGCTGGGACTGAGCAGTCTGTTCAGGTAACTCCGGCGCAAAAGCAGCAGGACAATGGCGAAGTTATTGGTTTCGTGGGGGCCGGTGTTAAGCCAGTCTCATGGCCAGATGATGTAATGCGCGACGTTCGTTATGGCCCCTTGGCTGCCATCCCCATTGCGCTGGACGAAACCTGGGCAGATACAAGGCTTACGCTGGTTGCCATCAAAAAGATGGTTACAGGACTACTCTCACCCAGTAATCTCAGTGGCCCGATTACGATTGCCCGTGTAGCTGAAGCCAGTGTCAGCTCGGGGTTTGAAGACTTTATTCGATTTTTGGCGTACCTGAGTGTCAGCCTGGGTATCCTGAATCTGTTACCTGTACCGGTGCTGGACGGTGGTCATATCTTGTATTACACCATCGAAGCAATCCGCAAAAAGCCGGTATCGGACGCCGTTCAGGAGCTTGGATTACGAATTGGTATGGCAATGATCCTCACATTAATGGTGTTTGCTCTTTACAACGACCTGATGCGGTTGTGAGAATTGCGGGCTCCTTACGCGCATTAACCAGGCGAAATAATTGAATGAGACGTTCTCTTCTAGGCATAGCCATTGGCCTCGCTGTTGCCGCAACCGGCATGAAGCCAGCATTTGCAGATGAATTTACGGTTGCAGATATTGAGGTGGAAGGCTTGCAGCGTGTTTCTGCAGGTACTGTGTTTTCTGCTTTTCCTGTAAATATCGGAGAACAGATGGACGAAGCCGAACTGGCTGATGCGATTAAATCGCTGTTCCGTACAGGTTTGTTCACCGACATCGAAGCGAGTCGCGATGCCGGGATTCTGATTCTTACTGTTCGGGAGCGCCCTTCGATCACGTCGATCGAAATTGAGGGCAACAAGAACATCGAGACCGATATGCTCATGGATGCCCTGGCTGGTGCCGGGCTTCAGGAGGGGCAGGTATTCCGCCGGGCAACATTGGAGCGGCTGGAACTGGAAATTCTGCGCTCCTACATTGGGCAGGGGCGCTACAACGCGCGCGTGAAGGCAACGGCCGAAGAGCTTCCTCGAAACCGTGTGGCCATTCGCCTGGATATTAACGAAGGCACTGTTGCAGCCATTCAGCACATCAACCTGGTGGGTAACCGGGAGTTCAGTGATGAGCAGTTACGAGACCTGTTCGAGCTGCGTACCACTAGCTGGTGGAACTCCATTACTAATGCGGACAAGTATGCACGGGAACGCTTGAGCGGTGACCTGGAAACCTTGCGCTCATTCTATCTCGACCGGGGTTACCTCGACTTCAATGTGGAGTCCAGCCAGGTCTCTATCTCGCCAGACAAGCGACAGGTGTTTATTGCTATCGCTATCGATGAAGGCCCGCAGTATACGATTTCTGAAATAAAGCTCCGTGGCAATCTCATTGTTGATGAAGAGGAACTGCGTAAACTGATTCCGGTAGAGGCGGGCGATGTATTTTCCCGTGCCCGGATGACAGCCATTTCAGAGACGCTGTCTTTCCGTTTAGGCAGGGAAGGTTACGCCTTCGCAAATGTAAATGCCGTGCCTGAGCCGGGTCCAGATAACACCGCTGCCGTTACGTTTTTTGTTGAGCCGGGCAAGCGGGCTTATGTTCGGCGTATAAATTTCAGCGGTAATGTCTCTACCCGTGACGATGTTTTGCGCCAGGAAATGACGCAAATGGAAGGCGGTATTGCTTCATCCGACCGTATTGAGTTTTCCAAAACCCGCCTTGAGCGGCTTGGCTTTTTCAAGATGGTTAATGTGGACACGGTTCCGGTACCGGGAACAGATGATCTTGTTGATGTGAACTATTCGGTGGAAGAACAGCCAACAGGAAGTCTCTCCGCATCTGTTGGCTTTTCACAGGACTCGGGCATTATTCTTGGCGCCAACGTGGCCGAAAATAACTTTTTTGGCACGGGCAAGCGGGCATCATTTGGCGTAAACGTGAGTGATGCCGTTAGAAGCGCGAATATCTCCTACATGGATCCGTACTACACCGTTGATGGCGTAAGCCGTGGGTTCAGTGTGTTTGCCAGGGAGACCGATTTTGAGCGGGAGGATATTACTTCGTACCTGCTGGATGAATACGGTGGGCGTGTCACCTTCGGGTATCCGACAGATAGCATTACAAGGTTGAATTTCGGCTTGGGGTATACCTACTCCAAGCTCAAAGGTGGTGTGTTCACATCCCTTGATGTAACGGATTTTATTGACGAAGAAGGCGATAGTTTCAATAACTATTTCCTGTTTGGCAGTTGGCGCCGAAGCACCCTGAACCGGGGTGTTTTGCCAACCTCGGGCTACAGTCATTCGCTGTCTCTTGATGTGGCCGTGCCCGGCAGTGACCTTACGTTCTACAAAGCCACCCATAGAACCGACTTTTACTTCCCGATTACGGACAACAATCGCTGGGTTGTACGCACCAGAACAGAAGTAGGCTACGGAAATGGGTATGGCGACCGCTCGAAGATGCCATTTTATGAGCACTTTTATGCCGGTGGTTACGGCTCAGTGCGAGGGTATCGGGCAAATTCATTGGGGCCGCGTGCACGCCCTGCTGCCAACGATTATTCCGATCCCGATCCGTTCGGTGGTAACCTCCTCACAGAAGGGTCCCTGGAGCTGATTTTCCCGACACCGTTTGCCGGCGACAGTCGCTCTATGCGAACCGCATTCTTTCTGGACGGAGGGCAGGTATTTGATCCGGATCGCGGATATGACCCGGAGCTGGATGAATTGCGGTTTGCGGTCGGCGTAGGATTCCAGTGGATTACCGCGGTAGGACCATTGGCGTTCAGCCTTGCCAAGCCGCTGAACGACAAACCGAAAGATGAAACTCAGGTGTTCCAGTTCTCACTTGGCCAGACATTCTGATTTGCAGAAATTTGCTTAAGCGTTGCGAGAAACAAAAACGAATGAAACTCAGGAGACCCAAGATGTTCAGAAACCTAGTGATGTTTGCAGCAGCAATGGCGATCGCATTGCCAGCCGTAGCAGAAACCCGAATTGGTGTCGTAGATCTTCGGCAAGCATTGTTCTCATCAAACGACGCCAAGTCTTTCAGTGAAGCTATGCAAAGAGATTTCGCCGGCGACGAGGAAAAGGTTCGCGAGACCCAAGAGGCCGCTCGAAAGCTGAAAGAGCGTCTGGAAAAAGACGGCGCCATGATGAACGAGAGCGAGCGTAACAAGCTTGCCGGCGAATTCCAGGAAAAGGTCAAAGAGTTCAACTTCCTGAAGCAGCGCCTTGATACTACTGTGAACCAGCGGAAGCAGGCATTCCTTGAGGAAGCACGTCCGGAAGTAGATGCGGCTGTTAAAGAGTTGCTTGAAGAAAACGATCTGGATCTTATTCTGCCAAGCGAAGCTGTTGTCTATGTAAAGCCGGAAATGAATCTGACTCCACAGCTTCTGGAAAAACTGAACCGTTAATTCCTGCTGAAGAGCCCGGGGGCTCACAAGCGTGTTTTGGAGCGCGAGATGACGGAAAAGTTTTACCGGCTTGGAGAAATAGCAGAAGCCCTCGGCGCGGAGCTTAGAGGCGATCCTGAAATTCAGGTATCCGGCCTTGCAACGCTTCAGGCTGCAGGCCCGGATCAGCTGAGTTTTCTGGCTAATCCCACCTATGCAAAACACTTGGGAGAGACTCAGGCTGCGGCCGTTATTCTGTCGCCTGCAGCAGCGGTAGATTGCCCGACCAATGTCCTGGTACTTGCCAATCCTTATCTGGGTTATGCTCGGCTCAGTCACTGGTTTGACCCTGCGCCCATTGCGCCGCCGGGCATTCACCCTGCGGCAGTGGTTGACCCGAGTGCAACCGTTGCCACCAGTGCCAGTATAGGCCCTAATGCCGTTATTGAGGCGGAAGTGGTTATTGGCGAAGCGGTTGTCATCGGTGCAGGCAGTGTTATTGGTTCTCGCACCAGCATCGGGGCCGGCTCCATTATCAGGCCCAGAGTTACGCTCGCCCACGATGTGGTGATTGGGCAGCGTTGCCATATTCTCAGCGGTGCAGTCATAGGCTCTGACGGGTTTGGCTTCGCCAACGAAAAGGGCCAATGGCACAGAATTGCACAGCTAGGTCGCGTTGTTCTTGGTGACGATGTTGAGGTGGGTGCAAACACCACAATAGATCGTGGTGCTCTGGATGACACCGTTATCGGTAGTGGCGTTAAACTCGATAACCTCATTCAAATTGCCCACAATGTCCACATTGGTGATCATTGCGCTATGGCCGCAATGGTGGGGATTGCGGGCAGTACAAAGATTGGCAGCCACTGTGTATTTGGTGGTGCGTCCGGAGTAGCCGGCCACCTGGAAATTGCCAGCCAGGTACATCTTACCGGCATGACTCTGGTCACCGGAGATATTCGGGAACCAGGAGTGTATTCTTCCGGCACCAGCGCAGATACCAACCGGCAATGGCGCAAAAATGCCGTGCGTTTCCGTCAATTGGATACTCTGGCGCGGCGCGTCAAAGAGCTGGAAAAGAAATCAGAGGGCTGAGGCCGATCACGATGATGTATATTGATGAAATACTGGAGTACCTGCCACACCGTTACCCTTTCTTGCTGGTGGATCGGGTTACCGAGCTTGAAAAATCTAAGTCGATCAAAGGCTACAAGAATATCTCGTTTAACGAGCCTTTCTTTAACGGCCATTTCCCCGGTAACCCGATTATGCCTGGGGTTCTGATTATTGAAGCCATGGCACAACTTTCCGGTATTCTCGGTTTTGCAACAGTAGGGCGGAAACCTTCGGATGGGCTGGTACAATATCTTGCAGGCACCAGTAAGGCACGCTTCAAGCGCCCCGTGTTACCTGGAGACCGGCTGTGTATGGAGTCGGAAATTATCTCGGAAAAACGCGGTATCTGGAAATTTGAATGTCGCGCACTGGTCGATGGTGAAGTCGTCTGTGTGGCAGAGATACTGACCGCTGAGAGAGAAGTTTAATGGCGACAAATGATTGGTCGGGCGTCCATCCCCAAGCGATAGTAGACCCATCAGCCAAACTTGCGGATAACGTAACGGTTGGTCCCTGGAGCTATATCGGCCCGAATGTGGAAATTGGCGAAGGCACAGAAATCCTTTCCCATGTGGTTGTTAAAGGGCCAACGATTATTGGCAAGAACAACCGTATTTTCCAGTTCTCCAGCATCGGTGAAGAGTGTCAGGATAAAAAATACGCCGGGGAGCCAACCACGCTCATTATTGGTGATAACAACACCATTCGCGAGAACTGCACCATTCACCGTGGCACTGTACAAGATCAAGGTGAAACCCGCGTTGGCAGTCACAACCTGCTGATGGCCTATGTGCATGTGGCCCATGACTGCATTATTGGCAACAACATCATCCTTGCCAACTGCGCAACGCTGGCAGGCCATGTTACGGTAGGCGATCATGCTATTCTGGGCGGTGGCACCATGGTGCACCAGTTCTGCCATATAGGGCCCCACAGCATGGCAGCTGGTGGCAGTATCGTGCTCAAGGATATTCCGGCTTACGTTATGGCTGCGGGCCAGTCGGCGGAGCCACACGGCATGAATGTTGAAGGTCTCAAGCGCCGCGGCTTCAGTAAAGAGGTGCTAATGACCCTGCGCCGAGCCTACAAAGTCATCTACCGCCAGGGCCTAACCACTGAGCAGGCTGTGGAGAAACTGGAAGAAGAGTACTCCGATACGCCAGAAGTGCGCGTGCTTATCGACTCCTTGCGCGGAGCTCATCGCGGCATTATCCGCTGAGCCAGCAGGAGCTTTATTCGATGGATCATCCCCGGGCCGCATTTGTCAGTGACCGCAGTATAACCTTTGGAATTATCGCAGGTGAGGCGTCCGGGGATATTTTAGGCGCCGGCCTGATCCGATCACTTCGCAACCGCTACCCCAAAGCCCGATTTGTCGGCATTGGTGGTGATGAAATGATAGCCGAAGGTTTCCACTCCCTGGTTCCTATGGAGCGGCTCTCTGTTATGGGCCTGGTAGAAGTCCTTGGCCGTATCCGGGAACTCTTTCGTATACGCGCACGCCTCCTGAGTTATTTCTTCGCCACCCCACCAGATGTGGTGATCGGCATCGATTCCCCGGATTTCACCCTGGCTATCGAACGGCGTTGTCGGGAAGCGGGCATCCCCTCTGTTCATTACGTCAGCCCGTCGGTTTGGGCCTGGCGGCAGAAACGAATTTTCAAAATCGCCAAGTCTGTCGACCTGATGCTCACCCTGTTGCCATTTGAAGCCAGGTTCTATGAAGAGCATCAGGTGCCCGTTGCCTTTGTAGGGCACCCTCTTGCAGATCGCATACCGCTGGTTCCCGAAACAGGGAAAGCCCGCCAAGACCTTGGACTTGATGAGAATGCACCCTTGTTGGCGGTGCTTCCAGGGAGCCGGGCTGGTGAAGTCGAACGTCTGGGTACCTTGTTTCTGGAAGCCGCACGTTGGATTCAGGCCAAACGGCCGGATGTGCAACTGGTTATCCCCTGTGTGAACCGTGAACGGGAGCAGCAGGTTAGTGATCTCATCGAAGCGCTCGACGTAAAGCTTCAGGTCACTATTGTAAGAGGCCGCTCCCGGGAAGTGATGGCTGCATCAGATGTTGTATTGCTGGCGTCCGGAACGGCGACTCTAGAGGCTATGCTGCTGAAAAAGCCTATGGTCGTGGGCTATCGCTTGAGCAACGTCAGCTGGGCAGTGATTTCCCGCCTGGTGAAGGTGCCTCACGTTTCACTGCCTAACCTGTTGGCGAATCAACCTCTTGTGCCTGAGTTATTGCAGGATGACGCGACACCGGAATCACTCGGCGCTGCTGTGCTGGAGCGCATGGAAAACCAGCAAGAGCGAGACCGGTTAGTAGAGGCATTTTCAGAGCTTCACCACACCTTGAAACAGGATGCCGACGAAAAAGCTGCCAAGGCAATTTCTGAGCTTGTTGAAGAGCGAGCCCGTTGAATGGCGCGAGCACCTGCATTACCTCCGTTTGAATGTGCCTATCAGGGCCGGTTATTGGCTGGCGTGGATGAGGTAGGGCGCGGGCCACTCATTGGTGCGGTAGTGACTGCAGCGGTTATTCTGAATCCTGATCGGCCTATTGCAGGGTTGGCAGACTCGAAAAAACTCACAGAAAAAAAACGTAATGCTCTTTACGAAGAAATTATTGAGCATGCGACTGCCTGGTGTCTGGGCCGTTGTGAGGCCCATGAGATAGATCAGATCAACATATACCAAGCCACCATGATTGCCATGGAGCGAGCCGTTGCCGGTTTGGGCGTTGCCCCAGAGTACGTGCTGGTGGATGGAAACAAATGCCCGAAATGGCATTGGCCTTCCGAGCCGGTGGTAAAGGGGGATAGCAGGGTAGAGGCCATCAGCGCTGCATCCATACTTGCCAAAGTGACCCGGGACAGGGAGATGGAGGTACTGGAGCAGAGGTATCCCGGCTACGGACTTGCCAAACACAAAGGTTATCCCACGCCCGTCCACATGGAAGCCCTGTTCCGGTTGGGGGTAACGCCAGAACATCGCAAGTCCTTCCGGCCAGTTCAGGAGGCCATGGAGCAGGTTGGGTTCTTCAAGAATCCCGAGGCGTCGGTGACAGAAAACCTCCACTACCCAACAGATCTGTTTGAAAACAGTAATTGACAACGCGCCCACAAGTCCTTATTATACGCGCACGTTGATCGAGGCGACTCGGCAACAACCAGTTTGATGCGGGGTGGAGCAGTCTGGTAGCTCGTCGGGCTCATAACCCGAAGGTCGTAGGTTCGAATCCTGCCCCCGCTACCATATTAAAAGGCAAATCAGTAACTTACTGATTTGCCTTTTTTCGTTTTGAGTTACTCACCCTACTGGCGATAGTGCCTTTTAGAGCACAGCCCGCCGAACTTTTGCAGACACCCATTCAGAAACGACCACAGTCGCCACTATAACGAGAAAAATTACCGTTACCTGGTTCCAGGCTAGCGTGCTCAAGGATGACTGGAGTTGCAGACCCAGGCCGCCGGCACCCACCAGCCCGAGAATGGTCGATTCGCGAATGTTGATGTCCCAGCGGAACACTGATATGCCCCAAAATGCCGGCAGGATCTGCGGGATAATCGCGTAATCAATCACCTGAACCCGGGAGGCACCTGTTGCTCTCACTGCTTCCACCTGGTTCTCATCAATCTCTTCAATAGCCTCGTACAGTAACTTGGCAACGAAGCCGATAGAGCGTAGGCCTATCGCGACAATGCCTGCCAAAAGTCCAGGGCCGATGATTGCGACCAGCAGCAGCGCCCAGATAAGCGAGTTGATGGAGCGTGAGGTTACGATGATAAGCAGGGCCATCGGGCGTACAAAATGACGGCTCGGGGTGGTGTTGCCAGCGGCCAGGAAGGCAACGGGTATCGCGATGATCACTCCGATCAGCGTGCCAAGAGTTGCGATGTTCAGCGTATCCCAGAGCGGCTGCCAGAGTTGATTGAGGTAGCCCCAGCGCGGTGGGAGCATGCGGCCACCGATATCCGAAGCCTGTCGGGGTGCGTCTGCTACAAAGGCCCAGATGGTGTCTTCAGTCATCAGGTTCCAGCAGAATGCTGTTAAAGCTACCAGCCAGAACCAGCCAGCCCATCGGAGCAGGTGTTGTTTTGGAGTTCTGAACTGCCATGTTTTCGTGTTTGTGCTGGCAATCATTGGGCCCACCGCCGAATGTAGGATGATGAGTATTCCACCACTAATACAATAGCGATGATGATGATCAGGATGGCGCCAGCTGAATCGTACTCGTAGCGATCAATAGCTGTATTCAAAGTGGCTCCAACACCGCCGGCACCGACGATACCTATGACCGACGACTCCCGAAAATTTATGTCCAACCGATACAGAGAAAGGCCGATCAGTCTTGGCATCACCTGAGATTGGACTGCATAGTTAACCACCTGCCACCAGCCTGCGCCGGTCGCGCGAATGGCTTCTATCTGGGCGCTGTCGCAGCCTTCAATGTCTTCCGCCAGAAGCTTGGAAAGGAACCCGATGGAAGCAAACGTCAGAGTGAGGAACCCGGCAAAGGGCCCGAATCCGAACATCGCAACCAGCAGAATCGCTATGATGATTTCCTGGAATGAGCGAGATAACGTAATGAGGCTGCGGCAGAACATATACACCGGCGCCGGGGCCAGATTGCGGGCGGCACCAATACCGATGGGTACCGAGATCAACACACCTGCTGCGGTGGAGGTTAGAGTCATGGTCAGGCTTTCGACCAGCCCAGCCTGGATGTCCCGCCAGCGGGAGTTGAAATCTGGCGACAGAAACCCTTGAATGAACTTCCAGCCGCGCTCAAGACCTTCATAAACCCGAAACCAGTTGACCTCCACTGAGCTGATCGCCAGAACCAGGTAGATCGCACTCCCTAACAAAATGCTCCAGCGCCATCGTGGGTTTTTAAGTAGTACCGGAGGCCGCTTCCAGGTCCTCAAAGACGTGATTGCGCCGGTCATGTTAGCTCCAGCACTTTGGCGTTGCTGAACAGAAACTCGTCGTTTTGGGACTCGCTGCTCTGTTGCACCAGGTCCCAATCCTCTGCTCCGTAGATGCAGGTCAGTGCCTTATGGGACAAGGCTGACGGTGGGCCATCGAACACTACTTGGCCTGCCCGTAACCCGATGATCCGATCGGCGAAGTTTTGTGCCAGCACTACATCGTGAATGTTAATGATGGCTGGAAGGTTCATTTCCCGGCAGACGCCTTGAATCAGGCGCATGATCTGGCGAGACGTTTTCGGGTCGAGCGACGCCGTGGGCTCGTCGGCCAGCAGCAGTTCCGGGTTTTGCTCCAGCGCCCGGGCGATACCTACTCGTTGGCGCTGACCGCCAGAAAGTTCATCTGCCCGTTTGTTGTAGTGATCACCCAGCCCGACTCGCTCCAGCAAGCCGAATGCCTGGTCGATGTCAGTTTGTGGGTATCGGCGCAGGAAGGATCGCCAGCCGGAGACATACCCCAGACGGCCTGAGAGCACATTTTCCATTACTGTAAGGCGCTCAACGAGAGCATATTCCTGGAAAATCATCCCGATACGGCGACGAGCCTGGCGTAAAGCCCGGCCACTGAGTTTGGTCAGTTCTGTTTCACCGAGGTAAATGCGGCCGGAACTGGGTTCAACCAGACGGTTGATACACCGGATCAGACTCGACTTGCCGGCGCCAGAGGGGCCAATAAGTCCTACAACCTGGCCCGCAGGCACCGAGAAGCTGATGTCGGTCAGTGCCCGGTCGCCGGTTTTGTAGGTTTTTGATAAGGCTTTCAGTTCAAGCACAGTTTTCTGCCATTGCTGGTAATAGAAGAGTCAGCGGGCTGGCCACATCGAACGACATGTTCAACCCACTGAAAGCGGTTTGAGTCTTTAGCGGCAGTTGTACACCACGCCGTTGGCATCATCGATCTTGCGAATGACCTCCCAGTGCTCCTTAAACGTAATCGGGATGAACTGGGCCTCACCCGACTTTGAGAACTCTTCTTCCAAAGTGGTGCCTTCCCATTCAAAGGAGAAGAATGCCTGCTGGATTTTGTCTTGCAGTTCTGGCGTCAGGTTGTGAGCAACGCCATACCCTGTGGTGGGGAAGGTCTGAGACTTGTACAGAGACACGGTCTGATCTTCGCTGACAACGCCCCGATTCAGCATTCGCGCCATAACGGAGTTGGCGACTGCGGCGGCGTCATAGTCCTTATTGGCAACGCCGAGCACAGAGTTGTCGTGCTTGCCGGAAAACACCGGCGTGAAGTCTCTATTTGGCACAAGATCATAATCCGCTTTCAATATTGCAGATGGCGCTTTGAAGCCTGAGTTCGAGGTTTCGGAGGTGAATGCCAATTCGCGACCTTGCAGTCCGTCTACATCGGTAATGCCCGAATCAGGGTGGGTGATGATTTCCATCTCGTAGCCGAATGAGCCATCAGCGGACGCCATAATGGTGAAAGGGCGGAAGCCGCCACAGGCAACGGCTATCGGGTTGGATCCGGTATTGAAGCCGGCAATGTGGAGGCGACCTGCGCGCATGGCTTCAATTTGCGCTGCGTTCGACTGGACAGGGAAAAACTGAACTTTTTTACCGGTTTTCTCAGACAGATGGTCCAGAAAATCGGACCAGGCTTCAGCGTAAACAGACGGGTCTTCTACCGGGGTGTAAGCAAAAATCAGAGTGGAGGGATCGATCTGCTCAGACTTGGCAGGAATGTCAGCAATCAGATCCCCGTCATTGTCGCTGTATCGGGAGTCCAGTTTGAATGCGCCCTGCGCGAGCATAGGCGTCATCAGAGCAGCACATGTAAGAGACATCAACTTATTCATATTTGCATCCTCAAGTTATGAAGCATCATCGGCCAGATACTAACCAGGGATTGTTATGGTTCCGTGACAAAGACAGGATGTTGGAAGTGTCTGTTAATCGGGCGAGCAGGGGATTGAAAGGTTGGGGCAGCGAAGAAAGCCAGCGGATAACGGCATCCGCTGGCTCTGGTATGGCATTAACGAACGTTCGATTGCGGGACTACTTCAGGCCCATACAGTTGGCATAGTAGGTTGTCGTCGCAGGCCAGTCTGAAAAAATGCCTATGACACCAATCTCGCGAGCCAGCACATCAATTACTGTATAAATGTCGCCGTCGTTGTTAATGGCATCGTTGACAGTTTGGTAGTACCAGGCACCACCTTCGGCGAGCGGCCCACTGCGTTCCAGAGACCAACCAATCAAATCAAGGCCAGCAGCCTTGGCATTGAACGCGTACTCGGATGGCACGATCTCCTGGTGGCCGTTTAGAGTCAGCATTTTCCAGAGTGCCGGCGCCAGAATGGAAACACCTTTTTGGGCGAGACTTTCCATATATGCCATAGACACGTTATCCGGGTCGTTACTTTTCTCATCCAGAAATACGGCTTGGCGGCCAAATTCGGGCATTTGGTTAACCCAGAAAACAACATCGTCCAGCAGGAACGACTGTGGCCATACATCCTCGGGCTTCACACCGGCAGCGATGTATTCATTGATCATCTGCCGAGCATAATCTTCTTGTGTATAGTCACCCTCAAAAGGCATATCGACCACCGGTGTCTTCAGTTCCGGGGTGAACTTGAGGCCCAGCTTTTTGATCAGTTCGATGCTTTCGCGATGGCTTAATAGAGAGCCCTCAGTGGCATACAGGTTCGTGCGCCAATCGGCGGTGCCGCCCAAATACTCTTGAGGAGTGGTGGCATTCTCATCAAACGCATCCATTTTCCCTCGGAGCGACTTGAACTCAGCCAGCGTGATATCGCTGGTGCGGCATTCGGCCTCAGCTTTTGTGCCAGCGCCCGGATTGGCAGGCACGAAAGGCTTGGTACATTTGGCATTCAGCTCCGGTACGGCCACGATGTTGGTGGTGGTGTGCAGGTCGTTCTGTGCGTGGCGGCAAACTAGTTGCCGGTCTTTGGTAAAGGCAACGTCGCACTCAATGATTCCGGCTCCCATTTTGGCCGCCGCTACATACGATTCGCGGGTATGTTCAGGAAACTGCAGTGGTGCCCCCCGGTGGGCAATGGAGAAGTTGGTCGAGACCGCAGGTATGGATTCGCATGCTTGCAGCTTACTTTTCAGCTCACCGTCATCCATATCATTAACCAGAAAGTAAGGCCTTGGGCCGAGCTGAACCAGCTGCTCGTTGTTATCTGAAGGGTTTGCTTCTGGCACACTGGCGTTGCTATCGCTGTCGTTGCAGCCAGATAACATGGTGAGAGTGCCGATGATGAGAGGCAATAAAAGCGAAACTTTCATAACAGAGTCCTTCTGTTGGACATTTTGGGTTCGTCCCGGCATCGCTTTAGTTGGCGAGAACGGGGCGGTTGTTTAATCTCAGGCTGTACAGGCGCCAATATTGCCTGCACTTGATTAACGCCTGATGACAGCCTGACCCCCGCTTCTATTAGTTTGACCCGGCCCCCGCCCGATTCACTTCCTGCCACTTTTTAGGCGACAAGCCACTGCCCCTCAAAAAAAAGTGGTTAAACGAACTCTGTTCCCTGAACCCCAGCAACTGGCTGATCTGCAAAATACTCAAATTCGAATACTGCAGATAATCCTGAGCATGGTGTAAGCGAACATCGGCCAATAGTTGTTGATAGCTGGTTCCCTGTTGTTTTAGCTGGCGCTGCAAGCTGCGTTCGCTTTGCCCTAGAATGGCGGCTATTTGGGGGAGCTTTGGGCTGTTTAGCAGGTTCTTCCCAACATGGTTTTTTACCTGCTCAACCACTTGCCCTGCGGTGGAGTCGGCAACGGATGGGCGAGCTATGTTTTTTAAAGGCCAGGCTAATACGTCTGCGGCAAACATAATGCTGTTATGGCTTTGACTGAACCGGCATTGTGCCCGGAATCCCTGTTGGTACTCCGCTTCGTGATAATCCGCTGGCCTTGCATGAACGAAGCACACTTCCATTACAGGTATCAATCGCCCCGTTAGCTGTTCCGCAAGATGGATAATTCCTGCAATTACACTTTCACATACCAGCCGGGCCGCTTTGTGTTGCTGAAAATGGGCTCGCCAGATAAGACGAATGTTCCCGCCACCTGATTCTATGCGAGAGGTGCCCAAGCGATGCACCAGTCGTTCAAGAGTCATCATCTGATGTAAGGCATGCCCGAGAGTCAGTGATTTGGTTCGTAGATTGGTCAAGGCTTCACCCAGCACATCGAAGTTTTCGAGGCCTGCACTTTGCCCCGCCTTGATGCCGAGCAAGGGGTCTTTGAGAAGTTCGCTTGCGCTCAGAAAAAGTCGAAAATAGTCTTCTACCGCAATTGTTTCCGGAGGGTTAATCATCCACAGGTCGTTAACAGCGGCAGCATCTGCTAGAGGAGAGAGTCGGCCGCCTTGTTGAAGATAGGCTACGAGAATGGGCTGAATGTAGGCTCCAACCACAAAGTTGAGTGGGTGGTTTCGCGAAGTGTTTGCTTCTGATTTGTTGATCAAGGTTGCCGCCTTATAGTAATTTTTATTCGTGATCCAACAATTAAGTCAGGTTAAAGCAGGCTAGGATGCTTTTCAATTCGAGTCACAGACACTACAACAATTATAAATAGGCGGCACATGGGCAGTATTCTCAAAACCAGTACGATTGAAAGCAGCATTATCAAGCCGATCAAGCATTTTGAAGAGGCTCGTAAGTGCCATACTGCGCACTATCGACTGGAAAGCATGCGGAAAGCGGCGGTCAGTTTCCGCGATGACATGTTGGCAAAACCCCAGGCCAGGTTTTATCAGAGTATGGGCTTGATCCGTGTGCCGTACCCCACCAAGTACGCTTTTCTGAACTGCAATGTTATTCCAAGTCCTTTTATTCATATCCTGAATCGCCTGTTTATTGTGCAGGTTGATAGTGATGAGGGTGTGAAAACGATACTGCTCTCGCCTTCAGATGCCGAAGCGAACGCAGAAACCCCGTATTTCCGTAAGGTGATCGACAAGGCTGGCCCTCTCAAAGAGTTGGTTAAAAAGTTTCTCGCTCCTGAAATCAATACGGTTGAAGCGTGTCTGCAGCAGGCTGGTTTGACGCCGGAAGATGTGGACTACATCAGCTATGACCATCTGCACACCCAGGATATTCGTCGCTGGCTAGGCGATAGCAAGAATCCAGGTTTGTTCCCCAATGCCAAGCTTCTGGTGATGAGAGAGGAGTGGACTTCAGCTAATTTCCTGATGCCACCACAGATCGACTGGTACTGTCCAAATGGGCTGGCGGGTGTTCCGGAAGATCGCATTATTCAGCTGGATGGGGATGTAATGATTGGTGATGGGCTGGCGTTGATTCGCACGCCGGGCCATACCGTCGGCAATCACTCGTTTGTGGCTCATACCCCTGAAGGTCTTAAGGTAACGAGCGAAAACGGTGTTGGGCCGGATTGCTACGCGCCTCTGCACTCACGGATTCCTGGCTTGAAGAAATACGCACAGCAAACAGGCATGGAAGTAATTTTGAACGGCAACACCCTTGAGGGCGGGCTGGATCAATACATTTCTATGGTGGTTGAGAAAACCATCGCCGGTAATCATCCGCTGTATACAGATTTCCCCAACATGGCCAATTCCTCTGAGCTGACCAGTTATTGGGGCTTTCCCGGGTATAGGCCAACGGTCACCTATGGTGATCTGAGCTTTGGAGCTGTGTACAGGAAGAAGTGATCCAGCTTAGTGATAACCGCATTTTGATCATGGATTCAGGTTGTCTGGAGTCGGTATGAATGTATTTGGTTTGTGGGATGGATTTTATAACGATCCCTGGTTCTGGCAGTTTCCTATGGCCACACTGGCCATCAGCATGGCGGCGTTTTTGCTTGTGGCAACGCCTTGGACCATCGTTGCCTGGCTGGATCCTGTCTCGCTGAGAAAATACAAAATCCAGCAAAAGCCATTTGAGGTTAAAAAGTTTCTGCTGCCTTCCCTCGGACGCATACTCGTTAACAACATTATTCTGGCGTCGCTGCTGGTGCTGAGTTGGCCGCTGCTGAAACATACCGGCGTGCATAACAACGAACTGCCTGCGTGGTATGTGATTTTGGCGCAGTTGGTGTTTTTCGTGTTGCTGGATGATTTTCTGTATTACTGGATGCACCGGTACATGCACGAGAACAAATGGCTGTTGAGAAATGTGCACAGCGTGCACCATCGAATCCGCAATACCTGCGGAATCAACGGTAACTACATGCACTGGCTGGAATATACGTTAACCGCAACGCTCACCTTGATAGGCCCCATTCTTTTGGGTGCACATATCTATGTTGTTTGGCTTTGGGTGATCATCCGGCAAATTGAAGGTGCAGACGGCCACATTGGCTATGACATTCCCTGGAACCCGGTGCATCTGCTGCCTGTGTACGAAGGCCCTGTTTATCACGATTTTCACCACGCTAAATTCAAAGGCAATTACGCGGGCTTCCTGCCGTATCTTGATAAGTACATGGGTAAAACGCACATACCTGCGTACTTGAGGTATCTGCAGGGGAAGAAAAAAGGTTTAACCGCGGTAGAAATCGAGCAGCAGGAGAGCGTGAAGAAAACAGCTGGGAAGGCCCGTTAACCGGTACCCAGCTCCTCGTGGTTGACGCTAGCCATATTATCACTGATTCTGGAGCCTATAGAGACACTCCACCAAGAGGATAATATGGCACTCGGATCTTCAACACTGACCATGACCGTTTTAATGACCCCGGACAAAGCCAACTTTTCGGGTAACGTTCACGGTGGCACTTTGCTCAAATATCTTGATGAAGTGGCCTATGCCTGCGCAAGCCGCTATGCGGGAAACTATGTGGTTACTCTGTCGGTGGATCAGGTGACATTTCGCCAGCCTGTTCACGTGGGTGAGCTGGTTACCTTTCTGGCCAGCGTTAACTACACGGGCAACACCTCAATGGAGGTGGGCATCAAGGTGATAACTGAAAATATACAAGAGCAGATGGTCCGGCATACCAATAGTTGTTTTTTCACCATGGTGGCGGTTGATGAGACTGGGGCAACAGTAAAAGTCCCTCCGCTGGAACCGCGCACTGAAGATGAAATCAGGCGCTTTGCCAACGGTAAAGAGCGTCGTGCCATTCGTGCGGAATTAGCCGAGCGATACAAATCCCTCGAAGCCGCAAAAGCATAAGCAGGTGCCCGCTCAATCCCAGTAGGGCGGGTCACCGAAATACCCATCGATAAAATCAACAAAACTACGAACCTTGCTCGCTAATAGTTGGCGGTGGGCATACATCGCGTAAAGCCCCATGGGCTCAGGTTCAAATTCCTGCAGTATGACCTGCAGCTTGCCTTCCTTGATTGCCGGGCCAGAGATAAATGTAGGCTGCAAGACAATCCCCGAGCCTGCGATGGCAGATTCAACCAGTACGTCGCCATTATTGCTGCTCATACCGTTGCTGTCATTTTGCCCGTTGTTTTGCAGCCACCGGTGCAGGGGCTGGCTGGAATCGAGTTCAATGTAGCTGTAGCGCAGGTAGCGGTGGCCCTGCAGATCCTCCAGTTGCTTGGGGGTGCCATTCTGTTTCAGATAATCCGGGGACGCACACACTGCCATTCTGATCGGAGCAATGCGCTTGGCAATCAGAGAGGAGCTTTTGAGGTGACCGATCCGCAGTACTACATCGAACCCCTCTTCAACCAGGTCAACCTTGCGGTCATTAAGTTGCAAGTCGATGCCTACACCAGGGTGGGCTTTCTGGAATTCACTCAATAACGGCGCCATATGGCGAATGGCGAAAGAGACCGGCGCACTGATTCTCAGCATGCCACGAGCCTCGGTTTGCAGGTCGCCAATCTGGCACTCCATATCTTCAATATCGTGCAGCACCTGTTGAGCCCGCAGGTGATAGCTGGCGCCTGCCTCTGTGAGGTGAAGCTGGCGGGTGGTGCGGTTGAGCAGGCGCACGCCAAGATGTTTTTCCAGTTGAGAAACATACTTGCTGACGAGTTGGGGTGACATGTCCAACTTTTCGGCGGCGCGAGTGAAGGCGCCTTCACTAACAACCGTAACAAAAGCACGCATGGCATCAAGGCGATCCATAGGTTCATCCTGACTTTGTAGGCTCAATGATTATCAACGCTGTGTTGATAGTAACGCAACGTCTGCCATCTTATTCGTTCGAATGGGCGATAGTAAAGTAGGCTCATCATCTGGAGCGACGCTTCAGGAGGCAAATCAACAGACTACTATTTGAGGATTCATCATGAGCTCCAAACTTACCCACGCATTGTTCAATTCCAATGGCGGATTCGCTTCGCTTGTTTTGCGGGTCCCGGTTGGACTGACCCTGGCGGCACACGGTGCGCAGAAGCTCTTCGGTTCGTTCGGCGGCTATGGTCTTGAAGGCACCGGGCAGTGGATGGCCAGCATTGGTCTGGAGCCAGGTTATTTGATGGCCCTCATGGCTGGCGGTGCTGAGTTCTTCGGGGGGCTGGCGCTGGTATTGGGCCTGTTGACACGCCCGGCCGCAGCAGTTATTGCCTTTGCTATGTTGGTCGCCATTTTCACCGTGCACATTGGCAACGGTTTGTTCATGGAAAACAACGGTTATGAGTTCGGCCTGACCTTGTTTGTTGTGGCTGTAGCCCTTGCTATTCAGGGCGGTGGTCGGATTGCAGTGGATAACCTGCTGCTGGAACGGTTTGGTGGCAGTCGCCGATAAGGCACAACTTTCAATTTTGTTATCGAGGTCGATTATGCAAGCTCTACAGTTTTCAGCAACCGGCTCACTCGATTCGCTGCAAGTGATTGATCTGTCTAGGCCAGTACCCGGTGCCGGCGAGGTTCTTGTTGAGGTTCGGGCTGCTGGCCTGAACCCCAGCGACCTGAAAAACGTTCTCGGTCGCTTTCCTTACACAACAACGCCGCGCATTCCCGGCAGAGACTTCTCAGGTGTTGTTGTGGAGGGACCGGAAGAGCTTCTGGGCCAAGCGGTCTGGGGCGGCACGGGCAAAGATTTCAGTTTTACCCGGGACGGCTGCCATGCTCAGTATGTGGTTGTACCGGCGAACGCAGTCGCGCTCAAACCGGAATCACTGAGCTTTGCTCAGGCGGCAACCTTCGGTGTTCCCTACATCACGGCGTGGGATGCCCTGGAGCGTAGCCAGGTTAAGGCGGGCACCCGGTTCCTGATCATCGGCGCCGGTGCCGTGGCCAGAGCAGCGCAAGCGCTGTCCAAAGCAAGGGGTGCGAATGTGGTCATGGCCGCGCGCCGGGCCGATGTTGTGCAAGAGCTGATAGCGAAAGGTGTTGAGGCTTTTGAGTTGCCAGAGGCGGAGCAGTTACCAGAGCAGGCACTGGCGCATTTTCAGCAGCAAGCGCCTGAGGTGATTTTTGACACCACCGGCTACTGGTTGCCAGCAGCAGTGAATACCCTGGCTGCATTCGGGCGTATCGCGGTTATCGCAGCGCCAGTGGACGGGCTGATTAGCATGCCTATTCTTGCTCTTTACCGCCGCGGTGGTTCGGTCATCGGCATCAACTCGCTGCTATACAGCCTGGAAGAATGCGCGACCATGTTTGAGGAGATTGGTGCAGCCTTTGAAGGGGCGTTACCAATACCGGAAGACTTTACCGAGATGCCGCTCTCGGAAGCTGTTGCGGCTTACCACAAGGTAAATGAGGGTGGGGCTGAAAAAATTGTCCTGATCCCTTAAGGCGAAAATTTTAACCGTCACGAATGACACGAAGCAGGAGATCTTACAATGATTGAACTCAGACCCCACAGTGAACTCGGCGGTGCCCACCATGGTTGGCTGGATACTCGCCACCATTTTTCATTCGCCGAATACTACGATCCCAATCGCATGCACTGGGGAAATCTCAGAGTATGGAATGATGACACCATAGCCCCGCGCTCAGGCTTTCCACGCCATCCGCACCGGGATATGGAAATCATTACCTACGTTCGCGAAGGCGCAATCACCCACCAGGACAGTCTTGGTAACCGGGGACGCACGGAAGCAGGTGATGTGCAGGTAATGAGTGCGGGAACCGGCATTGCCCATAGTGAAATGAATGAGGAAGATGTGGCGACCAAAATCTTCCAGATCTGGATCATGCCTAACGAAGTTGGTTTGCCACCCACTTGGGGCACCAAGCCTTTCCCCAAAGGTGAGCGCAGTGGCTCGTTTGTAACCCTGGCGAGCGGCATGCCCGGTGATGGTGAGGCTCTGCCAATTCGCACGGATGCTCGCATGGTGGCAGCAACTCTGGAGACAGGTCAGGCTACTGAATATCACATCGCCCCCGGGCGTAAGGTGTATCTGGTTCCAGCTACCGGCAAGATTGAAGTGAATGGAGTGGTAGCGTCTGCCGGTGATGGCGTTGCGGTTAGAGATGAAGAGTTGCTGAACGTGAAGGCTTTGGAAAGCAGCGAAATCGTACTGGTAGACGTGGCGTAAGAAGCCAGGCGGGCTTGTTGGAAGCGGGCTGCACTACTACATTGAGTGGAAGTGTTGCCCGTCTCTCTCCTGAAAATATGCACATGTGTAAACCAAAACAGAAGAAGGATATATAAATGACGAAGATTCTGGTTCTTTACTACTCCATGTACGGCCATATCGAAACCATGGCAAACAAAGTGGCTGAAGGCGCCCGCAGCGTGGCGGGTGTGGAAGTGACCCTGAAGCGTATTCCGGAAACCATGGATGCCGAAGCTTTCAGAGGTGCGGGCGGCAAGGTTGATCAAGCGGCACCTGTTGCTTCACCCACCGAACTGGGTGACTACGACGCCATTATTGTTGGTACACCGACCCGTTTCGGCAACATGGCCGGGCAGGTACGCACCTTCTTCGACCAAACCGGCGGCCTTTGGGCGAAAGGTGCTCTGGCAGGCAAGGTGGCGAGTGTATTCACTTCAACAGGCACCGGTGGTGGTCAGGAAATGACGATCACGTCGACCTGGACCACCCTGGCACACCATGGCATGGTTATCGTTCCAATCGGCTACACCACGCCAGCGTTGTTTGATGTTTCGCAAGTAGGTGGCGGCACGCCGTATGGCGCATCCACAATTGCCGGTGGCGACGGCTCACGCCAGCCAGACGAACGTGAGTTGGGTATTGCCCGTCATCAAGGTGAGCATGTGGCAAAAATTGCCGCCAAGCTTAAAGGCTGATATACCCGGCAATAATCGGTTACCAACCGATACCATTGGGTTCTTGCTGCTGCATGGTAAGGGTCCTATAGTCAAAGTGAGTGAAGGGAAAAATGGGGGGGGGCAACCTATTTGTGTTGTTCCCTATATTTTTTCTGATCAACAGTGCACCGTACTGTGGTCAATTGAACGAACCTGCTACACAAGGAGTAGCGAATAATGGCAGATCTCTCAGGATTGAAGGGTATCGATGGTTTGGTTGGCGCTTGCTTGGTTGATAGTGATTCAGGGCTTGTGCTTGGTAAAGAAGGTGGCGGTGAGTTTGATCTTGATACAGCCGCTGCTGGCAACACCGAAGTTATTCGGGCTAAGCGTAAAACCATGAATGCGCTTGGTATCGATGGAGGCATTGAAGACATTCTCATTACATTAGACGATCAGTACCACTTGATTCGCCTTTTAAAGAGTAACGATGCGATTTTTCTGTATGTGGTTCTAGACAAAAATAAAGGGAATCTTGGCATGGCACGCATGGTGCTGAAGAAAGTGGAGAGCACGCTCGATCTCTCTATCTAAGATTTAGTTATACAGGGACTGGGCCGTCTTCGCTTACTGCTAGGTAAAGGCGGCGTCATATGTAAACGATCAAGGGCCCCTAGATAGGCTAAAACTTATCTTGGGTTAGGGTAACTTGCGATGCTAGCGTTTACTCGGAGCACCTTGAAGTTTCCAGAAAGGAAACGGTTTTGAAATACCTGAGTAGTTTAGGCCTCTCAACCAAGGACGAGACCGTTCTACTTGCGCTTGTTGACCTGCTGGGTGCAAGAACCCATGAGGTCTGGGCCTATGCAGCGCCGGAAAAAGCCGATGTGCTGCTTCTGGATGGAGATAACACCGCTGCGGTTGATCTCTGGCAGGGGCATTATTCAGGCAAAGGCGAGAGCACAATTGTTTACTCGTCGTCCAAAACCTCGGTCTCTGTTCCGGTGCACCGGCACTTGGCCAAACCGCTGCGTGCCGCAGACCTGATTGCCCATTTAAACTCCGTTAGTGAAGTCGCCTCGCCCTCGCCAACATCCGCGCCAACCCAAATAACGCAAACAGCGCAAAAGGTAGAAACCACGGCGCAGTCGAATGACGACACTATTCCGGCCGCCAGTTTGCCGCAGACCATCTTCGATACAAAAACGGGCTACCTTACAATTTCCCTAAACGACTGTGCTTTAACCCTGAATCGTGATGAGCGCAGCTGTGTGATGACCGGGACGTTAGAGCAGGTTATTGAAGGGCTAAATGCCCAACAGGGTGAACTGGAAGTATCGTTCACCCGCCACAAGCCCACGCATTTGGGCACATCAAGTGTTTGGTTGGGTGACCGCTCAATTCTCTGGCAACTCAGCCTCAGCATGTCTAATGGACAGATGCTGCAGCAGCTTGGAGCTAACGATACGCTGCGGCTAACCCGATGGCCGCCTCCCTCGCTACTTAAAAGCAACCCCGAACTCATGAACCTTTGCGCCCTGCTGAGCAGGCAATCGGGTGTCTCTTTCAGCGAAGCCCGCCAGCAGTTGAAGCTTTCTGTTTCTGAGCTTTCAGGGTTTATCAACGCAGTGGCCATTTGCGGCATGTTGGTGCACGACAGCACTCCGTCAACCAAGCGCGACCGTCCTCCAGTCAAAGAGGAGGACGGTCTGGCTGCCAAAGGGCTATTTGCGAGATTGCGCTCACGGCTGGGTATCTAACTAAAACTGGGGATGGGATCTTTGTGTCACAACTCAAATTTATCATTACGGGCAGTCCGGGGGCTGGTAAAACGACTGCCATAGCTGCAATCAGCGAAACACCGCCGGTGCGAACCGACGAGTGCACAACCGACAGCCTATCCGCAACCAAAAGTGAGACAACGGTTGCTATGGATTTTGGCGAGTTGACGTTAGAAGGTGGTGAGAAGGTATATCTATACGGCACACCTGGGCAGCGACGTTTTGAGTTTATGTGGAAGATATTGACTCAAGGCGGCTTGGGGCTGATTTTGCTTGTGGATTGCACCCGCAAAGACCCGCTTGCCGATATGGACATGTATCTTGAAAATTTTTCGGATTTTATTGCTCAAACCAGCGTGGTTGTGGGCATAACCCGCAGCGAAACGCCGGGGGCACCATCGTTGGATGAGTTCTATGATCGACTTGAGAAAACGGGCCGCCTGTTTCCTATTCTGGAGGTTGATCCTCGTGAAGCTTCCGATGTTGCGCTCATGATCAGTGCACTTATTTCCTCGCTTGAATACACAACGACTTGATCAGGGATAAAATCACTATGAGCCAGATACAAATGACTCAGACCGGAAAGGCGCTTTGTCATAAGGTCTTTGATGAGATGATGTCCAAAAGTGATGCGATCAATGGCGTGTTGATATCCACGGTTGATGGCCATGATGTGGTCCATAACTTTAAGTCGGATTTACCCTATGAGAAGCTCTCCGCAATGCTCGCATCTATGCTGGCACTTGGCGAAAATATTGCGGTTGAAGCAGCGCAGCAAAATTGTAGGTTTGTAATCGTCGAGAATAGCGACGGCTATATTCTTACGTTGCGCCTCAAAGAAAAGCTGGTGCTCAGTGTGATTGCTTCGGCTGAAGCAAATTTGGGGATTCTCCACAGTCTGAGCCGAAACGGTGCCAAAAAGCTGGCCTCACATATCCGCTAGAGCACTAGATGGCCTGCCTTAAGTGGGTTTGATGAACGTGCTCACGGCTTTGTCCGGAAACTATTCCCTGTATACTGCGGGTATCAAGAACGACCTGCCGTTACGGGGAAATCAGTTTGTCTGGCGAGACTGTTAGCTACGGACTAGAAAGCATCATCCTTCATCACTCCTTCAAGCAAGTGAAGGGGCGAACCATCAAAATCGACTGCCGCGAACGTACGCACCTGGGTGGTGTGAACGGGGCCGGCAAAACCTCTGTCCTGGCGCTTATACCGGCATTTTTTGGCGAAGAGCCAGAGCGCATCGTTACCAAAGCTTCGGGCAAGTTGTCCTTTCTGGACTACTACCTGCCCACCTTCCAAAGCCTCATCATTTTCGAGTACCGGCGAAGCACGGGGCTGCACTGTGCGGTGATGTATCGCCATGCACAGGGAAAACCCTGCTACCGGTTTGTGGCTGGCTCTGCTGAGGAGACCTTTTTCTCGCCAGAGGTGAAACCGTTGCTTCAAGCCGGGGCCAGTGCAGATGACGTGTTTGCTGCGCTCCGTAGCCGGGGTGTTAACCCTTCGAAAATGATCGATACCATTACCAGCTACCGGGCCATTATTCAGCGGAATCAAAAGTTGCTGAAAAGGTTGCCTGCGGATGCACGAGCGCTCCGCGCCTTGGCGGCCGAGCATGGTCTGGGTGACAGCGACACCCAGATGACCAACATTGAGCGACTTACCCATGTGGTGTTGAACAAGCACCGGCTGCTCAGCAGTTTCAAAACCATGATCTGCGAAACCCAGTTCGAGAATATCCACCAGCATGCCAAGCCTCGCGCCATTGATCGCAAAGACCTGATCGCGGACATACAAAGCCTTTCTGCCTTTGCGGGTGAGGAAGCAAAAATCCGTGAATGTTTGCGAAAGGACGCAGAACGCAGGGCGATTCTTGAGCAGGCGGATAAGTCCGTAGCCAATCTGCATGCGTCTGTTGATGAAGCCCGGGTGAAGGTCAGTGAACTTGGGGAGCAGAAAGAGCGGCTTGAGGCAGATAGAAGCAATCGAAGAGCGGAGTTTGAAGACAGCGATCGCCAACTGGCCCGCGAGGTAACGGATCGCAATGCCGAGTTTGAATCCCTGGACGGGCAAGTAGCCGCCCTGCACAAGCAGAACGACAGATATGAAGAGGATGGGCTCTCAGAGCTGGCCCAGAGTTTCGATAATCTCGCCGACTACCGCCAGCGCTTGGCCACAGCGCAAGCAGATTACGACAGCCTGACGGGTAAGGCCTCTGAGATAGAAGGCGAGTACGAGCAGGAAAAGCAAAGTATCCAGCGCGAGCATGAGAAGCAGCAGGCTCAGCGCCAGCAGCGGCTGAGGGAAGCTACTGACGCGCTTACCTCAGCAAAGCATGCCTATGATCTGAAACTGAATTCCATCAAAACAAGTCAGGTTACGGCGGTATCTGAGTACAAGGGTGGCCGTTCAGAGGAGCGCTCGGAACTGACGAGTGAGCAGGCTCGCTTGTTAGCGCTGCGGGAAAACCCGGGGCAAACGGAAACTGAACAGCAGGAAATTGCGGTTGCTGAGCAGGCCGCAGAAGAAGCATCGGAACAGGTGTCTCTGGCCCATGAAAATCGGTTAGAAGCTGGACGTAAAAGAGATCAGGCAGACCGGGACTGGAAAGTTGCGCAGGATCAGGTTCAGCAAATGGATGACAAGGTCCAGGCGCTGGAAGACAAGTTTAACGAACTGCAACGGCAGATTGCCCCTGAAGACGGTACCTGGTTATCACAGCTGCGGGCCCAGGACCCGGAGTGGGGCAGCCACTTGGCAAAAGTCGTCAATCCCGATCTGCTGCACAGAAAGGATCTTTCACCTACCCGCGATCATACTGCAAATAGCACGGCTGTTATGGGTTGGCAGCTCGCATTGGATACCTTGCCAATTCCGGATTTTGCAGCTTCTGAAGAAGCCTTGCAGGAAAGCAGCCGGAACATAGATACAGAGCGCCAGGCCGCGTTCAAGCAGCGGGCGGATACCGAGCGCGAGGCCCAGCGCAGGCATGAGACCTACAAGGAACGAGCCGCCGCTGCCGACCGGCTGGAAACTGAGTTCTCGCTGGTCAAACGTGCCCGCGATAACGCGCAGAACAAACTGGCTAACGTACGCCAGCGTGTTAAAGAGGCGCAGGCCGCTCGGATTGCAACAATCACAAAAGAGCTTGAAGCCGTCCAGGGCAAGCTGCAGGCCTTCGATGAGCAAACGGGTGAGGGCGTACGAGAGGTTGAATCCGGATTCCAGCAACAAGTGCTGGATATGCGCGCTCATTGGGCAGAGAGAGAGTCTGAGCTGCAATCCAGCATAGACCACCAAAGCGAGCTGATAGCTTCTGCGGATTCCGACCACAAAGCACGGCTCAAGAGTAAGCGCCAGATATACGATCAGCGCCTTTCGGAAGAGGGGATTGATCCCAAGGAAGTTCAAAAGGCTCGAGAGGCGTTAGCCAAGCTCAAAGACACTGTCGAAACCATTGTGGCGTCTGAAGACCTTGTGCGTGGCTATCGCAAATGGCGCGAGCAGGAGTGGTGCAAGGTTGAAGTGCTTACCGAGCAAGCCAATCAAGCCAAGGCAAAATGTGAGGCTGCCGCCCGTACCCGGGAGCAAGCAGAGCGCTCATGGAAAGAGCAGGACAGCAAGCTGAAGGTCTCTATTGCTGAGCATCAAGCAGCAATCAAAAACCTGCGGGATCAAACGGAAGCGGCAGAGGCTGTGCTCAAGCATTTCCAGAGCAATACGTTCTCCGAAGGTTTTCCGGGCAATATGGCCGATCTTACCCAGGAGCTTCAGGGTGCTTACCAAAAGCTGGAGCAGCTGCGCAGAGAGGTGGTGGGCACTTTCGATCAGGCTACAGCCATTTTGAACCGGTACGACAACACCCAAATCCAGCAGGCGTGGCAGAAGCTATCAGCCTATCGGCGCGGACAGATGACGGGCGAGGTGTTGGACCATGAGGAAAGCTTCAAGCTGGCGCGGGTCCCGGATTTGCGAGAGCTATTGGATACCGATATACCCCAGCTTCGCGATGCACTGATTGACCAGTTTGTGTCGGAAGCCGGCAGCCTGGTGAAGTATTTCGACAGCCTGGAAGTCATGGCTAGAGAAGTGAAGGCAGTTTCCAGCCTTCTGAAAAGAAAGATTAATACCGACCAGCACATTGAAAGCCTGAGCGACATACAGGTTGTGCTGGAACCCAGAATTTACGAAGACGAAACCTGGCAGCCGTTGAAAGAGTTTGTGGGTCAATGGCAAAACTGGATTCAAATGAATCGCCGCTCTCTACCGAGCGATGCCATTCTGCGCCGTTTTAAACTGGTTACAGACACGCTCAGTGATGCCAAGGTAAAAGACAGCGTTGAGTCGATGATCGACATGCGCCTGGAAATGAAAGAAAACGACCGCCAGGTGGTCATCCGCACCGATGCGGACTTCCTGTCGGCCAGCTCAACCGGCCTGACCTATCTGGCGATAATGACTGTATTCATGGGGCTCACCCGCTACCTGTGCCCGGATTTGAACACGCGCATTACCTGGCCCATAGATGAATTGGGCACGCTCAGCCCCAACAACATCTCTCATCTGGCGGATATGTTGGAGGCCAATAATCTCACCATGATTTCTGCCTGCCCGAAGCTGGACCGAAGTTTGAGGAAGTTCTTTGAGAATAAGATCTCCCTCAAGCAGGGACGGATTCACACCTACGAATCCTCCGGGATTGAAGGAAAACACGCGGAGTTGTTCTCGAGCGTGAGCCAGGATGTACAAGTAGCAGATGAGGTGACAAACCATGAGTAGTCCGTTATTCGAGCGAACCGTAACGGCCCTGCTTCAGGAGCGGGTTATCTGTGAGGTCAGTGACGATGAGTTGTACAACTACCTTCTTATGCCCGCCAATCAGGATTCTGTGAATCGATTCCTGGCTCAGATAAATCGAACGCTTCGTCAGACCAGTGCTCACGATGCCTTCGTTTGCGCCTATCTGGACACCTCCGACTCCGATACCAAAGATGCGATTCGCCACCAGTTTCGGGATGTTGCCAACAACCTTGAAGCCTTTGTGCAGTTTTTGCGGCTTGTGATGATGCTGGAGGCAAACGACCGGCCGATTTTGCCCGGGGACAAGCTGTCTGAGGGCGCCATTCTGGATCGCATTGCGGCAGCGCCTGCATTGGAATCGAAACTGAGATCGCTGGCGGAGAAAAAGGTGTTTCATACCAAGCGTGCAGACTCTGCTGGCCAGATTCGTGCTGTGCTCTCCAGTCTGGAGAAGATGGGGTACCTGAAGTCGGTAGGCACCAGCGGCAGCCTTTTCAGGGCCACTGGCCGTTGGAGCTGGCTGTACGATGCCATGACATTCATACAGACCCACGAAGGCATTCAGGGCTCTGACGACACAGATTCCGAGCAAATGAGGCTGCACTGATGGCCCGCGCTCATGATGCCCACGGAACGCTTCGTGCGTTGGCCAAATATGGCGAAGCGATTCTGGAGGCCCACCTGCGAAACGGCAACCGGGTGCCGGATTCCGATGACAACCTTGGCCTGATCGAAACCCTTGAACACCACCGCCTGGTTTGGCGGATTGGTGACAACGAAGACCTGCAACTGAAGAAGGTGCTGGTTCAGTTTCTGGATCACATCACCGAGTCTGAACGACGCCGTTACGCCAATGCTCAGGTGGATATTCTTTGGCAGCAACTCAGTGAGCTGTTTCTGGAATACAAAGAAGCAAAAAAGCGATCGGCTCTGAGTGATATTGATCGGCTGGAAGGTGAAATCAAGGAATGCCTTGCGGATGTTATTGAGGATATCCGAAACGCCACGGAGGCCTTCGCCACATACATCAATACCGGCTTCGCTTACATCACAGACTTGCAATTGCGCATCCGTGAAAACGAGCGGGTTATCGAGCGCGCGGGTCGTCTGATTACCTTGTTTGAAAGCTTTCGTATACGGGAGCTGGCGGAGCAGGCGGGCTCCGATGCCTTCTTGAAGCGACTGTTATTGCGGCATTTGCCCGCCACCCTGGAATCCTCACAGAAGAACCTCTCCTACGCCCTTAACCAGCTGCGCAAAATGCTGGTGCGCATGCGTGAGGATCAACGGCTAAGCCGAATGGTGGGTGCCTTTGAAGCGCACTTTATTAACAACCGCGGATTCGAACCCTCCATCGACCATCTGGACCTGAGGTATGTTCCGGAGTTTCTGAATACGGTAGAGCCGTTTCAGATAAAGGGCTTTGGCGATATTTATGATTCAGCCGACGATCTGGAGCTGATAGAGATTGCTGCAAAGGCCCGCACAATCCCTGTTGAAATAGAAGATAAGCCAGTTCCCGATGACGTGGCTACAGTCAACTTTGACGTAGCAGGTGAAACAGAAGTTGAAGAAGACGACCCGGTAGAAGAAGCCATTGAGGAGTTGATTCAGATGGTGGTTGATGGCGCTCTGGGTGAACGCAGCATTCTTGCTTCTGAAGCCTTGACCAGCACTGGCTTGAAGATAGATAAAGCCGATTGGCTGCAGGCCATTGTTTCAGAGATCGAATCCTTGTCTGATGGGGATCAGCAGTATATTGAGGTGATCTACCATCAGGTGCCACACCGGATCTATCCAGATAATGTGATGGTTTCTGACCTCACCCTGAGGCATAGCAATGCCGGCTGAAATTGCAGCCATTGAGCGTTTGTTAAGGGGCGGCAAGTCATCGGTCAGGCGCGGAAAAGTCTGGGACCAGATATGCGCAGAGACGGGTGTAGGGCAGGTCGTTGGCAAGGAGATTCGCTTCACGCCGGAAGAGCGCCAACGGCTTAGAGAATACGCCAAAGCTGAGCATGGTTTAGACCCGCAATATGATTCCCGTGCTGGTGGCCGCATGGCAATGGCCAGCCACAATGCCAGTGAAAAGCTCAGCCCTGATTCAGTCTTCGGCGAACTGCTTGTGTTGGCGACTGCCGGAACTGCACATTTAAGGGTAAGCGGTGAGAATGTCACAACACCTCAGGGCAGTGTGCTCAGCGTTCGACCGGACTGCCTGGATGCTGAACACGTTAAAACTCAGAATTTAGTGATTATCGAAAACGGGGGGTTGATGCCTTACTGGGGGGATATCATGCTTCCGGATTCCTTCGCGGACTCAATCATCCTGTACCGGGGGCACAGGGAAAACGTTCGCGGTGTTACAGAGCTGGTCAGCAATCAACCCGCAGACAAACTTGCCTGGTTTTTCGATTTCGACCCATCCGGGCAGTCCCTCGCTCTCGATCAGGGCAAAGGCAGCACACTCGTCCCTGCCAGTTGGCGTGAACTTGGCAAGCACACGCCATTTAACCAACCCAAAGTGCACCGTAACCAGTCCGTCGCCCTGACAAGGCTGAAAGGCCGAGCTGACGGGGAGCTTCTCGCCATTGCCGAACACATGGCGAGCGAAGAGCTGGCGGTGATGCAGGAGCACATGGTGCGGCGGAATATACTGCTTTCAGCGCTGCCGTTGGCCTGACGGCCGACTCCTTTAAGTGTCCATAAAAACGACGCTGGCCCAGAAGCCCGGGCCTGTGTCATTTCTGCCATGCACGATGCTTTTTGGCGTTGCTACAGTTTGGCGCCGACCGGGATAGACGTTTTGTCTCGTAGTGGTTGGGCTGGGTTAAACCAACAACTACAAAAAGGGACTGAATCGTGAGACCAATCAGAGTTTCTCTCTTACTACTCATTACGCTGTCATTCAATGCGCTTGCCGGGACTGGAAGCAACGCCCGCGAGGCAGTGTTTGTCGGCAACAATTGGGAAGGCATGATCGATGTTATTGATGCCGAAACCTATGAAAGGATTGGCCGCATCAATGGCATTCCTGACAGGAGAAAACGCCTTCGGGAAATAATCTGGCGCCCGGATAAGCTGTTTTTCTTTCAGGTTGTGCGTCATCTGATCGGTGAAGGTAACGATCAGTATGTGGACGATATGTACAGCACCCGGGACGGAAAATTACTGATCGTCTCCCGTCCCAGCTTTGCAGATGTGGTTGCTATAGATATCGCAACCAACAGGATTGTGTGGCGCTTTGAGGTTGAGGGGTATCGTTCGGATCACATGGCCTTGTCGCCAGATGGAACCGAAGTTGCAGTGTCTGCATCCACTGGCAAAGTTGTACACATATTGGATGTGCGCACGGGCAAGGAGCGGGGAAGATTTCCAACAGGAGATTCACCCCACGAAAATGTTTACTCCAAAGATGGCAAGAAAATTTATCACGCCAGCATTGGCCACGTATTCACATTGGCCGATAGGGGGGCACTCAGGGATATCAAGGGAAACCGCATCTTCAAGGTGGTTAACGCCGACACGCTTGAGGAAATCAAAAGCTTTGATATCAGCGACAAACTGGCAGAGGCGGGCTACCCCGGTATGAGCCCGGCGATTCGCCCGATGGCACACACCGAAGATGAAAAGTTCTTCTATTTCCAGCTTTCGTTCTTCCATGGTTTCGTGGAATACGACATGGAGAACGACCGGATTACTCGCGTGGCCGATTTGCCTAATTTGGTGCCCAACCTTCCCGTGGAACGCTACGTAAACGATTCTGCCCACCACGGTATTTCCATGGGCGGCAACGATGAAAAGCTTTGTGTTGCTGGCACCATGAGCGATTACGTGGCCATTGTTGATCGTGAGAGTTTCGAGTACGAAATTCTGGAAGGCCTCGGGAAGAAGCCCTATTGGATCACCCGGGACAAATCCGGAGAAAACTGCTTCGTATCCTGGAGTGGCACCGATCAGATATCTGTGATCAACATCGAGCGTGCTGAGGAAATTGCTCGCGTGGATGTTGGTGACCACCCTCAGCGAATTCGCGAAGGTTCGGTTCCGCAAGGTTGGGGTACCGGCTACTAATCCTTTGACAAGGGTCCCGTTGGGGCCCTTGTCGGGCAATATCCTCAAGCTACCGCTTCCCCTCCTTAACTCTTTTCTATCTCCTAACACAACCCCGAAATATCAGCTGCAAATTTTTTCACCCCCTCGGTAAGCGCCTACATCAAGTGTCGGGCAAAAAATTGCCTGACCAATCAAAGGTTCACGGTTATCCGTTCAATTTATTACGATTTGGTGACGGTATATTGACGAATTTTTAACTAAGGGAATGACAGGCCTCACATTGATAATCGCCGGCGTTTTGTACAATTTAACAAATGCGACGGATTATTGGTGGAGAAGTGATATGAAACGCGTCATTAAAGTGTCGAAGGCATGGATCGCCGCGTTTTCTATGGGAGTTTTGCTTGCTGGGTGTGGTGGCGGTTCTGATTCCGGCAGCCAAGGGCCTGTAGGCTCCAACAATGAGACCGTTTATCCAGAGGTCGAAAATGCGGCGGTGCTGAGCTGGAGCGCTCCCGAAAGTCGCGTTAATGGCGATAGAATCCCAATGGGTGAGTTGAACAAGTACATTATTCAGTACGGAAAAGATGCCGAGAAACTGGACCATAAGGTTGTTGTGGAAGGCGCCCAGGATTATGCCCAGATGACTCACAAAGTGGATAATCTGGATGCTGGTGTCTGGTACTTCACGATACTGGTTGAGGATAGCAATGGCTTGTTGAGCGCACCTTCAGCAATTGTTAACAAGGAAATCAAATCCTGAAGAAAGGGCGTGGCCGGCCTGCTGATTATAAGTGCGGGTTCGCAGGGTTTATGACAAGGGGTCGGCAATGGGGAGTTTAAGCGTAAACGATGAGCCTTCCCCGGGGCTGGACACAACGTATATCTCCCCGCGGTGTTTTTCTACAACGGTTTTTACAAACGAAAGCCCCAGGCCAGTGCCGTGAACACCTGCCAGTTCGCTGCTTTTTTGGCGCCGATAGCGGTCAAACAGATAAGGCAGTTCGTCAGGATCGATACCAGCGCCTTCGTCAGTAATGGTCAGGCATGCTTCATGCCCGGCTCGAAACACTTGAAGACTCACCGCCGAGCCAGTTGGGCTGTATTGCACCGCGTTGGTTAGCAGGTTGATCACGGCCCTCTCAAGCAGTTCTGCGTTACCTCTTAACCATAAATCTTCAGTCCCTTGGAGTTGCAGTGAAATTCGTTTCTCTACGGCCTGCTCACTGACGCTGTCACGGGCATTTTCAACAATGGCCAAAAACTCGCATTCATAAAAGCGGGTCTCGGTCAGCTGCTCGGCCCGTGCCAGCTGCACAAACTCTTCCGCCAAATGGTAGCTTCGTCTTGCCAGGCGCCCCAATTGCTCCAGTTGGCTCTGGTCGACATGAGTCGGGTCGCGCTTCAGTTGCTCGATAAGTGCCAGCTGCGACACCAGGGGTGAGCGTACATCGTGGGATATAAAGTCGATGGCTTCGCGGTGTTGGCGCTGCTGTTCCCGCAGTTCGGATATGTCAGAAATGTTCGCAATGATGCCGTATTGCACGCTGTCGGGAAGAGCAAAGGGTGCGAAATGGATCAGGAAGTCTTTCTCACGGATTTTGAGTTCCACGGTCCGGCTTTGCAGAAGCGTGAGCGTTTCAGAAACGGTTTCATGCCAGGGTGGTGTTTCCCGCGGGTCGTGCCCTTCAAGAAGTCGCGTCAATGGTAAGCCGCCCAAGCTTGGCATGGGCTCTCCGAACCACTCCTCAATGTGGCCGTTGGCAAACCGGATGATGCCGAGCTCGTCAGTAACGATAATGCCATCAGGCATGCGTTCAAAGCTGCGGCGGATAAATTCCTGAATGTGGTTCAGGCGCTCAGTCGCAACTTTAACGCGCTCAATGCGCGCTGAAATATTTTCACTGGGTTTTGGGTTTTTTGCAGCGTGTGCAGTATCTGAAAGCTTAAGGCGGCGTAAATAGCGCTGTATCGCCTCCCGGCTGAGGTCGTTGGGGAGCGTAAATCCCAATGTGTAGCTGTCGCTTCCACGGTAGAACCGAATCCAGCTTTGATTGCCGCTGTGGTGCCAGAGCCCCGGTTCCAGATTGCCGGGAATATCAGCCAGATTCAGGTTTCGTATGGAGAGAATGTTTTGCGCTTCCACCAGTAACCAGCCCTGGGGCTGAAACAGCGCCTGAAAGTGTTCAAGAAGCTGGGTTGCCGGGCGCTTTGATGGCTCCGGTAAGGCGACTCTGGGGCTGCGCACCAGTTCATCGAGTTGCCGGTTCAGAAACTGGTTGGCCATGGCCAGGCGCAGACCGCTGGATATGGGAAACGCAAGCAGGGGAATGATCAACGCGTGAGCAACCGAAAGCCTGATCTGGAATACACTCACCATAACCAGATACATTCCAACAATTGCTCCGCTGGTCATGAGGCATGCCAGCAAGGTGCGTGCAGGGCGTATTCGCGGCAACAGCAAGGCCAAGGTTACAAGGGTGATCATTGCCAGAGCAATGCCAACCCATTTGGGAGTTGTCCTGATGAGCAGCTGCTGATTGATGGCGGAAAGTGTGTTTGCATGAAACTCCACTCCCGACATCGGCTGGCTGAGACCGGAGAAAGGCGTGGGTAATATATCTCCCAGGCCCGCTGCCGTGGCCCCAACAAAGACCGTTTTGCCACCGAATGTGTCCGGTGCGGGAGGGCTGCCAAGTACGTCGCTGTAGGAGTAGGTAGGTAAGGTGCCGGCTCCACCTGCAAGCGGAACTATCCGATAGTCGTCCCTAACGTTTACAAAGGCAGGCAGCCCTTGTGTGGCAGGTTTTCGGGGGCCAACACCTGATGCTGCAAGTGCAAGGCTGGGCCAGAGTTGTCGCCCCATGCCATTAAACAGATAGAGCCCTCTGGCGATGCCGTCATGGTCCAGTTCAACATGTGCATGGCCAAGGCTGGCCGCTGCAGAGATAAGGTCGCCAGGAGGAAGCTGTTCGCTGAGTAAAAGGCGAGAGCTCGAGGGTGCCAGATGAATGGGCAGTATTACTTTGCCATGGTCCTGCATGGCACTGCTTAGGTCCCCATCGTCTGGAGAAGGCTCTATGAACAATATGTCGAACACAATGGTGCTTGCGCCGGCTTGGTGCAGCTTCCTGATAAGATCGGCGTGGGTTTGTCTTGGCCAGGGCCAGCGGCCTTCTTGGGCGAGGCTGTGGTCGTCAATGGCGACAATGGCTATGTCGGGAGAAACAAAAGCAGGGCTGGCAAGCAGGGCAGAGTCCAGGAGCCAGTAATCAATACGTTGGGGCAACTCCGTTGTTTCGGCGAGCAAAAACAGGAGCAGGAGTGACAGACCGAGCGTCCATGGAGTCGTCTTAATTGGCAACCAATCCCGGTTCATGAGTCCTGCTTTGCGCGTTAAGTGTTCGAAGTTATTCCAGGTACAGTTCCCTCCCTGGTCCCCAGCGGCTCTGCAATGGGCCGTCAGAAAGTGCTTTCAGGCGCACAAAATACCGCCTTCCGGGAATAAGACGCAAGGCCGCTGTGGTGTCTGGTAGTGTAGCTTCTTTAATTATGTCGTTAAAACCGGGCTCTTCTGCCAGTTGTAACCGGTAATTCGACGCCGTATCCACCTTTTCCCAGAACACACGAACCTGGCTGTCGATGTAGTTGATGCTGATGATTCGCACCGGCGGGAGGGTGCCATTTACAATCAGTTTTCTCGGCTGGGTGGTTGCTACCGAGTTCCCGCCGGCTTCTGTTACTACGCGCCAATAATATTGACCTGGGCTCAAGGGGCGGGAGGGCAGGGCCGTTGTCCCCGGAGCCCATTCACTGGTTGCAATCAGGTTGCGGAAAGTATCGTCTTCAGCAATTTCAACCCGGGCCACTTCGTTTTCACCTTTAAGTACCCAGCGAAACTCCGGCATGTCGTCGTTCACGCTGCCACCGTTTTCGGGCGTAAGCAGGCTGGCTGTGCGAGCTTGCAGGTCAACCTCTATGGGTAGGATACCGGGCATTCCTGTCATGCCTTGCGGGTCGAGTGCCGCCAAATGCACAACATACTGCCCGTTATCCAGGCGGCTGATATCGAAACGGTTCCCGTCTACTTCACGGCTTTCAACCCAGCGCCCGCTTTCTGTTTCAAAGATATCAAGGCGATACTTGGCTGATTGGGCTGATTTCCAGGTCATCTCTGCCGGGAGTTGCCTGAGCACCGGTGGTAGTGAGTTGATTTCGGGAGCGGCTGGCATCTTCCGTATGTTCAGTTTGCTGCTGCTATAGCTGGCAACTGTGGCACTGTAGCCTGCAGGAATCTGGTGGGTCCGGTTAGGGGCCCCAAACTCAACAACGCCCTCGGTTACCTGCAAACGGGTGCCTTCAGGCCCGGTTTGCAGAGAAAATGCTGTGCCACGCACGGCAGCGACGGCAGAAGGCGTTTCGATCTCAAAGCGGGCGCCACCTTCAATGACTGGCTTTACTCGAGTGTGCACTTCTCCCCGGTTCAATCTCAGCCGTGTATCAACCATGCCTGATTTTCCATACTGGGTTAGCCGGTTGAAGATCAGTCTTGAATTTGGAGATATGCGCACTTCTGAGCCATCTGCTAATGCAATGGTTGCGGCGCCAGCGGCAGAAAGCACTTCATCGCCTACCCGTATAAGTGCGTCTTTTGCCAGAGGCTTTTTACGCCCGTCAATGCCGGATATCAGCTGAACGCTGCCAGAAACCGAGGTGACACGTGCGGGGTCGGGTTGTCTTTTGAGCCAGGATAAGGGAATGCGAATGCGGTCGCCTTCTCCCAGCATGGCGGCGTTTTCGATAGCGTTGTATTGCAGCAGTCGACCAGCACTATAGCTTTTAATCAGAAGATCGCTGGCTACTTCGGTAAAACTCTCGCCCGCTTTCAGAGTATAAACCCACTCAGGCGCAGTTTGGCTGGAGGCGTTCGCGATGGTTGTTGCCGAACCGCGTGTAAGTGAAAGTTCTGCGCTCACAGGTGCGCCCAATGCCAGCAAAGCCAGCATCAGGAATACTTTAGTGAGAAAGGGCACAGGGTTTTCAATCATTCTTCAGTGGTAGCCTCGGCTTTCATGGCTTCAAGGCGATAACCGCGCTGGTAAATTGTTTTGATGCGGAACCCGTTTTCCGGATTCAAGCCCAACCGCCGCCGCAAGCGGCTCATGTGAGTGTCTACCGTTCGCGTATTGATGTCGCGCGCCAAGCCCCAAACCCGCTCCAGAAGGACTTCACGGGTGAGCAGGCGGCCCTGATTCTGAAACAGGAATAAGGTCAGATCGAAATCTTTGTCGGTCAGGGTCAGCTCTTCACCGTGAAGGGCTATGGTTCTGTGTTGCGTGTTGACTTCAAAAGGCCCGTATACCAGGACTTCCTTTTCGCTGTCTGGATTGGCGCGGCGTGCCAAGGCGTTAATGCGTGCCACTAATTCCGCTGCCCGTGCGGGCTTTGCAATAAAGTCGTCTGCGCCAGCGTCCAGGGCTTCAACGATATCGGCTTCACTGTCGCGCTGAGTGAGAAACACTACGGGAATTGGCCAGTTAATCTGTGCTCTTATGCTTTTGAGCACATCAATGCCGGTCATGTCGGGAATCTGCCAGTCCAGAATCATCAGGTCATAGCTGCGGTGCAGTGCCGCGCTGATGAAGCTTTGGCCTGTAGGAAAGCTGTCGCAGTCGTGCCCATACTCCGACAAAATGGACTGTATGTGCTGCGCCTGTTCTTGTTGATCTTCAAGCAGAGCGATGCGCATTACGCTTCTCCCGGGATAAGTGGTGTTGTATCAGTCGATTATCACAAATTGGAGCACTGTATTCAGTGTCGTTATGTAGCCTTGCGTAAAGGAAATGCAGGCTTTCCGTTTTCGTCGTCCACTGTTTGTCGGCAGGCAGGAAAATTACTGCAGCCCCAGAACCAGCCTTTTTTACCTTTCCGTCTGACCAAGGGGGAAAAACAGTGGGGGCAGGGTACAGGCTTTTGCCCGGTACCGTCCTGGGGCGTTGCATCTTCAATCGGGCGCGTGCCACGGCAGTCGGGGTATCGAGTGCAGGCAAAGAAGCGACCGAATTTGCCGTCTCTCTCGGTCATTGGTGTACGGCACTTTGGGCAGTTTGGCGCCAGGGTTTCAGGCCCTGCACCTGGCGTGTCCGCCTTGGTGCCAATGAAGAGGCGAATTTCAGTCTTCAGTGTGTCCAGAAATTTACGAGGGTCGTCTTCACCCCTGCGAATACTCTCGAGCGTCGCCTCCCAGACGGCGGTTCTGTCTGGCTTGCTGACCGATTCCGGCAGTGCACTGATCAGCGTTTTGCCTTTGTCGGTGGCGCGAATATGGCGACTGTCCCGGTACAGGTAGTCCCGTTTGAACAGGGTGTCGATTATGTTCGCCCGGGTTGCCTCCGTACCCAGTCCGTCAGTTTCTCGCAGGGTTTTGCGGAGTTCCGGGTCGGTTACAAATCGGGCAATGTTGGTCATCGCCGAGAGCAGCGTTGCATCGGTAAAGTGCTGGGGTGGCTTGGTTTTGCGCTGGATTACGGTGCTGTCTTCGCAGAAAACGGGTTCGCCTTTGCTCAGGCGTGGCAGCGGTGCTTTATCTGTTTCTTTTTTATTGTCCCGGAGTTTTAGCTCCAGTACTTTCCAGCCGGGTTCGAGCACGGCGGTTTCTGAGGCGCGGAATCGGTGCTCGGTAATTCGCACGGTCAGTTGGCCTTCGCGGTGTATGGCATCGGCAAAAAACTGCATCAGATAATAGCGGCTGATCAAGCCGTATACCTTCTGTTCAGTGTCACTGAGCTTTCCGTTGGGCGCGGTTCTGCTGGTGGGAATGATGGCGTGGTGGGCATCCACTTTTTTGTCGTTCCACGCGGCTGTTCTGCGGCTGAAGTCTGCTTTGCTGCAGGCATCGGCAAGGTCGGGGGAGACTCGGGCAATGGCACCGGTGACTTGCTCACGCTGGGCAAAATGGCCTTCTGGCAGGTAACGGGAGTCTGATCGGGGGTAGGTGATCAGTTGGTGGCGCTCGTAAAGATTCTGTGCCGTGTCCAGTACGTCCTTTGCTCCCATGCGGAACAGGCGTCCCGCCTCAATTTGCAGAGCCGAGAGAGATAAGGGTAAGGGCGGCGCTTCCGAGCGGCCGCGAAAGCGAGAGTCCAGTACTGTGCCGGGCCGGTTGTGAATGCTGGCAGCAATCTGCTCAGCGGTGGCGCGATCCAATAGGCGGCTTTCTTCGTCCAGATGATCCTGAAACTGTTCGTCCGGAACCCATTTGGCGGTGAAGGGTTGTTGGTCTGCCTCTTCTTCCTGGGCTCTGAAGCGTGCCTCTATGGGGAAGTATGGTTTGGGCTCGAAGTTCTCTATGGTTCTATCACGCTCCACCACCAGACCCAGCACCGGAGTTTGCACCCGGCCTACGGAGTAAACGCCCTTTTGACCTTGCTGCTGGTAGTTCAGCGTATAAAAACGGGTAAGGTTGATGCCGTAGAGCCAATCGGCCCGTTGTCGGGCAAGGGCAGAGTGGGAAAGCCGGCGAAATTCGCGGTTGTCTCTGGGCTGCTGTATGGCCTTGGCGACTGCTGCAGGTGTCAGATCGTTGATGAGTATGCGCTGCACAGGTGCCTGAGTTCCGAAGTAGCGTATTACTTCATCAACCAGCAATTGGCCTTCTCTGTCTGGGTCTCCGGCATGGACGATGGTCTTTGCTTGCCGAATGAGGGATTCCAGTGCGTTGAGTTGATGACGCACGCTGTCTTTTGGGGTTAGCTGCCATTTGTCCGGGAACATGGGGAGGTCGTGCTGGCGCCATGTTTTCCATGCCGGGTTGTAGCTCGCCGGTTCGGCAGGTTCCAACAGGTGACCAATGCACCAGCTTACGGTCGCAGCTTCACTGCCGTTGCCACAGCGGATCCAGCCCTGGCCTTTTTGGTAGGGGCCGGGGAGGGCGGCAGCAATGGCTCTGCCGAGGCTGGGTTTTTCGGCGATGTACAGGAGCATGTTTGGGTATGGTTTTGTCTGGATTTGGAGTGGTGGGGAATGTGGCTGTTTGGTTGTTGGGTGTCAAGGTTCGGGGGCTGCTTGTTCTGTAGTAGACTGTTTGCTCTGGAGGTGGCGGCTGCGGGCGTCGGCTTCAGGCTCAGAGATATCGCCACTACATACAGAGCGAACTGTGGAGTTAAAAAGTAATGAAAATGCAGAATGCAATTGAAGCCAAGTTGAATGAGGCGTTCAACGCCAGCATTCTTCAGGTGGAGAACGAGAGTCACAAGCACAGCGTGCCGCCTAATTCGGAGACGCACTTCAAGGTGACCATGGTGTCGCCGGCCTTTGCGGGGCAGATGAAGGTTAAACGGCATCAGGCTATTTATCAGGTGCTTTCTGAGGAGTTGGAGATGACCGGTGGCGTGCATGCATTGGCGTTGCATCTATACTCTCCTGAGGAGTGGGAGGCAACGGGTCAGGTTGCACCCACGTCACCGAATTGTATGGGTGGTTCCAAGTCTGATGCTTAATCGGCGGCTTCAGATGGCTAAAAAACACAGCGGAGGGCTTTTATGAGTCAGTTTTTTCAGATTCATCCGGAAAACCCGCAAAAGCGGTTGATCAAGCAAGCGGTTGAGATTCTTCGCGCTGGTGGCGTAATTGTTTACCCCACCGACTCCGGGTATGCCCTTGGGTGCCATTTGGGTGAGAAACCGGCAGCAGACAAGATAAAGCGCATTCGAAAGCTGGATGACAAGCATAACTTCACATTAGTGTGCCGGGATCTGTCGGATATCGGTGTGTATGCCAAGGTGGATAATACCCAGTACAGGTTGCTGAAAACCTTCACGCCCGGTCCTTATACCTTTATTTTGGATGCAACGAGTGAGGTGCCAAGGCGCCTGCTGAACCCGAAGCGTCGCACAATTGGTGTGCGGGTTCCTGATAATGCGATTGTCCGGGATCTGTTGGGTGAGCTTGGCGAGCCTATTATGAGCAGCACGCTGATTTTACCGGGTGAGACTGACCCCATGACGGACCCCTACGACATACGGGATACGCTACAGCACGAGCTTGATTTGATTATTGATGGCGGCTTCTGTGGCATGGAGCCAACCACCGTGGTGAACTTTACCGGTGAAGTGCCGGAGGTTACCCGGGTGGGTAAAGGCGATCCGGCACCGTTTGAACAGTAGGGCTTAGGCTCGGGTGTTCAGGTTGAAGGCGTAAGCGCCCCGGTTGGCTGCAACGTTAAATTGGTCAGTCGGAGCGGAGCGGCGCAGGGTGTCGTAGCGGTGTACGAGATCCTGCAAGCCGTTGAATTGCTGGTTTTCGCTGATCAGCGTATCCAGCAGTGAATTATTAACCCCATAGGCTTGGCTGAGTTTCAGGGCGTTGTCCATGAAGTGCAGAGTTGGCTCGTTCACGCTCAGCCGGCTAAAGGCATCCGCAAAGTTTTTGTTAACATTCAAATCCTTCTCGATTCGACTTCGGGTTTCTTCTGCCAGGTTGCCGCCCACCTCAATCCTACCGCTGTCGTTTTTGTTGACGCTTATCGATAGGGATGGGTTCAGGTTATATTCGGCAAGTTTGTGCCGCAGCGTCTCCCTGATGAAGGCAAGATCCTGCCCTACGGTTTGCTTGTAATCCGATAGGGGCAGCTTCCGGGATTTAGGCCTGCCGGCATCAGTCAAAAGCTCTCCCGATGGTGTAAAACGGTCATCCCCCGGCCCTGAGGGTTGCAATGTCTCAGCACTGGCTGTGCCTTTGGCCTTTTGTTCATCGGCCCCGTTTGCAACAGGGCGCTTCTCCAGAGTTTGCTGAAAGCGGGTGCTTGCCTGGATAAGAGATGTCAGCAGTGACATGGCGTGCATTCCTCCACTGGCTCGCACAAGCGCGCCAGAAATTTATCGTCTGTCTCCTGGTATAAGCACATTCCGGGCCAGCCACTGAAAATACGTGCTTCTGATCTGAGTCAGTAAATATTTGACGCATGTCTATAAAGTTAACCGTCCTTTTGCCGTCAACCACATAGAATGTTTGAAAGAGCCAGGTAAAGCCTGGTGTTCATTGTTCTTTTGACTGAGTCGCTATGAAAAACCAATATTCCATTCGTTTTCTGCTGCTCGCTGCCCTGGCAGCTGCGTTTTCACTCATCCTGGTTTTTACCGTGCTCCATAGTGCCAGTGCCCAGCGCGACCACATGGAAGAGTTCAGTCACAAATACGTGGATGGCCTTGCCAAGTCCTATTTTGACGGACTGAACACCATGATGGTGACTGGTACCATCAGCAACCGTGATGTGCTTCGGGACAAGGTGATGGCGCCTGCGGATGTGCTGGATGTGAGGGTGATTCGTAGCGATCAGCTGAACCAGATGTTTGGCACCGGTACCCAGGCAGAGCAGAAACGTGATGCAGACGATAGAAAAGCACTGGACGGCCAGAGAATTGAGCGTTACTCAAGCAATGAAAATGGGCGTGTTTACACGTTAATTGACCCGGTTATTGCTCAATCAGACTATCAAGGTGTGGATTGCCTGGGTTGCCATCAAGCCCAGGAAGGGGATGTGCTGGGTGCGATTCGAGTGGATTATTCTCTCGCTGAAAGCGACGCCAGCTTGCACCAGCAATTGCTTACCAGTGGCGGTATTCAGATCGCCATCTTTGTTGCAGTATTCTTCCTGACCGGGCTGGTTTTGAATCGGCTGGTGTTCTCCCGTTTACGTCGGCTCCAGATGAGTATGGATGAGATTTCCGGAAACTCTGATCTCACGATTGAGCTGGATGTATCGCGCAATGATGAAATTGGGACTGTTTCCCTTGCGTTTAATCGCATGATGGCAAAAATCCGTGAAAGTATGCACACGGTGATGGATAACGCCGAGCAGGTTGAGCGGGCGGCCCGTAGCATTGCGGAAAAGGCCCAAACTACTGGCCGCGAAGTCACGGCTCAAAAAGACAATACAGACCAGGTTGCCAGCGCAACCACTGAAATGGCCGCATCGGCTGTTCAAGTGCGGGAGAATGCCAACCACACAGCTCGAAAGTCGGCGGAAACGGCTGAATCTGCCAATAGCGGTGAACAACTTGCGCGCACAGCAGTAGAGGGTATTGAAACGCTCAACACGGAAGTACAGAGTGGCGCTAAACGAATAGAGGACTTGAACGAACGTACCAGTCAGATGGCGAAGATGTTGGAAGAAATCTCTAATATTGCGGAACAAACCAATCTGCTGGCGCTGAACGCTGCTATTGAGGCTGCCAGAGCGGGTGAGCAGGGGCGTGGGTTCTCAGTGGTTGCAGATGAGGTTCGAGCGCTCGCATCACGCACTCAGGTATCTACAGAGGAAATCCGCAAAACCATAAACTCTCTTCAAAGCGAAGTAACCGAATGTGTGGCTACCATGCGCCATGCCTCTGATATGGCAGGGCATGAGGTAGAAGCCATTCTGAAAGTAGAAACCGAGTTGCAAACCATTGCGTCGGCCGTTCGTGAAATCACTTCACTTAACCAGGAAATGGAAAGCGCAGCGAACGAACAGAGCGATGTGTCTGAAATTATCAATCAGAACGTGATTGAAATCAGCCGCTCGGCCGAGCAGACAGCAACAGATGCTCAGGAAACGGCAGGCATTGCAGGTGATTTGCTGGTAATGGCGGAAGCACTCAGAGAAACCATTGAGCAGTTTCGGTTGGTCAGAAAGGATAGCTAACGGGGCGAGCCTTTCAGGCTGCCCCCGCAAACGATTACCCGGCGATTAGCCCTCTCGGGTAACCCCAATGATTTTGAGGTGGATGTTGTTGCGGCCACGGATTGGCCACTCAATGGAATCACCCACAGCAAGTCCAAGTAGTGCCGAGCCAGCTGGTGCCAGAATAGAAATCTTGCCTTCTCCAGTGCCCACTTCGTGAGGGTAGACCAAAGTCAGCTCCTGCTCCTGGCCGGTATCTGCATTCTGAAAGCGCACTTTTGAATTCATGGTCACTACGTGCGCTGGCATTTCTGCAAGCGGCACAAGCGTGGCGCGGCTCAGTTCATCATCCAGACCTTCTGCCACATCGGAATCACCCTGTTTTTCGATCAGGGTAGTCAAACGGTTGAAATCTTCTTCAGCAACCAATACTGCCGGCATATCAGCCATAGTTATCTCCAAAAAATATAATTAGTAATTCAAAATTTCAGGATTCAGGCGCCGAACCCGGCGTTTTTAAAGCGGATTCAGCGAGAAAAGAGAAAAGCGGGCAACACACCAGCAGTGCCTGCCTGACGGCGGGCGCTTGAATGATAGAAAGGAATAAACGCTGAGAATAATGATCTCACAGGTTCACCTGGTGTGTTGTCTGGATAAATAAAGAAAAAGCGGGAACTTGGCCGCTTTGGTCAATTTATAAGCTTTTGTCGGGTTCCACAAGTGGGCTTGCAGAAAACGTAAGAAATAAAGCGCATAACGCCAGATTTGTTAGACTCACACCATAGATGATTCATCCAGAAACTGCACCAGGCAAGGAATCTACGCCCCATGTCCAAATTGTTTCCTTCTGTTGACCCCGATGGGCTACTGGAATACTCCGTGGTATTCAATGATCGCTCGCTAAACCACATGTCTGCGCCATTTCAGCAAATAATGCGGGATATTTCCTCCACTTTGCGGCACGTGTACAACGCCAAAGCCGCTGTAATTGTGCCCGGCGGTGGTAGTTTTGGTATGGAGGCCGTGGCTCGCCAGTTTGCCAATGATGAAGGCTGCCTGATAGTCCGCAATGGCTGGTTCAGCTACCGCTGGACGCAAATACTGGAAGCAGGCCGAATCACCGATCGCGTGACGGTGCTCTCCGCACGGGCTATTGACGATTCACCCCTGGCAGCATTTGCACCTGTACCCGCCGAGGAAGTTGCAGGGCGCATCAGGGCGGAAAAGCCAGCCGTTGTGTTTGTGCCTCACGTGGAAACCGCTGCCGGGATCGTGCTGCCAGACGACTATCTGAAAATCATTGGGGAGGCTGTAAAAGAGGTTAATGGCTTGTTCGTGTTGGATTGCGTAGCCTCCGGTGCCCTCTGGGTTGATACCACCGCCTGTGGCGTGGATGTACTTATTACTGCGCCGCAGAAAGGCTGGAGCGCTTCACCCTGCGCCGCCCTGATCACCTTGAGCGACCGTGCGATTGCGCGGATAGAAGAAACCACCAGCAGCAGTTTCGCCGGGGATCTACGCAAATGGTCGCAGATTATGCAGGCCTATGAATCCGGCAGCTACGCCTACCATGCCACCATGCCCACCGATACCCTGGCTATCCTTCGTGATGCCATGCTTGAAACGTTGAAAACCGGCCCAGACCTGTTGTTTCAGCGCCAGGAAGAATTGGGCCGCAAAGTGCGCAAGCTGTTTTATGGCGCTGGTTTCAAGAGTGTTGCCAGCCCGGGCTTTGAGTCGCCGAGCGTTGTGGTGTTGCACACCGACAATATTAATATCCATAACACTAGCCTGTTTCGTGAGCAGGGCTTGCAGACGGCAGCTGGCGTGCCGATGATGTGTGGTGAACCAGAGAGTTTCTGCACCTTCCGTATGGGCCTCTTTGGCTTGGAGAAGTTGAATAACGTGGATCGAACTGTGGAGAAGCTGAGAGTGGCTCTGAAGGCGATTCAGGGCTGAGATTGTGGTATCAATGTCCCGGTTTCAGGAGATAGTGATGGCGTTCCCCAAGTTTTTTGATGATGCACCCGTTATTTCTTTACGTGATCCGCTGGCAGATCTTCTGGGTGCTGCCGAAGGTGGCGTTATCGAGTATCGCTACGCAGATGTTGTAAGGCTGGCGGGGCATTCCTGTCCGACTGTTGCCGGTGCCTACCTGAGCGTTCGGGCTGCACTGAATGTGCTGTATCCGAACTCACTGCCCGAGCGCGGCGCAATTCGGGTACACATGCCCGCGCCAGAAACAGAGGGCACTATTGGCGTTGTCGCACAGGTAATAACAATGCTTACCGGTGCCACTGCCCAGGGTGGCTTTAAGGGCATAGGAGGCCGTTTTGCCCGTAATGGACTACTCAGTTTCGCCAAAAACAGTGGTGAGAATGATGGGGCTGTTCGTTTCGAGCGCATCGATACCGGCGCAGCAGTAACGGTAAAATTTGATGCCAATCAGATCCCCCCGCATGAATCCCAACGCGAGCGTATGTTGGCTGTTATGCACAACCGCGAGACACCTGAGCAGCAGGTGGAGTTTGCTCGCCTTTGGCAGAAACGTGTACGCAAAATGCTGCTTGAGCACGCCGACGACCCGGAACTGGTTCGTGTTCTGCCGTTGAGTGGTGCGAAGGTTTAGGGGAAGGGCAATGCACGGAGCCTGATACCAGGCTCCGTAAACCAACTAGCGCTTAAGCGTTAGCTTGCTTGCGCCTGCGAGCCAGACCCAAGCCAATCATGCCAAGGCCGATCAGCGCGAAGCTGCTAGGCTCGGGTACTGCTACACCTGGATCGCTAGGGTTAGAGGCAGAATCGACACCATCCAACCATACACTCCAGTTTGGCCCCATGCCTCTGCGACTAGCAGGCTGGTCCCAATCTGCCAGAGCAATTGCAGCTTCACCATCAAACTGAAAGCCATCGCTAAGATTAGTTCCCAGAGAGAAGTTGTTATAGGTGGCTACTGTGAAGATATAGTCGCCAGCGGCAAGGTCGGCCAACAGGAAACCGGAATCCCACCGTGTCTGTGTTCCAGGATTGATGCTGGCGTTGTCATCGTTTTGCTGCAGTCTTGTGCCGTCAGCTTTCCATAGCGCGGTGATTGGATCGAAATTCTGGCCGTCTTCGTATGAGTCGGTCCAGACACGCACGTTTGTAGCGTCCTGATCCAGGGTGAAGTAGGTGTGAACAACATCGTTGTGATAATCGATGGTGCCTGTGAAGTTGATCAGGGCGGCGCTTGAGGTTGAAGCTGCTGTGGCTAGGGCAATGCCGGCAATAATAGACTGTACGGTTTTCATACTAAATGCTTCCTGCATATTAGGTTAAAGTCTTGGTTCGAGTGCGAAAGCACCCAGCGCGGATAGGCAATTTTTGTGCCAGCCGTTGGCCTGCCTGGGGTTTGGCGATTTTTCAATAAAATATTGCGGGTGCATTGTAAAATAATCTGACACAAACAGAGTGCTGGCCAGAATCGCTGCGGGCTTTCAGAAGGTTTTGGATAAGCTAAGACCGATAACGTATAACTTATTGTATTGACGGAAATTTATTTGATTCCTAGTATGGCGCTCCTCTAAACAGATTGATGCTAGGAGATCCCATGAGCGCAAACATATTGGAAGTTGCCGCCCGCAGTGAATGGAAGTCCGGATTAAAGACCCACAGCCAGATACGATCGTTTGATCCTGTAGTGATGGACGAGCCAAAAGAGCTGGGCGGTGACAACCAGGGCCCAAATCCACTTGAGTACCTGGTGGCTTCATTGAATGGCTGCAAAGGCGTGATGATTCCGCTGATTGCGAAAGAGTTGAAGTTCGAATTCAGCGAGCTGTCCTTCGATACCAAAGGAAGCGTTGACCTGCGGGGGCTGATGGGCGATCCCAGTGTGTCTACCCATTTTCAGAACCTTAGGTTTCAGGTGACTATCAAAACCGACGAGCCAGAGGAGCGGTTGCAGGCATTGCAAAGCGCCGTGGCAGACCGCTGTCCTGTTTACAACCTCCTGCGCGATGCCGGTGTATCCTTACAAACCCAGTGGGTTCGTGGTTGATAGGAAGTGCCCGGAGCCAGCCTCTGTCTCAATGGGTCGTGTTGATGGCGACCCCCGCGAGCAGGTTTTTCGTGACCGGGGTTTTGCTGGCGATATCCAATAGACGTTGCCACTGACTCTCATCAAGCTCCGATGAGGAATGTAGCACCCGATCGATACGTGTTTCACCTTCGCGGTTTTTCCAAAGACTTAACTCTACGCGCAGATCATCCAGTTCCCAGCCCTTGTGCTGGGCATACATCTGTAATGTGATCGCGGTGCAGGCCCCCAGACTGGTCAGCAAGTAGTCATAAGGGGTCGGCCCTGCATCCTGCCCTCCGGCGCTCACTGGCTCATCGGCCACAAAATTGCGCCCGGCTGTGCTTATTTCCTGGCGATAATTTTTATCTGAAGATTCAACGCTCGCATGGGCAATGGCTTTCATGGGAAACCCTCTTCTGGAGTAAATGGTTGTATAGCAGCCCTGAGCTCAGGGTGTTTTGTTCGGCTCGTTGCCATTCATCCCTTTTTCTCTATCGGCGCGGCAAGCAAGACGCACGTGTGCAACTCGACGAAGTATAGTTGAGTGATATAGTTATTTGTGAACTGCGCCAGGCTCATAGTGTGATTAGCGGATGCTTTCAGTAGCTGCAACACCTACCCCTCACTCAAACGAGGGATAGAAGATTGTTAATTCAACCGATAACCTTGTTGTGAAGCATAGGAATAGCCCGGCGTTCGCTGTTTTTTGCCGATTTTACCTGAAGATATGCGGGCGCCAACACAACGAGGTGTTGATATGAACAAGCGTTTATTGGCGAGTCTTGCTGTACCGTTTTCTGTCGCTTTGATTGCCGGTTGCGGCGGCAGTAGTGGCGGTGGTGACGAAGGAGGCGGAGGTGGCAACGGTGGCAGTGGTAACGGCCCCAGTGTCATCGAGGGAACAGCTGCTACAGGCGCGCCTTACACCGGGAGCGATACGATCCACATTATCTGTAAGGGAAATGACGATATTCCCATGATTGTGGAGGCGGATGCACAGGGTGAGTTCTCTCTGTCGCAGGAGGAATTCAATACTGGTGGTTCCCAATTTCCCTGCACGATTCGCTTGCAAAGCGGTCAGCTACAGAGCTATACCAATCAGGCTGGAAGAGTAAATCTGACGCCTTTTACTACCCTGGCCTTCCAGAGAGCTCTGATGGATCATTCCGGCCAAGCTGCGTTCGGTGGACTGGATGTGGATACAGTAGATCCTTCAGCTTTTGGAGCTGAGCTGAACACGGCTACCGGAAATGTAAAGGAAGCGCTAAAAGAGGCCTCCGGTAAGAGTAGCGTGCCTTTCGATATCTTCACCGAAGTCTTCAAGGCGGATCACAACAGTGTGTACGACCGTTGGCTTGATGGCTTTGGGGAAGCAGTGATAGCGGATTATCAACTCCCTGACACAAGTTTTATGGACGCTTTTCTGAGCTTTCCCCTGAAGTATGCCACGTCAACGGACCCGGCTTCTTTTGAAGAGTCAGCGTTGAGTCCTCCTTTTAGTATGACGGTGCCTCAGTAGACAAAATCCTTATTTAAAATGAGCGTTGGCAGAAGGCGGATTGCCCACGAATACTGTAGTTGCAGTTGTGTATTTCAATATAGTGGGGGAGCTTTTCAGGGCGACACGGAAGAGAAGGTGGTGCCCTCGGCAGGACTCGAACCTGCTACCTTCCCCTTAGGAGGGGGACGCTCTATCCAGATGAGCTACGAAGGCGCTTCTTTAAGAAGATCGGTATGATAACGGCCTGAGACTTATGGCTCAAGGTGTTACCGTGATTTCTGTTGCTCTGGGAGCGTGCTTTGTCTGATCCTTTCTCGTTAAGCATTATTGTACCTGTCTGGATGGAGGCTGCAGGTATTCTGGAGACAGTTGAGGGCCTTCAGCCGTTACGTGCCCGAGGCCATGAACTGATTGTAGTGGATGCCGGTAGTCCCGATGGTACCGCCGCACTGGCTAGCCCATTTGCGAGCAGCGTTGTTCAGTCTGGAAGGGGGAGGGCTGTGCAGATGAACGCAGGTGCTTCTGTTGCCAAGGGCGATGTCCTTCTGTTTCTTCATGCGGATACCCGCCTTCCTCTAAACGCCTTGGAGTGCCTGACAAGTTTTTTTCGAAGCGATAGGGCCTGGGGTCGTTTCAATGCGCGATTGAGCGGACGTGGAGTGATGTTCCAGACCATCGCCTGGTTTATGAACCAGCGCTCACGGCTAACGGGCATTTGCACGGGCGATCAGGCGCTGTTTGTGCGCAGGGATGTGTTTGAAGCCCTCGGGGGATTCGAGCCTGTGCCCATCATGGAAGATATTGAGATTTCCCGCCGGCTTCGGCTTGTTTCCCGCCCTTACTGCATAAAGAACCCAGTCATAACGGATAGCCGGCGCTGGGAGCAGGGCGGTGTCTGGCACACGATTTTTCTTATGTGGCGTATGCGCTGGCGATATTGGCGCGGGGAGTCCCCGGAAACCCTTGCTCACTCCTACCGGTCGGATGTTCGAAATGGCAAAGACTAACTCTTCCAATGCAGTGTTGATGCAGTTTGCTAAATGGCCGGAAGCGGGCCGGGTAAAAACGCGCCTTATACCTGCGCTGGGTGTTGATGGGGCTTTGAGAGCACATTTAACACTTACGCTTGCGGTGCTCGAAAACCTGCATCGTTCAGGTCTTACACTGCAGTTCTGGTGGGATAGAGAGGTAGAGTCTGCTCCTGTTGATGCGGTGGAGGTTGTTCGCGCTATCGAGCATCGGGGGCTGGGACAGCGAATACAGCAGGGCGCTAACCTGGGTAGTCGCATGTTGAATGCTCTGGAGAACGGCCTTCAATCACACGCCTACGCATTAATTGTGGGCAGCGATTGCCCATCGGTCGAACCGGGCTATGTGCACCAGGCGGTGTCTGGCCTTGAACACTACGATGTTGTCCTGGGGCCGTCCGATGACGGTGGTTACGTGCTGATTGGTGCTCGCCGGATTGTTCCTGGCATGCTTGATGGAATCGAGTGGGGCACTGAGGGCGTACTTGAGCAAACTTGCATTCGGCTTGAAAAACTGGGGCTCAGCGTTGGTTTGCTGGAGCCCCGTTGGGATGTGGATGAGCCAGAGGATTGGGCGCGCTTTCAGCTTACTTTGCAGTAACCGGAGGTTGCTGAAGGATAAGCTCCTGGGCTTCGTTTGCGCCCAGGCCCTCTCCGCCAGTTACGACACGCAATGCTCTGTCTCTGTTCAGAACTGAATCGCGGAAGGTGGCTTTCAGCTCTTCAAGGCTCACAGCGTTAATAGCCTTTGCGAGTTGTTCGCGGGAATCAAAGCTATCTGAGCCCCGGTCAATCTCACGCCAGTAGCGACCTGAAATCTCACCCAGCTGGCGATCTTGCTCCAAAATGCTGCTGATTACCGCCTGTTTTTCCTGCTTTAGTCGCTGTTCGTCCAAATTTCCGAGCGTCTCCTCAAAGCCTACTGTGAACTCGCGAACTGCTTGGTCTATGTCACTCTGGCTGGCGCCTGGAGACTGAACCACAAAGCCCAAAGCCGGTGTCTCGAGCATTTCAAACGGTGTGGCGTACACAATGTAGCCAAGCTGGCGAGTGGTGCGTATTTCTTCATAGAACGGGCTGCTTATAATCTGTGCAAGCAGGCGGAAGCGGGCGCGCTCTTCAAAACTGGTGTTATTGCCCTGCGTGTAAAGCGTATACCCGGTATCCGGATGCGCCACGTCCAGAGAAACGAGCATTTCGTTGGCTGGTAACTTTCTGACACGGCTGCGGTCAACTGCTACAAAATCGCTCTTGCCCAACACAATGGCATCAATTTGCTGTGCCAGGTTAAGAGCATAGGCTTCCGTAATATTGCCATGTGCCAGCAGCACCGGGTCTACTTCCGAGAGCAGTGCCTCGGTGAATGATATGAGTTCATCGCGGGTGACTTCCCGAGCTGCGCGCAGCTTTTCTTCGGTGCTCCAGGCGCCTTCCAGCAGAGCCGTCTGGATGAACTCGGATGTCTGGGCCACCGGCCGGTCCTTGGCTTTGTTCTGTAAGCTGTCTATCAGGTTTTGTCTGGCGATATCAAACCGCTGCTGCGTGATGTGGGGCGCTGAAATCTGCATAAGAATGCGATTCATCAAGGTGTGGAGCTTGTCGTTATAGCCACCGACGCGCACGGTAATGCCACGCAAATGCGGGTAAATGCTGTAGTCGAGCCCGGCAAGGCGTGCGGAATAAGCCCAGGCATTCAGGTTGCTGTTAATGTTGTCTACCAGCAAGTGTGTAAGCACGCTGCTACGGGCAGATACGCGGGCCGCCGGGGTACGCAAGCTGAAAAATACGTTGGCTTTGGGAGTGTTGAAGCGCGTATCCCGTGCAAACCATATCGCCATGCCATCGTGGCTACTCAAGAGCTCGGGCTTACTCATGGTTTTGCCAGATACCATGGTGAGGTTCTCAGGCACAAACGGGTTGGGTAGCGGAAGCCGAAGCGCATCGGCCAGCGCTTTGGGCGCTTTGAATTCAACTCCGTTCACATCCAGAGGCTCAAGTTGCCACGGTGTTTCATACCACCGGGTTAGGTTCGGGTTGTTCAGTTCAAGCTGCGGAGCCAGCAAATAGACCATCACGTTCTCCGGGGTTAGCCGGGCAAGAATCGCCTGATACTGATCGGGCGCGTACCGCTCCATTAACCAGGGTGCACTGAGAAGATCGTCTGCCGGATAATCCTGGAGTTGGCTCGAAAGGCGCATAACCTCGTGCATGGGCTCGCTTTGTTCGCGAAAGCGAAAATCGATCCGGGCCAGTTGCTGCATTTCTTCAAAACGGTTCTGGCTGATGCCTTGATCACGAATGATGTCGATGTATCGGAATGCCAGAGCTACGATCTCTTCCTGCCGGTTAAGGCCTTCGGGGGTAAGCGCAATGCTTATGTCCAAAGTGGCGTCTGTGCCCGTATCCATCCCTATGCCGGCAGACAAGCTATCTGCCAAGCCATTCTTCTTGAGTACATCAAAGAGGCTTCCGGGGCCTTCATGCCCCAAAAGATTGGCAATGTAGCTGGCGGGTTTGGTGCGGTAGTTTTCTTGCTGCGATGGCATCGGGAACGACAGGGACAGGCTGCGCACATCCTTGATGGCTTCTGCAGTTACCTTGGCAGGTAGAGTATCCGCACTCAGCAGGCTAGCGGAGTGAACCTTGGGCTTCAGGTTGCGATTTTCGATGGCATCAAAGCGCCCTCGTACCATGGCTTCAAGCGCATCGAGCGATTGGGGGCCGTATACCGCTAGCGTCATCAGGTTGGCAGAGTAACGGGTTTTCCAGAATTCGATCAGGTCGGGCCGAAGGGGGTTGTCATCGGTGTTTTCCAGGGTGGTCAGGTTGCCGACAGCAAACTGGTGGAATGCATGCTCAGGATTGCTGGCGGCTTTCTTGACTGAATAAAAGCGTCGACCATCTTCTTTCTGTTTGGCACTGAACTCTGAATGCACAGCGTTGCGCTCACGGTCGACCAGCTCAGCGGTAAACAGAGGGGCGGCAAATTGTTGGGCGAAGCGATCAAGAGCGGATTCCAGATAATTGGCCTGTATGTCAAAAAAGTAGTTGGTGTTACGAAAAGCGGTAAAGGCGTTATGGCTGCCGCCGTGGCTTTTTATGAACTGTTGATATTCACCGGGCTCTGGATATTTTTCCGTGCCCAGAAACAGCATGTGTTCAAGAAAGTGCGAAATACCCTCTCGCTCTCTCGTGTCATCACCGCTGCCGACAGCCACATTCATAGAGGCGGCGGCTTTTTGTACATGTTTGTCGGAAATCAGAATGGCTCGCAAACCGTTACTCAGCTCAACGAAACGGTATTCGTTGTTGTCATTGGGGCTCTTGTCGGGGGATGTTTCTGCCAATGATGGCAAGCTGACAAAGAGAAGCAAAAGCAGTACAAATACTTTTGCAGCCAGCAGCCGCATACGAACAGTTGTTGGAAAGCTGATATGCATAAAGCCTCTGTTATCCGTTTTGGAGCCTGAATAGATACGATCGCAAGCTGGTAAATGGTGCTCAGTGCATCATTGTTTTGCGAGTGCTATCCGGTTGTTGGTCGAGGGTCTTGCGGGCGAGATCTGCCGCTTTACCGTGGTCGAGTTCGCCAGACGCAATACGCTCCAGAACCGATGCCATAATGGCGACAGACTTGCGGTAGTCTGCAAATTCTGCCTGAAATGCGGTATCGATGGCTTGGTATACCGCTTGAATTTTCTGCTCCCTGTCGCCGGCATTTTTCGCCGTATCATTAATGGCTTTCAGGCAGGCGCGGGCAATGGCGATGTAGCGTTCTGTATTCGGGTTGTCGTTCTGCATGCTCTGGTTTCCGGATATCGCTTGGTCTGTGAAAAGGACTGACGCCTGAAGAGGCAATAAGTTCCGGATTATCGCATTGCTGGCGGGCTGTTTCATTGCTTTGCGGTAATTCATCAGCAGGGAGGGCGCGCGACGATTACTGTGCTAGTCTGAATTTCAATGTGTCGGGAAAATGAACACTCGTCTGAAATTGGTTTTAGAGTAATGGCTCTATTTAAAGCAATGAGTTACAGAGTAAAAGCTCTAAAATAGTCCGATACATGAAGGTTGCAATTAAGTACAATGCCGACCGTCAAAGGTCGTTCTAAGACTTTGGTCTAAGACGGTTGGCATGGATAGACAACAACAGAGCAACAAGCAGGGTGGATTATCAATGAATTATTTCCTGACCGGTGGTACCGGGTTTATTGGCCGTTTTCTTGTGGAAAAATTATTGGCACGCGGCGGCACTGTGCACCTGCTGGTGCGAGAGCAGTCCCAGGGCAAACTTGATGCTCTGAGGGAAGCTTGGGGTGTCGATGAGTCCCGTGTAAAAGCTGTTATTGGCGACCTCACCAGCAAGAATCTGGGCATTGATGCCAAAACCCTTAAAGCACTGGCAGGAAAGGTTGATCATTTTTTCCACCTCGCGGCCGTTTACGATATGGGTGCCGATGAAGAAGCCCAACAGGCCACGAATATTGAAGGCACACGAGCAGCTGTGAATGCTGCCGAAGCCATGAAGGCAAAGCATTTTCACCATGTTTCGTCCATTGCAGCAGCGGGGCTGTTCAAGGGCATTTTTCGCGAGGATATGTTCGAAGAAGCTGAAAAGCTGGATCACCCATACTTGATGACCAAGCACGAATCCGAAAAGGTTGTGCGCGAAGAGTGCAAGGTGCCGTTCCGCATCTATCGTCCAGGCATGGTTGTTGGCCATTCGAAAACAGGTGAAATGGACAAGATTGATGGTCCATATTACTTTTTCAAACTGATTCAGAAAATTCGCCGCACTCTGCCACAGTGGGTACCGACCATTGGTGTTGAAGGTGGCAGGTTGAACGTTGTTCCCGTGGACTACGTTGTAAATGCGATGGATCACATTGCACACCTGGAAGGCGAAGACGGGAAATGCTTCCACCTGGTGGATACCGACCCTTATAAGGTTGGCGAAATCCTTAATATTTTCTGTGAGGCTGGTCACGCACCCAAGATGGGTATGCGTATTGATTCACGCATGTTCGGGTTTATCCCGCCATTTATTCGCCAGAGCCTGAAGAACCTGCCGCCGGTTAAGCAGATCACCAGCGCAGTGCTGGATGATCTGGGTATCCCACGCTCTGTAATGTCTTTCATTAATTACCCCACGCGCTTTGATGCTCGGGAAACCGAGAGAGCACTCAAAGGAACCGGTATCGATGTGCCGCGCCTTGAGGATTATGCGCCCGTGCTCTGGGATTTCTGGGAGCGCAACCTGGATCCCGATCTGTTCAAAGATCGCACCTTGAAGGGTACGGTTAGTGGCAAAGTGTGCGTGATAACCGGTGCCACCTCTGGCATTGGTTTGGCCACTGCAGAAAAGCTGGCAGAAGCCGGTGCTATTCTGGTTATTGGCGCTCGCACAAAAGAAACTCTGGATGAGGTGAGTGCTGCTCTGGAAGCCAAGGGTGGCAATGTGCACGCCTACCAGTGCGATTTCTCCGATATGGAAGATTGCGACCGGTTCGTGAAAACCGTTCTGGATAACCACGGCCACGTTGATGTGCTGGTCAACAACGCAGGGCGCTCGATTCGTCGGTCATTGTCCCTGTCGTTTGATCGCTTCCACGACTTTGAGCGCACGATGCAGTTGAACTACTTTGGCTCTGTGCGCCTCATCATGGGGTTTGCACCATCCATGCTTGAGCGTCGTCGTGGGCATGTGGTGAATATCTCATCCATTGGCGTGCTTACTAACGCACCACGCTTCTCTGCCTATGTGGCCTCCAAGTCTGCATTGGATGCCTTCAGCCGGTGTGCGGCGTCTGAATGGTCGGATCGTAACGTAACCTTCACCACCATCAATATGCCGTTGGTGAAAACACCCATGATTGCACCTACCAAGATCTACGATTCCGTGCCGACCCTCTCGCCGGAAGAGGCTGCCGATCTGGTAACCAACTCAATCATTGAGCGCCCCAAGCGAGTTGCTACGCGCCTTGGTATCACTGCCCAGGTTTTGCACGCACTGGCTCCGAAGGTGGGCGAGATCGTGATGAATACGGGGTACCGTATGTTCCCGGACTCAACTCAGGCCGTAGGTGGAAAAGCTACTGAAAAGCCCAAGGTGTCCACAGAGCAGGTGGCATTTGCAGCGGTGATGCGAGGCATCCACTGGTAAGCAAAGCTTGTTTGTAACGCAGAATCAAAAAACCCGCATAAGCGGGTTTTTTTTGCGGGCTCTGTTTGCTATTCGCTTTCATCTAACATGAAAGGTGGCGGAAATCCGCCCAGATCCAGCCAGCGGTTCACAATGCCACAGAATAAATCGGCCGTCTTTTCTGCATCGTAAGCTGCGGAATGGGCTTCCTTGTTGCTGAATGGAATACCAGCCAGTTTGCAGGCTTGTGCAAGCACCGTGTGGCCATAGGCCAGGCCGGCAAGGGTTGCTGTGTCAAACGTGGAGAAGGGGTGGAAAGGATTCCGGTTTATTTCTGCCCGCTGAGCCGCTGCAAATACGAAATTGTGATCGAAGGTCGCATTGTGGCCTACCAATACCGCACGCTTGCAATCATGCGCCTTGACCGCCTTGCGTATGGGCCGAAAAATCTCGCTCAACCCTTCACGCTCGGGCACAGCCTCCCGGTCCGGATTCCAGGGGTCGATTCCTGTGAAGTCCAATGCCGATTGTTCCAGATTGGCACCCTCAAACGGATCAATCTGTTGTAGGTGGGTTTCAGCACGGTGCAAGCGGCCGTCCTCGTCCATCGTCAGCATCACTGCAGCTATTTCCAGCAGAGCATCACGGTCCGGGTTGAATCCGCCGGTTTCCACATCGACAACGACGGGTAAAAAACCACGGAATCTGCGGGACATTGGGTGCAATTGTCTGTTTTCGTCAGTCACTAAAACTCCGGTCTTGGCCGTTTATCAGGGAATTGGGGGGGTAGATCTATACCTGGCGCCAGTTAATGGTTTCACCGGCTTTCAGCGGAACAATGGTGCCGTCCGCCAAGGGCAATTCATCGGGCATCGTCCAAGGTTCCCTCACCAGCGTAATGGTATCTGTATTTCGTGGAAGACCATAGAAATCTGCACCATTAAAACTGGCAAAGGCTTCCAGTTGATCAAGAATGCCAAGCTCTTCAAAAATATCTGCGTATAACCCGATAGCACCAAAAGCCGAATAGCATCCTGCGCAGCCACAGGCGGCTTCCTTTTTGTCTTTTGCATGGGGGGCAGAATCTGTGCCGAGAAAGAATCGCTTGTCTCCGCTGGCGACTGCGTCTCTCAGGGCTTTTTGGTGGCGATTGCGCTTTAGAATCGGGAGGCAGTAAAGATGAGGGCGTATGCCGCCCACGAGCATATGGTTCCGGTTGTACATCAGATGCTGGGGTGTAATCGTGGCGGCCAGATTATTGCCCTGATAATGCCGTACGAACTCTGCTGAGTCAGCGGTGGTTATATGCTCAAGCACTACCTTGAGCTTAGGGAAGGCTTTTAGCGTCGGGGCGAGTACCCGGTCGAGAAACACCTTTTCCCGGTCAAAAATATCGATGTCTTCATCAGTAACTTCACCATGAACAAGCAACAGCATGCCGCATTCTTCCATGGTTTCCAGTACCGGGTAGATATTGCGAATGTCCGTTACACCAGATGCAGAGTTAGTGGTTGCGCCGGCTGGGTAGAGCTTGGCTGCAACAACACCCTCGGCGCTTGCTTCCAGAATATCCTGACGGCTTGTGGATTCGGTCAGGTAAAGCGTCATCAGTGGTCGGAAGTCAGTCCCTTCGGCTGCTGCCAGAATGCGATCCCGGTATGCCGAGGCTTCAGCGGCATTGGTTACCGGCGGAGCAAGATTCGGCATGATGATCGCTCGCCCGAAACAGGCAGCGGTGGCAGGTACAACGCTCTTCAGAGCATCGCCGTCGCGAACGTGGAGGTGCCAGTCGTCGGGGCGCACAAGAGTTAGCTGTTCGGTCATGGTCTGGTTTCCGCAGTGCCTTAAAAAGTTGGCAGATTATAGCAGAAGGTGTCAGTGATTGTTTTTCCTCTCATCGATTAAAGAACATGGCGCTGATGCCGTTAAACAGGAAACCACCAAACATCCGTGAAACAACGGTATGGCTGTTATGGCACTCGCATTCACAAAAAGATCGCAGAATGTATTGGCAACGCTGGCGCTCGGCATTCTTTTGCCCGTGACAAGCCAGGCTGCAAGCTATGGTGCCGGAATATCGAACAGCCAGTGGTATCTTGCCGAGTCCGTTTTCGAGTGTTCGCTGGTGCATGATGTTCCCGGCTATGGCCGGGCTGTTTTTCGGCACCGTGCCGGGGAAGAACTGTCATTTTTTCTGGAGTCCGAATCTCACCTCATGCGCCCCGGGCGAGGCTCTCTTTTTGTTGAGGCCCCACCTTGGCGACCGGGTGTTGCTCCACGCCCGGTAGGCACGGTAGATGTGTCTGAAGGGCTCCGGCAGGTATCACTTGAAACCCGGCATGCGGTGATTCTTGCCCAAAGTCTGCTGGATGGCATGCGGCCCACAGTTACCAGGGATTCCTGGTACGACGGCAGCCCGGTTCGGGTGCAGGTATCGAATATCAACTTCAGCGGGCAATACCAGCGCTATCGGTCATGCGCTGCGAACTTGCTTCCGGTTAACATCGATCAGATCGGTCGTTCGCGGGTGGCATTTTCCAGCGGTAGCGCAAAGCTGTCTGAAGCCGATATGGATTTGTTGGACAATATCGTTGCCTATTTAATGGCGGATTCTACGGTAGAGCGGGTTTTTGTCGATGGGCATACTGACCGTGTTGGAAGCCGGATCGACAATCGTGCGTTGTCTGAAGAGCGCGCTAATGTAGTGGCAGACTACCTCAAAGGTCGTGGGATAGACCCCGACATGATTACCGTACGGGCTCATGGAGACCAGTACCCGGTATCCAGAAACTATGGCGAAAACCGCCGCACAACCATACGCTTGCAGCGAGAGGGCGAACGCCCTGGCTTGCAGCAAGCTAACGGCTATGGTGGCGCCAGCGCAGGTTAAGAAATGCTAAACCGAACTCAATACGTCCAAATGGGCGTTTACGCTTTCTGCGAGAGCTTTCAGGTGATAGCCGCCTTCCAGCGTTGAAATAATACGATCGTTGCTGTGCTCGTTCGCGACGCTTGCCAGCGTTTCGGTCAACCAGCGATAGTCCTCGGTTTCCAGATTCAGTTCGGCCATCGGATCAAGTCGATGGGCATCAAACCCTGCAGAGATCAAAATTACCTGAGGCTTGAAGGCGTTCAGGCGCTTTAACCAGCCAGCTTCTACCCGCTTTCGGTATTCTTCGGAAGAGCAACCTGCCTCTATGGGAATGTTCACGATATTGTCAGCTTGGCGATGTACGTGGGAGTGGGGGTAAAGCGGATGCTGGAAACTGGAGCACATCAGTATGCGTTCATCTCCACTCACGATGTCCACCGTTCCGTTACCTTGATGCACATCAAAATCAATAATGGCAACTCGATCAAGATGATGAAAATTGAGCGTGCGCATGGCTGCCAGGGCGACGTTGTTGTAAAAACAGAAGCCCATGGACTTGGTGCGCTCAGCATGGTGGCCGGGGGGCCGTGCGCAGATAAATGCGTTGGTTACCTGGCTACTCATAACCATGTCTACCGCCTGGATATTTGCACCCGCAGCAAGCCTTGCTGCGCGGAGAGTATCAGGCATCATGGCAGTATCCGGATCAGTGAAGACCCGACCCCGCATTGGCTGCATCATGTCTAGCTGCTGCAAATAGCTTTCGGGGTGTACGCTCAGAAGCTGGTCGCGGGTAATTTCTTCAGGGCGCACCCAATCGAGCTTTTCTGCGATGCCAGTGTCGGCGATATAGCTAATGATGGCTGCGAGGCGAGCTGGGCTTTCGGGATGCTCCGGCCCCATGTCGTGTTTCATGCAATCATCATGAGAAAAAAATGCGGTTGTCATAATTCTCGAAACGTCCCAGCTATACTTGTATTTTCTTTGATCTTATCAGGGATAAACCGATAGCGCCGAGTTTCTTTAGCCGCATAAGGGCAATAGGCGTTTCATAAGGCTTCATCAATGCATAATATAGTGTTAACAACATATCAAGGAGAGATAGCGTGAGCACCCGGTACCTGGAGAGTTTATTTAATCCTGCTTCGATCGCTGTGATCGGGGCGTCGGAACGTGCTGGCAATCTTGGTGGTATGGTGTTGCGAAATCTGATGAGCAGCGGCTACCCGGGCAAGCTTTTAGTGGTCAACCAGAAGGACTACGACAACGTCCATGGTGTGCCCTGTGTCAGAAAAGTATCGAAAATGGAGTTCTCGCCAGATCTCGCCATTGTGTGTACGCCGCCAGAAACCGTTGCAAAAACCATAAGGCGATTGGGCGAGGCAGGGGTGCGTACCGCAATTGTGATGACCGGAGGCATGTCCCGTACTCATAGCAAAACCGGCCAGCCGCTGATGTACTCGGTGCGTGATGCAGCAAGGGAAACCGGAATCAGGGTGCTGGGACCTAACACGATAGGTCTGATGGTACCGGCGAGAAACCTCAATGCTACCTATGCGCACATGGGCACGTTGCCCGGACGTGTGGCCTTTGTTGGCCAGTCTGGCACCATTGCCAGTTCGGTGATCGACTGGGCCTTTGCCCGGGGGGTTGGTTTTTCCTATTTCCTTACCCTTGGCGACGGTATGGATATCGATCACGACGATCTCATAGATTATCTTGCCCAGGATACCCAGACGCAAGCCATTCTCTTGCACATTGAGCATATTCCCAATGCCCGGCGCTTCATGTCTGCCGTGCGCGTCGCCTCCAGAACCAAGCCTGTCATCGCTGTTAAATCCGGGCGAGTACCAGAGTCAGAATGGATGACCCATGAACTGCCTGCGGGCATCCGACGCAGTGACCCTATATACGACGCCATGCTCCAGCGTGCGGGTGTTCTTCGGGTAGACGGTCTTGGGCAAATGTTTGATGCTCTGGAAACGCTCACGCGGATGCGCCCACTGCGCAGAGAGACTCTCGCCATCATGGCCAATGGCGTAGGGCCAGGTGTATTGGCTGTAGATCGCCTTGCGGATTTAGGCGGGGAGCTTGCCAGTTTGTCAGAAGCCAGCATTGGCGCTCTGGCCGAGCTTCTGCCTGCTTACTGGACACGCAAAAACCCTATCGACCTTAACTACGACGCATCTCCGGAGCTTTATGGCAAGGCGATAAAAATTCTGGCCAAGGATCCCGAAGTAGCCAACGTGCTTGTGTTGTACGCACCCAGCTTGACAGAAGACAGCCTGCAAATTGCCGATGCGGTAGTGCAGGCTGCAAAGGGCACGCGATTGAATATCTTTACCTGCTGGCTTGGGCAGAGCACGGTCATGGAGGCGCGTGATGAGTTCTATCGTGCGGGATTGCCATCCTTCTTCAATCCGGAAAAAGCCGTTGTAGCGTTCATGCAGCATGTGCGGCACCAGAGGCTCCAGCGTTTGCTGAAGGAAACTCCCGAATCTTTCACTGACCATTTCTCGGACCATACGAAAACTCGCCGAGTAGTCATGAATGCATTGCGTTCTGGCCGTTTGCACCTTTCCAGCAAAGAAGCTCGGGAAGTGGTTCGTGATTACGGTATCAACACCATTGAGACGGTTTACTGTGACGATGTAGAGGAGGTGCTTGAAGCCTTCTCCATTGAGCGCCGCCCGGTAGACGTTACGATAGTGCACGAGCAGGCTTGTCACCCATTTGCAAAACTGACCGTGGCGCAACGCCGCCATAAGGCGACGGTGCAGAAGCTTAGCAGTGAGGCTGCAATCATTGATGCCTGCAGTTTTCTGATGGAGCAGTACCAGGAATACTTCCCCGAGAGCGGTTTTCTCGGCTTTGCCATGCAGCACTCCTACCAACATGTTGGCGGTATTGAGTTCAGCGTGGGTATAACCAGAGATGCCCAATTTGGGCCTCTGGTAGTCTGCGGAGCATCTGGTGCCCATGTCAACGTAATGACAGACCGGCAGATTGCGTTGCCGCCGCTCAATATGGTTCTTGCCCGGGAGTTGTTGCGCCGTACTTATATGTACAAGCTTCTAAGGGAGCATAGCCTGAAGCCCGAAACGGATATACGGGCGGTGTCTGAAACACTGGTTACCCTTTCCCAGATTGTGATCGATATACCCGAGATTCGCGGGCTGGAGATTTCGCCGCTCCTGTTCAACGACCAAGGTGCTGTCGCGGTTAATGTGGCGATCAATCTGTCTGAAGTGCCTGGACAGCCGATAATTCAGCCCTACCCAAGAGAACTGGAGGAGTGGCTGGTATTGCCCAAGTCTGGTCGTCGGGTGATCATTCGCCCAGCTCTTGCCGAAGACGAGCCGTCGCATCGCGTATTTCATGAATTACAGTCACCGGAGTCCATTCGCTATCGATTCTTTCAGTACCGTAAGCATTTTTCGCGGGAAGACGTCGCCCAGATGGTCCAGATCGACTATGACCGTGAAATGGTTTTCATCGCAAATGCCCCGAAAGAAGACGGTGAAGGCGAAGAAACCCTGGGCACCGTAAGAACCTGGACGGACGCAGATAACCTGCGGTGTGAATTTGCTGTGATGGTTCATGACAAAATGAAGGGTGAAGGCCTTGGCGTGGCGCTGATGCAGAAAATGATCGATTACTGCCGTGCCCGTGGCACGGTGGAAATGGTAGGTGACGTTCTGGCTGACAATAGGCCGATGCTGCAATTGGCTGAGCACCTGGGCTTTGAGATCAAGTATAACGTTGAGGAAGAGGTGATGGATTTGCGGCTGGTGCTGAACGAGCCGGAAAACGATTGGCAAAAAGAGCGGTTAGGCAAGTATACCCACTGAAGCTATTCACTGAGAGCTTCAGTGGGGTTGAGGCCTGGAGGCTTACTCTTCTATGAGGGCGGAACGATCTTCCCCGCCCAAAGCTTCCAGTAAGCCTGGAATCAGTTTGGACAGTTCCAGAGTCATGAGGCTGAACGCAGCATCAAACTTGGCGACAGCGTCATCCACATCTACATCATCGAGTTGATCCTGAAGTGTTTCCCCAAACTTCAGCCGGCGAATGCCCATTTCCTCATCGAGAACAAAGGATACGTTGTCGTCCCAGGTAAGTGCCAACTTGGTCACTTCCATGCCGGCATTCAGGTGGTTACGGATTTCGTCCGCTTTCAAATCCAGTCCTTTGCAGCGAACCACTCCGCCATCTTCGGAAGGATCCTTCAGTTCGCACTCATCGCCTAAAACCACACTGGCAGGCAAGTCGATGGACTCGTTCAACCAGCCAGTAAATGTAAATATTGGAGCTTGCTCCAGAGCGGGCGGGCGTACAGGCAGAGAGCCCAGGCTTTTGCGCAGTGATGAGGCCAGGTCTTCTGCCTGTTTTGAGGAGCCTGCATCAACAACCATAAAGCCGTCTTTCGGTGCCAGATACGCAAAGCTGCGTCGGTTCTTGGAAAATGCATGGGGTAGCATTTCCAGCATAACCTGCTCTTTGATCTCTTCTTTCTCTTTGCGTCGAACCTTGCGGCCTTGCTCGATCTCGATGGCTTCGGCTTTTTCTTCCACCGCATCCTTTATTACCGGCCCAGGCAGGATTTTCTCTTCCTTGCGCAGAGCAATCAGGTGATAGCCATTAGCACTGTGAACAAGTAGTTCACCGTGTTTGCCCAGTGGTGGAACCCAGCCCTGGCGAGCGGTTTCTTGTGGACCACAGGGTTTGAATGCATCGCCGCTGAGCTTTTCTTCCAACTCTTCAGCAGAAATATCAAATGGCTTGGTAAAACGGAAAACGCGGGCATTGCGAAACCACATCAGGCTTGATCCTTGTCTTTCATATTTGGATAACTTCTACGAGCACGGTTTTGACGATAAAGCCGAAAACACCAGCACCCAATACTGTAAAAAGGGCGATAGTACCAAACTTTCCGGCCTGTGATTTTTTTGCCAGGTCCCACACAATGAAACCCATCCAGCCAATAAGGCCTGTCAGAAACACCACCATGGCGATCTGGGAAAAAACTGCTTCGTTCATGATTTGCTCCGAGCTTAATCTGGATTAGTGTTCATCTCGCAGGAAAACCCAGTTATTTTTGTCGGATTGGTCTTCGCTGAAATAATAACCATCAAGGTCGAATCCCTTGAGGTCGTTTGCATCGGTAATACGATTCAGGATGGCGTAACGGCACATCAGGCCGCGGGCTTTCTTGGCGTAGAAACTGATCATCTTGTACTGACCGTTCTTCCAATCCTTGAATTGGGGGGTGATTAGCCGGCCTTCAAGGTCTTTCTTCTTCAGACTCTTGAAATATTCGTTGGATGCCAGGTTCACCAATACTTCGTCGTCGCTCTTCAGCAGGCGATTCATTTCCCGGGTAAGGCTGTCCCCCCAGAATGCGTACAGATCCTTGCCCCGTTTGTTCTCAAACTTTGTGCCCATTTCCAGCCGATAGGGCTGCATGAGGTCAAGAGGTTTAAGAATGCCGTAGAGACCGGACAACATGCGCAGATGCTTTTGAGCAAAGTTGAAATCCTGCTCACTGAAGCTTTGTGCGTCCAGCCCGGTATACACGTCACCTTTGAAAGCCAGAACAGCCTGGCGCGCGTTCTTTGGAGAGAAGGGAACTTGCCAACTCTGAAAGCGCTCGGCATTCAATTGGCCCAGCTTGTCGCTGACGCTCATCAGATTGCTGATCTGGTGGGGCTCCAGCTCTTTGAGCTGATCAATCAGCTCGCAGGCATCGTCCAGGAAATCGGGCTGGGTATAGGTTTCCGTAGCCAGCGGGCTCTCGTAGTCGAGGGTTTTAGCAGGTGAGATAACCATCAACATGTCAGATAATTCCTCATTGCAGAAACGTGAGTAACTGTTCCCGGGTAAATGGCCAGTTGAGTTCGCGTCCGGTATCCTTGCGCCGGAGCACGGGGATTCGTGTACCGTAACGCTCTACCAACTCTTCTGATTGCGCAATATCCACCACATCCACCGGTATCGGTACGGGCATGGGAGTGCTGATCAGCAGGGCTTCGGCCAGATCACACAGATGACATTGGGACGTAGTATAAAAAAACAGTTCCATTATTTGGGCTGGGCGTCCAGTTTCTGGCCATTAATGCCCGCGCTGTCACTGCCCATCAGATACAGATAAACAGGCATCAGTTCTTCCGGTGCCGGGTTCTGCTGCGGATTTTCTGCCGGGTAGGCATGGGCTCGCATATTCGTTCTTGTTGCACCGGGGTTCAGGCTATTAACACGTACATTGTTATGTTTGTCGCCCAACTCGTCGGCTAGCAACTGGCTCAGACCTTCGACTGCAAATTTGGAGACCGCATAGGCACCCCAGTAGGCTCGCGCCTGACGGCCAACACCAGAGGACGTGAAGATAACCGAGGCAGCATCGGATTTGCGCAGCAGGGGAATCATTGCCCTGCTCATCAGAAACGGTGCCGTGGCGTTTACATGCATGACCTTGTTCCAGATTTCCGAGTCGTACATTTCCACCGGGCTGCGGTCACCCAGGATTCCGGCGTTGTGGAGAAGGCCATCGAGCTTGCCGAAGTTGTCTTCCAGAGTCATCGCCAGTTCTTCGTAATCTTTTACAGCGGCGCCCTCGAAGTTCATGGGCACGATAGCCGGCTTAGGGTGGCCGGCCGCCTCGATTTCGTCGTAGACCGATTCCAGCTTGCTCAGAGTTCGGCCAACAAGGATGACAGTGGCGCCATGAGCTGCATAGGTTTTTGCGGCGGTACGGCCGATTCCGCTGCCCGCACCGGTCACCAGAATAATGCGGTCTTTCAGAAGATCAGCGGGTGCCTGGTAATCTTGCATAACCTGTCTCCGTAGCAGACTGGGAGTTCATCAGAGTTTAAAAATGCTCGTTCTAGCAGCGCGCTATTGTAACAGCTTTGCGAGATCGTTCACGGTGTCAGCGATCATGTCGGCTTGCCACAGGTCAACGGTTTCCGGCTCTTCGATATACCCATATCGCACGGCGATGGTTTTCATGCGGGCATTGCGACCGGCCACTATGTCTCGTTCGTGATCGCCCACATAAACTGCCTGCTCAGGTTCTGCACCAATTTGCTGGCACGCAAGAAACAGGGATTCCGGATGAGGCTTGCGATCGGTGACATGATCCGGGCATACCAGCGACGCGCAGCGCTTGGCCAGACCAAGGGCCTGAATCAGGGGGGCGGCGAAACGTACCGGTTTGTTGGTTACGATTCCCCAGGGAATTCCTCGCTGCTCCAACGACTCAAGCAAAGAATCCATGCCTTCAAAAAGGCGGGTTTCAACGGCAACGCCCGCTTCGTAAAGATCCAGAAAGGCGGTGTGTTTGGCAAGGTAACCCGGATGTTCAGGCTCCAGCCCAAAGCCTACACGCACCATGGCCCGGGCTCCGTTGGAAACGGATCGGCGTATGTGCTCTGCTGGAAGCGCCGGGAGCCCCTCCATTTGGCGCAGTTCGTTCAGGCAACGAATGAAATCCGGCGCTGTGTCGATCAGAGTGCCGTCCAGATCAAACAGAACGGTTGATAGTTGCTCAGTCTTCACGGGTATCCCTGGCGTGCATCAGGTAGTTTACGTCCACATCCCGGCCCAGCTTGTAGGAGCGGGTAATTGGGTTGTAGGTCATGCCGGTAAGCTCGCGCACATCCAGGCCGGCATGGCGCAGGTGGTCTGACATTTCTGAGGGCCGGATGAACTTCTTCCACTCGTGCGTGCCCTTGGGCAGCATGTTCAGCACGTACTCGGCACCCACAATGGCAAACAGGAAGGATTTGGGATTCCGGTTGATGGTTGATACAAACAGGTGCCCACCGGGCTTTAGCAGTGCAGAGCAGGCTTTGATAACAGAGGCCGGGTCAGGCACATGCTCCAGCATTTCCAAGCAGGTAACGGCATCGTACTGGCCTGCGTGTTCCGGATCGCGGGCCAGTTCTTCCACGGTGATTTGCTTGTAGTCCACCTTGATTCCGCTTTCCAGGCCGTGCAATCGCGCTACAGCCAAGGGTGCTTCGCCCATGTCTATGCCGGTTACATGGGCGCCGCGCAGAGCCATGCCTTCAGATAGCAATCCGCCGCCACAGCCAATGTCTGCCACCCGCTTACCCGCGAGGGAGACGCGTTCATCGATGTAGTTGAGGCGCAACGGGTTAATGTCGTGGAGAGGCTTGAACTCACTGGTGGGGTCCCACCAGCGGCTAGCCAAGGCTTCAAACTTGGCAATCTCGTTACGGTCAACGTTCTGGTTTGTCATTGTGTGCTCTACCTGATCAATCTATCGAAATATGGTTAGACAGCCTGTTGCTCGCGGATCTTCTCAGCCCATTCTTCTACGCGGAGCATGAGGTCCGGCACGTCAATACGCGTCAGTTTGCCATCCTGTACCTGAGGTACGCCGTTAATCCAGCTATGGGTTACCGCGCGGCCGTGGTTGCTGTACACAAGATGAGACGCAGGGTCGTAAACCGGCTGAATAAAAGGATCGCTCAGGTCGATGGCAATAATGTCTGCCAGCTTGCCCGCCACCAACGAACCCAGTTCGTGCTCCCGTCCGAGTGCTTTTGCGCCATTGAGCGTGGCCATTTGCAGTGCCTGATGAGCCGAAAGTGCTGCGGCATCATTGGCAACGACCTTGGCTATCATAGCGGCTGTTCGGGCTTCACCGAACAGATCCAGATCATTATTGCTGGCTGCACCGTCTGTGCCTATGGCGAGATTAATGCCGCGTTCCATGAGATTGTGAACCGGGCAAAGCCCGCTGGCGAGTTTGAGGTTGGATTCGGGGCAGTGGATAACATGCGTGCCGGAATCCGCAAGCAAAGCAATGTCTGAGTCGCTGACCTGGGTCATGTGAACACACTGGGTTTTAACGCCCAGAACGCCAAGTTTCGCAAGCCGCTTGATTGGGCGTTGCCCATGCTTTTCCTCAGCCTCTGTTACTTCGAATTCGGTTTCATGCAGGTGAAGCTGAATGCGAGCGCCGGTTTTTTCCGAGAGGGCGACAGCGCGGCTCAGTGGCTCGTCAGATACAGTATAGGGCGCATGAGGGCCAATGGCGGGCATGATGTAGGTGTCGCCTTTCCACGCATTGATCAGCGCTTCGCCTTTGCTCAGGTAGTCATCTGGCCCCGCGCCCCATACGGTGGGGAAGTCCAGAAGAGGGAAACAGATTTGTGCGCGCATGCCGGTATCATGAGCCATCTGGGCCACAATCTCCGGGAAAAAATACATATCTGAAAATGTTGTTGTGCCGGTTCGCAGCATTTCCGCCATGGCCAGCTGTGTACCGTCGGCAATGAACTGTTCGCTCACAAAACGGCCTTCTGCAGGCCAGATATGGTCGTTAAGCCAGGTCATCAAGGGGAGATCATCCGCCATGCCCCGAAACAGCGACATAGCCGCATGGCCATGCATATTGATTAGCCCGGGCATAACCACATGGTTGGGAAGGTTGATGGTCTCTCGCGTATGGAACTCGCGATCTGCCTGTGCCGTGGGCAACACAGCCGCAATCCGGCAGCCCTGAATAATAACGGCCTGATGCTCAAGCACCACTCCGCAGGGTTCAATTGGAATTAGCCAGCGAGCATTGATGCGAATATCGGCTGCGGTGATAGTATCTGCCGTCATTAACCCTACCTTGCAGTGCCGGCGACGAATGGGATTGTGCCCGTAGAAGTGCACAAGTGCGCCGAACGATAAAATGTAGCCCGGAAGTATAACCGTTATACTGCCCGTTTTCAGCGTTGTGAAAGCGGAGCCAGACGATGAATAATCCCAAAGAATCCCCTTCTTTACATACCCCTTGTTCTGATCCGCGATCGGCAGGCACGGTTGCCCTTCGGTGGCAGGGGGCCAGACTGGAATTACTGGATCAGCGGCTGTTACCAGCTCAGGAACACTGGATAACCCTGGAGACCGCAGCCGGTGTCGCGCAAAGCATTCACGACATGGTGGTGCGCGGAGCCCCGGCGATCGGTATCAGTGCCGCATATGGGGTAGCACTGGCTGCCCGGAAGGCTGAAGGCGATGACTGGCAAGCTGAGGTCAAAATGGCTATCCGGGAGTTAGCGGCTTCAAGGCCAACGGCTGTGAATCTGTTCTGGGCCTTGCAGCGAATGGAACGGGTGCTTGAGGGTTGTGTAGCTCTCGATGAAGCACGGCAGCGGCTGGAGGGTGAAGCCGTTGCCATTCATGAAGAAGATCTTGCAGCAAACCTCGCCATGGCAGATCACGCCCTCGAAGCAATGGGGCTTTCTTCTGGCAACTCTTCACCTGTCTCGGTTCTTACCCACTGCAACACAGGCGCGCTTGCAACTGGAGGCTACGGCACCGCATTGGGCGTTATCCGCCGGCTGCATGAGAAACAGCTGCTAAAACAAGTGTACGCGGATGAAACCCGGCCTTGGCTGCAGGGTAGCCGCCTTACCGCGTGGGAATTAGTGCGGGATGGTATCCCGGTAACTCTGAATGCGGATGGCGCAGCGGCAGCGATTCTTGCAACGGGTGAGGTACGGTGGATCATCGTGGGTGCCGACAGGATTACCGCTAATGGCGATGTGGCCAACAAAATTGGCACCTACAGCCTTGCGGTATTGGCACGGCATCACAAGGTCGGATTTATGGTTGTGGCACCCTCCAGCACCGTGGATATGGCGTTGAAATCAGGTGCAGAAATCCCGATTGAAGAGCGGGACGGCAAAGAGGTTCGAGAGATAAGAGGCATTGCACTGGCACCGGAAGGCGTGCCTGTGTTCAACCCGGTGTTCGATGTAACGCCTGCAAACCTGATTGATCTGATCGTAACGGAAAAAGGCGTGGTTCAGAATCCGGGTACTTCAGGAATGCACGGGCTATTTGGCTGAGGGTTTTTTTCCGGTGGCGGCTTTGCTGCTGTCTGGCAGTTCGCTGCTTTGCTTTGCAAGGCTCTCCCGCAGCTCCGCCACCTGCTTTTCCTGATCTTCTGCAAAGTGCAGTGACATCTCAAAACTCTGCCGTGTGAAATCCAGAACCTTACGAAAGCCTTCATCCGAGAGCGTTCGTGCCGAGTCATGCCGGCGGAAGATATTGATGAACTCCCGTTCCCGCTCAAACTGCAAGGGGACTCTTGCCACACCCCAGTCATTCAGGATTTGCCAAACTTCCGGGTTGTAGTTCCGGGTGGTTCGCATAATAAACGGGATGGGATCATTCCGCGCGATAAGGGCGGTCAAACGTAGAATAAGCTCAAAGGAGAGGGTTGCCGTGCCGTTCTCTATGGCTTCAAGAACGGACTTGTCACGGAGGTCGAGGGCTTCACTCATTTCCGAGAGTGTCAGCCCGGCTACTTCACGAATATCCTTGAGAGACTGCCCGGCTACCAGCATGGCCCGGAGTTGGTCCTGGGAATTGATCAGTGCTCGACCTACCCGCAAAGACGTGTCCGTAGCGCGAGCGCCGAAGCGGAAGGCCGATCCGGTGAGGCTGGCAAGGCGGTCAATAATGCCTTCAGGCGCTTTTTCCGAAGCAGGCGCTGCCGGTTTGCGCAGCACATCCACTTCTTCCTGGGAGCGCATGGCGTGCAGCGCATCCAGCAGCATATCCTGCATGGCTCGCGCTTTGTGCTGACGCTCCTGGTCGTTGGCTACCGGTTTGTCAGCTTTCTGGCCCATTACAGTGCTTCCGCCTGAGCAGCAAACTGCTGTGGGGTAAGAATGGAGGCCATGCGCTTATCCAGCTCCAGCATATCCGCCATGATGTCACCGCCTTCGCGAATCACGAAGTCGAGCTCTTCATCGGTAGACCCGAGATCTGCAGCTTGCTGATCTTGCCAGTCTTCAAGCTCTTCCAGAGACTCAAAAGGCTCGTCGCCACGCAGTTCCCGGCGAGCATTGGCAATGGTCAGCCGGGTTCGCTCTATTTGCTCTTGCTGAACGGTGCGCTCATCCAGATTAAGACTCACGGTTTCCCTCTGGCGCTGTTCATTCAGGAAGTCGATTTCCTGCTGCAGGAGCCTGAAATCCGGGCTCTTGGCAAAACGATCGTCATGGCGCTTGCGGAGCTCTTCAATAATGCCGCTGAAATCGAAGTAGCGGGTATGGGGGACTGCGTCGATCTGATCCCAGGGCAGGGCATGATCCAGCGCGTCTTCACCAATACGGGTTTTATCGATACGGGAAGGAATCTCTATATCCGGAATCACGCCTTTGTGCTGGGTGGACCCGCCAGATACCCGATAGAATTTTGATTGGGTAATTTTCAGCTGCCCATGGTTAAGAGGGCGAACGGCCTGCACCGTGCCCTTGCCAAAGGTTTGTGAGCCAACTACCAGGCCGCGGCCATAATCCTGAATCGCACCCGCAAAAATCTCGGAAGCTGAGGCGCTCATACGGTTGGTTAGCACGACCAGAGGCCCATCGTAGGCAACGGAGGCATCGTCGTCATTGAGAACCTGAACTTCGTTGCTCGAGTTGCGAATCTGCACGGTTGGGCCAGTGTCGATGAACAGACCAACCAGATCATTCGCCTCGTGCAAGGCACCGCCGCCATTATTGCGCAAATCCATTACCAGGCCATCGACTCCTTCTTGCTGGAGTTCTGCAATAAGCTTCCGCACGTCACGGGTCGTGCTCTTGTAGTTGGGGTCGCCGGCCTGCATGGCGCGGAAATCAGCATAGAATGTGGGAATGGTAATCACCCCGACAGTGTATTTCTGGCCATTGCGATCAAGTTCGATGGTGTCTTTACTGGCGCTTTGCTCTTCCAGCTTCACTTCATCGCGGTTGATAGAGATGGATTTGGTCAGGGTTTCATCACTTGAGCTGGCAGGAACGACTTCCAGTGTTACCACTGAATTGCGTGGGCCCCGAATGAGGTCGACCACTTCATCCAGTCGCCATCCGATCACGTTAACCGGTTTTTCATTTTCTTGGGCAACGGAAACAATTCTGTCGGCGGGCTTGAGCTGTCCTTGCTTGGATGCAGGACCGCCGGGAACCAGCCTGACTACTTTGGTGTACTCGTTGTCCGCCTGCAGAACCGCACCGATACCTTCAAGGGAAAGGCTCATATTAATGTTGAAGTTTTCAGAAGTGCGCGGTGAAAAATAGGAAGTGTGCGGGTCCCACATTCCGGCAAAAGCATTCATGTAGGCCTGGAAAGCATCCTCGCTACGGGCCTGATAGGCGCGCTTCAACTGGCCTTCGTAGCGGCGCTGGAGCGTATCGATTATATCATCGTCGTCGGCACCGTTAAGCCGTTGGGCCAATACGGCGTTTTTGATGCGCTTGACCCATAGGGCATCCAGTGCCTGCCGGTCTGGCTCCCACTCGGCTTCTGAACGATCAAGCAGGATGGTCTCATTGGTGGTGAAGTCCAGCTTTTCGATGCCATCGTCAAGGGTTTCCAGCGCGAATTGCAGGCGCTCGATAATCCGCTGTTGAACCAGGTTGTAGATATCAAAACCAGGCTGCAGTTGGCCGGTTTTGAGGGCAGATCCCAGTCGGTTTCTGACTTTGCTCATCGTCTCAATGTCGCCGCCGGTCAAATAGACTCGTTGGCCGTCGAGATAGTTCAGATAAGCGTCGAACACATCGCCAGAAAGCTTGTCGCTGATGCCCAGGTCGCGGAAATGGGTGAACTGCAGTTGCCTGGCAATAAGAATGTTGGCGCGCGCTTGGTCAATCGTTGGTGCAACCGGGGTATAGACCTCCGGTTCGACCGCTTTCGCCTGAGCACTGAAAGGTGCTGAGAGCAGCAGGGCGACGGTAAGCGCTTTGCATACACCCATCCGGCCGGCTTTGAACGGTGCGCGACGAACAGATGTTTTTTCCGCGGTGGTCATAGATAGATACCTGACGATGCTGGGTACCTGCCAGACAGATCTGGAACCGGTTAACCCGTGGGCTGATTGATTTATTGTAGGCAAGGGCTACACCCGTTGCTATAGGTATGACGTATCGGTTCGTGACAATCTGTCCATGACTCGGCCTTTTTTAGCCATAAAAGCACCGGGAATCAAAAGAGTAGAGGAGGATATTTGCGAGCTGGGGGTGATGGTCAGTGGAACATGGTGCCACGTGAACATGGGCACGCTGAGGGATTTGTATGGGTATTTACAGGTAGAGCGTGCGGCGGAGGACAGTGTCCTCCGCCGCGCGGCACCTTCAAACGAAGGGCTTTTCCTGCTCCGCGTGCTCAAGCAGCAGCGCGGGTGGTGCAAATCGCTCACCGTAAGCTGCAGCCAGCTCTTTGGCTCTTTCTGCGAAAGCTCTCACACCATACTGGTTAATGAACTGTATGGAGCCGCCTGTCCAGGGTGCATAGCCGATACCGAAGATACTGCCAATGTTGGCATCTTCCACGGTGCGCAGCACGCCTTCTTCCAGGCAGCGAACTGTTTCAATGGCCTGAATGAACAGAATCCGGTCTTTCAGTTCCTGCAGCTCCACCTTGCGAGCTTTTTCTTTGTCCACATAGAGAGTTTCAAGCTCTGGCCACAGGTACTTTTTGCCTTTGGCGGGGTACTCGTAGAAACCGGCACCGGCAGCCTTGCCTGGGCGGCCATGGTCGTTAACCATCTGGTCAATGATCGCTTCTGCAGGGTGGGGCTTCCATGTACCGCCGGCAGCTTCCGTATCCTTTTTACTTTGGCTGCGAACGAGGTGCATCAGAGTCATGCTGACTTCATCGGAAATGGTCAGCGGGCCGACAGGCATGCCTGCAAGCAAGCCGGCATTCTCGATGCTTGAGGGGTGAATACCCTCGCCAAGCATACAGATTCCTTCGTTAACAAAGGTGCCGAAAACTCGGGATGTGAAAAAGCCGCGGCTGTCGTTCACAACCACCGGTGTTTTGCCGATTTGCTGAACATAGTCGAACGCTCTTGCTAGCGTCTCGTCTGACGTCTTTTCGCCAACAATGATTTCCACCAGCGGCATTTTGTCTACAGGCGAGAAAAAGTGCAGCCCGATAAAGTTCTCTGGCTTGGCGGAAGCTTCGGCCAGTTGGGTAATGGGAATAGTGGAGGTGTTGGATGCGAAAATGCCGTTGCTGACCAGCTTCGGTTCAGCCTCGGCGGTAACCTTGGCTTTCAGATCGCTGTCCTCAAACACAGCCTCAATCACAAGATCGCAACCTTCGAGGTCGCTAGCAGAGTCTGTAGCCTTGATTCGGCCCAGGATTTCTGCTTTCTTCTCTTCGGCCATGCGGCCACGGCTAACTTGTTTTGCCAGCAGGTTTTCGGAGTAGCTTTTGCCTTTTTCAGCGCCTTCGACAGTGACGTCTTTTAGCACCACCTCTATACCGCGGATAGCGGTGGAGTAAGCGATACCAGCGCCCATCATTCCTGCGCCCAGTACACCCACCTTTTTAAAGGTTTCTTTCTCTACCCCTTCAGGACGGCTTCCGCCTGAATTAATATCATTCAGCTGGAACCAGAAGGTGCCCGTCATGTTCTTGGCAACCTGGCCAATCACCAGTTCGGCAAAATAGCGGGTTTCAATCAGGCTGCCGCTATCGAAGTCTACCTGGGCACCTTCAACGGCTGCTGCCAGGATGCACTCGGGCGCGGGGTAGCAGCCTTTGGTCTTCTGCTTCAGCATGGCCGGTACAATTGGCAGCTTCTGTGCCATTGCAGGGTGGTGAGGTGCGCCACCTGGCATTTTGTAGCCTTTCTGATCCCAGGGCTGCTGGCACTTGGGGTTGGCATCGATAAACGCACGAGCCTTGGCCATCATGTCTTCAGGGGAGTCGGCTAGCTCGTCAATAATGCCTGCTTTCAAGGCGGCAGATGGGCGCAGTTTTTTGCCTTCCATCAGCAGCGGGAATGCCGCTTCAAGGCCAATCATACGGGGCAAGCGCTGAGTGCCACCACCGCCTGGCAGCAGGCCCAGTGAGACTTCTGGAAGACCCAGCTGAATGCTGTTGTTGTTCAGCACAACTCGGTGGTGGCATGCCAGGGCAATTTCGAAGCCGCCCCCCAGCGCAGTACCGTTGATGGCTGCTACAACGGGCTTGCCACAAGTCTCCAGCGCGCGCATCTGGGCCTTCATGCCGTTGACCATGTCTTCAAAGTACTGGGCATCGTCACGGGTGACTTTGTGAATTTCGTTCAGGTCGCCGCCGGCAAAAAAGGTTTTCTTGGCAGAAGTAACAATGATGCCTCGAATGTTTTCCAGATCGCCTTGAACTTTGGCAACAGTCTCATCAAGGGCTTCCCGGAATGCCGCATTCATGGTGTTTGCGGACTGGCCCGGCATATCAATGGTAAGGGTCAGAATCTGATCTGAACCCAGTTCATAACGGATGGCACTCATAATCGGTTCTCCTATTAGAAAAAGTGTGGGGTTCAGACCCGCTCAATGATGGTGGCTATGCCCATGCCGCCGCCGACGCATAGCGTCGCCAGACCAAAGCGCAAATCACGGCGCTCCAGTTCGTCCAGCAGAGTGCCCACAATCATTGCGCCCGTGGCGCCGAGAGGGTGGCCCATGGCGATTGCACCGCCGTTAACGTTCACTTTTTCATCCGGAACCGAAAGTTCCTTCTGGAAGCGCATTACCACGGAGGCAAAGGCTTCGTTAACTTCAAACAGGTCGATCTGGTCAACAGTCATGCCTGCCTTCTCTAACGCTTTTAGCGATGCCGGGGCAGGACCGGTCAGCATGATGGTGGGATCAGTGCTGGTGACAGCGGTGGCAACGATGCGGGCTCGGGGTTTCAGGCCCAAGGCTTTACCCTTGGCTTCACTACCGATCAGCAGTCCAGTTGCACCATCTACCATGCCAGAAGAGTTACCGGCATGGTGCACGTGATTAATTGTCTCTACATAGTGATATTTTTCACGAGCCACACTGTTAAAGCCCATTTCTCCCATCATCTGGAAAGAGGGTCTGAGGCCAGAAAGAGACTCAAGGGTGGTGTCACCGCGAACGTGCTCATCGCGATCAAGAATTACGACGCCATTTTGGTCGGTAACAGGAACGATAGACTTGGCAAAGTAGCCGTTCTTCCAGGCATTCGCCGCTTTTTGCTGGGATTTGACTGCGAAGGCGTCGACGTCTTCACGGCTAAAGCCTTCCAGGGTGGCAATAAGGTCGGCGCCAATCCCCTGAGGCATGAAGCCTGTGTGCATGTTGGTGTGCGGGTCCATAGCCCAGGCGCCGCCATCAGACCCCATTGGAATGCGGGACATAGATTCAACACCACCGGCAACAACCAGGTCTTCCCAGCCGGAGCGGACTTTCATGGCCGCCAGGTTAACGGCTTCGAGGCCGGATGCGCAGAATCGGTTGAGGGTAACACCAGCGACTTTCTCGTCCCAGTCAGCCGCGAGTGCTGCTGTTTTGGCGATATCAGCACCTTGGTCGCCAACGGCGGTAACGCAACCGAGAACAATATCGTCTACCTGAGAGGTATCGAGATTATTTCTCTCTTGCAGCGCATTGAGCACAGTGGTCAATAACGTAATGGGTTTTACACTGTGCAGTGATCCGTCTTTCTTGCCACGCCCTCTGGGAGTGCGGACCGCATCGAAGATATACGCCTCGGTGGTCATTGCTTGTCCTCTGGTGTTTATTGCTTGGGGATTTACTTTCGAGAAACGTCACCATATCCCTTTGATAGCTATGTGGGTAATGACGCCACCTGCCAATCGCGTTGGCAAAATTGCTCAGAGGTAGTGACAGGCGAGGCTGCGACTTCTATGTTTAGGGTTGGGTCAGAGGTTTTGCGGATGCTCAAAATGGGCTTAAGGGGTGCAACGCCATGTCTTTCAGTAATGCTATCGACAATTTTTACGAACGCTTGGTGATGGATGCAATTGAGGCGACGAGGGAGCCGGGGGACACTGCAGATTTTTTGACTGATGTTATGTGTGTGGCCTTAAACCGGCTGCCTTCCCGATACTACCGGCACACCATCGATATGATGTTCTATTTGGCGGACGAAGAACTCAGAGGTATGAAAGACAACTCCCTGGCAGCCGTCAAGAATGCCAGGGAGTTTGTAAGGGAGCATCAGCGAGAGTGAAGCTCTCGAGGCTTAACTTGCAATCAGGCTATCCAGTGCCCTATTCAAGCGGTTTGCCAGCGACGGATCGGCTCCTTCGTCAGGGGCCTTGAGGCACCAGCCTGCGACAAGGCCCTCTATGCTTTGCAAGGCATTGTCCGCTTTTTCCATGGAGCCCATGCCTTCGGCCAGCCGTTGGACCTGAATTTCCATACGTTTTGTCTGTTCTGCATCCGGAGAGGGTATGCCGGCAAGAATCTCTGCGCGAATAACGATTTCCTGGTCTTCCAATTCGCCCGCAGTCCCCGCAAGTGCTGCCCACCGATCTGGCAAAGCACCCGTGTCCAGATCGCCGTCTGCGCGTGCTAACACGAGAGCCTGCCATTCTGCGATGCCTGCTTTGAGCTTCTGTGCTGCAACCGCTTGGGTCAATCGTTGCTTTTCTTGCTGAATCTGTTCCCTCACTGCTGCTGACGTCTGAGCGGCATCAATGCTGCGAAGATCCGCAATGGCTTTTTCCAGCGACTGCTCATCCTGATCAGAGCCGACACTCGCAACCTGATGCAGCAAGGCTTCCGCTGCTGAATCGGCCTCTTTTGCCGCGAGTTCCTGTTCCGTACGCTGGGCTTCCCGGCGCGCAAAGATTTCATCGCAGGCCTTACGGAACGCCTGCCACAACTTGCGGTCTTCGCGGTGACGGGTAATACCAACCGCTTTCCAGTCTGACTGCAGTGCTTTTGCCTTGTTCATGGCCTCTTGCAGCGGTTCGTGGGCTGTCAAAGCCTGTGCCTGTTCAACAATCGCCAGCTTCAGGGCTTCATTCTTTTGACGCTCTTGTTCGATAGGTGCTTCAAGCTTTTTCAGGAGGTCATCGAACTGCTTCTGCACCTGCCGGTTATCCCGGAATTCCACTGGCCAGGCAGATTTCCATTCCTGGCGGGCGGTTTGAAGAATATGCTCGACGGCCTTCCAGTCTATGCTGTTCCAGTCTGCGCCGTTTACAAAAAGCTCCAACTCGGCGCAGATCGTTTTGCGCTTATCCAGGTTCGCCTGTTTCAGGCCTGACTTGGCTTTGAAGTAGGCTTTGCAGGGCTCATATGCTTTGTCGGAGGCCTGTTTGAAACGTGCCCACAAGATGCGATCTGATGACCCGCCCAGTTCCCGCCATTCTTTTTGAAGGTCTTTTATGCGCTCGGATTTAGCTTCTGGTTCCATGGACTGTTCGGCCAGATACTCCATCTGTTCACACAGAGCTATCTGTTTGGGTTCAGTGGCAAATCCTTGCCAATCCGTTAGCTCCCGGAGCTGGCCAGTGAGCAGTTGTACTCGAGGCTGAAACCCCTTGCTATGGCGGTGGTCAAGGGATTTCAATTGCTGTTGGGCGGTTTTCAGGAGTTCACGGGAACTCTTGAGGCGCTTGGCTTCGAGGGCTTCTTCCAGTTGATCCAGCGTGGCTTTCAGGTTTTCCGACGACACCTGTTGCTGCTTGTTATCCTCGCTGGTCTTTGCCGGAGCCTTGGGCTTGCCGGCCAGCTTGCGTGCGGGTTCCAGCATGTCTGGGGCAGGGAAGCCTTGAGGCCAATTAATCTCAGCAAGGATATCTGACGCGCGCTTCTGGTCTTCAGGGGTTGCCTCCTGAATATTGGTCTCCGAGATGGCAATCAGTGATTCTTTTGTCTGGGTGATATGGCGGACTGCGCTGGTGTAATTGCGGAGCGCCATCATCGACATTTCATAGGATTTCTGTTGCTGCTTGTCTACGTGAGTCTCACGGGTAGCCTCCAGCCAGCGGTTTTCCTGCGTTTTCTGGAGTGCGTCCAGTGATGCAAGTGACGCGAGATTGTCTGTGGGTTGTTGCCGGAGATCATTCAGGGTTTGCGCAATCAGTTCGAGGGTTTCGTCGCGCTGAAGTCGCTGCTCAATCTCGAGTTTTTCTGCATCCTGCGCTGCTTTTACCTCGGCTAGCCGCTCTCTGCAGCGGTGTACGGACTTAAGGAAATCGTTTGTCTGATCGGGTGTCGCGCTGCCCTCAACCTTCGCCCACTGGTTGAGAAGTGTTTCCAGGCGGGCTTCAAACAGGCTGGTGTCGTCGCTTTTAGCCTGATCGTGGGCATTACGGATCAGTGTCGAGATAGTGTCCGAAATGGCATCCTTTATGGCCTGTTCTTCCCTGATAGACTGCAGCTTTTGCCGTACTAGCTGATACACGCCCTTGTCGCGGCTTTTGGCCTGCTTTTGTACGCGCTGCAGGAGATCGCCATCCTGCACCAAGTCAGCAGCTCTAAGCCGAATGTCTGCTGTTGAACCCTCAATGGCGAGGTTTGCCGCAATTTCCTGGCTCGGTGTGCCCTGCAGCATTTGTAGCTGCTCTTCCCTTAACTCTGCGCGTTTGTCCTCTACTGGCTCTGCCGGAGGGTGCGGGCGATCTGGCGCTTTGCGGCCCGATACGACAGGTTTGCGGGATTTGAACAGTTTCTGGAGGAATGCAGCCATGACGTTATCCTTAGGGATTGAAACCAGTCTGCGGTGTCGGGCAAAGTAAGCCGGCACCGGCCATCGGCTCTCGTAAATTCAGGTTTAGAGTGCCGGACACGTTTGTCGCAGCTTCGGGTATTGAAAGCCAAAAATCTGCGTCGACATTATAAAATCGGAGCTAGTCTAGCGTTTTGTGAGCGTTTGCGGGAAGGGTTGAATGGCAAAACAGGAAAATAGCGACGAACAGGAATACAAAGCGCGGTCGGTGGCGCTGAGGTTGCTTGCTCGGCGAGAGCACAGCCGGCAGGAGTTGGCGCTGAAATTACGTCAGCGGAAGCTTGAAGCTTCTATCATCTCATTGGTTTTGGACGACTATGAAAGCGAAGGTTGGTTGGATGACAACCGGTTTGCGGATGTCTATTCCCGCCAACGAATTGATCTGGGGTATGGTCCCTTGAAAGTACTTGCTGAGTTGCAGCAACGTGGTATTCATCAGGCGCCAGCCTGCGTCGACGAGCTTGCTGATGCGGATTGGATCCGAAATGCGCTTTTGCTGAGGGAGAAGCGTTTCGGGCTGTCGGATCTTGGCGATGACTGGGATGAAAGGCTGCGGCAAGCCCGCTTCTTCACTCGTCGGGGGTTCACGGCCAGCCAGGTAGAGCGCGTGTTGGAAGTCAGTGATGCGGCTGATCTTGGCTTTTAGGTGCTAAAGCGTTGGCGGTATCATTCCAAGCTCAGGGGGTAGGCTAGCTCTCATGCCTGCTCCGTCTCCTGCCAGCTCTCTTGAAGAGTTTTCATTTGCGCTCTGTTCCAGACCAACAAATGGGGAGGCCGAGGCAGCTATGCTTTCCGTAGGCTCCATCATCCGGGCGAGCACGTCGTAGTACCTGCGGATATTCTGCACATAGAGAACGGGCTCATGGCCGCGGGCATACCCGTAGCGTGTCTGTTTGTACCACTCTTTTTGGGCAAGTAGTGGCAAGAATTCTTTTACATCCATCCAGCGGTCGGGGTTTTTACCGGCATTTTCGGTAAGCCTGCGGGCATCCTCAAGGTGTCCGTAGCCAACATTGTAGGATGCCAGAGCGAACCAGGTGCGATCGGGCTCTGCTATACGCTCGGGAATTCTCCGGTGCACCATTCGGAAGTATTTGGCACCACCCTGGATGCTCTCTTCCGCGTCCAGTCGATTGTTGATGCCAATGTAGTTTGCGGTGTTGCGCGTGAGCATCATCAGCCCGCGGACCCCGGTCGGGGAAACTGCATTAGGGCGCCAGTGTGATTCCTGGTAGCCAATAGCTGCGAGCAGTCGCCAGTCCATATTAAATATGGCGGCGTTATCTCTGAAAAGAGACTCATATGTAGGCAGTCGGTTTTCCACATGATGCATGAAGGTGCGGGCACCGACATAGTTCAGGTGATCCAGGTGGCCATAAAAACGCTCTGAAAGCTGAGCGGTGATGCCGTTAGCCTGCATTTTTTCGATAAATGCTTTCGCTGCATTCACCAACGAGTCGTCCTGGCTCGCCGGAAGTAACCATGCCAGTTCGCTGGCATCGCCAAGTGCAAACGCTTGTTTGACCTGGGGAAAAAAGACGTGGTTCAGCTCCAGTTCATTGGATGAGACTACGGCGTAGGAGAGCTCGCCAGTTTCAACGCGCGCAAGAATACCGGCAGCGTCCAGCCCCGGGTGAACCTGCCAGGATACGCCTGATGCACTGTTCGTATGGGCTTGTAGCTGATACTCATGATTGCTGTCAGGCACCAGGTGAAGCATCTGCCCCGCCAGGTCAGCGAGTGATTCGGGCCGCTCCACATCGCGATTATAAACAACGACTGATTGCGCCATGATGCCGGTAGGGAGTGTCTTGTACTGGCCTTCAAAAAGCGGTTGCGCTGAAAGGCCTGCCAGCCCGATGTGTGCAAAATCACGGGAAAGTACGGAAAGAATTTCGGTGTTATCTTCTGCAACCCGGAGGCGGAGCTCGACTCCCAATTCGTCGGCAAAGAGTTTGGCCAGTTCGTAATCATAGCCTGTGGGGCCTTCACGCCCTTCGTAATAGATAGAAGGCGCAACCCGGGTAATAACGTGCAGAACTCCCTCGTTACGGATTTCCTGCAGGGTGCTCGGCTGGCTGCACCCGGCGAGAGCGAGCAGGGCCAGTGTGCAGGCGAGGAACGATCTGTAAGCCGTTGCTGCATTGTATACAGTCAGAATTCTTGGCAAGTCCCTGTTCTCCGTTACCGCTGGATCAACGGGATGCGCCCAAACAGGCTGGCGGCATCCGGTGTCTTGGTGCGTGTGGTCTCCATGTCCACTAGCTAATGATCCCTGTTGCAGCCAAAGGGGTCAATCAGGCTGATCAATTACTGCGCAAAATAATGTCAAATCTATGCGAATCGAATAAGCTTCCCAGCGCTGTATCCCGGCAGAGCTTTCAAGTATCATATGCGCCTTCTCAGAATGCACCCGGACTTCCCCGTTTCGCGCGATACAGGTTGATATCATGCTTGAACTTCGCGGCGCTCCCGCGCTTTCACCATTTCGTTCCCATAAACTGTACGCCAGAATTCAGGCCATTGTGCCTGAGATTGAGCATGTTTATGCCGAGTTTATGCACTTTGTGGATCTGGAGGGCGTGCTTTCTGATTCCGAGCAGGCCATCCTTGATCGGCTGCTGACTTATGGCCCCAGCGTACCCGCTGAAGAGCCAGATGGTGTGCTTTTTCTCGTTGTGCCGCGCCCGGGAACCTTGTCTCCCTGGTCCAGTAAGGCAACGGATATTGCGCGCAACTGCGGTTTGCGACAGATTCAGCGCATAGAGCGCGGCACGGCCTTCTATATCAAATCGAGTAAAAAGCTTGGTCTCGACCAGCGCGAGAAGGTTGCAGCGCTGCTGCATGATCGCATGACCCAGAAAGTCTTCCATGAAATGGGTGGTGCACAGTTGCTGTTCAATCGAGAAGAGCCGCGCCCTCTGGAGCGAGTTTCAGTATTGGCTGGCGGTCGAGCTGCGCTGGTAGAAGCAAACAGACGCCTCGGGCTTGCGCTGGCCGATGACGAAATCGATTATCTTGTGAAGTCCTTTGTCGGCCTCGAGCGGGATCCTACCGATGTAGAACTCATGATGTTTGCTCAGGCAAACTCTGAGCATTGCCGCCACAAAATATTCAATGCCTCCTGGGATATTGACGGTGAGGGCCAGGAAAAGTCGCTGTTTGCCATGATTCGTAACACCTATGAGATGAACAGCGAAGGTGTGCTCTCTGCCTATAAGGATAACGCTTCGGTTATTCAGGGAAGTCGAGGTGGTCGTTTCTTCCCGGATCCGGTAACAGGTATTTACGAATATAATCAGGAAGACATCCACATTCTTATGAAGGTGGAGACCCATAACCACCCAACGGCCATTGCCCCTGCGGCTGGCGCGGCAACCGGCTCCGGCGGTGAAATCCGCGATGAGGGCGCAACCGGTCGCGGTTCCAAACCGAAGGCGGGGTTGACGGGGTTCACCGTCTCCAACCTCAACATGCCAGATGATCCCCAGCCCTGGGAAATCAATTACGGCAAGCCTGAGCGGATAGCCTCCGCTCTGGATATCATGATTGAAGGCCCCATTGGCGGCGCCGCATTCAATAACGAGTTTGGCCGCCCCAATATCGCGGGCTATTTCCGTACATTTGAAGAGAAAGTTGCCGGCCCTGCGGGTGATGAAGTACGGGGCTACCACAAGCCCATCATGATCGCCGGTGGCCTTGGAAATATCCGCGCAGAACATGTTGAAAAAGGTGAGATACCTGTAGGCGCCAAACTCATTGTGTTGGGTGGCCCTTCCATGCTTATCGGTCTTGGAGGCAGTGCTGCTTCCTCTATGGACTCCGGCTCCAGTAACGAGAACCTCGACTTTGCATCCGTGCAGCGTGACAACCCGGAAATGGAACGGCGTTGTCAGGAAGTGATCGACCGCTGCTGGCAGATGGGCGAGCAAAACCCGCTCTGCTTCATCCATGACGTTGGCGCCGGTGGTCTTTCTAACGCCATGCCTGAATTGGTGAAGGACGGCGGTCGTGGCGGAAAGTTTGAGTTGCGGGATATTCCCAGCGATGAGCCTGGTATGTCGCCATTGGAAATCTGGTGTAACGAGTCTCAGGAACGGTATGTCATGGCGGTGGCTCCCGAAAATCTTGAGCTTTTCGACGCGCTGTGTCGTCGTGAGCGCTGCCCGTATGCCGTGATTGGAGAGGCGACGGAAGCCCATCATCTCGAGTTGAGCGATTCCTATTTTAACGACAAGCCTGTTGATCTTCCGATGGATGTGCTTTTCGGTAAGCCGCCCCGTATGCACCGGAGTATTAACAGAACATCGTTCAGCAAGCCGCTGTTTGACTCCACCCAGATTGATCTGAATGACGCCATTCGCAGACTTCTGAGGCTGCCTTCAGTGGGCTCCAAGAGCTTCCTGATCACCATAGGTGACCGCACGATTACCGGGCTTGTTGCTCGGGACCAGATGGTTGGTCCATGGCAGGTGCCTGTCAGTGATGTTGCGGTTACGGCAAGCTCTTTTGATGTTCTGACGGGTGAAGCCATGGCCATGGGCGAACGTACACCGATCGCAGCCATTGATGCGCCCGCATCAGGTCGGATGGCTGTAGGCGAAGCCATTACAAACCTGGCAGCAGCCGCAATTGGCAAATTATCAGACATTCGCTTGTCGGCTAACTGGATGTCAGCCGCAGGCCACCCGGGAGAGGACGAGAACCTCTACGAAACAGTTCGAGCAGTTGGCATGGAGTTGTGCCCCGAGTTGGGGATAACCATTCCTGTAGGCAAGGACTCCATGTCCATGAAGACGGTTTGGGAAGAGGATAACGGCGAACAGAAGAGTGTAACCGCGCCTCTCTCGTTGATTGTCAGTGGTTTTGCACCGGTTACCGATGTTTCTCGCACCCTTACGCCCCAGTTGATAACGGATGCTGGAGACACAGATCTGATTCTTGTGGATCTGGGCGCTGGGCAGAATCGGTTAGGTGGGTCGGCTTTGGCTCAAGTTTACCGTCAGGTCGGAGCTGTGGCACCTGATCTCGACGATCCGGAAGATATCAAAGCGTTTTTTGCTGTTATTCAGGGATTGAACGCCGACGACAAGCTACTGGCCTATCACGACCGCTCTGATGGCGGATTGTTTGTGACTCTTGCTGAAATGAGTTTTGCCGGCCGCACCGGTATAGATATCAAACTGGATGGATTGACAGACGACGCCAGTCAGATTGTCCGCGAGTTGTTCAATGAAGAATTGGGCGCTGTTATTCAGGTGCGCAGGGATGATACGGATTTCGTTCTACAGCAGTTTTCAGCGGCTGGCTTGGGGGACCACGTCAGTGTTGTGGGCACATTGAGTGATCAGGATCGCCTGCGATTGTCCTTTGAAGGTGAAATGGTTGCAGATGATGCGCGAGTGGATCTACAGCGCCTGTGGTCTGAGACCAGTTATCGCATTCAGTCCCTGAGGGATAACGCAGATTGTGCGCAGGAAGAGTTTGATAATCTGCTTGATGCGGATAACCCTGGGCTTCATGCCGAGCTCACCTATGATGTGAACGAGGATGTTGCTGCGCCTTATATCAACAAGGGAATTCGCCCGAGAGTTGCTGTCTTGCGTGAGCAGGGTGTTAACGGGCAGGTTGAGATGGCCGCTGCATTTGATCGGGCTGGTTTTGAGTCTGTCGATGTGCACATGAGCGATCTGCTATCCGGACGAGTGAATCTCGAGACGTTTAATAGTCTCGTGGCTTGTGGCGGGTTCTCATACGGGGATGTGCTGGGTGCCGGTGAAGGTTGGGCAAAGTCCATTCTGTTCAACGACCGTGTTCGTGATCAGTTTGCCGCTTTCTTCAACCGCCAGGACACTCTCGCGCTGGGTGTTTGTAATGGTTGCCAGATGTTGTCCAATCTGCACGAATTGATTCCGGGCAGCGAAGGCTGGCCACGTTTCGTTCGTAACCAGTCGGAGCAGTTCGAGGCACGGTTGGCGATGGTTGAAGTAATGTCGTCACCTTCAGCATTCCTGGAAGAAATGGCAGGTTCGCGTATGCCAATAGCGGTCGCTCATGGTGAAGGGCGGGTAGAGTTTTCCGGTAGTGCTTCTGCTTCAGAGCTCGCAGAAAGTGAGCGGGTAGCGCTACGCTTCGTGGATAACCGGGGTCAGGCGACGATGCGTTATCCTTATAATCCAAATGGCTCGCAAGATGGCATAGCGGGGGCAACTACTCGGGATGGTCGTATTACCATTATGATGCCTCACCCTGAACGAGTGTTCCGCGCTGTCCAGCACTCATGGCGACCCGCGGATTGGCAGGAAGACGGTTCCTGGATTCGCATGTTCCGAAATGCCAGACGCTGGTTTAGCTGATGGACTGATCGGTTGAAAGACTGGAAAAACCGGCTTTGGTGAGCCTCAAAAGGGAGGGCTTTCCGGAGCCGGTTTTTTTGTGCCTGAATTTTGAGCGTTTTGAGTTTATCAAGCGAATAATGCGGATATATTGGAAAAAAACTCCTTGACTCATTATGTTTATGCACATTGCGAGCTCAGTCTTGTGCATTCTGTGAACAATGCAGAGCGTAGGCGTTCAGTGTTTGTACAAAAGTTGTAACCTGTTGAAATATATCGGTTTAATGAATCAGGTGAATTTGTCGCCAATTTAACGGGAGTGCAGTAAGTACGGGGTTTATAGAGGTGTTCCCCAAAACTTTCCCCAGAGTTATCCACAGAATCTGTGGGTAAGTGCCTAAGCCATTAATCTGTACAAAAAATATCCTGCTCAAAGGAGGTTTCATGTATAAAATATGCTATTTCGTGCCGGAGACACATTTGGAAAAAACCAAACAGGCACTCTTCGATATCGGGGCAGGGCGCATAGGGGATTACGATTCTTGCGCCTGGCAGTGCAGAGGGCAGGGACAGTTCCGCCCTCTTGAGGGTAGCAACCCTTTTTTGGGGGAAAGTGAGGCGCTGAAGGTTGTGGACGAGTTCAAGGTAGAGCTTGTTTGCACCGATGAACTAATCCGTAAAGCGGTTGTGGCGCTCAAGCAGGCCCATCCCTATGAAGAGCCTGCTTACGAGATTTATCGCATGGAAATATTATAGATCGTCTTTGCTTCGGGTCGCGGCGATAGGGCGCCGGATATCACGTATGTGCACACCGAAAGAGTCGTTCTTCAGGTCATCCAGAAACAGTTCCAGGGTTTTTCGCACAGTCGGGAAGGAAATATCGCCCCAGGGAATTTCGTCCACAGCAAACAGGCGGGTTTCAAGGGACTCCTCACCAGCACCAAAGTTCCCGTTTTTTAGTGTCGCGCGATAGAACATGTGAACCTGGTTTATGTGCGGAACATCGATAATGGAATAAAGGCCGTCTATATTTACTTCGGCCAGTGCCTCTTCCAGCGTCTCGCGCTCGGCCGCCTCAACGGTTGTTTCGGCATTTTCCATGTATCCCGCCGGAAGGGTCCAGTACCCGTAGCGAGGTTCAATTGCTCGACGGCAAAGAAGGATCTTTCCCTCCCATACTGGCACTGTACCCGCGATGATGCGTGGGTTTTGATAGTGTATTGTGCTGCAGTTGATGCACACATAGCGGTGGCGGTTGTCGCCTTCGGGGATGCGCTGTTTAACCGGATGGCCGCATGTGCTGCAGTACTTCATATTTTTCCCCGTATACTTGAATTCAGCGAATGTTAAGTTTAATGATCGTTGCTACTGCTGTCTCATTCAACACCAGATTTGTTCAGGAGTTCCGGTTTGCGTGATTTACTTGTACAGCGTTTAACGGGCTATGCGCCTCAGAAGCTCGATCTGAACTATACCGAAGCAGGCATCCTTGTGCCGGTTACTGACGATCCTGGTAATCCTGAAATGATATTTACGCTGCGTTCGACAAATTTGAGCACTCACCGCGGTCAGGTTGCCTACCCCGGGGGGAAGCGGGATCCCGGAGATTTATCGTTGGCCGCGACGGCGCTGCGGGAAACCCATGAAGAGATTGGTCTGCCACCAGATCAGGTGGAAATCATTTCACCGTTGAGCCAAGTGATGTCACGTCACGGGATACTTGTCTCTCCTTACGTTGGTGTTGTGCCTGTGGAGTATCCGTTGGAACCAAATCCCGGCGAGATTGATAGCGTCTTTCGAGTGCCTCTTTCTTTCTTTCTGGAAGACAGGCGCGAACGTACAGATGCGATACCGTTTCAGGACCAAACAATTCATGTGCCTTGTTATCGGTGGGAGCGATATCAAATCTGGGGCTTGTCTGCTGTGGTTCTGGTCGATTTTTTAAATGCTGTGTACGATGCTGATATCGATTTGCTCAAACCCCGAACATAATAAGGAAAATAGAATGCTCTATGAGTTGGATGGCCGTGCCCCGGTGTTGAAAGGCAGTAGTCAGTTTGTAGCAGACAATGCGACGGTGATTGGCAATGTGGAGCTTCACGAAAAAAGTAGTGTCTGGTTCAACGTGGTGATCCGTGGAGATAACGAGCTTATTACGATTGGACCAGAGACAAACGTTCAGGATGGCTCTGTTCTCCACACAGATCCGGGTATCCCGCTGACGCTAGGGCGGGGTGTTACAGTTGGTCATAAAACCATGCTTCACGGTTGTGAGGTTGGGGACTATTCACTGATCGGTATCAATGCGGTTGTTTTGAATGGTGCCAAGATCGGAAAGTACTGCCTTATTGGTGCGAACACCCTTATCCCTGAAGGAATGGTTGTTCCAGACGGCTCATTGGTGGTTGGGTCGCCGGGAAAAATCAAAAGGGAACTCACCGAGCAACAAAAGAAGATGCTCGAACTCAGTGCCGCGCACTATGTACACAATGCAAGCCGTTATATGAAAAGCTTGAAGCCTGTAAAAAACTGAGATGAATTTGTTATGGCTGTTGAGGATAAAGTCCGATCGCCCTGCGTGAGTATATGCGCTCTTGATGAGCGGGATGTATGTATAGGGTGTCAGCGCACCAGTGATGAGATCCTGAGCTGGACATCAATGACCAACTGCGAGCGTAAAGCTGTGCTTGTGAAAGTCGCTGAGCGGGAGCGGGAAGTGGCGCTTTAACTGAACGCAAAAAGGATGCCTGAGAGATTTCAGGTACTTGCAGGAGGATCTGGTTTGAATGAAGTAGGGAATGTAACGCTGGGCACGCCACTTAAAGCAAACGCTTTTAAGGTATTGCTGTGTGGCTCAGGTGAGCTTGGCAAAGAAGTGGCAATAGAGTTGCAGAGGTATGGGGTTGAGGTAATTGCAGCAGACCGTTACCCGAACGCCCCTGCCATGCAGGTGGCTCATCGTAGCCACGTAATAGATATGTTGGATGCGCAGGCTTTAAGGAACATAGTCGAGATTGAAAAACCCGACCTCATTGTGCCCGAAATCGAAGCCATTGCGACAGCTGAATTGATCAAGCTTGAGCAGGAAGGTTATAGGGTAATACCTTCCGCAAGGGCAGCCCACCTGACTATGAACAGGGAAGGGATTCGGCGCCTGGCTGCAGAAGAGCTGGGAGTGAAAACGTCGCCTTACCGGTTTGTTGACACAAAAGAGGCATTCCTGGAAGCGGTCAAGGCGATAGGAATGCCCCTCGTTGTTAAGCCGGTAATGAGTTCCTCTGGTAAAGGGCAGAGTACGGTTAGCGATGAAAGTGAGATTGACGCCGCTTGGGAGTACGCGCAAACAGGCGGTCGTGCGGGAAAGGGTAGGGTTATTGTTGAAGGCTTTGTGACATTTGATTATGAAATAACCCTGCTGACCGTCAGGCACTCTGGCGGCGTTAGCTTCTGCGAGCCTATAGGGCACCGCCAGAAAGAGGGCGATTACCGTGAATCCTGGCAGCCGCAGCCCATGTCGGCTAAAGCACTGGAGCGTTCGCGTGACGTTGCTTTAAAAATCACCGAGAATCTGGGTGGCTATGGGGTATACGGAGTGGAGTTGTTCATACGCGGGGACGACGTGTATTTCTCAGAGGTGTCTCCCCGGCCCCATGATACTGGTCTTGTTACGCTGGTATCTCAGGATTTGTCGGAGTTTGCTTTGCATGCAAGAGCCATACTCGGATTGCCGGTTCCGGTTATTCGGCAGCAGGGTCCTTCTGCGTCAGCGGTCATTTTGCCAGAAGGGAATTCCTCATCTGTAGCCTTCAGCGGATTGAGCATGGCGCTTGCAGTACCAGATGTGCAGTTAAGGCTTTTTGGTAAGCCTGAACTCGTGGGGCGTCGGCGGATGGGTGTTGCTCTGGCACAAGGGGCCACTATAGAAGAGGCAAAGGCCAAAGCAATCGCTGCAGTTAGGGCGGTCGAGGTTCGTCTGTAAGCGGGATGATAAGGCCCCGGTTCATCTATGAAAGTGCTAAAGTGGACCTTGAGATCGGCGTGACAGGGATAAAGACATAAAAAGTTGCATTGCACCGTTGACACCCGCGCCAAGCTCTGTAGAATGCGCATCTCTTTCGAGGGGAGCACATCTGAGACGCTTTCCGATCAAAGAGTAACCGCTTGAATAAATTGAAGATTTTTAAATGCTTTCTTCGAGCAAGTGGTTGACAAGATGAGTAAACGCTGTAGAATGGCTTATCTGGATTAAGAAATGACAGTTTGATTCGAAAAGGTTCATTTTTAACTTCTCTCGAATTAAACGGTTGACAAGGCGGCGAGACGATGTAGAATACGCCACCTTGATTGAGCAGCGGCTCAAACGCTCTTTAACAAATTGACCAAGTAATTCGTGTGGGCGCTGGCTGGAGTATTTCGACAAGAAATACCAAGGCAAGCGACTCGTCGAAAATTGAGTTTTGTCTTGAGCAAAGG
>NZ_VCGZ01000009.1:0-188004 GCF_016597775.1 Marinobacter sp. 1-3A
GGCCTGCGCCGATGGTAGTGTGGCATTTGCCCATGTGAGAGTAGGTCATCGTCAGACTCTTAAGTCCAAACCCCAGCTTCTTGCGAAGCTGGGGTTTTTTTATGCCTGAAATAAATCAGATAGCTCGGACTTATTGAAATAATTAAAAAAACACTTAAGGAAGCCATATCTCGAAAACACCACCACCCAATTCACCGCCATTGTGGAGCTTGATGTAGCCCTTTCGATCTCCTTCGCTATGAAGGTTGGCGACAGCAGATACGAAGAAGAGACCAAGGCTGGTACTTCCTGTATTAAAATCTAAAGACTTGAAGCTAAGGGTCCCTGTATGTTGCATACTTTCGGGGTATCCCTCTCCATCGTCTTCTACCCGGATTACAAGGTAACCTTCACGTTCGGCTGCAGTTAGTTTGATCTCGCTCTTTGTATACCGTATAGCGTTGTTGATGGTGTTGTTCAGGACCCCTGTAAGTAGATCTGTATCAAAGAAACCGTTTATATCGTCGGACTCAATAGAGCACTCAATTCCCAACCCCTCCAGAAGCGGTGTATGCCTGGCAAGGTGTTCAGACAAAAACTCAGAAACGGAATGTTCTTCTATATGGGCTGACAGGTTATTTTCGCCTAGCCGGTATATTCCCAGAAGCTGTACCAGATCGTTGTGTATTCGCTCAGCTTCGTATTGGAGAGTATTAAACTTTGAGGACTCGGTAAGCTTTGCTTCATTTTCTGCTCGAAGTTCGTCCAGTGAGTTGAGCAGCATCCCCAGCGAGTTTTTCATATCATGTACCGCCAGAGCGAGAACCATAGAAAAGTCGATGTTTCGGTTTTTCATAGGGTTAGTGCCTTCAGTTTTCGTTGTAGAGCCAGGTAGCGCCTGTATTGCCCATGCTGCTCAGGAAGATCATCCAAACGACTAATATGTTGCTGGCAGCGATCAGTCAGCTTGTCGATCGAGCCGGTATCTTCATGTTGTTTGATTAAGACCTGTATCAGATTCAGGTTAAGGGCGGGGTGATCTGGAATTATCTCAAGTGCTTTAGAGAAGGTTTCCTCTGCCTCTTTAAGTGCTCCGGATTCGAAAGCTGCGATCCCCTCCCGGTTAAGGCCGCGGGCTTTGATCTTCATGCGAAAGCTGACGGGTTCGTCTAACAGGCTTTCGATCTTTCTGGCTGCTTCAGGATCTTCACCATAGCTTTCGTGTAGGCGTGCCAGCAGCGTTTTTGCCTCCCTTACGTTGTCCAGGCGATACAAGGTTTTTGCGTAGTCCAGCCCCATCTCCAACTCCAGTGGGTGAATCTCGCTTAGCCTCTCGCTGATGCTTTCCAGCATTGAATTAGCTTTCTCCACTTCCCCGCGTCCTGCCTGTATTCTGCATTGGATAACCAGGCTATGAAGTTCAAGGGTTTTACTTTCCGAAAACTGTCTTTCCATGCTGGCAAGAACTGATATGGCTTCATGTGCTAATGCTTGGCTCCCTTCATCCGTATCACCATCGCTCAGGTCGCAAAGCGCGTGAGCTAGTGCTATATGGTGGTCGGGACTGTGATGAATGGAGTGAGCACCAAGACGAACCGTTTGCCGCCATGCTTCTGTAGCTGTTTCCATGTCCTGATTGGCTTCTGCCAGCTCCGCCAAGTGCTTTTGACGAAGCAGGGCGTTTGGGGAGCGGGTTGTTGCCAGTTCCAGAACGTTCTGGGCTTGCCCTGAGCGGTTTTGACGTTCCAGTCCCTCTGCCAAAAGGTCGTAGGCCTCCATATAGTCCGGGTGGCTCTTAATCAATTTTCGCAAGCTTTCAACTGCTTCGTCGTAGCGATGGTTCGCAAGGAGCACTTTATTGCGTCCGACTCGGGCCCATGAAAGTTCGCGCTGGGAAAGAACCTCGTCATACACCTTGATTGCGTAGGATAGATCCCCTAACAGGAAATAGAGTTCTCCCAAGGTTTTCATTAACCATGTTTTGTACCGCGGTAGTCGCGAGAGGGCTGCATTGCAAAGCGAAATGGCTTCCGGATAATTTTCCCGGTCTATTTCGCGGTTGATCGGGAGTAAAGCGTTGCGTTGACTTATCAGGCTGCTAAGACGCTTTTCCAGCATTGCGTGGTTGATTGGCTTCGTGAGGTAGGCATCTGGTTGGTATTCTCGGGCGCCCATTACCATTTCTCTGGATGACTCCGACGTGACCATGAGAAACAGGGAGGACCTTTTCAAAAGCTTTTTATGACGCAGCTCCTCTAAAATGTGTTGGCCGTTTTTGCCCTTGCCCAAGTTATAGTCACAGAGCACTACATCAACGTGGTTGTAGGTGCAATATTCAATGGCGGGTTTGGCATGGGCCACCAGCTCAACATTATCTGCACCGCAGCTGCGAAGCATATGACGCATAGAGATCCTGAAGTTCTCAAAGTCGTCAACGACCAGGTAAGACAGCTTTCCAAAAACATTTTCGTTGGGATCACTCATGAGCGTTTCTGTTTCAGTAACTTATTCACCATAGCTCTCAAAGCTGCGGGTTTAACCGGTTTATAGAGGATCTGATAACCACGATCAATAGCATCCTCCCGCACTTCCGGAGCCATATACCCTGTTATGAGAATGCCTGGTACGTCGTGTTGAACCGATTCGCGTATGGAATCCATTGCGTCCAGCCCGTTTTTATCGTCATCAAGCTGGTAATCCGCAAGTATAATGTCGGGCGTCCTGCCTTCTAGCTTTTCCAAGGCATTTTCCAGGCTCTCAGCAGGTGTGATATCGCACCCCCAGTTTCCTAATAAGGCGACCATTCCCTGCAGTATTGCAGGGTCGTTATCGATGCAGAGAACGTTCAGGCCACCAAGACTGGAAACGCGGCGAGAGGTTTTTGCGGTAATCTTCTCTGTGGCTTGGTGAGCCTCGTCGGCCTGCGCAAGTGGAACGGTTACTGCAAAGACACTGCCTTTGCCCTGCACTGATTGCACACTTACAGGGTAGTCCAACATTCCGCTGATACGGTCGACGATTGCTAAACCCAGGCCTAAACCTTTTTTGTCCTTTCCATGCTGAAAGCGGCGGAATTCCTCGAAAATCAGGGTTAGCTGGTCTTCCGGTATACCCGGGCCTGTATCCCAAACCTCTATGCGCAGGTAACCTTTCAGGCGCCTGCATCCCATCAGGATTTTACCTTTCGTCGTATAGCGAATTGCGTTGGAAAGGAAGTTTTGTATCACCCGTCTGAGCAGTTTTGCGTCTGAGTATATCCATGCGGTGCTAGGTACTACATGCAGCTTTAGGCCTTGGTCCTCTGCAATCGCTGTAAAGTCAGTTGCCAGGTGGCGCATAATATCGTTAACCGGAAAAGCACCAAGGTCTGGTTCCAGAGCGCCTGCGTCGAGTTTGGAAATATCAAGGAGGGTGCTGATGATCTCTTCTGCTGCACCGAGTGAACTGTCGATGTGATCAACAAGTTCTCCTATCTCAGTGCTGGTGGCTTTGCCAGCAAGTGCTGAAGTAAAAAGGCGAGCGGCATTGAGGGGCTGCAGGAGGTCGTGACTGGCGGCGGCCAGAAAGCGGGTTTTACTTTGGTTCGCCTTCTCAGCAACCGACTTGGCTTTGAGCATCTGCTCGTTGATTACCTGCAGTTCCTGAGTTCGTTCTTTGACACGCTGTTCAAGATAGGTGTTGGTCTCTTTCAGGGCCTGCTCAGTACGGCGCATGGCTGTAATATCCTGAAATGTCGTGACATAGCCGCCACCGGGGATTGGGCTGCCATCTATCTTGACGACGGTTCCGTCAGGCCTCTGACGCTCATAGGATATGCGTTTGCCTTCGCGCATGCTGGCGTAGTGGTCGGAGATGATTTCATCAATACGCCGTGCTGGCAGGTGGACGTTCGTCAGGTTATACCGCATCAGGTCTTCTGCAGGCCTACCGGCTTTCACAAACCCTTTCGGATAGCTGAAAAGCTCAAGGTAGCGTTGATTCCAGACCACTACTTGCTGCTGCTGGTTTACCACTGATACGCCAAGACTGATATTCTCAATAGCCGATTGCAGCAGTTCCCGGCTGAAAGTCATGGCTTGCGAGGCTTCATCAACGATGCTGACCACGTCTTCGATCTGCATGTCGCGGCCCGTGAGGGTCGATTCCAGCACAACCCTGGCTGTAGATGCCCCAATCACCGACGCAAGCTGGCGTTCTACATATTTCATCAGGTGGGAGGATGCAGGGCGATGCAGATGCAGCCTCACTGCATTGCGGCGCTCATAATTATGAAAAATGGTCTCAGAGCGCTCCTCACCCATAAACCTGTCGCTAAGTGCTTGCAGGTCTGATGTGAGTATTTCACCTTGCCAGCTTTGGTGATGGACCGTATCGCCTTTTGGATGCGGGTCCTGAAAGAATGAGGCAATCTGTATTTTCTCGCGCACTCTTTGCTGGGTTACCAGTGAAAGCAGCACGTAAACCAGAGTGTTTGTGCCCAAGCTCCAGATAATGCCGTGGCTGGTCTCGTCGAGGTCCAGTCCGAAAAGAGCGGTCGGTCTGGTCCAGCTTAGTCCCCATATACCTTCGTTAATGAGTGAATCACTAAACCAGCCTGTTGATGCCAAGGCGGGAAGCAAAAGAGTGTAGCACCATATAAGAAATCCCAGGCCCAGCCCCCAAGCTGCGCCGGTGGCATTTCCGCGCCGCCACAGAATACCGCCTACCAAAGCAGGCCCAAATTGGGCGGCTGCAGCGAAAGATAAAAGTCCGAACGAGGTCAGGCTGTAATCTTCTCCCGCCATACGGTAAAAACCATAAGCCGTCAGCAGAACCACAAAAATAGCCACTCTGCGAATACCCAATAGCAGAGAACTCAGGTCGGCTTGCCGGTTCATCCTGGGACGGAAGAACTTCAGCAGGGCAGGCATGATGATTTCATTGCTTACCATGGTGGCGATGGCAACGGAGCAAACGATAACCATGGCAGCAGCTGCTGAGCCGCCGCCGAGGAACGCGAGAATCGCCAGCCACTCTTTGCCGGCCATAATTGGTAGCTGCAGAATGAGAATGTCCGGGTTACTTGCAATTGCTTCTGGCGCCAAAAGACCAGCGGCTGCAATGGGCAGAACAAAGGCGCTGGCCACAATGAGATAGACGGGCATTGCCCAGCGAGCGACTTCGAAGTCCCGGTGATCGGCGTTCTCGACTACCATTACGTGGAACTGTCTTGGCAGACAGATAATGGCAAGCATGGCAACGAGTGTCTGGGTGATGAACGCAGGCGCTTCAAGGCCATCGGTTGTAAGAATGCCGGTCAGGTCGGCTTCCTTTATATTACCTACCAAGTCGCCAAAGCCATTATAAAGCCCATACCCAACGAATAGCCCAACAGCTACAAAGGCAATAAGTTTGATCAGTGATTCAAATGCCACGGCCTGAATCATGCCGCGGTGGTGCTCTGTAGATTCCAAATGACGAGTGCCAAAAAGAACGGTAAATGCAGTTAGCGCGAGGGTAATGTACCAGGCCGCGTCGCTCCAGGCTGCTGTGCTTAACTCCTGGCTACCTGTGCCAGTGTTGGACAGCACACTAAAGCCCATTGCGATGGCTTTCAGCTGCAGTGCGATGTATGGCACGCTGCCAATCAGCGCAAAGGCCGCAATCATGGCGGCTAGCAGCTGGGACTTGCCATAGCGAGAAGCAATAAAGTCTGCGATAGAGGTGCTGTTGTTACGCTTGCTAATATAAATGATACGTCTCAGCAGTGGCGCACCGAATACAAAGACCAGCAAGGGGCCCAGGTAGATAGGCAGAAAACCCAGGCCTTCTTGAGTGGCTCGGCCTACGGCTCCATAGAATGTCCAGGAAGTAAAATAGACGGCCAAAGACAGCGAATAAACATGCGTTCTGGCGAAGCGCCGGCTATAAAGTCCTGGATGCTTATCACCCGCCCAAGCGATGATAAACAGGATAGATATGTAGGTGATGGAAATTAAAACCAGCAGCCAGACACTAATCATATTTCTTTGTTTCCGTCAGGTAGGGCGGGTTACCAGGTCTTAATACCAGAATGTCAGCTGGAACATACCGTTGAATAAAGTTCGTCACTCCTCTCCAGGACCTTGAGGTTGTCTATTCGCGGTGTTCCGTCTGAGCCGAGAGGAACGAGCTCGCGAGTCGCACAGTTAATGATATGTACCCTGTGAGAAACGGCATCCGTTATCTTCTGTTCGAAGCGATACAGTGTAAATCTGACGATATTCGGATTGCTGGTATCTCCCCGGCCGATGCTGTTTGTGTCCACCGTAGAAAACGCAGTTACATAAGGATAGACCAGAGACCATGGGCGCCAGAAGATGCCTTTCCGCTCAGTGCTAACGACTACGGCTTCATCAGGCAGGCGCGATTGCTTGTGGTCAAACCAGGTGTATTCTCCGTAAATCAAATAACCAAGCATACCGATGCCGGCAAATACCGGAATTATCCATTTAGGCGCCATATTGCGGGTTGCGACCCGGATGCCTAAAGCAATACCAGCGGCACCCAGCCCGCAAAAAACGGTGGCGACAAGAGTCCAGAACATAAAATATTTTCCTTAAAAAAGAACGGGCTCCCTCATTGAGGAAGCCCGTCCAGAACAACCTGACAACTCGTTGAGTCAATCAGGCCAGAGTATTACTTAGTGGTCTTGAGCTTGTCCGGCACCGCGTGGGTAACGAACGCTTTCAACCAGCTCCTGAATCTCAACGGGCGGCTCATCAGTTGCATTGGATACAACGAAGGCTACCGCAAAGTTAACCAGTGCACCAATAGCACCGATCGACAGGGGAGAGATTCCCAATACCCAGTTTGCAGGCGTGTCCGCAAGGTTAGCTGTGCCTGGAATGAAGAACCATCCTTTGTACACAAAGATATACGAAAGGGTGAACACCAAACCGCTCAACATGCCCGCAATAGCACCGGTATTGTTAATACGCTTGGAGAATATGCCCATCATCAGAGCGGGGAACAGTGAGGCTGCCGCGATACCGAAAGCCAGCGCTACAACCTGAGCTGCAAACCCGGGTGGATTGGCACCGAGGTAGGTTGCAACAACAATTGCTATAGCCATGGAGATACGGGCTGCCAGCAGTTCGCCTTTATCCGTGATGCCCGGATTGATTGAGCCTTTGATCAAGTCATGGCTCACTGCCGAAGATATGGCTAACAGGAGGCCCGCCGCTGTTGATAGTGCGGCAGCAAGGCCACCCGCAGCAATCAAGCCGATAACCCAGCCAGGGAGGTTAGCGATTTCGGGGTTGGCGAGTACGATGATATCGCGGTTCACATCAAGCTCATTGCCTTTCCAGCCACGAGCTTCCGCCTTAGCCTGGAACGCTGTGCCGGGGGCGTCGGATGCATCATTGTACATCTGGATGCGGCCGTCTTCGTTTTTGTCTGTGAACTTGATCAGGCCAGTAACTTCCCATTCCTTAACCCACTGTGGGCGGTCTTCATATTTAATGGGTTCGGCTGCAGTGCCATCCGGGTATACGGTTGTCATCAAGTTCAGTCGAGCCATGGATGCAACCGCAGGTGCTGTCAGGTACAGCAAGGCGATGAACACCAAAGCCCAGCCAGCAGACCAGCGCGCATCAGCAACCTTCGGAACTGTGAAGAAGCGGATGATAACGTGAGGAAGGCCTGCTGTACCGATCATCAGGGTCAGGGTGAACAGAACCATGTTGAGGTGGCTGTCAACATCAGCAGAATACTCGCTGAAACCAACATCAGTAATAACCTGGTTCAGCTTGTCGAGAATCGGCATGCCAGAATCAAGGTGTGTTGAGAACAGGCCCAGTGCCGGAATGGGGTTGCCGGTCAACTGGAAGGAAATGAATACAGCTGGAATCGTATAGGCAACGATCAATACGCAGTACTGGGCAACCTGGGTGTAGGTGATACCTTTCATCCCGCCGAGTACGGAATAGATGAAGATAACGACAGCAGCAATCATCAAGCCTGTTGTGGAGTCAACTTCCAGGAAGCGAGAGAAAGCCACGCCGGCACCAGCCATCTGGCCGATTACGTACGTCAGGGAGGCAACAATCAGGCAGATTACAGCAACCAGACGAGCTTTTTTGCTGTAGAAACGATCGCCGATAAATTCCGGAACCGTAAACTTGCCGAATTTACGCAAGTAAGGTGCAAGTAGCATGGCTAGCAGAACGTATCCACCAGTCCAGCCCATCAGGTAGGCGGAGCTTGCGTAGCCACTGGCGGCAATAATACCTGCCATGGAAATAAAGGATGCCGCAGACATCCAGTCGGCACCAATAGCCATGCCGTTCGTAATAGGGTGAACGCCGCCGCCAGCAACGTAGAAGTCTTTTGTACTTCCGGCCTTGGCCCAGACAGCAATGAGTATGTAGATGAGGAAGGACCCACCTACAAACATGATGTTGATTGCAAATTGGCTCATACGCTTACTCCTCGTCCACGCCGAATTGTTTATCGAGTCTGTTCATGCGCCACGCGTAGTGGAAGATGAGTCCAATGAACGTGAGAATAGAACCCTGTTGGGCAAACCAGAAACCCAAATCGGTTCCGCCGATTGGGATACCTGAAAGCATAGGGCGCAGAACGATTCCAAAACCGTATGAGACCAGAGCCCAGACAATCAGGCTCCCAGATATAAGGCGAAGGTTCGCCTTCCAGTACTTTTCAGCATCGTAGCTATGACCTGACATAGGATTACTCCTGTCTTGTTGTTGTTTGTCTGCAGTGGGTATTTTGTGAGCTGAGAGAGCCAGAGAGTTTATTATTCATATTAGTACTTCCCCTACTTGTTCTCTTGACTGACTCTACCGGGAAGGTGACATATAGATATTGGCAAAAAGTCTAATTTTGGGTTGTTTGCGGTCGTAAGCGTCGGTTTCAGAAAGGGCGGCTGGCGCAATCACACCCCGTGAATGCTTTGCAGTCGGCGATGGTAGCGTAGTTTATCGTGCAGCTCCTTCAGGGTTTTCAAGCCGCTTTTATGGGCCTTGTTCAGCGCGATGAGGGTTAACTCGGCAGTCGCCAGGGCATCGGAAGCAGCATGGTGTCTGGCACTGACCTCAAGGCCAAAAAAGTCTGCCCAGTGATCAAGCCCCTTGCCTCCGGTGAGGGCGTCCGGAAAGAATGCAGGTAACAGATCTGCCACATCCATCCAAGTGTGGTTTCGGGTATAGCCGAGCTCAGCTTTCAGGGTTTTCTCCAAAAACTTTTGATCAAATGCAGAGTGATATGCGAGCACCGGATCACCGTTCATCCATTCCAGCAAAAACAGTAATGCGTCCTCGGTTTCGTGGCCTTGAGTGAGAGCTTCCGGCCCGATGCCGTGAATCAGTACTGTCTCGGTTATGTCCAGTTCAGGGCGCCGCAAAATCAGATCGAATTGGTCGCTGAGATCTATAGCCCCTCCGTTGATGGCCACTGCACCAACGGCAATGACCTCATCCTTGCTTGCATTCAAGCCTGTGGTCTCTAGATCCAGTACTATCAGGCGGCACTCTGAGAGCAGTTGATCCCCGGGGACTTTGGGGTTGGGTGTCTTCTCTGGCGCAATGTTGCCAGTCTGGCCACCGCGGCGGCGTTCAATCCACTGCTTGATCTGTTCCAACATGGGACGGCGGCCTGGGTTCAGAGTTGATAGGTAACTTCGAGTTTCTGTTGCAGGCGTTGGGCCTGCCGGAAAGACTCACGGAGAATTCGCCTGTCCAGCGGATTCAGATCGTCCGGATCTATGTAGTTGGTGAGTTCGTCTCCGCGCTCCAGCATTTCCTGATGGGAACGCATGCGGATAGCCTGTATGAGGCTGTAGGCATCTTTCCATGCGTTAGCATCTTTTGCATCGAAAACGCCTGCTTTCGTAAGGTCGTCCATTCTTTCAAGTGTGTTTGCGCTTTTTACTCCATTGGCCAAGGCAAACACGCGTACTGACTCCACAAAAGGCGCAAGGCCTTGGCGCTTCAAATCGAGACTGCGCTTTTTGCCGTCCGTGACATAACGAAAATTGCGGAACATGGTTAGCGGTGGCTTCCTCTGAAATGCGTTGCCTGCCAGCATTTTCTGGAACAGGGCGTTTTTCTGGATTCTAGTGAGCACTTTATCGAGGAGTTCATCCAGCGAGTCTGTTGGGCCATAAATGGCCCTCATATCCAGGAAGATGGATGAATACACAAGGTTTTGTGGGGTGGAGGCGTCTATGAACCGGACGAACCAGTCGTCCCATTCGCGGTCGCTCAGGCACAACTTTGGGTTGCTGGCCATGATGTTGCCTTTGCACAGAGTGAATCCGCACTCTGCAAGCTCATCGTTAACGACCCGGGCAAATGGCAGCAGCTTTTCCCGCACCTGATCTTCCGTCATGCCGTCAGGCGTCTGAAACAGGATGCCGTTGTCCTGGTCGGTCAGCAGAGTTTGCTCTTGCCGGCCCTCACTGCCGAATGTGAGCCAGGTAAAGGGTATGCCCGGGTCATTTTTCTTGATGTTAAGCTCAAGCACACGGCGCACAGTAACGTCGTTAAGCGTGGTTATGATCTTCACAACTTGCCCTGAATCAGCACCGTGGGCCAGCATGGCATCTACCAGTCGTGAAACGTCTGTGCGCAGGCTAACCAGAGTTCTCAAGTGGGTTGCGGTGCCAATTGTTCTGGCCAGGCTAACCAGATCCACTCGCTGCAGGGAAAACAGGTCTCGCTCGGATACCATTCCAATCAAGCAGTTATTCTCGTCCACCAGGCACAGGTGCGAAAAATGGTGTTCTGCCATTAGCATGGCTGCGGCAAAAGCATCTGCCGTTGCGGGCAGACAGCAAGGATCTTTTGTCATGATCTGGCGTACCGGGGCATCCAGAGAGCAGGTGTCTTCTGCAATCATGGTGCGCAGGTCCCGGAGGGTGAAAATCCCGGCGGGGTGCCGGTTATCATCAGTGATAACAATGCTGCCAACGTTATTCTCATGCATCCTGGCAACAGCTTTACGCACAGGCAAATCCGGCGTACATACAATCGGATTGCGAAGCGCATAACGGTCTAGAGGGGTGCTCAGGGATATGCTGGAGCCCATTGATGCCATTGCGCCGGTTTGTATGCGCTGGTTCACTTGGTCGAGCAGACTGCTTACGCCACGCAAACAAAAGTCACGGAAGGGCTCGCTTTCGGATATCAGGGTAATAAAGGCATCCTGTTCGATGCTCAGGCAGAAGGTGTCTCCGGCCGCGCGGTGCAGTGTCCGGGTGGGCCGTTCGCCTACAATGGCCGCCAGAGGAAAGCACTCGCCAATACTTATTTCGAAGGTGGTCTCGGTTTTGTCGGCTTTGTCATTATGGCGTTCGCCGCGAATCCGTCCCTGTTTAACAACGTAGAATCTGTTAACAACACCATCTTCTGCAGCGAGAACAACATCACCATCGGCATAGAAACGCAGCGTGGCGTGTTCTGCAAAGTGCGCGAGGTGGTCATCGTCCATGTTGGAGAAGGGTGCATGTGCTTGCAGGAAGACCATAATGGAGCGGGTATTCTGCGGTCGTGTATTGTCCTGGTTGGAAGCTGCCATGGCCGTTCCGCTCTTTCGTTATTATTGTGAGTTTACAGTGTAGAACACTGGACCGCGTCTCCACCCTACGATTTTGGTCGAATCTGCGACCGCTCTTAAAATGCGTGGAGCAACTACGAGTAATCCCCCAGCTTTCTTTATGGAAGGACTGGCGGGTGGTAAGGTCTATTCATTCAGCAGGTTATTGAAAGCACGGCCATGATTACCAAAAATGATCGCCTCAGTTTTCTTGAGGAAATGAAGGATGTCAGACGCATCCGAAAGCCCAATCGGGCAGAGATAACTTCGCCCCGAGAGTTGACGCCTGGCCATTTGGAGCGCCAACGTTCTGCTGTGGAAAAGCCCCTCAAAGATGCCAATCCTCTCACCGCCGACTTTGTTGAGCCCTTGACCGCGCACGATATCCTTAGTTGGCAGCGCCCAGGTATACAGAATGGTGTTTTTCGCAAGCTTCGGCTAGGGCAGTATCCCATCGAGGCGAGGCTCGATCTTCATCGTATGACAGTTGAGGAAGCCCGCAAAGAGGTATACCAGTTTATTGAAGATTGTGTCCGGTACGGCCTGCGATCCGTCATAATTCTTCATGGCAAGGGTGAACGCAATCCTGATGGCATAGCTCAGCTCAAAAGCTATCTCGCCAAATGGTTGCCAGAACTCTTGGCGGTAATGGCATTCCATTCGGCCCAAAAGCGCCATGGAGGAACCGGGGCGGTGTATGTCATGGTGCGTAAAAGCGATAAGGAAAAACAGCGTAACCGGGAATTATATGGATCAGGCTAGTACTGCGTTTTTTGTTTTGTGCACCGGGGCTGAAACCAAAGCTGTAACAAACTGAATTTAGGAGTTTTCTATGAAAAAAATCTCATTGATAATATTTGTTGTTCTCGCGCTGGCGGGCTGCAAAGACCGTGTAATCTGGGATGACAACGGTAAGCTCGAAGAAAAGACGCAGAATCGTGAAATTTGGGATTCTAAAGGAAAGATGAATAAAGGTGAGCGTGAAGTCTGGGTTAATAAAGACGGCGAAAAGGTTGTGAAGTAAAACCTATATTCAAGCCAGTTAAACGGCCTCCGACTACATAAAACAAAGAACCTGGCGAGAAGCCGGGGAAAAAGAGCGGGAGAGAGCAGGCATGGCACTGAGCCTTACAGTTAACGGCGAACAGTGGTCGCTGGATATTGAGGGTAATACCCCTCTTTTATGGGTATTGCGTGACGAACTTGGGCTCAAGGGTACAAAGTTTGGGTGTGGCGTGGGGCTTTGCGGTGCCTGCACGGTGCATCTGAATGGGCAGCCAGTGCGCTCCTGTTCGACACCAGTAGAGATGGCTGTTGGTGGTGAGGTGACGACCATAGAGGGTTTGGCGGAAGAGGGTCAGTTGCACGCCCTGCAAAAAGCATGGATTGCAGAGGGGGTGCCCCAGTGTGGCTATTGCCAGTCTGGCCAGATAATGAGTGCTGCACATCTTCTTGCAACCAATTCGGCACCTGCCCGGGACGATATTGTTGCTGCCATGACCGGTAACCTTTGCCGTTGTGGCACCTACTCTCGAATCATTGCCGCGGTTGAGTCAGTTGCAGGAAATTCTCTGGCATACGATGCCTCTGGCACTGGAGAAGGAAACTGATATGACGATGAACCGACGTGATTTTCTGAAGGTGGGTGCAGGTGCATCCGGGTCATTGATGCTGTCCCTCTCACTCCCGGGTTGTTCCGGAATGCCGACAGGCTTCAAAGAAGAAACGGGTGAGTGGAAACCGGATGCCTGGCTTGAGATAACGAATACGGACGACATTCATTTTACTCTGGCCCGAGTCGAAATGGGGCAGGGTACCTATACCGGCCTGACCACTCTGATTGCAGAAGAGCTGGAAGTTGACCCGGAGGCGATCACCCCCAGATTCGCGCCAGTGGCGCCGGAGTATCGTAACCCCTTGTACAAGCTGCAGCTCACGGGTGGCAGTACCAGTATATCCACCAGCTGGGAGCCGCTCCGTACGGCCGGGGCTTCGGCGCGGCAAATGCTCATTTTGGCGGCTGCCAGGGTCTGGAATGTGGATGCGGATAAGTGCACCGCACGCCAGGGCCGGGTATTTCACCCCAATGGCCTGGATTCCTTGCGCTACGGACAGTTGGTAGAGCTAGCCTCCAAAGAGGTTATTCGCGGGGATGTTGCACTCAAGCCTGCCAGTGAGTGGAAGTACATTGGTAAGCAGCGAGGCAGGCTTGATGCCCGTGCCAAGTCTACAGGCACTGCGGTTTACGGAATAGATGTTGAGCTCCCTGGCATGGTTTACACCGTGGTAAGCCGGCCGCCTCAATACGGTGGTCGTGTAAAGGCCTTTAATGAAAGTGAAGTCCGCGCCATGCGGGGTGTTCTTGATGTGTTTGAGATTGAACGCGGTGTGGCCATTGTTGCTGACAAGTACTGGAGTGCCCGAAAAGCCCAGAACGCGTTGAAAGTAGAATGGGACAACTCGGATGCTTTCTCGCTTTCCACTAGCGAGGTGTTCGCTTCCTACCGAAAGGCAGCCGACAAAGATCGCGGCAAGTCAGAGCGTAGCGAAGGCGACTATGAGGGGGCTGTAAAAAAGGCCGGTAAGGTATTTGAGGCAGAGTACAGCCAGCCCTACCTGGCCCACTCAACACTGGAACCGATGAATGCCACGGCGTGGTACAAAGGTGACAGCATCGAAGTTTGGGCACCTACACAGGCTCCGGATCTTGGCCGAATTGCAGCGGCTCGGGTAACTGATCTTTCCCCAGGTGATGTCACGATTCATACCACGTTTCTCGGTGGTGGGTTCGGTCGCCGCTTGACTCAGGATTTCATCGAAGAGGCTGCAGCAGTTGCCTATCGGGTAAAGAAGCCGGTGAAACTTATCTGGTCGCGGGAAGAGGATACGCAGCACGACCTGTATCGCCCCGCTATGTTGCACCGGATGCAGGCTAGCCTTGAAGCTGATCAGCTGACTGGCTGGCATCACCAGATCGTTGGTCCCCAGTTGCTGGATTGGTATGTGCGTAATGCCGCGCCGGCCCAATACCCCTGGGCACCCAAGTTCATGTACGACACCCTGGGCAAGGTTGGCTTGCTAGCCGAAGGGATAGCGACCCCCAAGGACATGTCTGCGATTGAGGGGGCTATTGAGTACCCCTACAACGTAGAGAATCTTGATATTCGACACACCCATACCGACCCCGGCGTTCCTGTCACTTTTTGGCGGTCAGTGGGCTACTCCCATAACGGTTTTGCCGTTGAAACCTTTATGGATGAGCTGGCACACGAAACTGGAGAAGATCCCTACCAGTTCCGTCGCAAGCTATTGAAAGGCCAGCCCCGGCACTTGGACGTCCTCGACAGGGCTGTGCGAATGGCCGGCTGGGATACCCCGGTTGCGGAAGGTCGCGGGCGAGGCATAGCACTGTTCAAGAGCTTTGGAACCTTTGTGGCGCAAGTGGTCGAAGCTGGTATAGAGAAGGGTGCCATCAAGGTTTACAAGGTGGCCTGTGCTGTGGACTGCGGCCAAGTGGTGAACCCACGCATTGTGGAAGACCAGATTGAAGGCGGGATTATCTTTGGACTGACGGCAGCCCTTTACGGCGAGATAAGCTTCGAGGGTGGCAAAGTGCAGCAGAGCAACTTCCACGATGTTCAGTTGATGCGGCAGTACGAGCGGCCAGAAGTAACGGTGGATATAGTGCCGAGTACCGAATCACCAACCGGTGTTGGTGAGCCAGGGGTGCCGCCGGTTATCCCTGCACTGGGCAACGCGCTGTTCGCACTGACCGGCAAACGCCAACGCACCTTGCCTCTGAAAGCAGATGCCTGACGCACCAGCATCACAGATGACCAGTGGCCACGAATCGGTAGTCAAAGATGTTTTGTCATGGCTTGAGCAAGGCAGGCGGGTGTGGCTGTGCACTATTGTGGAAACCTGGGGCTCATCGCCCCGGCCCGCCGGGTCCTGGCTTGCGGTTAGTGATTCAGGGCAGTGGAGTGGTTCGGTGTCTGGCGGCTGCCTGGAAGAGGATCTTCTACGCCGAACTGTGGCAGAGGGCGCGGATTACCCGGTGGTCGTGGACTATGGCATTACCGACGGTGATCGTGACCATTTCCGGCTGCCCTGTGGCGGTCGCATCCGGTTACTGGTGGAACCCTTGGGCAGCACCGCATCGACCAGAAGCGGCGCGCTAGAGCATGTGCGGCAGTTGGCGGAGTCCTTGAGGAGCCGCCAGCCTGTAGCTCGGAGAGTCAGTCTGCAAGGCGTAGTTGAACTGGAGTTACCGGAGCCAGCTGCTCAGCCAGGTATTATGTTTGATGGTGAAGAGCTGCTCCAGACACTGCAGCCGGAGTGCAGGTTACTGCTGATAGGGGCAGGTGAGGTGGCGCGATATGTGGCTGAATTTGCGACTGCTGCGGATTTCACCGTAACCCTTTGCGAGCCGCGGGAAGCTTTTTCCTCTGGTTGGGGGTACCCGCACCTGCCACTCGACCGGCGCTTGCCAGATGATCTGGTCGCCGAGTCTTTTAATGATAGCTGGTGCGGAGTCTTGGCCCTGGCCCATGATCCGAGAATAGACGACATGGGTCTGCTGGCGGCCTTGCAGTCGTCGGCATTTTATGTGGGTGCCATGGGCTCTAAACGAACCTCTGACACCCGGCGGGAGCGGTTGTTTTCACTTGGGCTTGGTGAGGCAGATTTGCAGCGCCTAAGGGCACCGATTGGCATTAACATTCCCAGTAAAACCCCCGCAGAAATTGCCATTTCTGTTGTTGCTGATCTGATTGCAGCACGGCATCATTTGCGCATAACTCACGAGCCATGCGCTTCATATTCTGGAAAGGAAAACCGTGTTTGATGTAAACCAATACGCTGTTGTTGCCGACTCCATCGCAGATGCCGGGCGTTTTCTGTACGAGCGTGGCTGGTCTCCGGCCACAAGCAGCAACTACTCTGCCCGAGTAGATCAGGATCATATTGCTATTACAGTGTCTGGCCGCCACAAAGGGCAATTGGGTGCAGGCGATGTCATGGTGGTCGATCTTCAGGGTAAGCCGGTACAGAGTGACAGCCGCGCGTCTGCAGAAACCTTGCTGCACACGGCGTTGTATCAGGTGTTTCCGGATGCCGGCGCGGTTCTTCACACGCACTCAGTTAATGCAACGGTGCTAAGCAGGTTGGTGCCTGCAGGGGAACTTCTGACATTTGAGGGCTACGAACTGCAAAAAGCGTTTGATGGCGTGGAAACCCACGAGACAGCCGTGACGGTCCCGGTTTTCGATAACACCCAGGATATTGAAGCTTTGGCCAAGGATACCCAAGCGTGGTTCCTGAAACACCCTGAGCAACCCGGTTACCTGATTCGCGGGCACGGGCTGTACACCTGGGGCAAAACCATGGCGGATTGTCTGCGGCATGTTGAAGCTTTTGAGTTTCTTTTCGAGTGTGAGCTTGCAACCATGAGGGTTAGCCCATGACGACTTTGAGTATTTTTGACGCACACAACCCGGAAGCTACGCCGGCAGTCACCCATGATTCTGGTGAGATAGGTGCCCTGCTGAAAAGCAAGGGTGTTCGTTTTGAACGCTGGCCAACCCAGGATTTACCAGCGGATGCAGCACCGGTGGAGATTCTGGAAGCCTACAGCGCTGAAATCGCGAAGCTGAAGGCCGAAAGCGGTTTTCAGACTGCCGACGTGATCAGCCTGAACCCGGATAACCCCCAGAAGGAGGCTTTCCGGAAGAAGTTTCTGGATGAGCATACCCACAGCGAGGATGAAGTGCGTTTTTTCGTTCGTGGTCAGGGCATATTCTATCTGCATCTTGGCGATCAGGTGTTTGCTGTTCAGTGCCAGAAGAACGATCTGATCAGCGTACCTGAAGGCACTCGACACTGGTTTGATATGGGGCCGGAGCCGGAGTTTACCTGCATCCGCCTGTTTACCAATCCTGAAGGCTGGGTCGCGGAGTTCACCGGGGACAATATTGCCGGGCAATTACCGCGCTATGAAGCTCTGGAAGGAGAGGCCGTATGATTCGCGTGATTCTTACCGACATTGAAGGCACAACCAGTTCCATTTCCTTTGTGCACGATGTGCTGTTTCCCTATGCCGCCGAGCATCTGCCGGAATTTATCCGCAAACATTGGGATAGCCCGGAAGTGTCGGAACAACTGGATGGAGTGGCAAAAGAGTCTGGTGCAGATCGCGAGGATGCCGGGGCATTGATCGAAGCACTGCAAGGGTGGATTCGTGAAGACCGCAAGGCTACATCGCTCAAGGCGCTTCAGGGCATGGTTTGGGAGCAGGGCTACCAACAAGGTGAGCTCAACGGCCATATCTACGAAGACGCCGCCCAATACCTGCAGCACTGGCACGACCGTGGTCTGCGTTTGTACGTTTACTCGTCTGGTTCGGCGAAAGCCCAAAAACTTATTTTTGGTTTTACCACGTCTGGCGATTTCACACCGTTTTTCTCTGGTTATTTCGACACCCGGATTGGTGGAAAGAGAGAGCCGGAAGCTTACCGGAACATTCTTGAGGAGCTCGGTGTAGAGGGCGCGACTGTCCTGTTTCTCTCGGATGTTGAGGCTGAACTTGTGGCAGCAGAAGCCGCAGGTATGAAAACTGCCTGGCTGATCCGGGATGGTGATTTGCCCGAAACAGAGCGTTTTGTCGCCCGGGATTTCGCCGAGGTAGACGCTGCCTTGCTGCGGAAGCGGTAGTCGTTCGCTCGCAAGCACAAGCGGGTGCCGGGAGGTAAATATGTCTGCAACCCGATCTGCCAGGCTGCTTGTCTCCAGTGCAATTATCTTGCTGCTTGCCGGGTGCAATCCTTTCTCCGATGCCCGCCCCATGATGGACGAATACGTGGAGCGGGTTGGCCGGGTTCTGGACACAGAGCCAGAGCTTTCAGAGATTCCTGCAGCAAATCCCATTCCCAGACGTCGTAACCGTGTCCTGCCAATGCCCGAGCTGGACCTGGGCATGCTGGACTTCCTGTCGCTGTATGGCTGTGAACTGCAGTATGTGGTGGGGGAGAAAAACTCCGTCATGGGCAAGGTGATGCAGCCCCTGAACCGCCTACGCTATGAAGTTCGTTTCATCCGCGCCGCCGGCGAGTGTCTGAAAACGGTAGAGGATGAAGAACTTCAGGAAGTTTTAGAACAGGCTATTGCCAGCAAGCGTGAGTCACTGCCAATAGCCATCTGGAATGCTAGCTGGGGCGTGGAGGAAGTAGAAACCCTGTTCACGCTCGCCAAGGGTGAGTATCCGGTTGGGGCCGAAGATCTTCTCTCGGACCTTGCCCGGGATACCCGTCAGTTAAACAAAACCGTGGCAGCACTTCTCGATCAGAACCTTGAGGTAGATCTGAGCTTCTGGGGAAAGGTGCATCAGCGCTGGCAAGCGGAATATAGGGCAGGGCAACTCATCAAGAGCAGCAAGCTGGTCGTTACGCGCCTCGACGATGCCACCCACCTGATTCAACAGCGGTTGGATAGTCGGCCGCTCTGCTTCAACGGCAAGCCCAACGGCCAATCGGATATCGTTCAGGGCATGTTTTTCAGTATCTACATAGGGAAGGTTCAGCCCTATCTGGCCGACTTGCGACGGGCTCGTGGGGATTTGATCGAACCTTTAATCGAGCTGGCGGAAATGCAGGCAGAGGTAATGCCTGCAGACTTTCGTGAGTGGCGACGCTCAGCGCTTGCCCTTGAGGGCGTGGAAAGTGTGTGGGCGAACCTGGATCGTGCCGTGGAGAGCCATACCAAAGCCTGGCAGTGTTTGCTTGAGCAGTGTGGGCTTAGACCCGGAGCATAGGGTAGAGCCTCCCTCACTTGACCGTGAGCTTACTGCAGCATCAGCGCTGGCTTGCCGGTGTTACCCTGAGTATTTCTTCAACGGTGGTCAGGCCGCTGGCCACTTTCTGGGCGCCGCTCAAACGCAGCGACTTCATGCCTTCGCGGTAGGCGTCCAGCCGCAACTGCTCCAGCTCGCAGTGGTCCGTAATCTGGCTTGTCAGTGCACCGGAAAGCGTCATGATCTCATACACCCCGGCACGGCCAAGGTAGCCGGTATTGCGGCACTCCAGACAACCCACGGGTTTGTGAAACTCCTTTGGTGGCGGAGCTTTCCAGGGCTTGGTTAGAGTCTGCCATGCCTGGAGGTCAACAGGCGCCGTTGCTTTGCAGTGCGAGCAAAGTGTTCGAACCAGCCGTTGGGCCATAACGCCTAACACGGTTGCGCGAATCAGGTAGGGCGGGATGCCCAGTTCCATCATTCGCGTCAGGGCACTCGGAGCATCGTTAGTGTGCAAGGTAGAAAGCACCAGGTGCCCGGTCAGTGCGGCCTGCACCGCCATTTCAGCAGTTTCCAGATCGCGAATTTCACCAATCATGATGATGTCCGGATCCTGTCGCAGCAGAGCCCGGACGCCGGATGCAAACGTCAGATCGATATTGGTTTGAACCTGCATCTGGTTGAACGCAGGCTCAACCATCTCGATTGGGTCTTCGATGGTGCAGACGTTCAGTTCGGCAGAGGCGATTTGTTTCAGTGTGGAATACAGAGTGGTGGTCTTGCCTGAGCCTGTGGGGCCTGTAACCAGAACAATCCCGTGGGGTTTCGAAGTGACTTCTTGCCAGCGCTCCCGGTCTTCGCGATTGAACCCGAGCTGTTCGTAGGATTTCAGCAGCACATCCGGGTCAAATATCCGCATCACCATTTTTTCCCCGAACGCTGTAGGCATGGTGGCCAGGCGCAGCTCCACTTCGCTGTTGTCGGGTTTGCGGGTTTTCAGGCGGCCATCCTGAGGGCGGCGCTTTTCAGCAACGTTTAATCGCCCCAAAATCTTCAGCCGGCTGGTAATGGCCATGCCCACATGCTCGGGGAATTCGTAAACACTGTGCAGCACGCCATCAATACGGAAGCGGATGTGAGTCAGGGTGCGGCGTGGCTCAATGTGGATGTCTGATGCGCGTTGGTCGAACGCGTATTGCAGCAGCCAGTCCACGATGCGCACAACATGTTGGTCGTTGGCATCGGCACTGTCGCTGGCGCCTAAATCCAGTAGCTGCTCAAGATTCTGCTGGCCAGCTTTAATTCCTCCAGCCTGGCTGCCACTTGCTTTATTAACGGAGTTTGCGAGCTGGTAAAACTCCACAGAGTAACGGCGGATATCTTCAGGGTTTGCCACCACCCGGCGGATATCCTTGCGTACTGCTTGCCGAAGATTGCCTTCCCAGTCAACTTTAAAGGGCTCGGCACTGGCCACCAATATTTCATCCTGGCCAATCTCAACCGCGAGAATATCGTGACGCTGGGCGAATGCGTAAGACATGACACGGGCAATTGCAGGCGTATCTATTTTCAATGGATCGATATGGTAATAGGGCTGGCCTGCCCAATCTGCCAGCCACTGTGTCAGTCGCTCAAGACCAAGAGTCTTGCCACTTTTCTCGCTGGTGAGCGCTGCAATAGCCACAAGTTCCAGCGGGTGTCGCTTTGATGTGTGGTTGCTGGCCGCGCCCAGGTTGGCGGAAAGCACACGTTCCGCGCTCTCCTGGCCGATTTCGCCGTCGGCGACCAATGCCGTACAGATATCCCGCAGGGTCAAAGTGCTGCGCGGAGGCGCTGCCGGCTTCGATAAGGGTGCTGGTGATGTTTGCTCTGTTTTAGTGGAATTGGGCATAGGGTGTCACTTTCCGGTAATGGAGCATGTCAGACTGCAACCGGCCGGTTCACTTTCAGATGAACCATCGCCATGATGAATAACAGGAGCGTGAGTATCATAAGAACAACATGGCCGAGTGCACCTTGGCTTAGCCATGATGAAACAACGGCCTGAGTGAAGTAAAAAATCACCACAAAGGCTAGCCAGATATAACCACGATTGTTGCCACGGAACACGGGAACGATCAGAGCCAGCAGGGGAATCAGCTTGACGGATAGAATCAGTGCAATGGAAACCCCCTCGATTGGCGCTGGGTAGAAGGTTGTAATCAAAAGCGTTGCCAACACGGCCAGATAGAGAAATTGGGTCGCTTTTGCAGTGTTCCGGGCTTTGGGGTTATGGAGCATTGTCAGATTCCAGAAAAGTATAAATAGCTTTGCGTTGCATAGCCGTGTTCGTATCAATCAGCCAGTTTGAGCGCCAGTTTTGCGAGGCGTTCACCGAAGAGTTGGCAAAGTGCCTTCTCATGGTTGCTCAGGGGTTGCTGCTCTCCGGTGCCGGCCCAGTGCGAGGGGCCGTATGGTGTGCCTCCGGTTGTGGTCTTACTCAGGTTTTCGTCTGTGTAGGGCAAGCCGCACAACACCATGCCGTGATGAAGCAGGGGGATCATCATGGTCAGGATTGTGGCTTCCTGACCACCGTGCAGGCTGCCAGTTGACGTAAATGCCCCAGCTGGTTTGCCGACGAGCGCGCCGTTCAGCCACAGATCGCCGGTTGTATCCAGAAAGTATTTGAGTGGTGCTGCCATGTTACCGAAGCGGGTAGGGCTGCCGATGGCCAGCCCGGCACAATTGGCGAGATCGGACTTGCTGACATAGGGGGCTCCCGCATCGGGAACCGCTGGCAAGGAGGCTTCGGTATCCGGTGAAACCACAGGAACAGAGCGCAGCTTTGCCTCGATGCCGGCTACCCTGGCGACCCCTCGGCCTATCTGGCTTGCCAGCTCTGCAGTCTGCCCTGTGCGGCTGTAATAGAGGATCAGGATGTACGGCAGTTGCTCAGGCACTTTGGCTTCCTTCAAACAGTGGTCGTGCAATTATAGAATGGTGAGTATGTTTTCCGGTGGTCGTCCCACAGCGGCTTTGCCATTGGCAAGTACAATTGGCCGCTCAATCAGTTTCGGGTTTGTTACCATAGCAGCAATCAGTTGATCGCGGCTCAAATCCGGGTTGTCCAGACCAAGTTCCTTGAACTCACTTTCGCCGGTGCGCATAAGCTCGCGGGGCTGGCGGTCGAGCGCCTCAAGAATATCGGAAAGCTCCTGTGCTGTTGGTGGTGTTTCCAGGTAGCGTATAATCTCTGGCTCAACCCCCCGGCTAGTGAGAAGTTCAAGCGCTTGGCGAGATTTTGAGCAGCGAGGGTTGTGGAAAATCCGGATGGGTTCTGTCATGTTCGTGCCTGTTTGTTGAATTGGAGCTGCAATTGTTTGTGGCGAGCAGTCTAACAGGAGGTTTTCCCTTGCAGAACCCTGTCATCTACCGGTTACCTCGTGGAGCGGTCGTTACAACTGTACTGTTTCTGATGGCTTTACTGGCAGGTTGCCAAAAAGTTGAGCTGGAAAGAGCAGAAGGCACAAAGCTGGCCTGGAGCGACCTGCGGGGGCAGTGGGTCTTGGTGAACTACTGGGCCGAATGGTGCAAGCCCTGCCTGGAAGAAATACCGGAATTTAACGAGCTGGATAATGCTCCGGACATTACTGTTCTCGGGGTTAATTTTGACGATGTGAAGGGTGAGCAACTGGTTGCTCTCGGCAAGCGTATGGGTATTGAGTACACCATGCTTGCAAACGACCCCGGCCCTGAATTTGCCTGGCAACGCCCGGTTGCCTTGCCAGCGACCTTTGTTGTGACCCCCGACGGAGATCTTCTGGAGGCTCGTTTTGGCCCTCAAACAGAAGAAGATATACGTGCATTAATCAGCGATTGATTGCTACAGGCAGTTTAAAGGTGCCTTTTTTCAGGCGCCGTTAATAGACTTTTAATACATAAGCAGGAACCAGCTGACGCTATGTCGCAGACTTTTGTACACCTTCGCGTGCACTCAGAACATTCCATGGTGGACGGCCTCGTTCGCGTTAAGCCTCTGGTCAAACGAGTGGTGGAATTGGGCATGCCGGCCGTGGGCCTGACCGAGCAGTCGAACATGTGCTCTCTGGTCCGGTTTTACAAGGCAACGACCAGTGCAGGCGTTAAGCCTGTTATAGGTGCGGATCTCTGGCTGGAGAACCCGGATGAGCCGGAAAGCCCGTTCCGTTTGACGCTGCTGGCCCGGAATGACAAAGGCTACCTCCACCTTACAGAAATTATTTCCCTTGGATATACCGAGGGGCAGAGGTATGGCAAGCCGATTATCCAGCGCAAATGGCTGGAGGAAAGAACCGAAGGCCTTATTGCCATGTCTGGCGCCAAAATGGGCGATGTGTGCAAGGCTTTGCTGGCGGATAAACCCGAACTTGCAAAGGCCAGGGCAGAGTACTGGATGAAACTCTATCCCGGCTCTTACTATCTGGAGTTACAAAGAACAGGCCGTCCCGGTGATGAGGACTGCCTGCATATGAGTGTTGAGTTGGCCCAGCAACTTGGGTTGCCGGTCGTTGCTACAAACGACGTGCATTTTCTTGAGGCTGAGGATTTTGAAGCCCACGAGGCTCGCGTCTGTATCGGTGAGAGCCGGGCACTGGATGATCCGCGCCGTGATCGCCGTTTTAGTGATCAGCAATACCTGCGCAGCGCCGAGGAAATGATTGAGCTATTCAGCGATATCCCCGAGGCGATTGAGAATACCCTTGAGATAGCCCGGCGCTGTTCGGTAACCGTGCGTATGGGCGAGTATTTCCTGCCCAACTATCCAGTACCGGAAGGTATGACTATGGATGAGTACTTCCGCAAGGTGTCTGAGGACGGCCTGGAAGAACGCTTGGCAAAAACCCTTTCCAAAGACGATCCGGAATACGAAAGCAAGCGCGAAGCGTATTTTAAACGGCTTACATTCGAGCTGGATATCATCATCCAGATGGGATTTCCCGGCTACTTCCTGATCGTAATGGACTTCATCAAGTGGGCCAAGAACAACGGCGTTCCCGTTGGGCCGGGTCGTGGTTCCGGTGCTGGCTCGCTGGTTGCTTATGCTCAGTTGATTACGGATCTGGATCCGCTTGAGTACGACTTGCTGTTCGAGCGCTTCCTTAACCCTGAACGGGTATCCATGCCTGACTTCGATGTCGACTTCTGCATGGAAGGCCGGGACCGGGTCATCGCCTATGTAGCTGAAAAGTATGGTCGGGAAGCGGTTTCCCAGATTATCACTTTCGGTACTATGGCCGCCAAGGCGGTAGTGCGGGACGTTGCCCGGGTGCAGGGTAAGTCCTACGGGCTGGCAGATAAATTGTCCAAACTGATCCCCTTCGAAGTGGGGATGACTCTGGAAAAGGCAATAGAGCAGGAGCCTGCCCTCAAGGAATTTCTGGAGCAGGATGAAGAAGCCCAGGAAATCTGGGAAATGGCCCTGAAGCTTGAAGGTGTGTGCCGAAACGCCGGTAAGCACGCCGGTGGCGTGGTGATTGCCCCCACCAAGATAACCGATTTTTCGCCGCTGTATTGCGATGATGACGGCGGCAGTCTGGTGACCCAGTTCGACAAAAACGATGTGGAAGAAGCCGGGCTGGTGAAGTTCGACTTCCTGGGTCTGCGCACGCTGACCATCATCGACTGGGCGCTGAAAATGATTAATCCGCGGCGGGAGAGCAGAGGCCTTCCACCGCTGGATATCAGCGAAATTCCGCTGGATGACCCGGCTTCATTCGTGATGCTGAAAAAGGCGGAAACCACCGCCGTATTCCAGCTTGAATCCCGTGGCATGAAAGATTTGATCCGACGCCTGCAGCCGGACTCCCTGGAAGACATGATCGCCCTGGTAGCGCTGTTCCGCCCCGGGCCCCTGCAGTCGGGCATGGTTGACGACTTTATCGACCGTAAGCACGGCAAGCAGCCGATGTCCTTCCCGCACCCGGACTACCAATACGAAGGCCTGAAGCCGGTTCTTGAGCCCACCTACGGGGTTATCCTTTACCAGGAGCAGGTTATGCAGATTGCTCAGGTGATGGGTGGATATAGCCTGGGTAATGCGGACATGTTGCGCCGTGCCATGGGTAAGAAGAAACCCGAGGAAATGGCCAAGCAGAAGCAGTTTTTCCTCGATGGTTGCGAAGGCAATGGCATCAACAAAACCCTCGCTGAAAACATCTTTGATCTGGTTGAAAAATTTGCCGGCTACGGCTTCAACAAATCCCACTCTGCCGCCTACGCGCTGGTGTCTTATCAGACTCTGTGGCTGAAGGCCCATTACACGGCCGAGTTTATGGCTGCTGTTCTGACCGCCGATATGCAGAACACAGACAAAGTCGTCACGCTGGTTGAGGAGTGCCGCAACCTCAAACTGGATTTGGTACTGCCTGATGTAAGTCGTTCGGAATATACCTTCACGGTAAACGATGAAGGTCAGGTTGTGTATGGGCTGGGTGCTATCAAAGGGCTGGGTGAAGGCCCGATCCAGGCCATTGTGGAGGGTCGCGTCAGTGGTGAGCCTTATCAGGATCTTTTCGATTTTTGCCGTAGGGTTGATCTCAAAAAGATTAACAAACGCGCTATGGAAGCCCTGATTCGTTCAGGTGCCATGGACAAGCTCGGGGCCAGTCGGGCCCAACTGATGGCAAGCATACCCAAGGCTGTCCAGCAGGCGGACCAGCAGTCGCGTAATGAATCCGTAGGCATGATGGATATGTTCGGCGATATGTTGGAAGCCGAGGAAGGTGGCGATCCTTATGCCGATGTGGCGGATGTGCGTGAGTGGCCGGAGAAACAGCGGCTGAAAGGCGAGAAAGACACGCTGGGCCTTTACCTTACAGGGCATCCGTTTGATGAATATGAGCGGGAAGTTCGCCGTTTTGTTCGCTCTTCTATCTCGGATCTGAAGCCCAACAAATCACCGCAAAGGGTTGCGGGGCTTGTTGTAGCGCAAAGAACCATGAAAACCCGCACGGGTTCCACCATGTGCTTTATCACGCTGGATGATCGGAGCGCGCGGATTGAAGCCACACTGTTTTCTGAAGCCTATTTTGAGAACCGGGAATTACTGCAGTCGGATCAGGTGATTGTGGTTGAGGGTCAGGTGAGCCACGATGATTACTCTGGCCAGATGAAAATGCGTGTCAGTTCGGTAATGGATGTGCCCAGTGCCCGGAAGCAGTTCAGTAAAGGCCTGAAGCTGAACCTTCACGCTGACCAACTTCAAAATGGTTTTCTGGACAAGATTGATAGCACGTTAAGGCCGTTTCGCTGCGAGGGCAGCCCGGTGTGGATTGAGTACAGCAGCCCCGAAGCCAGTACTCGAATTGAGCTGGGTGAAACCTGGCGTGTGCAGCCAGACGACAACTTGTTGCTGGAGTTGAAGTATCTGGTGGGCGACCAGTGCGTGGAACTGGTCTATGATTGAGTGAGAAAGACAAAGAGCTGCGCGGAAAGTTAAATATCTGTCAGGTTGCGGACTCATACCAATGTCCGCTTTAGCCATGAGCCGGGCACTGCTATCTTTGTACCAAATTCTGAATAGGCGGCGTGCTATCCCGCCTGGTAATAAAATGATGGAACATCATGAACCCTAATTATCTGGATTTCGAACAGCCGATTGCCGACCTGGAAGCCAAGATTGAAGAGCTTCGCATGGTGGGTAACGATACCGACATCAATATTTCTGACGAAATTACACGGCTGAAAAAGAAAAGTTTCAGCCTGACTGAGAACATATTTTCTGATTTGCATCCGTGGGATGTTGCCCGTCTTGCGAGGCACCCACGCCGGCCTTATACGCTGGATTACATCGAGATGGTCTTTGAAGATTTCGATGAACTCCACGGCGACCGCCGTTACGCAGATGACCAGGCCATTGTGGGCGGTACTGCACGCTTGAACGATAAACCTGTGATGGTTATCGGCCATCAGAAGGGGCGCGAAGTGCGGGATAAGGTGAAGCGCAACTTCGGAATGCCGCGCCCGGAAGGCTATCGCAAGGCCTTGCGCTTAATGGAAATGGCAGAGCGATTCAGAATGCCGATTCTCACATTTATCGATACTCCGGGTGCCTATCCCGGTATCGGTGCTGAGGAGCGTGGTCAGAGTGAAGCCATTGCGTTTAACCTGGCGGTGATGTCCCGCCTCAAAACGCCTATCATTTCGACAGTCATCGGCGAAGGTGGTTCTGGCGGAGCGCTGGCCATCGGCGTATGCGATCAGTTGAATATGCTGCAATACTCAACCTATGCGGTGATCTCGCCGGAAGGCTGTGCCTCTATTTTGTGGAAGAGTGCGGAATTTGCCTCTCTCGCAGCAGAAGCCATGGGTGTGACTGCGGATCGCCTGAAAGATCTAGGGCTTGCGGACAATGTAATCACTGAGCCTCTGGGCGGTGCGCATCGTAACCCGGAAAAAATGGCTGAAGCCCTGCGTGAGACCCTGGCAAACGGGATGGCAGAGCTAAGTCGCTTGCCTTTGGATGAATTGGTCTCCCGGCGGTACGAGCGGTTAACCCGCTATGACACTGGGCGCTAAGCCCGCAATCGGGTACGCCTTTCCCGAGGCGTTGCTTGCGCCGGTTAAAGCCATTTCTGGCTACCGGCGTCTTTGGGTTGCCCTCAGTGGCGGCCTGGATTCCACCCTTCTTTTGCATCTTGCCGCACTCTGCCATTCCGGAGTGCGAGCGGTGCATATTAATCATCAGCTTCAGGCCAATGCTGGCGATACGGAAGTCTTTTGCCAGGAGCTCTGCGCCGGGTTGGGCATTCCTCTCACTGTTCAGCCTGTGTCGGTCAAACTCGGTGCCGGCCCTGGTGAGGGCCTTGAAGAGGCAGCACGTAAGGCCCGCTACAGTGTTTTTGAAACACTTCTTGAGCCTGATGATGTGTTGCTGATGGCCCATCATGGTGATGATCAGGCTGAAACAGTGCTGTTTCGAATGTTCCGTGGCAGTGGTGTTGCCGGTCTTGCAGGCATGCCTGAAGCCCGCCCCTTAGGCCAGGGCCGCCTTGCCAGGCCGTTGCTGGGGGTCGAACGGTCGGAACTTGAGCTTCACGCTCGCCAGGCCGGACTTTCCTGGGTTGACGATCCCAGCAATACAGATCAGAAATTCGATCGAAACTTCATCCGTATCAGCATTCTTCCGGCATTAAAAAAGCGCTGGCCCGGGCTGAATCAGCGACTGCGGCACAGTGCGGGCGCTTGCTCGGAAAGTGATTTTTTGAACAAGCGGCTGGCGGAGTTGCAGTGGCAGTCACTGGGAGGACATAAGCGTCGCCTTCCGGTCGCGGGGTTAGGTGCACTTACTCTGGCGGAACAGAAAAACCTTCTGCGTTGGTGGGTCCGGCGAGCCGGGTATGATGCCCCTTCAATAAGTGACTGGTCACAGGTGCTGGGCGATCTATTGCAGGCTGCAGAGGATCGGTCCCCGGAATTGCGGGCTGACAATTACAGCGTTAGACGTTTTCAGGGAGAGTTGTATTTGGTGCCTGAGGCCGCTGATTTGCCCCAGGAATCTGTAACGCTTCAACCTGGGCAGTCGGCGCAGTGGGGCGAGTGGACGATTCGTCTGACTCCCTCTTCTACAGCGAAAGCCGATGCGCCGCCAATACGAATATGTACGAGGCAGGGTGGAGAACGCATGCGTTTTTACGCTGGAGTCCAGTCAAAATCACTGAAAAAGTGGCTGCAGGAACAGGCTGTTCCACCTTGGGAAAGGCTGCGCCTGCCCTTGATTTTCAGGGGTGTGGAGCCGGAAGAAGAACTCATCGCCATTGGCGATTTATGGTGTTCTGAACAATACTGCGGGAAGGCGCCGGCTGCAGGCTTGCAGCTGATTGTAGAGCGGGATTGTGATTGAGTCGCTGGGGGCTTTCTGGTAGTCTGGCGTCCCATCTTGAGATGACAATCTCCCTCCTTCACAGAACCTGACAATCATGGAATCTGCATGACGCGTTATATTTTCGTCACCGGCGGTGTTGTGTCCTCACTGGGGAAAGGAATCGCATCGGCCTCCCTGGCTGCGATCCTTGAGGCACGCGGCCTGAAGGTAACTATCCTCAAGCTGGACCCGTACATAAACGTTGACCCAGGCACCATGAGCCCGTTCCAGCACGGTGAAGTCTATGTCACCGAAGACGGCGCTGAAACCGACCTCGATCTTGGCCATTATGAGCGTTTTATTCGTACGCCCATGAGCCGCCGTAATAATTTCACGGCTGGCCGGGTGTATGAAGAGGTTATACGCAAAGAACGCCGCGGCGATTACCTTGGCGGTACCGTTCAGGTTATTCCCCATATCACCGACGAGATCAAGCGCCGTGTGGTAGAAGGTGCAGCCGGAGCGGATGTTGCTCTGGTTGAAGTGGGCGGTACTGTTGGTGATATTGAATCCCTGCCGTTTCTTGAAGCCTGCCGTCAGCTGAAGGTTGAAGTGGGCTCTGCCCGTGCGTTGTTTATGCACCTGACACTGGTGCCTTACATTGCCACCGCGGGCGAAATCAAAACCAAACCGACTCAGCACTCCGTGAAGGAAATGCGCTCTATCGGTTTGCAGCCAGACATTCTGCTGTGTCGTTCAGAGCATGAAGTGGACGCCAGCTCCCGCCGGAAAATCGCGCTGTTCACAAACGTGGAAGAGCGCGCTGTTATTCCGATGCGTGATGCAAAGTCCATCTACGCTATTCCCCGCATGCTGCACGAACATGGCCTGGATCAGTTGGTTATTGATCACTTCAGGCTTGATGCACGGGAGGCGGACCTTAGTGATTGGGACGGTGTTGTCGAAGCACTGATGAATCCTGAGCAGGAAGTGACGATTGCCATGGTTGGCAAATACATGGAGCTGCTCGAGGCCTACAAATCACTGATCGAATCTCTGCTGCACGCTGGTATCAAAACCCGCACCAAGGTAAAGATCAATTACATTGATTCTGAAGACATCGAACGCGACGGCACTGCTGTGCTTGAGAGTGCCGATGCCATTCTGGTTCCCGGTGGTTTTGGTGAGCGTGGTGTGGAAGGAAAAATCCGCACAGTTCAGTATGCCCGTGAGAACAAGGTTCCCTATTTGGGTATTTGCCTGGGTATGCAGGTGGCTGTGATCGAATACGCTCGTAATAAAGCCGGTCTGGTTGATGCCCACAGCACCGAATTCCGTGCGCACACACCGGAGCCTGTCGTTGGCCTGATTACCGAGTGGCTGGATGCGACCGGTGAGCGCGAGGAACGCACAGACGACTCGGATCTTGGCGGCACCATGCGACTGGGTGCTCAGGACTGTGTGCTGACTGAAGGTTCGAACATTGCAAACTGCTACGGCAGAAGAACTATTCGCGAACGTCATCGCCACAGATATGAGGTGAACAACCACTTCCTGCCACAGCTGGAAGCTGCAGGTTTGGTTGTTTCGGGTCGCTCCACTGACGGTAAGTTGGTAGAAGTAGTGGAGGTAGCTGACCATCCCTGGTTTGTTGCCTGTCAGTTCCACCCGGAATTTACCTCGACACCCCGCGATGGTCACCCGCTGTTCAAGGGGTTCGTTGAAGCCGCGCTGGCGAACCGCAAGGAATCCTGATCATGGCTCAGAACACCGTCACTGTTGCTGATATCGACATCGCTAACGACAAACCGTTTGTACTGTTTGGTGGTATGAACGTGTTGGAGTCACGCGACCTGGCGTTTGAGGTTGCTGAAAAATACGTTGAGGTGTGCACCAAGCTGGGCATTCCTTACGTGTTCAAGGCCTCCTTTGATAAGGCTAACCGCTCTTCGGTTAAATCCTTCCGGGGGCCAGGTCTTGAGAAAGGCCTGCAGATTCTGGCCGATATCAAAAGCAAATACGGTGTTCCGATTATTTCTGATGTTCACGAACCAGAGCAGGCAGCGCCTGCTGCTGAGGTGTGTGACATCATTCAGTTGCCCGCTTTTTTGAGCCGTCAGACTGACCTGGTTGTTGCTATGGCAAAAACCGGTGCTGCAATTAACGTCAAGAAAGCTCAGTTTCTTGCGCCTCAGGAAATGAAGCACATCATCACCAAGTGCGCGGAAGCTGGAAACGACCGGGTTATCTTGTGCGAGCGGGGCAGCAGCTTCGGGTACAACAACCTTGTGGTCGATATGCTTGGCTTTGGCATCATGAAGTCGCTGAATGTGCCCGTGATGTTTGATGTAACCCACTCTCTGCAGATGCCTGGTGGCCGTTCCGATTCTGCCGGTGGTCGTCGTGCTCAGGTTACTGATCTGGCGTTGGCTGGAATGTCTCAAGGTTTGGCAGGGCTGTTTTTGGAAGCTCACCCGAACCCGGATGAGGCCAAGTGCGATGGCCCTTGTGCATTGCGTTTGAGCCAACTTGAGCCGTTCCTGCAGCGAGTTAAGGCTGTTGACGACCTTGTGAAGAGTTTTAAACCTATCGACACCGCCTGAATGGCGGTGTTCGTGTTTTAGCCTTGGTGGCACGAGCAAGCTGGTAGGGCCTTACGAAACACGCTGTGAATACGTCCATGTACGCTTGGCTACGCCATCCATGGCTTCGCACAGTTTCGTAAGGCCCTACCAGCTCGCTCTTGATCAAACCTATATAAATGACCTTTGAAATTGTAAATCTGGAGACTTCCGAGAATGACCAAGATTGCCAACATTAAAGCCCGTGAGGTTATGGACTCCCGTGGGAACCCTACTGTCGAAGCAGACGTGATTCTGGAAGACGGTACCCTTGGCCGCGCTTGTGCACCCTCGGGCGCTTCCACCGGTTCTCGCGAAGCGCTGGAACTGCGCGATGGTGATGCGTCTCGTTACCTGGGTAAGGGCGTACTGAAGGCAGTTGCGGCTATTAACGGCAAGATCAACGATGCTCTGAAAGGCAAAGATGCTGCAGACCAGCGCGGGCTGGATAACATCATGTTGGAGCTCGACGGTACTGAAAACAAAGCCAATCTGGGTGCGAATGCCATTCTGGCGGTGTCGCTGGCAGCGGCAAAAGCGGCGGCCGAGTCTCTGGGCAAACCACTTTATGAGCATATTGCAGACCTCAACGGTACTTCCGGCAAGTTCAGCATGCCTGTGCCTATGATGAATATTCTGAACGGCGGCGAGCACGCGGATAACAACGTCGATATTCAGGAGTTTATGATTCAGCCAGTTACCGCCAAGAGTTTTTCAGAAGCTCTGCGCATCGGTGCTGAGATTTTCCATAGCCTGAAAAAGGTTCTGCAGGCCCAGGGCCTGAACACGGCTGTAGGCGATGAGGGCGGTTTTGCTCCTGACCTGCCGTCGAACGAAGCAGCCCTGGCTGTGATTAAAGAAGCCATTGAAAAGGCGGGCTACAAGCTGGGCACCGATATTACTCTTGCTCTGGACTGTGCTGCGTCTGAATTTTACAAGGATGGCCAGTATGTTCTGGCTGGAGAAGGCAAGAGCTTTGATTCTGAAGGCTTTGCTGACTATCTTGCTGGCCTGGCTGAGCGCTATCCTATCGTATCCATTGAAGATGGTATGGATGAGAGTGACTGGGATGGCTGGAAAGTGCTGACCGACAAGATCGGTGACAAGGTACAGCTGGTGGGTGATGATCTTTTTGTTACCAACACCAAGATTCTGAAGCGAGGCATCGACACAGGCGTAGGTAACTCCATCCTGATCAAGTTCAACCAGATTGGTAGCTTGAGCGAAACTCTGGACGCCATCAAAATGGCTCAGGATGCCGGCTTCACTGCGGTTATTTCTCACCGTTCAGGTGAAACCGAAGATACGACAATTGCGGATCTTGCAGTTGCTACCTGTGCCGGCCAGATCAAAACTGGCTCGCTGTGCCGTTCAGACCGGGTTGCCAAGTACAATCAGTTGCTGCGCATTGAGGAGGCCCTGGAAGGTAAGGCGCCTTATCGTGGGCTGGTAGAAATCAAAGGGCAAGGCTGAGCTATAGCCGCTTTTGGTTGTGTGTAGCATCCTCGTAGTTTGAGGTGGCGAAAAGTTTAAGGCCGTCGTGTTTTGAATGAAAATTCAGTCACGATGGCCTTTTTGCCCAATCGGTTAGAAGAACTTGTTGCGAATTTGCTCTAAGGTCTATACTTATCGTCCGGTGTCTGATTTTTGATCGTATAACTCCTGAACGGAATCGGTATTAATGAAGTTGCTTTGGGCCCTCATGGTTGTTCTCATTCTCCTGCTGCAGGTGCGCCTGTGGGTCGGGGAGGGCAGCTTTGCGCAGGTATGGGCGCTAGAGCATTCTATTGCCGAGCAGCGTGAGGAGAATGCTGAGCTATCTTCCCGTAATGAGCGTCTTTATGCGGAGGTGCGCAACCTTCGCAATGAGCAGGGTGCTGTTGAAGAGCGGGCCCGGATGAATCTTGGGTTGATTCGTGATGATGAGACCTTTTTTCTTGTTGTTGAGCAGTGACTTTTTTTGGTCCGAAGTATTGGAGTACAGAGCGGCAGGGGCGTCCTTTTCAGGACACGCTATGAACACTTCCCTGTGCGCTTGACGGTGGCCATCCTTGGCCACCGACAGTCCTGAAAAGGACGCCCCTGCCACTCTCTCAGCTATGTGCGAAGCCCTCATGAGTGACTCTAAACTCTGGTTGATTGTTCCCGCCGCAGGCATTGGTCAGCGCATGCAGGCTGAATGTCCCAAGCAGTACCTCCGTATTAACAATCGCTTTATTCTGGATATCACCTTGTCACGCATGCTGAATTCGGGGCTCTTTGCCGGGTGCATGGTTCCGTTGAACTCAACGGATAGTTGGTGGCCAGAGTCTGATGCCAGTAATGATGACCGTATTCAGACCTGTGGCGGCGGTGCTGAGCGGGCGGATTCTGTGCTCTCGGCACTGCACGCCCTCAAAGAGCAGGTGGCAGCCGACGACTGGGTGCTGGTTCATGATGCGGCTCGTCCTTGTGTGCATCCGGCCGATCTTGCGAATCTTGTTTCAACACTGGCGGATCATCCAGTGGGTGGCCTGCTGGCAGCTCCGGTTGCGGATACGCTTAAAAAGGCGGAGTCACGAGATTTGCCTGAGGTTGCCGAAACGGTGGATCGCAGTCAGTTTTGGCGAGCGTTAACACCTCAGATGTTCCGTTATTCCATGCTGGTTTCGGCACTGGAGAGGGCACTGAAGGATAAACAGCCGGTTACGGATGAGTCCTCGGCTATGGAGTTTTCCGGTAATATGCCGGTTCTTGTGGAAGGTCGGCCGGATAATATCAAGATTACCGTGCCTGCTGACCTGGATCTTGCCGGCTTTATTCTCAGCCGGTTCTGAGTTTCTGGATTTTCCCGGAGTTGATTATGCGAATTGGTCAGGGCTTTGATGTTCATGCCTTCGGCGAGGGCGATGCCGTTATTATTGGTGGTGTTTCCATTCCTTACAGTCAGGGCCTGAAAGCCCATTCGGATGGGGATGTGTTGCTGCATGCTTTGGCAGATGCCCTGTTAGGAGCGGTTGCTCTGGGCGATATCGGGCATTTGTTTCCGGACACCAGTGCTGAGTGGGCGGGCGCAGATAGCCGCGATCTTTTGCGTCAGGTTATGGCTCGTGTCGCGGAGGAAGGGTTTAGTGTGCTTAACGTAGATACCACGATTATTGCGCAGGCACCCAAAATGGCGCCGCACATTGAGGCAATGCGTCTGAATATTGCGGATGACCTGGGCATCCCGGCCAGTCGTGTAAGCGTAAAGGCAACCACCAGTGAGAAGTTGGGATTTACCGGTCGGGGCGAAGGGATTGCTTGTCAGGCAGTGTGTCTGCTTGAGCCGGTGACGGTGTGAGTGAATCTGAGGCTAATGTAAAAGCCTGGCGGCTGGATTGGCCAGTATCCGGTGGCGTGCGGGTAGCCCGTGCGCAGTTGAAAACCGTGCCGGAAGATTTTCGGGTTAGTGAGGTTTTGGAGGAGTTCCCGGAACAGGCGGAGTCATCCGGTGTTTTAAGCGTTACTGGTGAAGGCGAGCACCTGTGTTTGCGTATCGAAAAAGTCGGTGACAACACGGAGTTTGTAGCAGGGGAGCTGGCTGCTCTCGCGGGCTGCCGTTCCTTCGATGTGGGGTTTTGCGGGCTTAAAGATCGCCACGCGGTAACCAGTCAATGGTTCAGCCTTTATCGTCCCGGTATGATGAGCGATGACATGGCTCTGATCGAACAGGTTTCAGAGCGCTGGTTGGTGAAATCGGCTCATCGTAGTGTGCGCAAGCTGCGCCGTGGTGATCATCAAGGTAACCACTTTGTGATTACACTCCGGCAGATTAGTGCTGATCGCGAGCGTGTTGAAGATGCGCTTGGCCGCCTGAAAGTTCAGGGCGCGCCAAACTACTTTGGGCCCCAGCGGTTTGGCTTTGCCGGCGGTAATCTGGATCGGGCGGTTCATATTGACCCTGCAGCATTGAATCGTGGTGGCGGGCAGGGTAAGCGCAGAGGACGGGGGCGCGGCGCGGGCAAGTCAGGCGGTGGCAGAGACGACCGGAAAAACGTATTGTACTTTTCGGCCGCCCGATCCTGGTTGTTCAATGAAGTGCTCGCGGATCGGGTAGCAGAGGGAAGCTGGACAGTGTCTTTGCCGGGCGAGCCTTCCGAACACCCAACTGGCCCGTTGTGGGGTGATGGCGGAACTGGCGCCGGTGGTGAGGCAGAGCAGCGCGAGCGGGAAACAGTGGCCCAAACTCCTGAGTTGGCGTCTTTGTTTCTGGCCACTCGTATGAGGCCCGAGCGTCGACCGCTGGTCGCCATGGCAAAAGATTTGAGTTGGAACTGGCTCGATGATGGTGATTTGGAGCTGGATTTCTTTCTTGAACCGGGCCAGTACGCCACCACGGTTTTAGGTGATATTTTTGAGCTTGAGGACATGAGCCTCGGCCAACATAACAAACAACACGGCTAACCATTGACGGTTGGTTAGTGTGCAGCTGGCAAATATCTGGAGTGTACTTTGCGTATTCTGTTGTCTAACGATGATGGCGTTCATTCACCAGGGCTTATTGCCCTGTATGAAGGCCTCAAAGGCTTGGGTGATCTTGAGGTAGTCGCACCGGACAGGGATCACAGTGGGGCGAGTAACGCTTTGACACTCAATCGTCCCCTTACGGTTGAGCGCCACCCCAATGGTTTCCGTTCAATCGACGGTACGCCCACAGATTGCGTGCATCTGGCGGTTAACGGGTTATTCGATGAGCCTTTCGACCGGGTGGTTTCGGGTATCAACACCCACGCCAACCTGGGTGACGATATTATCTATTCGGGTACCGTGGCAGCCGCTACTGAAGGCCGTCACCTGGGTTTGCCAGCTATTGCGGTGTCTCTGGTCAGTGAGGGGCGTAATCATTACGACACAGCCGCCAGAGTCGTGCGCATGCTCCTTGAAAGCGAACGTCCTTTTGTTTTGGGGCCGCGCTCCATTCTGAATGTGAACGTGCCGGACCTGCCATGGGACGAGCTCTCAGGTTTTCGCGTCACCCGCCTGGGCGATCGGGAGCGAGCCGAAGGTGCCGTACCTATGACTTGCCCAAGGGGCAAGGAGCGTTACTGGATTGGTGCCGCGGGCAAGGGTGGTGATGCGGGCCCGGGAACCGATTTTTATGCCGTTGCGCAAGGTTACGTTTCTCTTACGCCAGTCCATATTGATATGACTCGCCATGAAGCACTTGTGTCGCTCCGAACCTGGGTAGATTCGCTCCAGGCATCCATGGGGGATGATGTGTGAGTGGTGAGCTTCAGGGTATAGGGATGACGTCCCGGCGCACGCGCATGCGCCTGGTTCAGCGCCTCAAGGAATCCGGTATCAGTTCTGATCGTGTGCTGGAAATAATGGGGCAGGTACCCCGTCATATCTTTCTCGATGAGGCATTGTCCCATCGTGCGTATGAAGACACAGCCCTGCCTATCGGCTATGGGCAAACGCTGTCGCAGCCCTACATCGTTGCTCGAATGACCGAGCTGCTTCTGCGGCATGAGCCAGCCAGAGTGTTGGAACTGGGTACAGGGTCGGGCTATCAAACGGCGGTTTTGTCGCAATTGTTTGACCAGATTTACAGCGTTGAGCGGATCAAGCCGCTCCAGGATCGTGCCCGCGATCGGTTGCGGCAACTCAATATCCGGAATGTCATGCTCAAGCATGCAGACGGGGGCATGGGATGGCCAGATAGGGGGCCATTTGACGGCATTATTGTAACCGCTGCCCCTGTTGAGATCCCCCCAGAGCTTTTGGACCAGCTTGCTGACGGGGGAGTGCTGATAGCACCTGTCGGTGAAGAGCATCAGGTACTGGTTGAGGTGATACGCAAGGGGGATCAGTTTGAGCGGCGAGAGTTAGAACCTGTTCGCTTCGTGCCCTTGTTGGGTGGGGTTGTCCGTTGATCGATCAGCAACAGGAAGGCCAAGCAAAATGTTCGGCCCACACGCAACACCCCGCCTCAGTGTTTCTCAGAGGTATGGCGATGGGAGCGGCGGATATTGTTCCTGGTGTATCCGGGGGCACCGTGGCCTTCATAACCGGCATTTACTTCCGGCTTTTGGAGGCGATCAATGCTGTTCCAGGAGCTGTGTTCAAGGATCTGCTCCGGGGCAATGCAAGGTCCTTCTGGCAGGCTTGTGATGGCACTTTTCTCGCTACGCTGCTGCTGGGCATTCTTGTCAGCATTGTGACTCTGGCCTCCGGGATCAGCTACATGCTGGCCGAGTATCCAATCCTGATCTGGAGCTTTTTCTTTGGGCTGATCGTTGCATCTGTCTGGCACGTTGGGCGTCAGGCAAGGCATTATCGGGCATCGCTGGTCTGGCCCCTTGTGTTTGGTATTGCCGCCGCATGGTGGATCACAACCTTGTCTGCAGGCCAGGTTAATCCATCGGCGCTGACATTTTTCGCTGCTGGCGCTGTCGCGATATGCGCGATGATTCTGCCCGGCATTTCTGGCAGTTTCATTCTGGTTATTATCGGTATGTACGCTCCGGTTCTTGCGGCCATTAAATCCCTCGAGATCACCGTGCTGCTCTTGTTTATGGCAGGTTGTCTGGTGGGGCTACTGTCTGTTGCAAGGCTCATCACATGGGCTTTCCACAAGTACCACGACCATGTTCTGGCCTTGCTTACCGGTTTTATGATCGGCGCATTGAACAAAGTCTGGCCCTGGAAAGAAACGCTTAGCTGGCGAACCAACAGCTCGGGTGAGCAGGTGCCCCTGACTGAGGTCAGTATCAGCCCTTGGGAATTCCTTGATCTGACTGGCACAGACCCGCAGATTTTCATGGCTTTGGCAGCAGCCGCAACAGGCCTGGCGCTTGTTCTTCTGATTGAGTGGCTTGGAGGGCGTAAGCCGAAAACTGAACAGGTGTCAGGCGATCGCAGTTGTTAAGTCGTGTTACCTTTTCAGGCATGCTGTTGTTCCCAGCCGTAACAAAGGGCGGAGCAGGTAACAGAGAAAGCCGGTAAGTAACTTGGAATTGATTTTAAAATGTGTAATAAATTAGCGAGTTACTTTTGAAACTTCAGGATCTTCTTTGATCAGATTCAGAGCCTGTAAAGATTATTCCTAACCGAGCTGGTGCTATTCCTGTGAGATCATTTCGTGGGTCAGCTAAAGCCGCACAGTCGGCTTCCCCGCGGTTCCTCGTTGGTGCCCAGTTTACCTTGTGGGTTTCTCAAAACAGTCGAACTTGCCTGTTCCTGTTAGGGCTCTTGTTGCTCTCGGGTGCCTTGTCTGGTTGTAATACCCAAGCCATTCATCAGGATGATATCTATAATCCCCCGGTGTATTGGGGGCGCCATGTTGTGCGCCCGGGCGAGACCTTGTACGGGATTGCCTGGACTTATGGTCGCGATTACCGCGAACTGGGAAGCGCCAATGGCATCAGTTCGCCCTGGACTATCCGTGCTGGGCAGGTGCTTCGCCTGGACCTTCGCGGTACAGCCCAACCCAGCAGCAATTCACGGGTAGCAACACAGCCAGCCAGACCAACTGCGACTACCTCGGCTGGGGCTTCTCGGGCAAAGCCCCCTGTGCCAACTCCTGCAAATACCCGGAAGCCTGCAGTTACTCGAAAGCCTGATACCTCTGCACCATTAGCGACACGAACCCAAACTGTGGCAGGTGTTTCATGGCGCTGGCCACACTCTGGCACCGTAATTGCAGGCTATTCAGCATCCGGAAAAGTCAACAAAGGCGTTGATATTGCGGGGAAAGCCGGGGATGCTGTTAGAGCTGCCGCAGATGGAAGTGTGGTCTATGCCGGCAATGGTTTGCTCGGATACGGCAATTTGATTATTGTGAATCATAACGAGCGTTATCTGAGTGCTTATGCTCACAACCGGAAGATACTGGTCAGCGAAGGAGAGGGTGTAAAAGCCGGGCAAGTCATAGCAGAGCTTGGTAGTAGTGGTGTAGATAGGCCCAAGTTACATTTTGAAATTCGTAAAAATGGAAACCCGGTTGATCCAGCACACTACCTTCCGCCGCGCTAGTGACAAATTCGGTGCGACAAATAACAAGAAAAGGTGGCTGTAGCTCATACAGGCCATTGAAGAAGTCCTGAAGAAATGCGAAGTATCCAATGCCCGCAATAAAAAGAAGTATCGGGCGAAAACCAGGATTGTTGAAAGGCGGGGTAAGAGATATGTCAGCAGAACAAGAAGATATCATTATTGATCGCATAACAGATGTTGATGGCTCTACAGACGTTGAAGACTCTGAGGAACAGCTTCTCGCAGAAGAAGAAAACGATAAGGTAGCTCCAGAAGCTACTGAAGTTGAAGGGAAGTTCTCTACCAAAGGTAGTTACTACAGTAATGCCTCCAAGCAGCTGGATCCTACACAGCTCTATCTTAACGAAATTGGTTTTTCACCACTCCTGACCCCGGAAGAAGAGGTCTACTTTGCACGCCTTGCGCGCAAAGGGGAGGAGTCCGGCCGTAAGCGAATGATTGAAAGTAACCTTCGGCTGGTTGTGAAAATAGCACGGCGCTATGTGAATCGCGGCCTGACCCTGCTTGACCTGATTGAGGAGGGTAACCTCGGCCTGATTCGTGCGGTTGAGAAGTTTGACCCGGAGCGAGGCTTCCGTTTCTCTACCTATGCAACATGGTGGATCCGTCAGACCATTGAGCGGGCCATTATGAATCAGACCCGCACCATCCGGTTGCCTATTCACGTGGTTAAAGAGCTAAACCTTTACCTGCGGGCGGCTCGAGAACTGACACAGAAGCTTGATCATGAGCCTACGGCTGAAGAAATTGCCCAGTTGGTCGGCAAACCAGTCAATGATGTAAAACGAATGCTTGGCCTGAATGAACGTGTTGCCTCCATGGATACACCCATTGGCCCTGGTGGCGAGAAATCCCTACTTGATACGGTTGCAGACGAAGGCGCGACTGATCCTGCTGATGTGTTGCAGGAAAATAACATGACCGCCTGCATTGGAAAGTGGATAGACCAGCTAAGCGAAAAGCAGCAGGAAGTGCTGTCCCGGCGATTTGGTCTTCGGGGTTACCCGGTTAGCACGTTGGAAGAGGTTGGTCAGGAAATTGGTCTGACCCGGGAGCGGGTTCGCCAGATTCAGGTAGAAGCATTGAGGCGTCTACGTGAAATCCTGGAAAAAGAAGGGCTCACAGGAAATCTGCTATTTAAATAGCCTTTCTGACGCAGCACCCTGAACGCCGGCCATGCATCATGGTCGGCGTTTTGTGTTTTACTGGCGCTGAAAAGTAGTTCTGCAAAAATAGCTCGCAAAAAGTAACCCTGCAAATGAGAACCAGGTGGCGCTTCACCTCGCGCGGTCGTTGGTAGAATAGCTGCGCCGGGGCTAAGGATTTGTACTTGGTGACGAATGAATTCTCATAATAATGACTGAAAAGGAAAGGACTATGAAAAAAGCGTTTTTGACAGGCTTTGCATCTCTTATGTTGGCGGCCACACTTTCAACACCTGTTGCAGCACTGACGGTTGGCGGTGTTGATGTTCCGGATACTTATACCGCTGGCAGTACTGAGCTGCAGTTGAACGGCGCGGGTACCCGGTCCAAGTTTTTCATGGATCTGTATGTAGGCAGCCTTTATGTGCCCCAGGCGCAGAATGATGGTACTGCCGTTGTTGAAGCAGATGAACCCCAGGCTATCACGCTGCACATTATCTCTGGCATGATCACCAGCGACCGCATGACTGAAGCAACCATGGAAGGCTTTGAGGCCTCAACAGATGGTGATATGTCATCGGTTAAAGCCGATATTGATCAGTTCATGTCTGTGTTCAAAGAAGAGATCAAAGAAGGTGATGTGTTTGATCTTGTCTATGTGCCTGGGGAAGGCGTTAAGGTACTGAAAAACGGCGAGCAAAAAGATACTGTGGGTGATCTGGCGTTCAAAAAGGCGTTGTTCGGTATCTGGTTATCGGATGCTCCCGCACAGAAGAGTCTGAAAAAAGAGATGCTCGGCAAGTAAGAGCAGAGCTACTTCAGCATCCCACTAAAAAGCCGGCAACTGCCGGCTTTTTAGTGTGCAAAATGACTGTTTACTGGTAGTCGTTTTTATCCTTGAACTCGCATAGATCCTCAATAATGCATGCGCCACATCTGGGCTTTCGAGCTACGCAAGTGTAGCGCCCATGCAGGATAAGCCAGTGGTGCGCATCCAGTAGAAATTCCTTGGGTACAAGCCGCATTAAACGCTTTTCCACTTCTAGTACGTTTTTACCCGGAGCGATACCCGTGCGATTGGATACCCGGAATATATGGGTATCGACAGCCATAGCCGGCTGCCCAAAAGCCGTGTTCAAAACCACGTTTGCCGTTTTTCGGCCAACCCCGGGAAGGGCTTCGAGGTCCGCCCGGTTATCAGGAACCACGCTGTTGTGCTTCTCAACCAGTATGCGGCATGTCTTGATAACGTTTTCAGCTTTGGTGTTGAAGAGCCCGATGGTCTTGATGTATTCCTTCAAGCCATCCACGCCAAGCGCAAGTATCGCTTCGGGTGTATTGGCAACAGGGTAGAGTTTGTCGGTGGCCTTGTTAACGCCGACATCCGTTGCCTGGGCAGACAGAATGACGGCAATGAGCAACTCAAACGGGCTGCTGTAGTTCAGCTCGGTTTCGGGCTTGGGGTTGGCATCCCGAAAGCGAGAGAATATTTCAATACGTTTTTCTTTATTCATGGTGTTTCGTTACGACTCCGATGATAAATCATGAGACGTTTCCGGTTACGCGCACGCGTTTGCTACCGGGTGTTGCTGCTGGCTGGGGCGTCTTTTGACGTTCCTTGAGATGGTGGTCAATGCCATTCTTCATGGCGATTAAAAGGCCGAGACCGACGAATGCGCCGGGCGGCAGTACCATGAATAGCATGTCCGGATAGCTTGCAAAGGGCTTTATAACCCAGTCTGACGCCATGGGGCCCAGTAGCAGGTGCATATCAACAAACAGTGTGCCCTGGCCGATCAGTTCGCGCATACCGCCGAGAATGATCAGCACGACAAGAAAACCTGCGCCCATCATTGCACCGTCAAGCAGTGCAGGGCCTGGCGCGTTGCGTGAGGCAAAAGCATCGGCCCGGCCAAGAATGGCGCAGTTGGTGACTATGAGGGGGATAAAAATACCCAGAATCTGGTACAGCTCGTAGGTGTAGGCCTGCATCAGCAATTCAGCGCAGGTTACGAAGGACGCAATAATCATCACGAATGCAGGTAGCCGCACGGACTCACCAACGAAGTTCCGGATCAGCGATACTGCGAGGTTCGAACCCATGAGCACCATCAGAGTGGCAAGGCCCAGGCCAATCGCATTAACGACAGTGCTGGTAACCGCAAGAAGTGGGCACAGCCCCAGTACCTGAACCAGGGCAGGGTTGTTGTCCCAAAGCCCATCGCGAATGATCTCACTGGAGGTTTTTGTTGCCATGATCAGAGTTGCTCCACGTTCAGGGATTCATCTGTCAGATCTCCGGGCGTAACCACCGGGCCTTGTCCGGAGGGGGCACTGTTCAGTTGGGCCTGGATTGGCTGCTGGTTCTGCCGGAAATAAATCAGGGATTTCTGTACGGCTTTCACCACGGATCTTGGCGTGATGGTGGCTCCGGTAAATTGGTCAAAAACACCGCCGTTCTTTTTCACGTTCCATTGCTTTGGTGCGGGGTTTCCAATGGAGCGCCCTTCAAAATCTTTAACCCAATCTGATTTCCGGGTTTCTATCCGGTCGCCCAGCCCCGGGGTTTCCTTGTGTGCTATAACCCGAACACCCAGAACCTTTCCTTCAAGATCGATACCGACCAGCAGCTTGATAGTGCCTGAATAGCCGTCTGGTGCAACCGCTGGCATGATCATACCGACTGGCTCTCCGTCCTGGCGAGCTACCCATACTGTGACCGGGCCTTCGGTGGCCAAACGATCGCTGGCAGGCAGTACCAGAGTGTCCCTTAGCAGATCGTTGTTGTGGTCACTCTCCGGGATAATCTCGAACAGTGCTTTGGCTTCTGCTCTGGCAGCTTGTTCCTTGATGCGCTCGTTGGTCAGTGCTTGTGTAAACGCAATGGTGCCGCCTGTAATGACTGCAAATATGCCAAGGCCAATGGCGCTGCGCCGAATGGATTGAATCATGGTTGCCATGATCAGCTCCTGCCCCCGCCAGAAAAGCCTCTGCGGGCCTTGTGGTGGCCGTAGGTTCGCGGCGGCGTGTAATGGTCGATAAAGGGTACGGCAAAGTTCATAAGCAACACGCTGAATGCCACAGCATCCGGATAGTTACCCCAGCTACGGATCAGATAGACAAGTATTCCAATACCCGCGCCATAAATCAGTTTGCCCTGGTGGCTGGTTGCTGCAGAAACCGGGTCTGTGGCGATGAAAAATGCGCCAAGCATGGTGCCGCCGGCCAACAGGTGCAGTGGAAGTGGTGCAAACTCATCAGCATTGCTCCCAAAGGCCAGGCTCATAACAATCAGTGAACCCAAAAACGCAACTGGAATGTGCCAGCTGATTATTCTGAGGCCGATCAGCACAAGCCCGCCCGCCAGGAAGGCGGCATTAACCCACTCCCAGCCCCTGGCAAAACCATTGCCGAACGTGGGGTGGGTAAGAACTTCCTCCGCAGTGTGGGTCGCAATTTTATGTTTGTATTCGTCAAGTGGGGTGGCCATGGTCCAGCCGTCAACTGCGGTTTGCTGTCCTGAGGCAATGGCCGCCAGTGTATCTCCAAAGCCAGGGGCCTTGTCCCAGAGCAGTGCCGGCTCAGCCCAGTTGGTGGTCATGGCCACCGGGAATGAGATCAACACCAGTGCATAGCCCACCATGGCAGGGTTGAAAGGGTTGGAGCCCAGCCCGCCATAAAGCTGTTTGGCAATCACTATTGCAGAAATGACCGCTACTGCAGATACCCACCAGGGTGCAAACTGTGGCAGGGAAAGCCCCAGCAGCAGCCCGGTTACGGCGGCTGTGTTGTCCTTGAGAACAAACGCAATCGGTTTGTCACGCAATTTGAGAACAGCTGCTTCCGAAGCCAGAGCGATGGCGATGCACCAGACAACGTTGATGAGGTTGCCCCAGCCGAAAAACAGGGTTTGTGCCAGCAACCCGGGCAAGGCCATGAGTATGACCCACAGCATCACCTTAGAGGTTGGGCGAGCCTTGTGAGCATGGGGTGAAGACTGTTGAACAAACGCCATGAAAATCGGGCCTGATTCAAATTATTTGATGGATTGTGGTTCAGTTTGGGCTGCCAGCGTTTTGCGTGCATCCGCAAGGGCTTCTTCTGCCCGCTTGACCCGGTCGTGGTTCTTGGCAACGGCTCGTTCAAGCTTGTCCACGTTGTCTGCTTGTTGTGCTTTTGCATCTTCAAGCATGGCCTGCATGGTTTCCAATTTGGACTGCGCCTGAGAGAACTGTTTTTCCAGTGCGTCCAAATCGGGCGCTGCCTGCTCTGCCTCTGGGGGCGTAGCTACCTTTGCATTGCTGGCTTCAACGCTGGCTTTTTTGCGTGCCAGGGCCTGCTCCACCAAAGCAGATTTCGCTGCTCGCTCGTCGACAGCCTCTCCGCTCGCTGCAGACTGCTCCGCTTCTGCTTTCTTTAAAGCCTGAGCTTCCGCAGCGGCTTTGGCGCGCTCTTTGCGGCGCAGTTCTTTCTCCTGCTGTTCGCGCTCAAGCCTTTGCTGGCGGGCTTCGAAACGCTCCCGAGCTCTATCTGCTTTCAGCTGTTCTGCCCGCTGTACGCGGATCTCGCCCTTGGCGTAGCGATAGTACTGCACCAGCGGGATGGAGCTGGGGCAAACATACGAGCAGGCACCGCACTCTATGCAGTCGAACAGATTCAAATGCTCTGCTTTTTCGAACTCTGCAGCTTTGGAATGCCAGAACAATTGCTGCGGTAGCAGTTCCATTGGGCAAACCTCTGCGCATTGGCCGCAGCGTATGCACGCTTGCTCCGGTGGCGGTGCAGGAAGCTCACTGGCGGTCGCAGCAATGATGCAGTTACTGGTCTTGATAACCGGCACCGCTGTGGTGTTCAGGGTGTAGCCCATCATGGGGCCACCAAGTACCAGGCGACTGACCCGGTCTTGCTGCAAGCCTGCCTGTTCCAGTAGGTAAGCAATGGGTGTGCCCAGCAATACCTCAAAATTGCCCGGGCTTTCAGCGGCTTCACCGCTCACAGTGACCACCCGGCTAATAAGCGGCGAGCCCTCGAAGACAGCATCAGACACGGCTACGGCGGTACCAACGTTCTGGCACATGACACCTATATCTGCCGGAATGCCGCCACTGGGCACTTCCATGCCGGTGAGGATCTGGATTAGCTGCTTTTCGCCTCCAGAGGGGTATTTGGTCGGGATAACCGCAATTTCAATTTGCGTGCCTTGAATGGCTTCGCGCAGCGCTGCGATAGCTTCCGGTTTGTTGTCCTCTATGCCGATCACGCAACGTTCGGGTCGCAGTATCCAGGCCATTATCTTTAGCCCGGCAACGACCTTGTCGGCTCGCTCGCGCATGGTCATGTCGTCGGCAGTAATGTAGGGCTCGCATTCCGCGCCGTTGAGAATCAGCGTGTCAACCTTGCGGTCCCTGGGTGGTTTCAGTTTGATATCCGTAGGGAATCCCGCGCCGCCCATGCCGGCGACACCGGCTGAGTGAATCACGCCAAGCACCTGATCCCGCTCAAGAGTGCGGTAGTCGCTGATCGGGAAGCGCTCGCACCACTCGTCCTTGCCGTCTGGCTTCAAAACGATGCATTGGTCTGTCATGCCGGAAGGGTGAGGTACCGGGTATTCACCAATGCTCTCGATCACGCCAGATGTAGGTGCGTGCACTGGAACGCCCATGCCATGGCTTACGTCGGCTATTGTCTGGCCTTTCAGGACAACATCGCCAACCGCCACTACAGGCTCCGCGGGCTCACCGATATGCTGCTGCAGTGGCAACACCAGTTGCCCAGGAATACCTGCGGTTTGAATGGGCCGGCGGGTTGAAACCTGCTTGTTCTCTGCGGGGTGAATGCCGCCGCTAAAGTCCCAAAGCTTGATAGTTGAGGGCATCAGGAGTTGGCCTCCTGTTTGTCTGTAGTGATAATCCGGGGCTGCGACCAGGTCCATCCGCGGATATCCGGCTCGATAGTAATCATGTCGATGCAATCAACCGGGCAGGGCTCCACGCACAGATCACAGCCTGTGCATTCACTTTCGATAACCGTGTGCATGTGTTTTGCAGCACCCAGGATCGCATCCACCGGGCAGGCCTGAATGCACTTGGTGCAACCTATACATTCATCCTCCCGTATCACAGCAACCCTGCGCGCCTGTTCCACTCCGTGTTCTGCATCCAGCGGTTGGGGGTCAACATCGAGCAGGTCGGCCAGCGCTTTGATGGTGGATTCGCCGCCGGGAGGGCATTTATTGATGGCACCACCCTCTGCAATGGATTCGGCATAGGGGCGGCAGCCGGGGAATCCGCACTGGCCACACTGGGTTTGCGGCAGCATTGCGTCGATCTGTTCCACCAGTGGATTGCCTTCTACCCGAAAGCGCTCTGAGGCAAAACCCAGCAAAGCGCCAAACGCCAGGGCAAGGCTCAGCAGAACCAGAACGGCGATAAGAATGCCTGTCCACATAATACTGCGTCTCCGTTAAACGCTGACCAGGCCGGTAAAGCCCAGAAACGCCAGTGACATCAACCCTGCGGTAACCATGCCAATCGCGGCGCCCTGAAAGGACACAGGGACATCAGACACGGCAATGCGCTCGCGCATTGCGGCAAAGAGCACCAGCACCAGCGAAAAGCCGGCGGCAGCACCAAAACCGTAGAGCACTGATTCAACGAAGTTGTTGTTTTTGTTAAGGTTAAGAAGCGCTACGCCGAGTACGGCGCAGTTAGTGGTAATCAGCGGCAGGAAAATACCCAGCACGCGGTAGAGCAGAGGGCTGGTTTTACGCACAACCATTTCAGTGAACTGAACCACCACGGCAATCACCAGAATGAAGGTGATGGTTTTCAGAAACACCAGATCCAGAGGCGCCAGCAGGTAGGTATAGGCAAGATAGCTGCATACTGATGACAGGGTCAGCACAAACGTGGTGGCCAAAGACATACCCATGGCTGTTTCCAGTTTGCCTGAAACCCCCATGAAGGGGCACAGGCCAAGAAACTGCACCAGCACGAAGTTGTTCACCAGAATGGTGCTGACCAAGATCAGTAAGTATTCTGTCATTGTTGCATCACCGGATCGCTCTGCCTCGACCTTTGTTTACATCACACGCATGCCGGGCGTGGCACCCGAATCAGGAGACAGGATAAAGATATCCTTACCGCCCGGGCCAGCCGCCAGAACCATGCCTTCGGACATGCCAAACTTCATTTTCCGGGGTTTGAGGTTGGCAACCATTACGGTCAGGCGACCCTCCAGATCCTCAGGCTTGTAAGCAGACTTGATACCAGCAAACACATTGCGCTCGCCTTGCCCCAGATCAAGCGTCAGGCGAAGTAGCTTGTCTGCGCCTTCCACATGCTCGGCTTTGACTATTTTAACCACCCGCAGATCCACCTTGGCGAAATCATCAAACTCGATTTCATCGGCGATGGCTTCGGTATTGTCCGGCTTGTTTGCCTGAGCTGGTTTTCCGATGGCTGCAGGCATCTCTTCTTTTGACGCATCCAGCATCTTTTCGATCTGTGCCATGTCTACCCGGCTCATCAGAGGGCTGAACTTGTTGATGCTGTGGTTTTCCAGCCGCTCGCTGCGATTGTTCCAGTCCAGCTTCGCGTTGAGGAAGTCCTCCGAAGCCTTGGCTGTCTCTGGTAGCACTGGGGCGAGATAAGTCATCAGCAGGTGGAACATGTTCAGGGCGTTGGTGCAGATGGCCTGCAGTTTTTCATCCTGGCCTTCCTGCTTGGCTACGATCCAGGGCTGCTCATCATTGACGTACTGGTTGGCAATGTCTGCCAGCTCCATGATGCGGCGCATGGCACGGCCAAACTCTCGAGCCTCATAGAAGGCTTCCAGCTCTTCGCCCGCTTCAATAAATTTATTCAGCTTGTCGTGCTCTGTTACCTGGCCAAGCTTGCCGTCAAAACGCTTGGTAATAAAACCGGCACTGCGGCTGGCAATGTTGACTACCTTGCCAACCAGATCTGAATTCACTCGTGCGGCAAAGTCCTCGAGATTCAGATCCATATCGTCCACGCCGCCAGTCAGCTTGGCTGCAAAGTAGTAGCGCAGATATTCCGGGTTCAGGTGGTCCAGATAGGTGCGGGCCATAATGAACGTGCCCCGGGATTTGGACATCTTCTTGCCGTTAACCGTTACAAAACCGTGGGCCCAGACCGCTGTTGGCGTGCGGAAGCCTGCATCGTGCAGCATGGCCGGCCAGAACAGGGCGTGGAAGTTGATAATGTCCTTGCCGATAAAGTGATAGACCTCGGCAGTGGAATCTACCTTCCAGAAGTGTTCGAAATCGACGCCTTCCCGGTTGCAGAAGTTTTTGAAGCTTGCGAGGTAGCCGATGGGTGCATCCAGCCAAACATAGAAAAACTTGCCAGGGGCATCGGGAATTTCAAAACCAAAGTAGGGCGCATCGCGACTGATGTCCCATTCCTGGAGGCCTGCATCCAGCCATTCAGCCAGCTTGTTGGCGACTTGAGGTTGCAAGGCGCCACTGCGAGTCCACTGAGTCAGGAATTCGGTGAATTCCGGCAGTTTGAAGAAGTAGTGCTCCGACTCTTTCTCTACCGGTGTGGCACCGGACACTGCAGAACGCGGGTTGATCAGCTCGGCTGGCGTATAGGTTGCACCGCAGGCTTCACAGTTATCGCCATACTGATCGTCGGTTTTGCACTTGGGGCAAGTGCCCTTGATGAAGCGATCTGCAAGAAACATGTTCTTCTCAGGATCGAAGAACTGCGTGATGTTGCGAGTCGCGATCTTTCCATTCTTCTGCAACTGACGGTAGATGTACTCGGAGAAGTATCGGTTCTCTTCCGAATGGGTGGTGTAGTAGTTATCAAAGCGGATGTGAAACCCGGCGAAATCCTGCTGATGCTCCTCACGGATTCGGTCAATCAGCTGCTCGGGCGTGATGCCTTCCCGCTCGGCACGGAGCATAATGGCGGTACCGTGAGCATCATCGGCACAAACGTAGTAGCAAGTGTGGCCTCGCATATTCTGATAGCGCACCCAGATATCGGTCTGAATGTATTCCAGCAGATGACCCAGGTGAATGGGGCCATTGGCATAGGGCAGGGCGCTGGTAACCAGAATATCGCGCTGTTGCTTTGAACTCACTTGCGTCATGGTGTGTCCGAACCTTTCATCAGAGTAAGGGTTGTATGGTCAGAAACGGGCACAGATGATACCTTTTGAGCAGATGATTTTCACCCGAAACACCTGTTTTCATGCTGAAAACCCGCATGAGCTTATTTACGGAGAGCCAGATGACACAAATTTCAGAGCAGGCCCTGCAAACGGCCGTTCGTGAATACCGAGATCCCTACCTGGAAAAGGATCTTTACGACCTGGGTGCCGTAAAGTCACTGGTAGCTGACGAAACAGGCAAAGTTACGGTGATGATAGAGCTGCCTTACCCGTCCAAAGGGATCGCAGGTGGCTTGAAGCAGTTAGTTGCCAATGCGCTGGAAAATGTTGATGGGGTTGAATCTGCTGAAGTGCATGTGGCTCAGAAAATTCACTCGTATAAAGTGCAAAAAGACCTGCCGTCTGTTCCTGGAGTCAAAAACATCATAGCCGTTGCCTCTGGCAAAGGTGGCGTGGGCAAATCCACCACAGCCGTCAACCTCGCCCTCGCACTCCATGCCGAGGGTGCTCGCGTAGGTGTTCTTGACGCCGATATATACGGCCCCAGCATCGGCATGATGCTTGGGGTTCCCGAAGGTAAGCGCCCGGACGTGCGAGAAGAAAAGTACTTCGTCCCTATGGAAGCTCATGGCCTCCAATGCATGTCCATGGCCTTCGTAACCACCGACAAAACTCCCATGGTATGGCGTGGCCCCATGGTGAGCGGCGCCGTTATGCAGCTGCTGCAACAAACCCTATGGGATGAGCTCGACTACCTCATCATCGATATGCCCCCAGGCACCGGCGACATCCAGCTCACCCTGGCCCAGAAAGTCCCGGTTACCGGCGCAGTCATCGTCACCACGCCCCAGGACATCGCCCTGCTGGACGGCAAACGCGGCATAGAAATGTTCCGAAAAGTCGAAATCCCCGTGCTGGGTGTTGTGGAAAACATGAGCGTGCACATCTGCAGCAACTGCGGTCATGCAGAACATCTCTTCGGTGCTGGCGGTGGTGAGCGCATTGCCGACGAATACGAAACAACCCTGCTGGGCCAATTGCCCTTGCACATGACCATTCGCGAACAAACCGACGGCGGCAAGCCTACTGTAGTTGCGGTACCTGAGTCCGAAGTAGCTCTCCGATACCGCGACATCGCCCGCCGTGTTGGGGCAGAGCTTTCCACAAGGGAGCGAAACCTCAGCGGCGCTATCTCAAGTGTGTCTGTGAAGTCACACTAGATACGAGCTGGGAGCTGGTAGCTGGTTTGCGCAGCGGGCTGCTCGGTGGTCTGATCGCAGGCGCGGGAAAGGCGGTTCAAAAATGTCGTAGGCCAGGGATGGCCGGAGACAAGCCCACATGGATGTGCTTGAAGCGGTTTTTGAACCGCCTTTCCCGTGACTGCAGCCCCCAAAACCAGAACCCTCTGGGCGGCACAGCGAGGCTTCGACAGAACCCAGCCGAACAGGTAAACTACGCCCCAATTTTCCCAAGTAGAAACGAGATTTCGCCATGAGCATCAAAGCTGACAAGTGGATTCGCCGAATGGCTGAACAGCACCGCATGATCGAGCCCTTCGAAAGCGGGCAGGTTCGTGACGGAGAGCAGGGTCGAGTTATCTCCTACGGCACCTCAAGCTACGGTTACGACGTACGTTGCAGCAACGAATTCAAAATCTTCACCAACGTACATTCGGTCACCGTCGACCCCAAAAACTTCGACGAAAAAAGCTTCGTAGACTTCACCGGCGACGTTTGCATCATCCCGCCGAACTCCTTTGCCCTTGCGCGCACAGTAGAGTACTTCCGTATACCTCGCAGCGTACTCACCATTTGCCTGGGTAAATCCACCTACGCACGCTGCGGTATCATCGTAAACGTCACGCCGCTGGAACCAGAGTGGGAAGGGCACGTAACCCTGGAATTTTCCAACACCACCAATCTCCCGGCGAAAATCTACGCCAATGAAGGTGTCGCCCAAATGCTCTTCTTCGAATCTGACGAGATTTGCGAGACCAGCTACAAAGATCGGGGCGGAAAGTACTTTGGCCAGACCGGCGTAACATTGCCAAAAACATGAACGCCAACCAGTTTCTTAAAGCGGTAGCCCAGTTGCAGGGATGGCGTGAATGCGCCTTCCTGTTGGCACTTGCTGAGCGGTCATTTCCGAATTACGCGCTCTTTGCCGAGGCCGTTGACCTTAAAACCGGCGGCAAAATGCACCAGATACTCGATCTTGCCTGGGGCACACTTCAGGAAGATGTAGCCGAGTCTGCCATACCGCAACTGCTGGTAAAGCTCGAAGCCTTGTCTCCGGACGTGGATGCCTACGACGCTTATGGAGTATACCCGGCGTTCGACTTCTGCCAGCTGCTGGAGCAGGCGCTGCTGAATCGACTGAATCCCTCAAAGCACCGGGCCACAGAAGCCTCGCAATTGGCGACAAACACGGTGATGAGCTTTATTGAGCTGTCTGAAGGTGAAGGGCTGGAAGAGTATGAGCTGGTTCGCTTGCTCGACTCACACCCCCTGATGAAAGAAGATAAAGCTTTCCAGCGCAATCTGGTGCTTGGGCTGAAGCGCCAGCGCACACCTGTAGAGCAGTTCATTGCCGAAATCCGGGAAATTGCTGCCAATGAAGGCATCAGCAATCTTGGTATCTCGCCAGGAGACTGAGTCATTTCCCGCCTCAGAGCAGGTTTTCCGTAATACCCGCTAAACGTTCAGTTCTGATCAAATGGATGCAACCCCATGAAACTCTCCACTTTTGGCCGTAAGTTCACTGCAGACGCAGGCATCACCTCACTGATGGATGACTTGGGTAACGCCATGGCGTCGGGCGATGACATGATTATGATGGGGGGTGGAAATCCGGGGCACATCCCTGAAATTCAGGCGCGGGTGCAGGAAATTCTGGCGGACATGAGCCGGAGTGAAAGCGATGTCCGTCGGCTGGTGGGAGTATACGATCCCCCTCAGGGAGAAAAACAGTTTATTGCATCACTGGCAGACCTGCTAAGCCGAGAGTATGGCTGGGATCTTAAACCGGAAAATATCGCGCTGACCAACGGCAGTCAGGCCGCCTTCTTCATGTTGTTTAACATGTTTGGTGGCGATTATGGCGAAGGCCAGCGCAAGCACATACTGCTGCCACTGGCGCCAGAGTACATAGGCTATGCCGATGCGGGTATCGAGCCGGGATTGTTTCACGCTGTGCAGCCTGACATTTCGTTCACCGATGCGCACGAATTCAAATACCGTGTGGATTTTGATGCGGTAGAAGTCACAGGGGAGACAGGTGCCATCTGTGTATCCCGGCCAACCAACCCGACGGGCAACGTGGTTACAGATGAAGAAATGGCCCGGCTGGAAGAAATGGCCCGCCTGCACGACGTGCCACTGATCGTTGACGGAGCTTACGGCACACCTTTTCCAAGCCTGTTGTTTGTGGATGCCAAACCCACCTGGAACGAACAGATTATTTTGTGCCTGAGCTTGTCCAAGCTGGGCTTGCCGGCAGCGCGCACAGGCATTGTGATTGCTGCGGCGCCCGTCATAAAAGCCTTGTCTGGAATTAACGCGATCATGAACCTGGCTACAGGGAGCTTTGGTGCCATGCTGGCCGAGCCGCTGGTTCGTTCCGGAGAAATCCTGTCTTTGAGCCGGGATGTGGTTTGCCCGTTTTATAAGCGGAAGATGGAGCGGGCAGTAGCGGCGTTTCGCGAGGCCATGGGTGAAGACAGTTGCCGCTGGTACGTACACAAGCCTGAGGGTGCCATGTTCCTGTGGTTGTGGTTCCCGGACTTGCCCATTACCAGCCTGGAGTTGTACCAGAGATTAAAGGCCCGTGGGGTGCTGGTGGTTTCGGGGCATTACTTCTTCCCCGGTTTGCCTGAGGACGGCTGGAAGCATCGCGAAGAATGCCTGCGCGTGACCTATTCACAGGACGACGAGCGGGTAGCGCAAGGGCTGCGCATTATTGCGGATGAAGTTAAGGCAGTGTGGGTCGAGGCGGGCCGGGAGGTTTAACCTCCCAGGTCCACACTCTTTAGCTTGAGTTCGTACTTGCTGCCGTCTGGCTCAGCCTGCAGCAGGCGAACCAGAACGTATTGGCTGTCCGGATCAAACCACATCAAGGTCTCGCGCTTGGAGTTTTCACGAACTTTCTCGGCTTTGAGCAGCGGTGATTCGCCACCATCGGTCCTTTCGGAATCGTCATTTACAACGGCAAAGCGCTCGCTATCAATCTTGCCGCGATCGAGAACCTGATACTCCATCTCACGCTTGCCGTTCAGGATATCCTGGTGCAGTTGTACCTGAAAGCCAAGAGGGTCGAGAAGGCCTTCCTGCAGCGCTACCTCGAATGATTTGCCTCTGTAATCCCCCGTGGCCACTCCGGCTTTCCAGTCAAAATCGATCGATTGCTTTCTATCCTTGATCAGGAAGCCAGACAGGCGATACCGGTATCTCAGGGGAACAACTTTGCCGTCTTCCCATTTAAGTACCAGAGATTCGTCCAAGTCTGCAATGAAAGACTTCACCTCTGTGCGATACAGCCACACACCATTGCCTTGGGAGGTCAGGATGCGTTTGGCGCTGCCATTGAGGGAGACGCCCTTTTCCATGGAGGCGCCATAGCTGACTTCAAAAGGAAACAGATCAGGGGCTGTCTGTATCTCTGCCTGTGCCGCGTTGCTCAACAGCAGCGCCAGCATGCACAGGAGGCTGACTAAAGTGATTCGGCCTGCCTGCAGGACGGGCACAATACTTGAGACTGGAAACATGTTTTTGACCTCGAATCCTTCATGTATTTTGAAAGTCTAGCGGGTCGGTGGGCATTACGTGGTGACAGTCTGTTAAGGTGCGCCTCAATTGTCGGGGAGGCGCATGGGTGTTTTCATGATCTGGCCGTCGAACAGCACGTAATCACTACCCAACTGGATCCTTCCTTCGCAGAACCAGCGCACAACGATTGGGTACAGCAGGTGTTCTTTGCGCTGCACCTTTTCGGCAAGGGTTTCACTTGTGTCCTCAGGCAGCACAGTCACTTCTGCTTGTGCAATCACCGGGCCGCCATCCAGCTCTTCAGTTACGAAGTGAATGGAGACGCCGTGTGTGTCATCACCCGCATCGAGCGCTCTTTGGTGGGTATTCAGGCCAGTGTACTTTGGCAGAAGTGAGGGGTGAATGTTCAGCAGTTTGCCGCGAAATGCCTGAACGAAGCTCGGGGTCAGGATGCGCATAAAGCCTGCAAGCACGATGACGTCCGGGTTGTAGCGCAGAATGTGAGCTATCAAGGCTGCGTCAAACTCGTCCCGTGAGCCAAACCCTTTATGATCAACAACAAAAGTTTCAATATTTGCTTGGGCTGCTCGCTCGAGGGCAAACGCTTTGGGCTGGTTGCACCCCAAAGCGATGACCTGGCCGGGGAAATCCCGTTCCCGGCTTGCGTCTACCAGGGCCTGGAAATTGGTTCCGCTGCCGGAGGCCAATACCAGAATTTTGGGTAGCGTTGGTTGGTCTGCCTTCATTCTGACAGAAGCCCCGGCGCATAGCGCACTATTGCATCATCTTCTGAATTTTCAGCGCGCTCTATCACGCCTACCTGCCAGGCAGTTTCTCCCAGTACCTTCAGAGTATCCAGTGCCAGATCTTTCTGGTTTTCAGGAACACAAACGATCATGCCAATGCCGCAGTTAAAGGTGCGGTACATTTCTTCAATGGCAACGCCGCCGGATTCCTTCAGCCATTGGAATACAGGGGGTAGCTCCCAGCTTGCAGTATCGATAGCGGCAATCATGCCCTTAGGCAGAACCCGGGGAATGTTTTCTGGTAAGCCGCCACCCGTAATGTGGGACAGGGCGTTTACGTCCACTTGGCGGATCAGCTTCAGCACGTTTTTGACGTAGATCCGTGTGGGCTCCATCAGTGCGTTTTCCAGTGTGGTGTCGCCAACAGCTTGTTTGAGGTCGGCGTTACTAACTTCAAGGATTTTGCGAATCAACGAGTAACCATTGGAGTGAGGGCCTGAAGAAGCCATCGCCAGCAAAACATCGCCTTCGCGCACATTACTGCCATCTATTATTTCGCTGCGCTCTGCTACGCCAACGCAGAATCCTGCCAGGTCGTAGTCGTCGCCTTCATACATGCCCGGCATCTCGGCTGTTTCACCCCCTACCAGGGCACAGCCGGCTTGTTCGCAGCCCTCGCCAATGCCCGCCACTACCTTTGCGGCGATGTCGATATTCAGCTTGCCAGTGGCATAGTAGTCGAGGAAGAACAGGGGCTCTGCCCCACCCACAATAAGGTCGTTCACGCACATGGCGACCAGATCTATGCCAATACTGTCATGCTTTTCAAGTTGCATGGCCAGCCTGAGCTTGGTGCCCACGCCGTCAGTGCCGGACACCATAATTGGCTCTTTGTATCCGGGGGGGATTGCCACCATGGCACCAAACCCGCCAAGCCCTCCCAGAACCTCAGGGCGCCGGGTACGTGCGGCGGTTTCCTTGATGCGGCTGACAAGTTCATTACCGGCGTCAATATCAACGCCGGCATCGCGGTAGGTCAGGGAAGGCTTCTGTTCGCTCATGGGGATCTTAACCATTAGGCCAGTGGGTCAGGCGGCGGATTTTAGCAGGTGCGGTGTGGGGGTCCAAGTGCAATTGCTGCGAGCGGGTGCAGATTCGAGTAACTGGGCGGTCCGGCGCGGGCAAGATTGCATTTCAGCAACCCGGGTCGGCTACTCAGGCTCCGGGCCATGGTGTATCCTATGCGCCATTCATGCGAACAGCAGGGTGTTTCATGCCAGTACCAGACCAGAACCGGGCTCTAAAGTCCTTATCAGCCCTTTGGCTTGCCATTATTTGTGCGCTTATGGTGGCAGTATCCACACCCGCGACAGCCGTTACGGTGTCAGGGCTTTATACTGTTGAGGTTCCTGTGACCGGCTCCGGCCCGGATGCTCTGGCGCAGGGCTATGCAGACGGGTTAGCCCGGGTTTTTGTGCGAATTTCTGGCACCCGTGAGGTGCTTGCACTGGACGGCGCCAAGGCTTTGATGGCAGATGCCGAATCCCTGCTTCTTTCCTATCAGGTGCTCCGTGGTGAAAATGGCGATAGCCGTTTGAGTATGGCATTTGGTGCAGTGGGTGTTAACCGTGCACTGGCGTCGATTGGTGCCCCTGTTTGGGGTGCAAACCGTCCTCTGACCTTGGCGTGGGTCGCCGTAGAAGATCGCGGTGTTCGCAAGCTCGTGACTGGGACGGGTGAAGGACTTGCCGACACCGGAGACTCCGGAATCTGGACTTCCGCATTTGCCCGCGCGGCTCAGGAGCGGGGGCTTCCGGTGACGCTGCCGCCAGCCGGGTTCAGCGATAATAGAGAGTTGTTATCGGACATCTGGGGGCAATTCACCGGTCGTGTCCGCACTGCCTCAGAGGGCGTTGAGCACGATGTGCTTGCTCTGGTTCGTGTCAGCCGCTCTGGTAGTCAGTGGCGTGCAGGCTGGGTGTTTGAAGGTGCAAAGCTTAATAGTAGTGAAGAGGCGGTCAGTGCCGATACGCGGGAAGCTTTGGCGGAAGCGTTGGTTAATCGTTGGGCAGAGTTGTACGCCAGCCGTTACGCAGTTGCAGCCGGCGAGGTTGGAGACTTGCCGCAGGTTGATATTGTTCTTCGCGGCGTTACCTCAGTTACGGACTATGGCAGGGCTACCCAGGTTCTTGAGGGGCTGACTCCGGTTGTAAGTGCAGGTGCGTCCCGGCTCAAGGGTGAGCAACTAACGCTCAGAGTGGCGTTTTCCGGTGAGTTGGATCAGCTCAGAGAATATATTGCCCTGGATTCCAGGTTTGTGCCGGTTGACGGTGAAGCTCAGGATATGCCGCAGCCTCGTTTGACGTCACCAGAAGCTCCTGCAAAGCCAGCTCAGACGCAACCCGGGCAGATTAGTCCGGAAGTAGCTCCAGAAACAGCTCCTGCTGAGCCGTCTATGTTTACCTACCAGCCATCTCCTGCAGATGAAGAAGAGGCTGAGCAGGCATTTGAGTCGCTCTATCAGGTCCTCTATTACCGCTGGCAACCTGTGCCGGTCATTGTGAATGATGGCGGGCAGTAAGCCGCAACCGGAGGCAGCACATTGAACACTTACGCCTGGCGCTGGATTCCCAATGCTTTGACGTTTGTGCGCATATTGCTGATTGCTCCTTTTGCCAGGGCGTTACTGGTACAAGAGTACCGCCTTGCGTTGTTTATATTTGCTGTCGCCTCGCTGACTGACGGTCTTGATGGTTTCCTCGCTCGGCACTTCAATTGGCGTTCACGCTTTGGTGCTGTGGCCGACCCTCTGGCAGATAAAGCGCTATTAATTACAGCCTATCTGGTACTGACCTACACTTCTGTCCTTCCGTTGTGGCTGTTCGCGCTCATACTCGGGCGGGATCTTCTGATTGTTGGTGGTGCACTGGTTTATCATTACGGTATCGGTCGCTTTGAAATGGAACCCAGCATGCCCGGAAAATTGAATACGTTGGTTCAGATTCTGGTGATTCTGGGCATTATTGTGATCATGGCTGGCTTGCCGGTACCGCCGGGGTGGCTGGATGCAGGAATCTGGCTGGTTGCGGCTTCAGCTGTGTTTAGCGGGGGCCATTACATGGTCGTCTGGGGTGCACGGGCAAGGAGGGCCAGGCAGTCGTGAGCGCATCGCAATTGGTTCTTGGTGTCCGCCTTCGGGATGATGCACGTTTTGATAATTTTCACGGGGATCGCAACCGGGAAGCTGCGCTGCGGCTTTTATCAGTGTTCAGTCAGCCTGAAGGGCTGCCGGTGGTAGTGGTGTGCGGCGATTCTGATACGGGCAAAAGCCACCTGTTGCAGGCAGCGTGTCACCATGGAGAGGCCGAAGGGAAAACAGCCGTGTGTATCAGTATTGCAGAACTGGAACCTTTCGGGCCAGAAGCGCTTGCCGGGCTGGATACCATGGATGTTGTTGCCCTTGATGATCTTGACCGGATAGCCGGTAAGGCAGACTGGGAAGAGGCGGTTTTTCACCTTTATAACCGCCTGCACGACGGTGGGCGTATGCTCGTAGTCAGTCTCTCGGAGGTTCCTGGCTCCTTGCCCTTTGTGTTGCCAGATCTGGTCTCACGGTTGCATCACGGTGTTACGGTGCAGCTTGGAATTTACCGTGACGATGACCGGTTAAAAATTCTCATGGCCCGTGCCGAGCAACGGGGACTATCAATGACGGACGACGTTGCCGGCTTTATCATGCGCCGTGCGCCAAGGCGTCTCGGAGAATTGTTGAGTATTCTCGATACCCTCGATGAAAATTCCCTGCAAGCACAGCGACGTCTCACTATTCCGTTCGTGAAAACGGTCATGCAATGGTGAGTCAAAGGCACAGACATAACCAAACACAAAGACAGCAATCAAACGATAAGACGCTGAATAAAGCGCCAGATGGAGAAATGACATGAGACGGGTAGTATTCAACCAGAAGGGCGGAGTTGGAAAATCCAGTATTACCTGCAACCTGGCAGCGATCAGCGCGGCAAGAGGCAAGCGCACGCTGGTTGTTGATCTGGACCCCCAGGGAAACTCAACACATTATCTCTTGGACAAACCGGCCAGCGAGCTCAAAGATACGGTTGCAGACATGCTAGAGCAAACGGTGGCTTTCAAGGTGTTCAACCGGCGCCCGGAGGAATTTGTTCACGCGTCGCCGTTCAGAAACCTCTATGTGTTGCCCTCCAGTCCAGAGTTGGATTTTCTGGAGCGCAAACTGGAAGCAAAGCACAAGATTTACAAGTTGCGGGAAGCCCTCAAAAAGCTGGGTGAGTCCTTCGACGAAATCTACATCGATACAGCGCCCGCCTTGAACTTCTACACCCGCTCGGCACTTATCGCGGCTCAGCGTTGCCTGATCCCATTTGATTGTGATGATTTTTCCCGTCAGGCACTTTATAACATTCTCAATGAAATTAAAGACCTGCAGGAAGATCACAATGAAGAACTTGTGGTGGAGGGTATTGTCGCCAACCAGTTTCAGCCCCGTGCCAGCCTCCCCAAAAAACTGGTAAGAGAACTGATCGAAGAAGGGCTTCCAGTGCTGCCAGTACGCTTGTCAGCTTCTGTAAAAATGAAAGAATCTCACCAGTGTCGGCAGCCGCTCATTCACATGGCGCCAAAGCACGCGCTTACAAAGCAGTTTGATGATTTGTATCGCGTGTTGAACGGCGAGACGGTAGAGCTTGAGCCCTTGGCAGATTGAGGGGGGGTATTTATGTCAGGCACAGGTGACGTTACAGGGCAGGTGGCAGATTGCCTTCTTGGTATTGAGATGGAACTGCGCAAACTCGATATGTGGGCGGTCGAGCGCCCGCCGATTGAAGCATTCGACAGCACCGAGCCCTTTTGCATCGATACCCTGGCGTTTACCCAGTGGATTCAGTTTGTGTTTCTTGAGCGCATGAAACTCATTGTTGAAAATGGCCACCCTTTGCCCAGGGTTTCAGGCATTGCGCCTATGGCAGAGGAGTACTTTCGTGGTCGTCAGGAATCAGGGCGGGGGTTGGTACAGGAGCTAGAGGCTGTTGATCAGCTACTCTCTGGTAGCTGATCACTGTTCTTTCAAACTGAGCCGCCCGGCTCAGTCCAGGCGCATGGAGAGGTCAATGGCTTTGACATCTTTGGTCAGCGCGCCGATGGAAATGTAATCGACACCGGTTTCTGCAATGGGAACCAGTGTGTCTGTATTGATGCCACCGGACGCTTCCAGCTTAGCTCGCCCCTCGTTCATGGCAACGGCTGTGCGCAGATCTTCCATGGAAAACTCATCAAGCATGATGATATCAGCTCCGGCGCTAAGGGCCTGCTCCAGCTCCGCGAGGTTTTCAGTTTCTACCTCTACAGGCTTGCCGGGGGCAATTCTGTGGGCAGCAGCAATAGCGTTGGCGATGGAGCCGCAAGCGGAAATGTGGTTTTCCTTGATCAGAAATGCATCCCAAAGCCCGAGACGATGATTGTGGCAGCCGCCGCAGGTTACTGCGTATTTCTGGGCAAGCCGCAACCCCGGCAGCGTTTTGCGGGTATCCAGAAGGCGTACGCTGGTGTGAGCAACTCGCTCAGCATAGCCTGCGCAGCTTGTCGCAACGCCTGAAAGGGTTTGCAGCCAGTTCAGAGCGGCTCTCTCTGCGGTCAAAAGGCTTCTGGCTGTGCCTTTCATGCGGAACAGGACCTGATTGGGGGAAGCGGATTCACCATCCTTGATCAGCCACTCCAGAGTAACTGAGCTGTCTACCTGGCGGAATACTTCATTCACCCATTCGCGCCCGGCGATGTGGGCTCTTTCCCGGGTAATAACATGACCGGTCGCCTGCTTCTCCAATGGAATAAGTTGAGCCGTGATATCGCCATCGCCGATATCTTCTCGCAGGCTTGCTGCGACGGATTCAATTCGTGACTGGCGTAGGCGTTCAGTGAATTTCATGGTCATGCATCCGCTTGTGTCTGGGGCCAAAGAGTTCTGAATCAGTTAAGGGGCACGATTCTATAGCCCGCTAGCGGTTTCGCCAAATTATGCCAAAATTGTGATCTGGGTCTGCTCTACACAAAAGGTGACAATTTCTGACACAAGGTGACGCTACTAACTCGTATGATATGTAATCAGAGTAGTTTCAAAACGATGGTCAGGCGTTTCACATACCTTGGCTGAGGGGTGGTCAATGAAGCAGGAAAACAAGGTTGTCAGTTTTTCCGGGCAGAAATCGTTTTCACGGTTTGATCTGCCGCCGGCCCTTGTTCGCCTGCGAGACTCATCCGGTCAGTCCTTGAAGGGTGTGCTCGAACGTTTTTTCGAGCGTGCTGACGATGCCTTGTTTGAACTTGCGGATCGTGCCGGCTCCAACATGGATCAGACGGTCTATTTTGATGCCATGCGCGAATTGCGGCTGCGCCGCAAAGCCATGGTTGTTTCAATGCTGCAGTACGTCAGTCAGGCTTTTAATGATATTGGCAAATTCCGGCCCCGACAGACCGCAAGTGCGCTGGACGAAGTTGACCGGGATTCCCTGAGCCTTCTGGAACACTCAGATCTGGAGCAACAGGTAGCGATTGATAACCTGATCAATAAGCTACGAAATCAATATCAGGCCCCCATCCAGCTTTTGTCTTTGCGGGTGAACCATCTGGTGACGGGAGTAGATCTCTCCGGCAGTCAGATGCCTCTCAGTCCCGAGGTGCTCTGTGGCGGTATTGCGGAGGCTTGTGCTGATCTCGATATCGACATCCGTGCAAAGCTTATTGTTCTCAAGCTGTTTGATCGCCTGCTGGCAGATACGCTTGGCGATTTTTATCAGGAAGCGAACCGCACGCTGGTTTCAGAAGGTGTTCTTCCAGACGTTAAACGTCCACCAGCCCGTTCAGCTGGAGCCAGGTCTGCGACCTCTGCCCCGGTGCCGCCAAGCTCAGTGCAGCAAGGCGCGAGCGCAGGATCGGGTGAAGTCAGCGGCGGCCAGTATTACAGTCATGACCAGATCCAGGGCGGTTCTTCCTATGCAACGTTTTCCGAATTGAGCGCGCTCCTGCATCAGCGAGGTGCATCCCAGACTATGTTTGAGCCGGACAGGGCTGATGAGGCCTACCTGGATACTGATGGCTTGTTGGCTCGCCTCAGCGAGGCGCAGACATCTTTCAGCCAGTGGGAAGGTGGTGAAGTTGCCTCTCTCGATCAGCGGCTTCAGCCGGTGCTCCGGGCGGCTAATGGTCAAAAAGCAAGCATCGGGCAGGTAGACAATGATGTCATCAACCTGGTCTCCATGTTGTTTGATTTCATCCTGGAAGACAGGCAATTGCACCCGGTTATGAAAGCGCTTATCGGGCGTTTGCAGATTCCTGTTCTGAAAGTTGCCCTCAGCGACAAGAACTTTTTTAACCGTGGCGGCCACCCGGTAAGGAAGTTGTTGAACGAGCTGGCACTATCCGCCATTGGCTGGACTGAAAAGCGGGCCGGTCAACGCGACCCCCTGCACGAAAAGATCGAGGCAGTTGTGGATCGGGTGTTGAGTGAGTTCACTAACAATGTGTCACTCTTTGAAGAGCTATTAAAGGATTTTTGCCACTTTACGGACCTTGATCGCCGCCGCCGGGAATTGGTAGAACAACGTTTGCGCGATGCCGAGGAGGGCAGGGCGCGGCAGGAGCAGGCGTCCCAGGTTGCTGATGCGCTGATTGCAGGGCATACAGCAGGCAGGGATATTCCTGAGCCTGTGCTCGAAATGCTCACGGAAGCATGGACAAAATACCTGCAGTGGGTGGTATTGCGGGTAGGAGAAGAAAGCGAGCGCTGGGCAGATGCAAAAGAGCTGACTGGTCACCTTGTTTGGAGTGTGGATCCTCAACCGGTTGAAAGCTCTACCCGAAGCGACCTGCTTCGCGCAATCCCGGCTATTGTGGATGACTTCCGCATGGCGCTTCAGGAAATTTCCTGGGATCCATTTGCAACAGATACCGCAGTTAGGGATCTCGAACTGGCTCACGTGGATGTGTTTCAGCGACTGGCAACGGCCCCCTTGCGGGCCGCACCTGTGGTGGAAGACGAAGAGCCGTTTGTTGAAGCTTTTGTGGCACCCGAAGCCGGGACTGGACTGTCTGACACCGGAGCACAGGCTGAAACGAACGAGCAGCAACAACATGTGCTGTCAGAACTCGTGATTGAAGCGCCTGCACAGCAGGCAGTGGAAGAGGTTGCGGCTGAGTGGTTGAACCGGGCTGACAGTCTTCGTGTTGGCGCCTGGGTTGAGCTGACCCGCGACGAGACCAAGCTTCGCTGTAAGTTGGCGGCTGTTATCAGGGCCACGGGTAAGTATATATTTGTTAATCGCAGCGGTGCCAAGGTGGCGGAGTATCATCGCCAGGAGCTGGCCTCTGCAATGGCGGCAGGTACTGTGTGTATGCTTGATGATGGGCTTATCTTTGACAGAGCACTGGAATCCATCATCGACAACCTGCGCAATACCCGCAAAGATTGATCCGTGGTAACAGGTGTTACTTTGTGATTCAATCAGATCACAGTGTAATGCTCTGATAATAATGGATTCATCTTGCCCCATTCAGCCTGCGATCATGTTAGTACGACCATTTGCAGCGAAAACATAGAGACGCTTCGCGAAACCGGGCGTCTTGAATCTGCTCGCTGGTGCCCTTCGCCGAACTACGGCCCTCGCCCGGAAGGCACCACCATAAGCCTTCTGGTAGTGCACAATATCAGCTTGCCGCCCGGCGAGTTTGGTGGCACCTATATTGAAGACTTCTTCACCAATTGCCTGGATCCGGATTTGCATCCCTACTTCGCAACAATTGCCGGGATGCGCGTGTCAGCTCACGCACTGATTCGCAGGGATGGCAGCCTGGTTCAGTTTGTCAGCCTGTTGGAAAGAGCCTGGCACGCGGGGCGATCTTGCTTTGAGGGTGTAGAAGAGTGCAACGACTTCTCTATTGGAATTGAGCTTGAAGGCGCAGACGACATTCCTTACACGGCTGAGCAGTATCGGGCGTTGGCAGAAATCTCGGTAGTGATCGGTTCTGCCTGGCCCGATATAACCAACAACCGCATTACTGGCCACAGTGATATTGCGCCCGGTCGCAAGACAGACCCTGGGCCTGCATTTGACTGGCAACACTTTCAGGCGTCTCTGCATGCAGTTCAGACTGGACAAAAACAGTGCTGAACTGTCTCCCAAAGGAGCTGTTTAGATGATTCTGGTGGTATTTCTCATTGCCTACCTGGTTCGCAGGCGGCTTGATAGCCTGAATGCGATATCCGGGGATGAACTCTGGCGGCGCTGGTTTCGCCAGGGCACCGTTGTTAAAGCAGGACGCGAATCAAGTATTGGGGCTGGCCTTTTTTTGATCGTCGTACCAGCACTGCTCGCTGCCTTGGGCATATATGCACTGGGGCTATACGGCTGGCGGCTTGCTGCCTACCCGCTGGAAATTCTGGTGCTTGTGCTACTTATGGGGTCGCCTGGCTGGCGGCAAGTGCTTGAGCCTTATGCGGAAGCTTGGCGGAAGGGCGACATGCAGGCTGCCTGGCACTTTATACAGGAGCGGCTGCCTGCGAACGAGCGGGGCGCTGCCGCATCACCAGAAATCATGCACCTTGCCTTATCCAAAGCACTGATGCTGGCAGTTTTTCAGCGTTTCTTCCTAATTGCATTCTGGTATGTGGTGGGAGGCATAGGCCTGGCAATTTTTGTGCGGGGATTAGTCGCACTGTCTGAGCAGTGGCCGCAGGCAGGCGCCAGGCCATGGTATACCAAAGCATGTGAATGGTTTAGCTGGGTGCCGGTAAGAATGCTGTCAATAACTTTTGGGATTGCCGGTGACTTGTCGGGCTGGCTGCGTGAATCCAGAGCTGCGATGGCGGGTGTCACGAAAAAGGCGTCAGAGGTGCTCATGATTTCCGCCAATGGGTCGTTAACCGGGTATGCGCTTGATCCAGCCCGCTTTTCCCGGATTCACCAGGATGAGTGGGCCAGCTTTGGTGGCCGCAGTTTGAGTGCGGTGAGGGACCTGCTCAGCCGGAGTATGCTGGTCTGGATTTGCGCACTTGCTTTGCTCGTAATCGCAGGCGTTGTCTGAAACCTGGTTGGATAATAAAAATTACTTAAGTTTCCCCCTGTTTGGGCGATAATAAGAACAGAACATGCATTCATTTGTTTGCATTTCAAAGAGAGGGTCGATGTGAAGCAACTCATTAATCCCGCAGTAGCACTGATGAACCGGTTGCCGATGCTGTACAAGTTCAGCCTGATCAGCATCCTGTTCCTCCTCCCGATTGGTGGGTTGTCCTGGCTTGTGATGACAGAACTCAACCGCTCGGTCGCGACCATGACCCGGGGTGTAGAGGGTCTTGAACAGCTGCGCCAGATCGATCGCCTTGTAGACGCGTCTATTGATTATCGGGATTATCGGGCGCCAGCAGTAGCCAAAGATGAAGCTAGTCTCAAAGCTCTTTCCGACAAGATCGCCAGCGAAATAGGCTCTATTCTTGATAGCCTGACTGCAGAGCCGCGTTCTTTTGATACCTCCGGGGCGTGGGCCGACCAGGTAGAGGCGCTAAAAGCGGAGTGGCAGAGCATTCGTGGGGATGATAACTATCAGACCAACTTTGATCCCCAGTTTAAATATTTTCAGGAATTTGTTCAGAAAGCGCTTGCACTGATTCCCGCCACGATAGAAACGTCAGGCTTGGGCCAAGGCGCCTCGAGGGAAAACCTGCTCATTCTTGGTCTTATCCGTGAAACTCTTCCAGATGCCCGCAGCGAATTGGGGCGGGCACGTTCCTATGGCCTGTTCGCTCTTGTTGACGGTCAGTTAGGTTATGCCCTCAGCGAAAATCTGAATGAAATATATGATGCGCTGACTAATCGTAGTTCACTGCTTTCGCCTGCCTTGACCCTCGCGGCAGATGCGTCGCCGGCGTTTGCCGCCTCGGCGGGAACTGCATTGAAAGATGTTGATGAAAGTCTTTTGAACGCACGTGAGTTGCTTGAAGTTAATATTATTGCGCCAATGCGGCTGGAGATGGCATGGCCAGATTATGATTCGCGCATTTCTGCGAAGCTGGGGAGCTATGTTGAGCTAAAAGATGCAGCGTTTGATGTGGTCGATGCCAATCTGGGAGCCAGGCTGGAGCAAGAGCTAAGCCAGCGTCGCCTCATAGTAGTCGCGCTGATTGTTGTTTTGCTTTTTGTTGTATATCTCTATGTTGGCTTCTTCATGTCTGTGCGCACTGCCATCAATCGCTTTAGTGAAGCAGCGCGCAAGGTTGCTGCTGGCGACATGACGACCCGGATTTCCCTTGATAATCGCGATGAGCTTGGTGAGTTGACGGGTGAGTTCAACAATATGACGGATCGTATGGCTGAACTGATACGCTCTGTAGGCCAGACAACACAGGAAGTTGATCAGCAGGCCACGCGAGTGAAGGACACGGCTGCCGCTAACAGCGAAGCAGTAACGCATCAGATGGCCGAGAGTGGCCAGATTAATGAGGCTATGAGCCAGATGGTCGAGGCGGTGAGTGAGGTTACTGAAAGCGCCCACCGGGTTGCAGACAGCGCCACCGCTGCAGAGCAAGATACGGAAACTGGCCGCGGCGTTGTTTCCGATACCGTTGAAACCATCAACCGTCTTGCGACCGAGATTTCTGGCGCTGTAGATGTGATCAACCGGGTGAGTGAAGACAGCAACAACATCAGTCAGGTTTTGGTTGAAATCAAAGCCATCGCTGAGCAGACCAACCTTTTAGCCTTGAACGCTGCCATTGAAGCAGCCCGTGCGGGTGAGCAGGGGCGTGGGTTTGCGGTGGTTGCAGATGAGGTGCGCTCGCTGTCCCAGCGCACTCATAAGTCGACCGAAGAAATTGAAGGCATGATTTCACGACTTCAGAGTGGCGTAAAAGATGCCGTAGCGGCCATGACCAATAGCCGTGACGTTACTCAGACAACCGTTCAGAAGTCGGCAGAGGTTACTGAGGCGTTGAGCAGAATTGCCAAGGGTATTTCGGTGATTGTGGACATGAGCCACCAGATTGCCCAGGCCGCTGAAGAGCAGTCTGCAGTTTCCAAAGATGTGAATGCTAGCGTTGCTCACATTGGCGAGTTGGGTGCATCGACTGCCGCGAACGCTGAAGAGACTCTGGCTTCTTCCCAGGAAATGTCTGATTTGACGGCTTCTTTGCAGAGGCTTGTTGAGGCGTTTAAGGTTTAGTTTTTAAGACGGCCAGGTGTGGCGCAAAGGCTCCGGAAACACGCTGTTAATACGTCCGTGTACGCTTGGCTCCGCCATCCCTGGCTCCGCACAGTTTCCGGAGCCTTTGCGCCACACCTTGCCTGATTATGGTGAGTGCAATGTTACGCCCAGCGTGAGCGCTACATTCCCGACTTCTTTTGATCCCACAGAATCTCTTCAGCGCCTTCCCGGCGCGCTAACACCCTTGAAGCTACGAATAACAGGTCTGATAAACGGTTCAGGTACTGGCGTCCCAGAGGGTTGATTGAATCCTCATGGCTGAGGGCTACCACTACACGCTCCGCACGGCGGCAAACGGCGCGGGCCAAGTGGCACTGAGCTGCAGCCGGGCTTCCGCCTGGCAGGATGAAGTTCTTCAGAGGCGGCAAGGGCTCGTTCATTTCATCCAGCAGATTTTCCAGCCAGCTAATATGATCTTCAGTAATCGCCTTGCTTCCGGGAATCGCAAACTCACCACCCAAATCAAACAGGTGATGCTGAATGCGGCGCATGGATTCCAGCATGTCATCATCACTGTCCAGGGTTTCGATCAACAGGCCGATATGGCAGTTCAACTCATCGGCCATGCCCATTGCCTCAACACGCTGAGCGTTTTTGGCAATACGATTACCATCGGCCAGGCCGGTGGTGCCATCGTCACCTGTGCGGGTGTAAATCTTGGAAAGGCGGTTGCCCATGATGTTGCTCCTGGTAGTTTAAGCTGATTGGTTAAAAGCCTTATAGACCTTGTACTCGTTCGGTCAGCATTTGGTTTACCGGCGTGGCAATGCTATGGCACCTTCCGCATTGCACTAGATAGCCGTTGATATAGTCAATCTCTGTTTTACGACCCGCTAAAACATCCGCGCGCATGGAAGACGTATTGCTGGCGGTGTTTCTCGCCACAGTTTCTATACGCTCCCGAAGAACCTCCGGCGCAATGGCTTCTGAGGTCTCAGCTTCCAACAAAACAGATATCTCCGAGCAAAGCTCATCAATGTTCTGCTGATAAAGAGGTGAGTTCAGAATGTCTCCGTTAGGGCAGTCGAGCAGGGCTGTAAACGGATTTATCCCGGCATTCACTACCAGCTTCTGCCAAAGCCGCTGCAGAATGTTCTCCTCAGCATGAACCCGCAAGCCGGTTTCAGCTAGTTGCTGAACAACACTCGCGGTGTGGTCAGCGGCACTAGCCGTAAGCGCGCCCACCCAGGTATCTCCTGCTCCGGCGTGAACCAGTACTTCAGGGGAAGGGCGGTTCGCGCCTTCGGTAGTGCTGGCAGCCAAAATCAGCCGCTCCGGCCACCGTTCAGCAACTGCTTGCTGACTGCCTAAACCGTTTTGAAATAAGACGATGGGTATGCCTGCTGGAATGTGAGGTAGCCAGGCTTTCAAAGCCGCAAGCGTATCACCAGCTTTAGTTGTTACCAGCATCAGCCTCAATACTTCAGTTGACTGAAGCCAAGGCAGACTAACCTGGATGCGGGCATCACCAGAGTTTGGCGAAGCCGTCAGGCGGGCCTCCCCGAAACCTTGTGGAGCCAGGGATGGCGGAACAGAGCGTACAAGGACGTATTCACAGCGTGTTTCGGGGAGGCCCGCCTGACGGCTGAAGCTCCCCCCAAGCCCAAATTCATGCTCAGACAAATCATTAGAGAGTCGAGGCAAGAAACCACAAAGAGCAGAAGGCAAAAGGGCGGCCCAAAGCCGCCCCAAAGAACCCGCTCCAAGAATGGCGATCACCCCGCCATCCCCGGAACGCTTACCCGCAGACACCATGCCTACATGGCCTCAATATCTGCGCGCTGCTGCTGCAACCGGCCCAGATTACCCTGAACCTCAGCCAGCTTCTCCTGCTCCTTGGCAACCACTTCCGCAGGTGCCTTCGCAGTAAACTTCTCATTATTCAGCTTACCCTCAAGGCGTCCAATCTCCTTCTGCAAACGCTCCAGCTCCTTATCCAGCCGCTTCAGCTCCGCATCCTTATCGATCAGCCCAGCCATAGGCACCAACACTTCCATATCGCCAACCAACTTAGTGGCACTCATGGGTGCTTTATCGCCTTCAAACCATTCCAGGCTTTCCAGCTTGGCCAGAGAACTCAGGAACTGACGGTTTTCATTCATCCGGCGCTGACCTTCTGCACTGTTGCCACGGAACAGCACCGGAATTTTCTTCGCTGGGGAAATGTTCATCTCGCCGCGAATATTGCGCACCGCCACAATCACGCCCTTCAGCCATTCAATGTCTTCAACAGCCTTGGCATCGTGCTTGCTGGCGTCCACCTGCGGGAATGGCTGCAACATGATACTGTCACCGGATTTTCCAGCCAGCGGTGCAATGCGCTGCCAGATTTCTTCCGTGATAAACGGCATGATCGGGTGCGCCAGACGCAGAACGGTTTCCAGCACGCGAACCAGGGTGCGGCGTGTGCCGCGCTTCGCCTCAACACTGCCGGTGTCGTCGCTCAGGCAAGGCTTGGAAAGCTCCAGGTACCAGTCGCAGTATTCGTTCCAGATGAACTCATACAAGGCATGGGACGCCAGATCGAAACGGTATTGATCCAGATGGCGGGTCACGTCCTGCTCGCACTGCTGCAGGGCGCTGATAATCCAGCGATCCGCCAGAGACAGTTCTACCGGCTCACCATTCACGCCGCAGTCTTCGCCTTCCACGTTCATCAACACGTAACGGGCAGCGTTCCACAGCTTGTTGCAGAAGTTACGGTAACCTTCCAGGCGCTTCATATCCCAGTTGATATCGCGGCCGGTAGTGGCCATGGCTGCCAGAGTGAAGCGCAGGGCATCGGTGCCGTGGGCAGAAATACCTTCCGGGAATTCCTTTTCGGTCTGCTTGGCAATTTTCTTTGCCAGCTTGGGCTGCATCATGTTGCCCGTGCGCTTCTCGAGTAGCGTGGCAAGATCGATGCCGTCGATCATGTCCAGAGGGTCAATCACGTTGCCCTTGGATTTGGACATCTTGTCGCCGTGTTCATCGCGGATCAGGCCGGTTACATAAACAGTTTTGAAGGGGACTTGCGGGGTGCCGTCTTCATTCTTCATGAAGTGCATGGTCATCATGATCATCCGGGCAACCCAGAAGAAGATGATGTCAAAACCTGTCACCAATACATCGGTAGGGTGGAAGGTTTTCAGGCGCTCGGTAATTTCCGGCCAGCCCAGGGTGCCGAAGGTCCACAGGGCGGAGCTGAACCAGGTATCCAGAACGTCATCGTCCTGCTTCAGCTCGAAATCCGCTGCCAGGTTGTGCTTCTGGCGGACTTCTTCTTCGCTGCGGCCTACGTAGATATTGCCTTCGGCGTCGTACCAGGCAGGGATGCGGTGGCCCCACCAAAGCTGGCGGGAAATACACCAGTCCTGAATGTCACGCATCCAGGAGAAGTACATGTTCTCGTACTGCTTGGGCACAAACTGAATGCGACCGTCTTCGACCGCCTCAATGGCAGGCTCGGCCAGTTTTTTCGCATCGGCAAACCACTGATCGGTCAGCATTGGCTCGATAATCAGACCGGATCGGTCGCCACGGGGAACGCTCAGTACGTGGTCTTCCACTTGCTGAACCAGACCGGCGGCTTCCATATCGGCCACGATCTGCTTGCGCGCGTCTTCCCGGGTCAGTCCCGCGTAAGCTGCGGGCAGGCTGGCATCCAGCTCGGTGTTCTCTGTGCCGTCACTATTGAATACTTCGGCTTGCTCACGTATGTCCGCATCCTGAGTCAGCACGTTCATCATCGGCAGGTTGTTACGCTTGCCTACGGCGTAGTCGTTAAAGTCGTGTGCTGGCGTAATCTTCACGCAGCCGGAGCCTTTCTCGGGATCGGCGTGGTGGTCGGCAATCACCGGTATGCGGCGGTTTACTAACGGCAGCATGACAAACTTGCCAATCAGATGCTGATAGCGCTCGTCGTCCGGATGAACGGCTACGGCGGTATCTCCCAGCATGGTTTCCGGGCGGGTAGTGGCGACGACCAGATAGTCTTTGCCATCCTGGGTGGTTGCACCGTCGGCCAGTGGATAGCGAAGGTGCCAGAAAAAGCCTTTTTCTTCCTTGTTCTCAACTTCCAGGTCGGAAATAGCGGTGTGCAGCTTCGGGTCCCAGTTCACCAATCGTTTGCCGCGGTATACCAGGCCGTCTTCGTACAGGCGAATAAATACTTCCTGTACAGCTTTGTAAAAGCCGTCGTCCATGGTGAAGCGTTCGGTATCCCAATCAACGGAGTTACCTAACCGGCGCATCTGGCCGGTAATAGTGCCGCCAGATTCTTCCTTCCATTCCCAGATGCGCTTGATGAAGTCTTCCCGGCCAAGGTCGTGGCGGGTTTTGCCCTCTTCCGCCGCCAGCTTGCGTTCAACCACCATTTGCGTGGCGATACCTGCGTGGTCACTGCCCACTTGCCACAGGGTGTTGTGGCCCTGCATGCGCTTGTAGCGAGTGAGGGTGTCCATGATGGTGTGCTGGAAGGCATGGCCCATGTGCAGGCTGCCGGTCACATTGGGTGGCGGAATCGCAATGCTGTATGCCTGACCTTCGCCGCTGGGGCGGAAGTAACCTTTGGATTCCCAGTTTTCGTACCACTGGCGCTCAATGTTTTCTGGCTGGTAGGTTTTTTCCATGGGTTTTTCTGGCGACCGTTTAATTGATTCACAAGGGGAAATTGAAACGCTGGATTATACATGGTCGCTTGCCTTCGAGCCATGGAGCTCGGCTTTGGCAGGCGTGTCCCACCTCCGAGCCTGCGAAATCGACATGTAGTCGTGGAAGATGTTCGATATTTTTCTCTATAATCGCCGGCTTTGCTGCGTGGGTGCGCTGCAATAAAACTCAGTCATAGCTGGCTCAGGTCTTGCGCTGTGCACTCGCCGGTCACTCTGTAAGCATCTTAACGAGGGAATACCATGGATTTGGTTTACAAGAACGAGAAGCCGTTGCTCAGGATAGCGGTCGTGTTTTCAGCGGTTATCTGGCTTGCGTTGTTTGTCGGGACGTTCGGGATTTTGTTGTTGTACTTGCTTTTGGGTTATGTGTTTTTTCTGTTTGCGCATTCGGCATTTATCTCCCACCTGAAAGGCTCGGGTGTGCGCATAAGTAAGGATCAGTATCCGGATCTATATGAACGGCTGGTTCGTTGTTCTGAAAAAGTTGGCGTCACAGAGTTGCCTGAGGCATACCTGCTTCGTACCGATTTTTTTAATGCGCTGGCCACCAAATTTCTCGGTCGTCATTTCGTGGTGCTGTTTACCGATGTCATTGACGCCCTGGAAGACCAGCCGGGCGCAGTCGATTTCTATATTGGCCATGAACTTGGCCACATACACCGCAAGCATCTTTCCTGGCGCGCGTTTGTCATGCCGGGCTCGCTGTTGCCGGTGGTTGGGCCGGCTCTGCGCCGCGCAGAGGAATACACCTGTGATCGCTACGGCGTTGCCTGTTGCCAGTCTTCAGAGGATATCAAGTCCGCCATAGCAGCCATTGCTGCAGGGGATACCCGTTGGAAGACCATCAATGTGGATGCATACCTCAGTCAGATTCAGGCAACCAGTGGGTTCTGGATGTCGTTCAACGAACTGACCGGCGACTATCCGTGGCTGACCAAACGCATGGCGACCGCCTTGGCACTGGCACAGGGCAGGGAGGTAAAGCATCCTCGTCGCAGCCTTGGGGCCTGGGTGTTATCGATGTTTGTGCCCCGGGTGGGTGGTGGTGCGGGCGGAGCTGCATCCCTGCTGGTGACTGTCGCGATCATCGGTGTGCTGGCTGCGCTGGCAATTCCTGCTTACCAGCAGTATGTCGAAAGGGCACGTTATTCGGCTGCATACTCCATGGCTCAGGAGGTACAGGCTCGAGTCACTTCCTACGCCACTGAGAACCAGGCTTGGCCGGTAACCATGCAAGAACTGGGGTACCCGGAGTTAATCCTGGAAAATGACGTGCAGAACTATTCAATTGATGTATATGACGACGGCATGATCGGGGTCGAAATGGGCGTGGATGATTCCGGCGAGTCCAAATATATCGTGCTTGAACCTGCCGTCGATGAGGGCGAGATCAGTTGGACCTGTTACGGCCAGAATGTGAACGAAAAGCATTTGCCGGCGAGCTGTCGTTAATCACGTCGCATTCGCACTCTGGAAGCTCTAATTCAGCGCTGCCCGGCAGTGTATGATCACGATCGCGATCGTTGATCATACACTTGGGCCTCGATACCTAAAGCGCGCAACTGCCTGAAATGTGATCGAGCCTGGTTGAGAACGACAGGGTCGTTATGGGCCACCAGGGCGAGGCGTTTGAATTGGTCCGCGTTTGCCGGAAGGGTCTGGGAGAGGATGATTACGGTATCCCAGTCCTCTGCAATTGGCGGGCACAATAGTATTCCAACAGGATCAGTACAGGGTGTGGCAGCATCGGGTATGACGCTGTGCGGGATGAACGCATCCGGGCTGAAGTTCCAGATTAGTTCGTCCAGTTCATCAGCTTGCTGCTGGGAGTCGCACACGATGCACACCCGGTCGCCCTGCTGCCAGGCTTTGCTTACAAGCTTGGTGGCGTGCAGGTTACGGGCGGCGGGAGTGTCCTGGAGGAGAATGTGAAACCAGTAACGCTGGTTTTTATCCTCCAGAGCAGACGCAGTCCGAGAGTTGCCGGCAGCAGGGCTGCCGGCTTGTGAGAGCGAATTACTTTCCATTATTTTCCAGCGTGGGACATCAGGTAGTCGACCAGCAGGGGAACCGGGCGGCCAGAGGAACCCTTGGCTTTACCCGAATGCCATGCAGTTCCGGCGATGTCCAGATGCGCCCAGCGGTATTCCTTGGTGAAGCGAGCCAGGAAGCAGGCGGCAGTAATGGTACCCGCAGTGCGGCCGCCGATGTTGGCCATGTCTGCAAAGTTACTGTCCAGCAGGGTCTGGTACTCCTCCCAAATGGGCAGGCGCCAAGCCTTGTCGTTGGCACGTTCACCCGCAGCCAGCAGTTCGTTTGCCAGCTCGTCATTGTTGGCCATCAGGCCTGTTGTCTCGTGGCCAAGGGCAATGATGCAGGCGCCGGTAAGCGTTGCCAGGTCGATAACCACTTCCGGATCAAATTTCTTCACATAGGTGAGGGCGTCGCACAAAACCAGGCGGCCTTCAGCATCTGTGTTGAGGATTTCAACCGTTTGGCCAGACATGGTGGTGACAATATCGCCAGGGCGGCTGGCATTACCGTCGGGCATGTTTTCAGCAGCAGCGATAACCGCAACCACGTTAATTTTCGGCTTGGTCTCTGCGAGTACTTGCATGGCTCCGAATACGGCAGCTGAACCGCCCATATCGTATTTCATTTCATCCATGCCAGCGCCGGGCTTGAGGCTGATGCCGCCTGTGTCGAAAGTAATGCCTTTGCCTACCAGAACATAAGGCTTGTCTTTAGCATTACCACCACGGTATTCCATGATGATCAGGCGTGGTGGTTGGGCACTGCCCTGACCAACGGCAAGAAGGGAGTTCATGCCGAGCTTTTTCATTTGCTTTTCATCAAGCACTTCGGTCTTGATGCAGTCGTGTTCAGTGGCCAGTTTGTTGGCTCGCTCTGCCAGCCATGAGGGGTGGCAGATGTTCGGTGGCATGTTGCCCAGATCGCGGGCCAGATTCATGCCGCGACCGGTTGCCAAGCCCAGGTTAAACGCTTCTTTTTGTGCTTTTCCGGCATCAGAAGTGGCGACCAGAACTTTGTTGAGCTTGCGCGCTGAAGGCTTTTCGCTCTTGAACTCGCTGAAGCTGTAGAGCTGCTCTTCCAGAGTACGGCCGATCAGGCTCAGTTTTGCCAGTTCGGAGCTAAGGCTGTCATCGCCAGTCAGGGCGGTATCGGTCAAGCTGATCAGCACACTCTTTGAAGGACCATCCTTCAGGGCACTTGTCATGGCCGCCAGTGCCTTTCGGAAGTTTGCGCCAGTGCGCTCGGTGTCCTTGCCTGTACCAACAACAAGCAACCGATCCCAAGGCTGGTCGTTAAGTGGAATCAGGCTTGTTTCAGCGTTTTTGCCATTGATGTCACCGGCTTTCTGGAGTTTGGTGATCAGCCCGCCAAGTGCGCTGTCTGCCCCAGTGGAGGAGGCTGGCCAGTCGCCCTGTTCCGGAAGGGCGACGACCAGGCAGTCGGCTTTGGTGCTCGCAATGGCATTGCTGTTCAGGCTGAAGTTCATGGAAACTCCTATAGTTATCCGGGGAAAGCCGCAATTGTGAGCGGCGAGAATGATTTGATCCTGTACCACCAAGCATTGGGGTTTGGAGGCGGATTATCAAGTTAGGCGGGCTACACTGTTATTCAGCCCCAAGGTTACATAGAATACTCGCAGTTTCCTCATTCCTCCATGTTCCGGTTTACACGGGCAGAGAAACCGTTTTGAGCATTATTTTCCGCTATCTCATACGTCAGGTTATGGTCAGCATGGTTGCCGTCTCAGGCATTCTTCTGCTGGTGTTTATGAGTGGGCGCTTTCTCAAATACTTGGCCGGTGCCGCGGAAGGCAAGATTGCACCCGGCGTGCTGTTTGAAATTATGGCGTATCGCTTTCCCGGGTTTCTTGAGCTTATCCTGCCGTTGGGGCTGTTCATTGGCATACTGCTGGCCTATGGCCGTATGTATCTTGAAAGTGAAATGACCGTGCTTTCCGCCTGTGGTGTAAGCGACGGTCAGTTGTTGTCAAAAACCCTGGTGGGCAGCCTTGTTGTTATGCTGATTGTCGGGAGCATGAGCCTGGTGGTTTCACCATGGGGAATGCAGCAGGTTGAAGAGATTTTTGCAGAGCAGGCCAAGGCAACAGAATTCGATCTGCTGGCGCCGGGGCGCTTCCAGAAGCTTTCGTCGGGCGGTCGCGTTACCTACACCGAAGCTCTCAGTGATGACAAGCGCCAACTTCAGGGTGTGTTTATTGCCGAGTACGGGCAAGACGGAACCGGTGTAAACGTAATTACCGCCGATTCCGGCTCCCAGTTGATTGATGAAGAAACCGGTAGCCGCTTTCTTATTCTCGAAAACGGTGCGCGTTATGATGGAACGCCCGGAAAGCTGGATTACCAGATTACAAGTTTTGAAGCCTACGGTCTGAAGATTCGCAGCGGTAGTAGTGGTGATGTGGTTTTGGATGAGGGGGTTACTACCGGCCAGTTGATGCGATCGGACGATCCCCGTGACCGTGCCTTGTTGCATTGGCGCTTTTCGTTACCGCTGATTGTTCCAATAGTGACACTGCTGGCAGTCCGGTTGAGCCGGGTTAATCCGCGACAAGGGCGATTTTTCCATCTATTGCCTGCCATGCTTGTGTACGTTGCCTATCTTGGTTTGCTGATTGTCGCCCGGGATGCCATGGCAGATGGCAAGGTGCCTGAATGGTTGGGCATGCTCTGGGTGCACGCCATCTTCCTTGCGCTTGGTCTTTGGCTGCATTTTGGTCCGGCCTGGCTTTATAAGAGAAAGCTGAAGCGGGAGGGAGTGGTCAATGCGTAAGATTGATCACTATGTGATGCGCAATGTGGGCGGTGCCATGCTGCTGGTGATGCTTGTGGTGCTGTCCCTCGATCTGATTTTTGCCTTTGTTGCCGAGCTGGATGATACCCGCAACAACTACCAGATTCTGGATGCACTCTGGTTTGTAGCCCTTACCTTGCCGCGCCGGGTATACGACTACCTGCCTCTTGGGGCTTTTATGGGCTGTTTGATTGGACTGGGTGGCATGGCCAGCTCTTCCGAACTTACAGTGATTCGCGCGGCCGGGGTTTCTATAAAGCGGGTTGTCTGGTCTGCAATGAAACCTGCATTGGTGATCGTTCTGGCGGGTGTTCTTATCGGTGAGTATTTGGCGCCTCCTGCGGAGCGTGCTGCCCAGAGTCATAAGGCGGTTGCTCTTGGTGCGGGCCAGAGTGTGGCTGCTGCCCACGGGGTATGGCACCGGGAGGGCAATGTTTTTATGCACTTCAATGCTGTGCAGCCAAACGGTGTGTTGCACGGTGTTTCTTTGTTTCGATTCGACGATCAACGGCAGCTGATAGCAGCCAGTTTCTCGGAGCGGGCAATTTATCAGGGCGACCACTGGCTGCTGGAGAACTCCACGACCACGCGCCTTGAGGGTGAATCCACCAGGCGGGTAGATCATAAGAGCCTGCGTTGGGACACTGGCCTGTCCCCAAGTGTATTGAGTGTGCTGATTGTTAAGCCGGAAAACCTTTCAATGACCGGCTTGTATACCTACGCAAACTACCTTGGCGACCAGGAGCTAAATGGCTCTCCATACTGGTTGGCCTTCTGGAAGAAGGCTCTGATGCCGCTGGGCACAGGCGTGATGGTGCTGGTGGCGATTTCCTTTATCTTTGGGCCACTGCGCTCAGTTACTATGGGGTTTCGGGTGTTTACCGGGCTACTCGTAGGGCTGCTGTTCAAGTATATGCAGGACCTTTTGGGCCCCATGAGCCTTGTTTACGGGTTTAGCCCGGTTCTTGCGGTGATTGTGCCAATTGGGATCAGTGCGGTGTTTGGTGGTGTGTTGATGCGCCGGGCAGGATAGCTACCCGACATACCGGTTCAGCCAGCCTTGGCTTTATGGGGAACACTAACAACCATGCTGTCTGAAAATCTGTCTGTTATGGACAGGCCGTTAATGGGGTAAAAAAGCCCTATCATGGCTGGAACAGACAGGAACAGCGTTGCCGAACCCAGATAGTAGCCTGCCAAAATGGCCACAAAAAACACGGCTGCCGCGCTCACATACCTACGAAGGGCCTGGCTCCAGCTCACTGAGGAGCCGTCCAGATTTTCGATGCGAATCCGCCATACCTGCATGCCCAGTGTTTGCCCTATCCGCGTCCAGAAGTACGCAAAGAACAGGTACATCACCAGAAACAATACGAACGTCAGGCCGGGGTCGCCGGATAACTGACCCGCTTCGGCTTTCTGCTCCATGCTGTCCCAGCCGGTAATCCAGCCAGTTATCATGGTGTATATCCATGTGGTAACCAGAAGTACGGCAATACTGATCAGGCCGTCGTAAATAATGGCGAGTGATCGTTTGAGAAACGTCGCTGGGGGTAGCAGTTCATCAGCGGCGTGGAAGCGGCGGGGCATGGGCTCTCCTGTGATTTTTCACGTTTTTCCTGTACTCAGCGTGTGCTAGAGTAGCCGATTTGCACACGCATGTAAGTATTCGTATTCAATCGCGGATCCCGCCGCTTCCCGGTGGGATTTCTGGAAAGGTATCAACGGGCTATGAAAACCGCAGAGTTGCGACAGGCATTTCTCGATTATTTTAAACAGCAAGGTCATTCCATTGTTTCAAGCAGCTCGCTGGTGCCGGCAGACGATCCGACACTGCTGTTTACCAATGCGGGAATGAACCAGTTCAAGGACGTATTTCTTGGCCGTGAGGAGCGTGACTACACTCGCGCAACCAGCTCCCAGAAATGCGTGCGTGCAGGCGGCAAGCATAATGATCTGGAGAACGTGGGTTACACAGCGCGCCACCATACGTTCTTCGAAATGCTGGGCAACTTCAGCTTCGGTGATTATTTCAAGCGCGAAGCCATCAATTATGCGTGGACCTTTCTGACCGGCGAGCAGTGGCTAAACCTGCCCGCTGAGAAACTCTGGGTGACCGTTTATGCCGATGATGACGAAGCCTACGACATCTGGAATAAAGAAGTCGGCGTGCCAGTAGATCGTATTGTTCGCATTGGCGACAATGGCGGCGCACCTTACGCTTCAGATAACTTCTGGCAGATGGGCGATACCGGCCCCTGTGGCCCTTGTACCGAAATATTCTATGACCACGGCCCGGACGTAGCGGGCGGCCCCCCCGGAAGCCCGGAGGAAGATGGTGACCGCTACATCGAGATCTGGAACGTGGTTTTCATGCAGTACAACCGCACTGCTGATGGCGAGATGCTTAAGTTGCCCAAGCCTTCCGTCGATACAGGCATGGGCCTGGAACGTGTTACAGCTGTGATGCAAGGCGTACACAGCAACTACGAAATCGATTTGTTTGATGATCTTCTCAAAGCGGCTTCAGCCATACTTGGCGGTGCGGCGACAACAGAAGCCAGCCTGCGTGTGGTTGCCGACCATATTCGCTCCTGTGCCTTCCTGATTTCCGACGGTGTTATGCCTTCTAATGAAGGTCGAGGCTTTGTTCTTCGCCGGATTATTCGTCGGGCAGCTCGTCATGGCAACAAGCTTGGTGCCACCGGCCCGTTCTTCTACAAATTAACCGGTGCTTTGGTTGAGTTGATGGGTGAGGCCTTCCCGCAACTTGTCAGCAGCCGGAAGCAGATAGAGAGAGTGCTGCTGCAGGAAGAAGAGCAGTTTGTAAAAACTCTGGATAAAGGCTTGCGCCTGCTGGAGCAGGATATTGCCGAGCTGAAAGGCGACGTGATTCCCGGGCAGACGGTTTTTACCCTGTATGACACCTATGGCTTTCCTGTGGATCTCACCAACGATATCGCCCGTGAGCGTGGCCTGACGTTGGACTATGAGGGCTACGAAAAAGCTATGGAAAGCCAGCGTGAGCGGGCCAGAGCTGCCAGCAAGTTTGGCATGGATTACAACGCAGCAGGCCTGGGCATTGAAGGTAAAACCGAGTTCACTGGCCACGAGCATGTTGATGGTCACGAGCGTATCCGTGCCGTCATCGTCAACGGCGAGCAGAAAACAGCAGAAGCCGGCGATGAAGCAATTGTGGTGCTGGAGCGCACACCGTTTTACGCTGAATCCGGTGGCCAGGTAGGTGATACCGGGCTGCTGACCTGGAGCGGTGGCCGCTTCAAGGTGACCGACACTCGCAAGGATGGCGATAACCATCTGCATGTGGGCACTCTTATAGAGGGTGAGCTGTTCGAAGGACTGGAAGTAGACGCCCGTATTGACCACGCACGCCGTGAGCGGGTTCGCCGTAACCACTCTGCCACGCACTTGCTGCATGCGGCGTTGCGCAAAGTGTTGGGTGAGCATGTAGGGCAGAAGGGCTCTCTTGTGGATCCGGACAAGCTGCGCTTTGACTTCTCGCATTTTGAAGCGGTTACTCCTGAGCAATTGAAAGAAATCGAACGCCAGGTAAACGAACAGATTCTCAGTAACACAGCGGTACAGACCGACATAACAGACATGGAGCAGGCGCAAGCAAAAGGCGCCATGGCGTTGTTTGGTGAGAAGTACGGTGATGTGGTTCGAGTGCTGAGCATGGGTACTGACAGCTATTCTGTAGAGCTGTGTGGTGGCACCCACGTAACTCGCACCGGCGACATTGGCCTGTTCCGTATAACATCTGAAAGCGGCATTTCTTCGGGTGTTCGTCGAATTGAAGCTGTTACCGGGTTTGGCGCCCTTGAGTGGGTGGACGACACAGAACGCACTCTGCGTGAAGCGGCCCGACTGGTAAAAGGCAGCCGGGAAACGGTTATCGACAAGGTGCAACAGACCATTGATCGGAATCGACAGCTTGAGAAAGATGTTGATGCCTTGAAGGCCAAGCTTGCCAGTTCCGCCGGAAGTGATCTGGCGGATTCCGCGGTCGACGTTGCTGGCCTGAAAGTGGTTGCTGCCGAGCTGGAAGGTGCAGATCGCCAAACGCTTATGGAAACTGCAGACCAGCTTAAAAACAAGCTGGGAGAGGGTGTGGTTGTTCTCGCGAGTGTTGAAGATGGAAAAGTGACCTTGGTTGCAGGTGTTACAAAGTCTGCAACTGGTCGCATCAAAGCGGGCGATTTGATGAAGCACCTTGCGGCGTTGGTCGACGGCAAAGGCGGCGGTCGGCCCGATATGGCTCAGGGCGGTGGTAACGATGCCTCTAAGCTTGGGGAAGCCCTTGCCGGGGTGCCGGAGTGGGTTGGGAAAAATATCGCCTAAGCAACTATTTTTCAGAAGCGATCGGGGTTTATAATTCCGGTCGCTTGTTTATTGACGGGCAGGGTGCTCCGCCCTGCCATAGGCCTCGATTCGGATATTGGAAAGACAATGGCTCTGTTTGTTCAGAAATTTGGTGGCACCTCGGTGGGTACAACCGAGCGCATAGAGGCAGTGGCTGAAAAAGTAATTGGCTTCCGCAACGCGGGGCATGACGTGGTTGTTGTAGTTTCTGCCATGAGCGGCGAAACCAACCGGTTAATTGGGTTGGCCAGCGATATTATGGAAGATCCTGAGCCTCGTGAAATGGATGTGCTGATTTCTACGGGGGAGCAGGTAACCATGTCACTTCTCTCCATGGCGCTGCAAAAGCGAGGCTTTGATGCTCGCTCTTATACAGGTTCGCAGGTCCGTATTCTGACGGACAGCATGCACACCAAGGCCCGCATAAAACAGATCGACGAGCAGCGTATACGCGCAGATCTGGACGCGGGCCGTGTTGTAGTTGTTGCCGGGTTCCAGGGTGTTGATGAAGAAGGCAATATAACTACCTTGGGCAGAGGTGGGTCAGATACCACTGCGGTGGCTCTGGCGGCTACTCTGAAGGCGGATGAGTGTCAGATTTATACCGATGTGGATGGCGTTTATACAACGGACCCACGAGTGGTAGACAGCGCCCGTCGGCTGAAACAGATTACATTTGAAGAAATGATGGAAATGGCGAGCCTGGGATCCAAGGTTCTCCAGATTCGCGCTGTAGAATTTGCAGGGAAATACAACGTTCCGTTAAGGGTTCTTTCCAGCTTCGAGGAAGGTGAAGGCACCCTGATTACTTTTGAGGATAACAACGCCATGGAACAACCGGTCGTCTCCGGCATCGCTTTTAATCGTGATGAAGCCAAAGTCACTATCTCTGGAGTGCCTGATACCCCGGGCAGTGCGCTGCGTATTCTGAAGCCGGTAAGCGAAGCCAATATTGGCGTGGACATGATTGTTCAAAACGTTGGCGAGGATAACCGCACAGCTTTCACGTTTACCGTTCATCGCAATGATTTCAAGCGTGCTAAAGACGTCCTTCAGCGTGTGTCGGATGAATTGGGTGCCCGTGGTGTCAGCGGCGATACCAAGATCGCGAAGGTCAGTATTGTTGGTGTTGGCATGCGTTCCCATGCAGGTGTAGCAACTCAAATGTTTGAGGCACTGTCGAATGAAGGGATCAATATTCAGATGATCTCCACATCGGAAATCAAGATTTCTGTTGTGATTGATGAGAAATACCTTGAGCTTGCTGTGCGTGCGCTTCACAGTGCGTTTGAGTTGGATAAGCCTGGGGTGGAAGAAACCCTATAAAAGAGATTCATTTTCTGACCTTGTGCTCGCGTGTGTCCGTATAAGGGAATGTGCGTCTTATGGTTAGCCCGTGTTCTCACTATAAAAGTCGAACTAACTAAAACATTACTTGTCGGAACAGGTAGCTCAGGATAGGGAGTAAAGGATATGTTGATTTTAACTCGCCGTGTTGGCGAAACATTAATGGTTGGTGATGATGTCACCGTTACTGTGCTTGGGGTTAAAGGAAATCAGGTGCGGATTGGTGTAAATGCCCCGAAGGAAGTTGCTGTGCACCGTGAAGAAATCTATCAGCGTATTCAGTCCGAAAAGGGCGTGGATGAGCCGGAGCCGGGCAATAGCTGAGAAGTAAAAAGAAGCCGTCAGGGCTAAATTCTGACGGCTTTTTCGTTTTCGGGTAAAACGAGGTTTAAAAAAGTCTTGTCAAGCCTATGAAAACAGAAAAATTATGGTAGTATACGCCCCGTTCTGAAGGAGAGGTGGGTGAGTGGCTGAAACCAGTTCCCTGCTAAGGAACCGTACGAGCAATCGTACCGAGGGTTCGAATCCCTCCCTCTCCGCCATTTTCTTTTTATAAGAAAAGCGGAACAGGTTGAAGTTGCATTCAACCAACTAAAGTGATCAATGCGCGGCTGTAGCTCAGCTGGATAGAGTACTCGGCTACGAACCGAGCGGTCGGAGGTTCGAATCCTCCCAGCCGCGCCACTTTTTGTAAGACCCTCTCGGAAAGATCCTGTCTTATCCCGAGAACAAGATTAAAGATTATTGGCGGCTGTAGCTCAGCTGGATAGAGTACTCGGCTACGAACCGAGCGGTCGGAGGTTCGAATCCTCCCAGCCGCGCCATATTAAAATCAAAGCGCCTCAGTTTGTGTACCACACAGCCTGAGGCGTTTTGCTATCTGCAGCTGGGAGAATTTGAACCGAAAGAGGTTCGACCGAAACCTGCAAAGCAGGTTGAGGAACGCCAGAGCAAAGCGACGGCGGCCCGCAAGGGAAGGGCCGAAGGCCCGCCTAATCCTCCCAGCCGCGCCATATTAAAATCAAAGCGCCTCAGTTTGTGTACCACACAGCCTGAGGCGTTTTGCGTTGTGCCCCCGCAATCATTCCCACCTATGGGAATACCCCTACAGCTCAACAGCTCCCAATTGACCACCGTCAAGTTCCTCCATCCCGCTCTTGCTAGACTTTCGTTAGTTACCTTATTAATTCGCGTCCAGTGCTAATGGATGGAGAACTCATGGATAAAATTCGCCGCGCTTTGCTAGGGCAGATTGCCAAATTGACCGCTGGAGCAGCGCTTGTGCCCCTCAGCAGCATTGCCGCTGCTGGAATCAACGACCAGCCTGCGCGCCGAGAGGGAGATCCGGAGAAGCGCTATGCGATGCTAATTGATCTGAGGGCGTGCATTGGGTGCCAAGCTTGTACGGTTTCCTGCCATATTGAAAACGAGGCGCCTCTCGGTAGCTTCCGCACCATCGTCTCGCAATATGAAGTGGAGCACGAAGAGACGGGCAACACTGCCACCTTCATGCTGCCGCGCTTGTGCAATCACTGCGAGAACCCGCCGTGTGTTCCCGTGTGCCCTGTACAGGCAACCTTTCAGCGCAAGGACGGCATTGTTGTTGTCGACAATGAGGCCTGTGTGGGCTGTGCCTACTGCGTTCAGGCTTGCCCATACGACGCCCGGTTTATCAATGAGTACACCCAAACCGCTGACAAGTGCACCTTCTGTGCTCACCGCCTGGATGTGGGTCTTCTGCCAGCGTGTGTGGAATCCTGTGTGGGCGGCGCCCGTATTATCGGCGACATACGCGACCCCAACAGCCAGATCAGCCGCATGATGAAAGAGCACTACAACGAGTTGATGGTGCTCAAGCCGGAAATGGGCACAGCCCCACACGTGTTCTATTTGGGCATGGACGAGCGGTTCGTATCCCGGCCAGACGCCAAGCCCGCAATCTGGGATGTGCGTGACCAACAAGGTGAGGAGATTGGCTATGAATTCAGCGGTCATTGAGGTTCTGGCACCTCGTTATGGCATTGCCTGGTACCCATGGGCAGTCCAGTACTTTTTCCTGATTGCGATCTCATACTCGGCGCTGTTGTTGACGGTGCCGGGTTTGCTGTTCGGTAAGAAGAATTATGAGTCGCTGGCGAAAGTGGCCCTGTTGGTCACTGTGAGTTGCACTCTCGTAGGCCCTGTAGCTTTGTTGGCGGACCTGCATCAGCCGCTGCGGTTTTGGCATTTCTACGCGAACCTCACACCCTGGTCGTGGATGTCCATAGGCAGCTTGTTGCTACCCGTGTATCTCATACTGGTTGTGGCCTATGCATGGCTCGCATGGCGGCCGGCTATGCAGGTACAGGCTCAAGGGGAAGGGTGGATAGCTAAGCTCTCGGGCTGGGTCAGCTTGGGCCAGTGGTGTGCGCCTCGCTGGATGCTGGTAGTTGCGGGGCTTGGTGCGCTCGTCCTGTCTGTTGGCATCATGGTCTATACCGGTGCGGAAGTGGCGATCGTTAAAGCCCGCCCTCTCTGGAATACCCACTGGCTTCCAGTCATGTTCGTGCTGACAGGATTGGTCGCAGCGGCGGCATTGGTGATTCTGATTAACCGCCTGATGACTGGTAACGATCAGGAGGTTAACGAGCAGAGTCTTAAAGTGATCGTTGTAACCATGATTCTCTCTGCCCTGGTCGCGGCGCTTTGGATTTCTGAAGGTATTACCGGCTTTAGCCCCTCGGTTGAGCAGGCCTTTGCATCGCTACAGAGAAACCCTGAGTGGCGCGCAGTCGCGATCTACGGCTTGTTGGTGGGTATTGCTCTTACGCTCAGTGCCATCGCTATGCTGCGGCGCCCCGGCTGGATAGGGCGCTCCTGGATAGCAGGCTTGTTGGCCGTGCACATCGGCTGGACGTTTCGCTGGATGGTGCTGATGGAAGTGCAGACCGTGGCCAAAAACACGGCGGGCTACTACCACTATGCCATTGAGGCTGGTTCCAGCGGGTTGATGGGCATTATCGGAACCTTCGGGCTCTGGCTGGCCGCACTGCTGATTATTGACATTCTGGTGCCCTGGAAGAAAAGCCTCCAGGCGAGCAGCCACTGATTCACGTCTTCGGAGCAAAATAATGGACAAGAATCGTCGTAATTTCCTGAAAGGTGCAGCCGCTGCCGGCGGTGCCGCAACTTTCGCGGCGGGCTACTACGGCCCGCTGGAAAAAATGGGCAAAGGTCTGGTAAACGGTACTTCTGGTGTGGCCACAGCGGATCGGCTCCACGGCAACAGCCTGGCGCCTGAATATTCGGTTGATCCAAAAACCGGCCAGGTAACACTGAACCCGGACCAGCGCATCGCCTTTACCGTCTGCTACGGCTGCACTACCCAGTGCGGCGTGCGGGTGCGCATCGATAACAATGAGGAAAAGGTATTGCGGGTGTCTGGTAACCCATACCACCCGTTGTCCTCTGATGAGCATCTTGATGAGCAGACCCCGGTGCTGGAAGCTTTTCAGCGAATGAGCAATTTTCAGGATCAAGGCCAGCTTAACCGTTCTACCGCCTGCGCCCGCGGTAATGCGGCCATGTCTCAGCTGACCAGCGACCAGCGTGTACTGAAGTGCCTCAAGCGCACCGGCCCCCGTGGTGGCAATCAGTGGGAGACCATTCCCTTTGAGCAGTTGCTGGACGAAATTGTGGCTGGCGGCAACCTTTTTGGAGAGGGCGAGGTTGAAGGTCTGCGCTCTATCCGCGATGTAAAAACCCCGCTGGACCCGGAAAACCCGGAGTATGGCCCCAAGTCGAATCAGCTTCTGATGATGGAGGCAACGGATTACGGCCGGTCAGCACTTCTCAAGCGCTTCGCCTTCAACGCCTTCGGGACTCGCAACTACGGGCATCACGGAGCCTACTGTGGTTTGGCATTCCGTATGGGTTCTGGCGCTCTGATGAATGATCTGGCGAAGAACGCTCACGTGAAGCCTGACTACGCCAACGTAAAGTTTGCCTTGTTTATCGGAACCGCGCCCAGCCAGGCGGGTAATCCGTTCAAGCGTCAGGGCCGCTTGCTGGCGCAAGCCCGTACGACAGGCAACATGGAGTATGTACTGGTTGACCCTGCACTGACTGCGGCTGCATCCCATTCCGCCAGTGACCGTAACCGTTGGGTGTCGATCCTGCCGGGCACCGATACTGCCTTTGCCATGGCATTGATTCGCTGGATGCTGGTGAATGAAGCCTATGCCAAAGATTATCTGGAACTCCCCGGCAATATGGCGGCCAGTAAAGCAGGCGAGCCTGGCCACACCAACGCAACGCACTTGGTGATTGACGACGACAACCACCCCCGTGCCGGTTACTTCCTGCGCCTGAGTGACATCGGCCAGGCACAGGCAGGTGCCGACGATGATCACCCTGTTGTGGTGAACATGGCGGGCAACCTGGAAAGCTCTGAAGTAGCTGCGCGCGGCCAAATGTTCGTTGAGCGCACTGTGGAAACGAGCGCGGGCCCGGTAACGGTGCGTAGTTCATTGTTTAAACTACGCCAGGAGGCCATGCGATACAGTATCGAAGAATACGCAGAGTTCTGTGGCATTGAGCCTGATGTTATACGCAATCTCGCCAAGCGCTTCACAAGCTTTGGGCGTATGGCGGCAGCAGACACCCATGGTGGAATGATGTCGGGCTCTGGCTTCTATGCCTCATACAGCATCAATATGCTGAACCTGCTGGTTGGCAGCTTTAACCAGAAGGGTGGGGTGGCCAAAGGTGGCGGAAGCTTCAATGGTGTTGGCGCGGGCCCTCGCTACAACCTTGAAGATTTCCCCGGGAAAGTCGGGCCCAAAGGCGTGTTCCTGTCGCGTTCCCGGTTCCCCTATGAAAAGACCAGTGAATACAAGCGCCGGGTGGCCGCGGGTGAATCTCCATATCCGGCGACAGCTCCCTGGCGCTCATTGGCCCCGCCGGTTCTCACTGAGCACCTGCTCTCTGGTCTGGAAGGGTATCCGTACAAGATCAAAGCAATGATAGGGGTTATGGCTAACCCCATGTATGGCCAGGCCGGCTTGACCTCCTTGTTGGAAGAAAGGCTGAAGGACCCGAAGAATATTGGTTTGTATGTGGCGGTAGACGGCTTCATTAACGAGACCAACCGTTTTGCAGACTACATAGTGCCGGATTCGGTTATGTATGAGGTTTGGGGTTTTACCGGTGCCTGGAGTGGCACGCTGACCAGGATGACCACGGCTTGCTGGCCAGTTGTTGAGCCTCGGCAGGCTAAAACCGCTGCGGGTGAGCCTGTATGCATGGATAACTTCTTTATTGAGCTGGGTAAGCGCCTTGAGTTGCCGGGTTTTGGTGATAATTCCATCAAAGGGGCAGATGGCCAGATGCACGGTCTGAACCGCGCCGAGGATTTTTATCTGCGCGCGGCGGCCAATATTGCCATGGCTGGAACGCCTTTACCGGTGGCCAGTGACGAAGACATCCACGCCAGTGGCATTGAGCCATTGCTGGGTCGAATCAAAGACACGGTAGCCGAGGATGAAGTTGGCCCTGTGGCTCACCTGTACTCCCGCGGTGGTCGTTTTGAAACCATGGAGAGCGCCTATGACAAGGATAAGCTCGGCCATGCCTGGAAGCGCCCCTTGTGCGTTTACAACGAGGCTGTGGGCACGGCAATTGACAGCTACAGTGGAAAGCGACTGGTGGGGACACCAACGCACCATGCGCCAAGGTTCTGGGATGGCTCTCTGTTAAGAGACCACTACCCCGAGAACGAATGGCCATTGCTGGCTTTCTCGTTCAAATCGAACCTGATGAACTCCTACGCCATTGGCCTTGAGCGCCTGCGCATGATCAAGCCTTATAACCCGGTGCTTTTGCACCGCAACGATGCTGAGAAGTTCGGTGTGAGTCACGGAGATACCATCAGTATTGAAAGCCCTGGAGGCAAGGTTCTCGCGCTGGCGTTGGTGGGGGATAACGTGCACGAAGGCGCACTCGGCATTGAGCATGGCTACGGGCATCGCGAACTGGGTGCTGCGAGCCATATCATTGATGGTGAAGAGCGCGCCGGGAATCCCTACCTTGCAGCGGGTGTGAACATTAACGATCTGGGCTTCTCGGACCCCACCCGCAAAGACGGCACAGCGACCTGGCTGGAAAACGTCAGCGGTGCATCTGTTCGGCAGGGATTGCCGGTACGGGTGCGTGTGGTAGAGGGTATGGCCTGATACTTGTGAGGGTAACGGCCCAGCAACGCTGGGCCAGAATCTCTGCATGGATCAGGGTTTCGGGCTGCCCATGATGGCTTCCATTTCATCGGAGCGCGGCGCACCCTGTTTCATCTGGATGGAGCCATCAGCTCCCTTGTAGTAGGTGCTTGGTGTAGCACTCAGCCCCAAGTCAGACATCAGTCGGTTGTTCTGTCTGATTTTTTTCGCATGCGCACTGACGATGTTGCGATCTACTTTAACGCCACCCTGAGCATGATTTTTCTGGTTTTCCTTCAGAGCTTCACCGGGGTTGTCTGAGCCCAGGATTGTCGCGGCCTTGGGCAGGCTGTCCTGTGCCAGTATGCCCACCATTACATGCCGGAGTTGCACCTTGCCCGCATCAATCCAGGGCTCCGCGGCTTGACGGAATCTGTGGCAGAACGGACAGTTAGGGTCGGTAAAGGTATAGACAATAATCGGTGCATCGGCATTGCCATCACGCACCCAGTTGGCTTTCTCAATCTCACCCCAGGCTTTCTCGTTCTGAGGCCCCAGCACCAATTCCTGTATTTTCGGAGCCGTCAGGTTCTCGCCGCTACTATCCAGCATGTTGCCTACGATTACGTGTTCCTTGTCTGGCGTTAAATAAAACGCAACTGGGCCACCCTGCATGCTGCCAACATAACCGGTTATGCCTCCGGGGCCTTCAAAGGTCGCCTCGATAGTAACGCCACGGTCAACCAGAAGCTGAACCGGGTCAGGAAGTTTCTCTTGCGCCAGCACAGGAAGGCTTAACAGCCCACTGGTGATCAGCGCCGTTGCAAGCAGAGATCGCTTCTTAGAGAAATTTAACAAGCGCATAGTCGGTCTCCAGGTCAGGTTCAGTCCGCGCTAAAGCTTCGGAGATTGTGAGCAAGGGATGCTTTCGACAGCTCGCCCAAGTGGGCATTTACCTGCTTGCCGTCAGCATCGTAGAAGAGGGTTGTTGGTAAAGCCTGGCTCCCTGTTGTGCGGCCAAGGCTGGCGCCGGTGTCAGTAAGGACATTGTTCAGCGAGAGCTTGTGCTGGCCCATGAACTGAGTAATGGTTTCAGGGTATTCGCCCTGATTTACAAACACAAAGGTAATGTCCGGGTTTTCCTGCTGGGCTTGTTCAAGTACGGGCATCTCCCGGATGCAGGGTGGGCACCAGGTTGCCCACAGGTTGACCACAATGGGCTTGCCTTTGGCCATTTCCTGAAGCGTTACCGGCGTGCCGTCCATCAGGCTGAAACTACTTTGGGGCATGCTTCTGGAACTGCTTTCGGCCAGTGTGACCAGCAGGGATATGGAGCCCCAGGTTAGCATGCCGGTTGCTACAGCAATCGATAATGGTTTGCGGATACTGGCGTGTCGCCAGAGTTTCCAGGCAGTCAGCGCAATGGCGCCGAGCACGCCGGCGACAATATGAAAGCCGCCATCCCGAATATCGACGATGCCCCACAGGTTATCCTGATAGTACTCGAAGTACTGGATAACAAAGCCGACTCGCGCCGCAACCATGGAGACCAGAAAAATATCAGACAGGGTTCCGGCAATAGGCACGCCGTGTTTTCGCCCGCTGATAGCGCCAACAACCAGCGCAAGCACGAAAGCGCCAAGCAACAGAACATGCCCCAAAGACAGGCTTAGCGGGCCTAAACTAACCGATAGCATCATCGCTCCTTGTTTATAACTTTATAACTGGCGGGCATACGACCCGAAGATCTCCCATGAGTTCCTTTTTCAGGCTATTGTTAGGCTCAATAGTTTGTTTTTTTAAGGATGACTGGATATAAGCATGTTGTTGAATTGCGATATTGGTGAGAGTTTTGGTGCCTGGACGATGGGGCTGGATGAGCAGGTTATGCCCTATATTGACCAGGCAAACATTGCCTGCGGCTTTCATGCCGGTGACCCCTTGGTCATGCACAACACCGTTCGCTTGGCGTTGCAACATAATGTGGCTCTGGGCGCTCATCCTGCTTACCCGGACCTTCAGGGTTTTGGCCGTCGCCCTATGGTATGTAGCCCGGAAGAAATCCACGCCATGGTGCTTTACCAAGTGGGCGCTTTGGGCCAGATAGCGGCAGCGCAGGGTGGCAAGCTCAGCTACGTTAAACCCCATGGTGCACTCTATAACGACATGATGCGGAATGAAGCGGTGCTCAGGGCAATTCTTGGAGCGCTTGGTCAGACCACTGGCAAGCTTGCACTCATGGCGATGACAACTGCTGATAATCAACCGTTAAAGGCGTTGTGTGCGGAGTATGGCATTGAGTTATTACTGGAAGCCTTCGCGGATCGTGCATACGACGAAAACGGCTACATTGTTCCTCGCAGCATTGCGGGAGCCGTGCATCAGGATTCGGACGTTATTCTGAGCCAGGCAAAAGCGATTGCCGAAGGGGGGGGTATCCAGACGATTAGCGGGAAACCGCTTACTCTGGAAGCGGATACCCTGTGTGTTCATGGCGATAACCCCGAATCGGTTGCCGCCGTGCGAACTATTCGTCAGGCGTTGATGGCCTGACGAATAGCTCATGCAGGCAAGGCTGTGCACTTCCGGGCAACAACCTTTACCACATCAGGTCGTCGGGAATTTCATAGCCTGCGTACGGATCATCGTCACCCACATCGTCTTTTTTGCGGTCGTGGAGCACAACCACTGCCTGGGCATCACGCTCGATAATCTTGCGTGCAACGCCTTCAGCCACAATTTCATATTGATCATTCACCGCTACGATGGCCAGGCGACCACGGGATAGCTGGTCGGCCATGGTGTCGTCGACGTAAAGCTTCTTGATTTTTTTGTCGTGAACAAACTGGTATGAGGTTTCGCCCCGGCTACGATCCAGCCTGTTGGTTTCCACCAGTTGGCGAATTTGGGCCTGAATGGCTTTTTTCTCGGCTTCCTGCTGGCGTTTGAGGTTCAACTGACGATCCCGCTCGGCCTTTTCTTCACGGGCCTGCCGCGCACGGACCTCGGTCTCATTAACCTGTACGGCACCTTTGGGCTGCTGTTTGCGCTGTTTGTGTTTTTCATTGCGTATAGCCTTGGCCTTTTTCTGATCGGCCAGGCCCGCTTTCAATAGCTGATCCTGCAGGGACGCCATGGGACAACTCCGTTAATTGGTCATGATTTCTGGTATTCTATGGCGCTAGTATACGCCCTCGTGCTTACCTTCTTAACCAGCAACCGCTGATTCCGGGATTTTCTTGTATGCCTTCCTTTAAAGATCTTGATCTGTCTGCAGCGATGCAGGCCAATCTGGCCCAGTTGGGTTTTTCACAACCTACGGATATTCAGGCAAGAGCCTTGCCTCATTGCCTGGCAGGTCGTGACGTGATCGCCATGGCGCAAACCGGCAGTGGTAAAACCGCCGCTTTCGGTATCGGACTGATTGAAAGTCTCAAGCCGAAACTGTTTGCGGTGCAGGGGCTGGTGTTGTGCCCCACCCGTGAGCTGGCCGATCAGGTAGCGAAGGCACTGCGGGAAATGGCGCGGGCACAGGAAAACGTAAAAATTCTGACCCTCTGTGGCGGCGTATCCATTGGCCCACAAATTGGTTCTCTGGCCCATGGCGCTCATATCGTTGTGGGTACACCCGGGCGAATCGCCGACCATCTGCGTAAAGGAACCCTGGATCTGAAGCGCCTCACGACTCTGGTTCTGGATGAAGCTGACCGTATGCTCGATATGGGTTTCCAGCCCGCCATGGAAGAAATTTTGAGTTACACGCCCAAGCAACGCCAAACGCTCATGTTTTCAGCTACCTGGCCAGACTCGATCCGTAAGCTCAGCGCAGGGTTTCAGCGGGAGCCGTTGGATGTGCGGGCGGAGTCGCAAAGTGTCAATACCGATATTCGTGAGTTGTTTTATGAAATCCCTGCCCCGGAGCGCACGCGCGCCATTGTGAGTTTGTTGTCAGAACATCAGCCGGCGTCCTGTCTGGTGTTCTGCTCTATGAAGCAGCAATGTGACGAGCTGGCGGCGGAACTGGGTGCTCAGGGATTCTCGGCGTTGGCGTTGCATGGGGATCTCGAGCAGCGTGAGCGCGACAGTGTACTGGTGCGTTTTGCCAACCAAAGCTGCCAGGTTCTGGTGGCAACCGACGTTGCAGCACGGGGTCTGGATATCAAGGCTTTACCATTGGTGATTAATGCCGAACCCGCACGGGACCCGGAAGTGCATACCCATCGTGTAGGGCGCACGGGGCGTGCAGGAGAGGCGGGGCTGGCGGTTACGCTGTGCAGCCCGGCGCAAGGTCATAAGATTAATCGTCTTGAGAGTGAACGGGGGCGCCCGGTTACTTGGGGGGACACCGAGATTCTGCTTTCAGTGCCAGTCGAGCCGGTTGCCCCTGCCATGAAAACTCTTTGTATCGCCGCTGGCCGCAAGGAAAAGCTCCGCCCGGGAGATGTGCTTGGTGCACTTACCGGAGAGGCCGGCCTGGATGGTAAATCCGTGGGGAAGATTGATCTGTTTGAGTTTCAGTGTTTTGTCGCTGTAGAGGCAGGACAGGCCAAACGTGCACTTAAGCGCCTTGAAGATGGGAAAATAAAGGGTCGCAAGCTAAGAGTCCGGATGGTCTGAGAGAGCGTTGCCGTGGGCTTTCCCGGTGGGTTGGGGAGGTGGCAAAACGCTCGGAAAGTTCGTATAGCCATTTTCGATTTGGTTGCTCAGCGCGTCCGAAACCGGTAAATTACGCAGGATTTTGCCTCCCGGTTTATTCCGGTGCCCCTTAAAGCTCAAGCTTTAGGCGCTTCGGTTCCCCGGAAAAATCCACAAATAAATCACAGGTAGCTATTCAATATGGATGACCTGATGTCACAAGCCGTCGATCTGATGGTTGCGGGTATGGGCTTTGTGTTCGTGTTCCTGATTATTCTGGTGTTCGCGACCATGCTTATGTCCAAACTGCTTATCCGGTTTGCACCGCCTGAGCCGGTAACCCCGGCCAAAAAGCCCCGTGCCAAGCCAAAGGCACCTGTTTCAGTTGATCCTGATACAGCAGAGGCGATTAAACAGGCGATTGCCAAATTCCGGTCGCGCCACAAGAAGTGAGCCGGTAACCGATTAGATAGAACCTTTAAACAGAAGGCTGACACGATGACTGACACAAAGAAACCGCTGGGGATTACGGACGTTATACTACGCGACGCCCACCAGTCCCTGCTAGCCACCCGTATGCGGCTTGACGATATGCTGCCCATTGCCGAGAAACTCGACAAAGTCGGTTTCTGGTCTCTGGAATCCTGGGGTGGAGCTACCTTCGACTCCTGCATTCGTTACCTGGGCGAAGATCCCTGGGAGCGTATTCGGGAACTGAAAAAAGTAATGCCCAACACGCCTCAGCAAATGCTGCTCCGTGGCCAGAACCTGCTGGGATATCGGCATTATGCGGATGACGTGGTAGAGCGTTTCGTTGATCGTGCTTCCGAAAACGGCATTGATGTATTCCGCATTTTTGATGCGATGAACGATCCCCGCAACCTGGCAACTGCCATCAAGGCCGTCAAGAAAACCGGCAAGCACGCGCAGGGCACCATTTCTTATACCACCAGCCCAGTGCACACCATCGAGATGTGGGTAGAGCTGGCGAAAGAAGTTGCTGACATGGGCGCCGATTCCATCGCGATCAAGGACATGGCCGGTATTCTCAAGCCTTATGTGGCTTTTGATCTGGTTAGCCGCCTGAAGAAAGAGCTGGATATCCCGATTCACATGCAGTGCCACGCGACCACTGGCATGTCTACCGCGACAGCTATTAAAGCAGCAGAAGCCGGTATTGATAACGTGGATACGGCCATCTCTTCAATGAGTATGACCTACGGCCATTCGCCCACTGAGGCGGTTGTTGCCATTCTTGAAGGCACCGAGCGCGACACCGGGCTGGACCTGGTGCTGCTGGAAGAAATTGCCAGCTACTTCCGTGAAGTTCGCAAGAAGTATGCGAAATTTGAAGGCAGTCTCCGTGGTACCGATTCCCGCATCCTGATTGCTCAGGTACCGGGTGGCATGTTGACCAACATGGAAGGCCAGCTCAAAGAACAGAATGCTGCGCATCGTTTTGACGAAGTGCTGGCTGAAATCCCCAAGGTTCGCGAAGACCTTGGTTTCATCCCGCTGGTAACGCCAACGTCGCAGATTGTTGGTACTCAGGCTGTTCTGAACGTTCTGACCGGCGAGCGTTACAAGTCTATTTCCAAGGAAACCTCTGCAATCCTGAAAGGTGAGTATGGTTCTGCGCCAGCGCCATTCAACAAAGAGCTGCAGGAACGGGTTCTGGAAGGTAAGGAGGCTATTACTTGCCGTCCGGCTGACAATATTGAGCCGGAAATGGACAAACTGACCGACGAGCTGAAAAAGCTGGCGGGCGAGAAGGGCATCAAGCTGGCGGATAACACCGTTGATGATGTTCTGACTTATGCTCTGTTCCCGCAGATTGGACTGAAGTTCCTGGAAAACCGTAACAACCCGGATGCTTTTGAGCCAGTGCCGACAGCTGAAGACGCGCTTCCGGCCAAGAAGGCCAGCGGCCCGGAAACTTACACCGTTGATGTTAATGGTAAAAAGTTCGTGGTTGCCGTTACTGAAGGTGGTGAAATCACTCAGATTCAGGGCGAGGGCGGTGCTGCATCTGCTCCTGCGGCGTCTGCTGCGCCAGCTCCAGCTGCCGGCGAAGGTGAGCCTGTTATCGCACCTCTGGGAGGCAACATCTTCAAGGTACTGGTTTCACCAGGTGATGCCGTTGAAGAAGGCGATGTGCTGATTATTCTCGAGGCCATGAAAATGGAAACCGAGATTCGTGCACCAAAAGCCGGCACTGTCGGCGAAGTCTTCATCAAGGTCGGTGATGCCGTCTCCCCTGATGATGAAATGCTGACAATCGCATAAAGGGCCAGCATTCCATGGATAAGTTAATGACGTTATGGACAGGTAGTGGCCTGTTCAATATAGAGTTTGGTCAGGTGATCATGATCGCCGTTGGCCTGCTTCTTCTGTTCCTTGCGATTCGCAAGGGGTTTGAGCCATTGTTGCTGGTGCCTATCGGGTTCGGCGGTATTCTGGCGAATATTCCGGAGGCAGGGCTTGCTCTGACTGCGGCGGAAAATGCAATCCATTTCGCTTTGAATGGCGGTAAAGGTGAGCTTTTGGCTGCGCTTGCGGCGCCTTTGGATGTTGCCTATCAGGCTGGTCAGGCGATTACGCCTGAGCTGAAAGAAGCCTTCAAGGTAGCCGTGAAAGAAGCCAGCTATTCCGAAATGGCAGCAGTTAATGCGGTTGCTCAGGATGCCGGCTACGGTAACGGCATGCTGTATAACTTCTATTCTGTGGTTATCGGCAGCACCATTGGTCCTCTGGTGATTTTCATGGGTGTTGGCGCAATGACGGATTTCGGTCCGCTGCTGGCGAACCCGAAAACCATGCTGTTGGGCGCCGCAGCCCAGTTCGGTATCTTCGGAACGGTTTTGGGTGCCGCATTGCTTGACTGGCTTGGTATTCTGGACTTTACCATTCTGGAAGCCGCTGCTATCGGTATCATTGGTGGCGCTGATGGTCCTACGTCGATCTACGTTTCCAGTGTCCTGGCTCCGCATCTGCTGGGTGCAATTGCTGTCTCTGCGTACGCGTACATGGCGATGGTCCCAATGATTCAGCCGCCGATCATGAAAGCTCTGACGACTGAAAAAGAGCGGGCTATCAAGATGTCCCAGCTGCGCCCTGTCAGCAAGCGTGAAAAGATTGTTTTCCCGCTGGTTGTTCTGATCGCTGTGGTTCTGTTCTTGCCAGATGCTGCGCCTCTGCTGGGTATGTTCTGCTTCGGTAACCTGATGCGCGAATGTGGTGTGGTGGAGCGTCTGAGCGATACCGCGCAGAATGCCCTGATCAACATCACGACGATCTTCCTGGGTTTGTCTGTTGGCTCGAAGCTGATGGCAGACAAGTTCCTGGATGGCCAGACTCTGGGTATTCTGGGGCTGGGTATCGTAGCGTTTGGTGTGGGCACAGCGTGTGGTGTTCTCATGGCCAAGCTGATGAACAAGTTCAGTAAGGATCCGATCAACCCGTTGATTGGTTCTGCCGGTGTATCTGCGGTGCCGATGGCGGCGCGGGTTTCCAACAAGGTTGGTCTTGAGGCGAATCCGCAGAACTTCCTGCTGATGCACGCTATGGGGCCGAACGTTGCTGGTGTTATCGGTTCTGCTGTTGCTGCGGGTGTGATGATCAAGCTGCTTAGCTGATTGTTGCTCTTGTAGTGCTTTACAGAAAACCCCGCCTTTGTGTGGGGTTTTCTGCTTTTAGGGGCGTGACTTTGGGAGTATGAGCCGGCACGGGGCCGATTTTCAGGAACCGCTACGAGCACATCCCTGTGCGCTTGTCTCCGGCCGTCCATGGCCTCCGACATTCCTGAAAATCGGCCCCGCACCGACTCTATGAACTCCGGTGATATTTCCCTTTAATTCAGCGTTGGCAACACAAGCTTAGTGAAAATCCCGTGAGTTAACCGGAAGGGCCTGAATGAGGTGGCTCAGGTCCGAGAGTTTCCCCGCCATTACGTGAACAATCTCCCCCTCTCTTTCCAGAATGCCTTTTACGTGTAACAACCGTGCGGTGAGTAACGGCTTGCGCTGCCGGCGGGCGGTTTCCAGCCAGACGACTACGTTCACGTTGCCGGTTTCGTCTTCCAGGGTAACGAAGGTAACGCCGGAGGCGGAGCCGGGGCGTTGGCGGCCGGTTACCAGGCCGGCTACCTGTACCGGGATGCCGGCTTTGGTGGTTTTTAGTTGTTCGGCGCTTAGGCAGAACTGTAGGTGGCCTTGTTCCCGGAGCAGGGCCAGTGGGTGGCGTTGGAGGGTCAGGCCCTGGCTGGCGTAGTCGGCGAGGACGTTCTGGCCTTCGGTGGGTTCTGGTAGTTGGCTGCAGGTTTCCAGTTCGTAGTGTTCGTCTTCTTCTGCCGCAGCGAAGAGCTCTGAGGGCTTTTCGTGGCCCAAGAGTTGCCAGTAGGCCTGGTGGCGGTTAGCCGCGAAGGCGGGCATGGCGTTGGCGCCGGCGAGGAGTTCCATTTCGCGCTGGTTGAGGCCTGCCAGGCGGCGTAATTCGGCGGACGATCGGTAGCCGGTTTCGGGACGGTTTTGGTGTAGGCGCTCGGCGGCACTGGCTGGGAATCCCTGGATGATTCTCAGGCCCAGGCGTAGTTGAAGGTCCGGGCCTTCCAGAGTGTGGTTCCACTGGCTGTTGTTGATGTCTGGAGGTAGTGTCACTACGTTGTGGCGTTTGGCGTCCTGTAGCAGTTGCGATGGGGAGTAGAATCCCATGGGCTGGCTGTTGAGTAGGGCGCAGTAGAAGGCGGCTGGGTAGTGGCGTTTTATCCAGGCGGAAACGTAAACGAGCAGGGCGAAGCTGGCTGCGTGGGATTCCGGGAAGCCGTAGCCGCCGAAGCCGCAGATTTGCAGGTATAGGCGCTCGGCAAAGTCCGCATTGTGGCCCCGTGCCAGCATGCCGTTGATGAGTTTTTCCCGGAAGGGGGTCATGTCGCCGTGGGATTTCCAGGCGGCCATGGCGCGGCGGAGTTGGTCGGCTTCGCCAGCGGTGAATCCGGCGGCCACCATGGCCAGCTTGATGACTTGTTCCTGGAAAATGGGCACGCCTAAAGTGCGTTCCAGTACGCCACGGATGGCGTCGTTGGGATAGTCCACCGGCTCAAGCCCGTGCTTGCGGCGCAGGTATGGGTGCACCATGTCACCCTGGATGGGGCCGGGGCGGACGATGGCCACTTCGATGACCAGGTCGTAGAAGGTTTCGGGTTTGAGCCTGGGCAGCATGTTGATCTGGGCGCGGGATTCCACCTGGAATACGCCGATGCTGTCGCCTTTTTGCAGCATGTTGTAGGTGGCCGGGTCTTCCTGGGGAATGTCCTGCATGCGAAAGGGCTGGCCTTTCTGCTGGCTGATCAGCTCCAGGGCTTTGCGGATGGCGGTCAGCATGCCCAGTGCGAGCACGTCTACTTTCATCAGGCCCAGGCTTTCAAGGTCGTCTTTGTCCCACTGGATAACGGTGCGGTCTGCCATGGCGGCATTTTCTACCGGCACCAGTTCGCTCAGCGGGCCCGAACTGATAACGAACCCCCCCACGTGTTGGGAAAGGTGCCGGGGGAAGCCGAGCAGGGTGTTTACCAGAGCAAAGAACTGGTCTGCCACTTTCGGGTTGCGGGTCAGGCGCTTGTCGAGAATCTGCTGACGCCAGTTGGTGGCTTTGTCACGCCAGTCGATGCCTTCCAGTAGTTGTTCCACCAGTGCAGGGTCAAACCCCAGGGCTTTGCCAACGTCGCGAATAGCGCTCTTTGGGCGGTAGCGGATAACGGTTGCGGCCAGTGCAGCCCGCTCCCGGCTGTAGCGTTGGTAGATGTACTGAATCACTTCTTCCCGGCATTCGTGTTCAAAGTCCACGTCGATGTCCGGCGGCTCGTTTCTGTCTTTGGAAATGAAACGTTCAAACAGCAGGTCGACCTGGGCCGGGTTTACTTCGGTAATGCCCAGGCAATAGCACACGGCGGAGTTGGCAGCGGAGCCACGGCCCTGGCACAGAATGCCCCGGCTGCGGGCGAAGGCAACTATGTCGTGGATGGTGAGGAAGTAGTGTTCGTACTTCATCTCAGAAATCAGCCCCAGTTCTTTGCGTATCAGGGCCTGAACAGACAGTGGTGTGCCTGCCGGGTAGCGTCGCCGTTCACCTTCCTGGGTCAAGCGCTTCAGATAGGCGGCCGGGGTGTCCCCCTTGGGTACGAGATCAGGAGGGTATTCGTAACGCAGGCTGCCGGGCTCAAAGGTGCACTGTTGAGCAATGTGTAAAGATTCTTTCAGCCAGGCTTCGGGAAACAACCGTTGCAGAACCGGTAGAGGGCGCAAGTATCGTTCACCGTTCTGAAACAGGCAGTGGCCGGCGTTTTCCAGGCTGGTGTGGTTACGCAGGGCAGTTAAGACATCTTGCAATGGCTGGCGTTGCCGGCTGTGCATGTGCACTGCGCCGGTGGCGGTTACCGGGCAGCGCAAATGCTCGCAAAGCCAGCGAACCCGGGCCAGTTGTTGCTCTTCACCGGACTCAAGGGTGCGGGCGGCGGCAATCCAGAGGCGGTGCTCAAACAGCCGGAGCAACCATTCGCCGCAGGCCAGCGCTTGATCTGCATCGGCTTCAGCCGGTGAGGGCGGTAACCACAGGCACAGGCAGTCATCCAGGGCATGGGTTTCCGCATCACTATGAAAAAGCTGATATTGGCCTTTTTCTGCCCGGCGCCGACCGGTGGTTATAAACTGGCAGAGCTGGCCATAGCCTTTGCGAGTGCGGGCCAGAAGAATAAATCGGGGTGTGCTGGCATCGGGTGGGCTGTCGGCCAGCTCAAACCAGCTCCCGGTAATCAGTTTAACCGGGCTTTCTTTCAGTGCTGCCCAGGCTCGGGGGATGCCCGCAACCGAGCAGGCATCGGTAATGGCCAGTGCTGTATACCCAAGCTCTGCGGCGCGCTCCGCAAGCTCATGGGGATGAGAGGCTCCAGTCAGGAAGGTGAAGTTACTGAAGCAGAACAGTTCGGCATAAGAAGATTCACCCATCAGCCAAACCATCCGTGTATAAACCAGCCTTCCCGCATATCCCGGAATACCCAGGCCAGTTGTCCGCTGTTCAATTGGGCAATGTAATAATCCCGGTGTACTCGCTGGCCGTCCCACCAGCCCCCGCTAATCCGTTCCGGGCCGGTAAACCAGGCTTTGGGGGTTTCTGTTAGCGGCTGAGGGCCTTGCAGAAGCCACAGAGGGCGACAGGGCAGTTGGCCTGTCGCTGCTATGGTTGCGCGGTTTGATCGTCGCACGTCTGAGGTGCTCCATGCCCGCTCGGGCCGGTGGTCATCCGTGGGTGCCAGCTGTTTAAGTGCATTCTCCCCAAGCCTTGCCTGCAGGCGGCTTATCAGGGTGTGCCAAGCTTCATTCAGGTCCTGGCTTTCGCCTAGCAAATCTTGCCCGCCGTGCATTTCCCGGCCTAGAAACCGTTTAACCGTCAGGCGCAACGATGCGACCGGAGCTTTAAGCGGCTGTTGTTCAAAGCGTAGGGTGATGAGGCTCAAAAATGCCTCCGCGCGGTGTTCCGGGCCGGATGTACGAATGCGAAGGTGCGTAGGTTCCCCGTTTCTGTGCTGAAGCACTAGCAGTAAGCAATCGGTATCCTGCTGGCGCCAACACAGATCTTTTTCCAGTTCAGAAAGCATGCGATGCAGTGGGAAAAGCAGCCCCTGTGACCGTTCAATATCCTGAACAAAGTCTGCTTGTTGCCGGAAGTGATGTGATGGTTGCCAAGGGGGTTGAGGATCGGCTCTTGACCCCTGAATTTTCTGGATAGTCGCCAGGGTTTCGGGGGATAGCCGCCGTGCCATCTCTGCCGGGGGTAAACCGAAGACTTCACCAAGGGTGCTCAAACCAAGCCGTTTCAAGCGTGTGCTGGTGCGCGTATCAAACTCCGCGGCTTGCAGGGGTATTCTGCCTAGAGTCCGGAGGATTTGGGCTGTATCAGATGTGCATTCACCCATGCCGTTGCGTGCGATAAGGCCCGCAGCCAAGGGGGTGTGGCCAATGCCCATCCAGGCAGTAAGCTGACGCTCGTGCAGTACTTCTTCTATTGTTCGCCAAGCTGCCGGAAGGCCGCCGTACAATCGCTGCAGACTGCCTATTTCAGCTAGCAAACCGTTAGGCGGAACCAGAACAATATGAGCCGCATAGCGGTACACCCAAAGGGCCTGGTCTTCCAGAATACGGGTTTCCTGTGCCTGGTCTGCTCTTACTATTCCCAGATCTGGCGCAAGACTAATGGCCGTTTTTAGCCGCATGCCAGCTTTCACGCCCAGATCCCGGGCAGCGGGGCAGGCCTGTATTACCTGTTGCCCGGAACCCTCCACAATCGCCAGGGCAGCGACGTTTTCACCGGAACGGCGAATGTGATCCAGTAGCAGGTGAGGAAAGTGTAAATGCAGCCAAAGCATGGAAGTTACCGTGCCGCCGTAGGCCAGGGGCCTTGAACCACTCGGGGTGTTTCATGGTGGGACAGACTTGCCCGATGAGCTATGGCAAGCGAGCAGCGTTGCCCCGGCCAGCTACCGCGACGTTTCACTACATTCACTTTCAGGCTCTGCTGATGGTCAGGCTCCAGCTCAAGGCGCAAGGCAGCCGGGGAGTTTTGTTCGGCGTAATGGCGCTCACGAAAAAGCACGCAAACGTTGCTTCCGGCCTCAGCCGCCAACTGCAAGCGCCGGATTTCCCGGGCAGCCAGTTTGCCGGGCCAAGCCATTACCAGGCCGGTAACCGGGGAGCGCAGGCAGTTTTCCAGAGTCCATAGAAAATCGCCCTTGTCTTCAGTGTGGATCATGATGACCTGATCCAGGTTGATGCCTTCTCTCGCCAGCGCCGGGGCATAGGGCGTGTGTGGCGGGTTCAGCCAGAACACGGTTTTGCCATCTTGCGAAAGCCTCTGCATTAGAGGCACTAACAGGGTCAGCTCACCGATACCGGGCGCGTCCAGCAGGCACTCGCTCAAAGCACCACGGGGCCAGCCAAGTCCGCCAAGCTGGTTATCCAGAGCCTGGTAACCGGTCGGTTCTGCCGGTTGAGTGGTTTTGTTGTGCCTGTGTCCCTGCCAGACACGGGCGTCCTGCATTAGCGTATTAATAAGCTCGCTCATGGCATATTTCCGAAATACTGTTTAAATATACAGTATTCCGAAGAGAGGCTGATTTCAAGACGCCGGTTGATAAAATGAGTGAGCGGACCCATCTTGTATTATCTATAGCGGTAGGAAATTCGGATATCAGCTCGGAGGTTATGCATGAGTGGACTGGCTGAACAGCATTGTGAGGCGTGTAATGCTAGCGCCCCCAAGGTAACCGATGAGGAGAAGCGCTCACTGCACAAAGGCGTTCAGGATTGGGAAATCCTCAGCGTCGATGGCGAAGAGCAATTGCGCCGGGCATTTAAATTCAAAAATTTCGCTCAGGCTCTGGCGTTTACCAACATGGTGGGCGAGCTGGCTGAGGGAGAGAATCATCATCCGGCTATCTTGCTGGAATATGGGAAGGCGACAATAAGTTGGTGGACCCACTCAATCGGTGGGCTGCACAAGAATGACTTCATCATGGCTGCGAGAACAGACGCGGCTTACCACTGATCGTCTTTTTTTTCCTCGGCTTCAAGCTCTGCCTTGCGCTTACGGATTTTCTCCAGCTTGTCTTTCGGAATATGCATTTTGCTGGCTGAGTCCCGAAGCATGAACAGACTGCCCAATATCAGGCCCAGGGCAGCGAGTATAAAAAACCAGCCTATCATTGGCATACGCCAGGTTCCCTTTTGGTTGGTATCGTGTTGTTGAAGTGTTTTCTTCTATAGTGGAATGTCCTGGCCGGCTTGGCAGAACGTTCCATGTCTTATTAAGCATTATGGCAGCGTCTGCCGAAAACAGGAGTTCTATCAGATGGCAAAGTTATTACAGGTTGATTTTCCTTTTACTGGTCCTTTTGGTGCAGAAATGGCTGAGGCGCTAAAAGATCTTGCTGTTTCTATCACTGAAGAGCCCGGCTTTATCTGGAAAATATGGACAGAGAACGCATCTGAAAATGATGCTGGCGGGATTTACCTTTTTAAAACAGAAGAAACGGCTCAGGCTTATCTTGAAAAGCACACAGCAAGACTCAAGGGGCTTGGTGTTGAAAAAGTTCATGGCAAAATTTTTGATGTGAACCTGGACTTGTCGAAGATCACAAACGGGCCTGTTTAAGGTTCTGAAATCGGCGCAGAATACATTCATTAGCAAACAAACAGTGTTCAAGGAGCCCGTCATTATGAGCGATTCCAGCTACGTCCCGCCCAAAGTCTGGAAATGGGAGTCTGCAAGCGGTGGCGCTTTTTCAAATATTAACCGCCCCATTGCTGGCCCGACTCACGATAAAGAGCTGCCAGTTGGTAAGCATCCTTTTCAGCTTTATTCACTGGCTACGCCAAATGGTGTGAAAGTTACGATAATGCTGGAGGAGCTGCTGGAGCTGGGTATTAACGAAGCGGAGTACGATGCCTGGATCATCCGCATTAATGAGGGCGAGCAGTTCGGCAGCGGGTTTGTGGATGTGAACCCCAATTCCAAAATACCCGCGCTGATGGACCGGTCTCAGGATCCTGCTGTTCGCGTATTTGAATCTGGTTCCATACTGCTTTACCTGGCGGAAAAATTTGATCGGTTCCTGCCATCGGATATCAAAGGGCGCACCGAAACGCTTAATTGGTTGTTCTGGCAGATGGGCAGTGCGGCTTTTGTGGGTGGTGGCTTTGGACATTTCTTTGCCTATGCACCTGAAAAGTACGAGTACCCCATTAACCGCTACACCATGGAAGTGAAGCGGCAGCTGGATGTGTTGGATCGTCAGTTGGCCAATAACCAGTATATTGCCGGCGATGAGTACACCATTGCCGATATGGCAGCCTGGCCCTGGTACGGCGCCCTGGTGACTAACGCCGTATACGATGCCGCAGAGTTTCTTGAGGCGCACACCTACACCAATGTGATGCGCTGGGCACTGGAGATTAAAAAGCGCCCGGCTGTGCAGCGTGGGCGTATGGTGAATCGCGCTTGGGGTGAGCCAGAAACCCAGCTGCATGAGCGCCACGATGCGAGCGACTTTGAGTGCAAAACCCTGGATAAGATTGGTGGGGTTTCCGAAGGCTCCTGATTAATTAATTCAGGCATTTTGATGATTTCTGACATTGCCTACATCGTTGGTCTGACTGCTCTTGCCGGTATCTGCATCCCACTTGGCGGATTACTGGCAAGGGTTGAACGCATCGGTCCCAACTGGCTGGAACAGGAGTTTCGGCACTTTCTGATCGCCTTGGGCGGGGGCATTTTGCTGGGTGCCGTGACCATTGTGCTGATACCGGAAGGGCAGTCGAGCATTGGCGATTCTTTCTGGGCTATTCCCGCCATTATTGCCGGTGGCCTGCTGTTTTTCTGGATTGAGCGGATGCTGGGCGTTCATCATCGGGAATCGCCGCAGTTGATGGGGGTGATGCTGGATTTCGTGCCCGAAGCCGCCGCCTTGGGTGGGCTGATCATCGTTAACCCAAGCCTTGCGCCCTTGATGGCTGTGCTGATTGCTATGCAAAACCTGCCGGAAGGCTTTAACGCCTACCGCGAATTTCTGGACAAACCGGGTTATACATCAAGGAAAACCCTGGCAGTCATGACTGGACTGGCAATGGCTGGGCCGGTTGCAGGGTTGCTTGGGTACTTCTTCCTGTCTGAGCAGCCCGTGGTTCTGGGAACCATCATGCTGGTGGCATCTGGCGGTATTCTGTACCTGATTTTTCAGGATATAGCGCCCCAGTCCCGATTGGACAAGCACTGGGGGCCTCCACTTGGTGCGGTGTTAGGGTTTTGCCTGGCATTGTTCAGCGATATGCTGGTTACGCAGGCTTGAATTACTTCGGCCTCCGATCACCCTCCATAATCTTGGCAACAAAAACCGACTTTCCGTAGGTCTCGAATGACCACCTCATGGCGTCTGAGAGTACCTTCATAACTTCGTCGTACTCGCCGAAGATTTCGGTGCTCATACGACCGGCGACAACTTGCAGGCCGGTCTCTTCCAGCCGGGCGATGAGGTCCCAGATGGGTTGTTTATAGTCATCCTTGAGGGGATAACAGCTCAGTTGTACAGACAGAAACATAATAGATGCCTCCAGTTTGTCTATTGAGTTAGTAGCCCATGGCCGAAGACGTGCTGCGCCTCGGGTCTGCTCCGCCATATAGCGTGCCATCTTCTCCAATCATAATACTCTGAATGGCACCCATAGCCGAGTTGGTGACCACCTTGTGCCCCCGGCTTTCCAGCAGGCGTATAGTGTCCTTGCTGATACCTTGTTCAATGCGAATTTCATCCGGCAACCACTGGTGATGTATGCGTGGCGCGTTGACGGCGGTTTGTATATTCATGCCGTGGTCAATCACGTTCATGATCACTTGCAGGGTTGTAGTGATAATGCGCGAGCCGCCAGGGCTGCCGGTGACCAGAAAGTTGCGGTCACCTTTGCGCACAATGGTGGGCGACATGGAGCTGAGCATGCGCTTACCAGGCTCCACTTTGTTTGCTGCGCCGCCAATCAGGCCGTAGGCATTGGGCACGCCCGGCTTGGCGCTGAAATCGTCCATTTCATTGTTGAGCAGAAAGCCGGCACCTTGTACGGTGATGCCTGAGCCATAACTGAAGTTGATGGTGTAGGTGTTTGATACCGCATTGCCCCATTTATCTACAACCGAAAAATGCGTGGTTTCAGGGCTTTCGTAGCTTGCTGGTTGGCCGGGACGAACCTCACTCGCCGGGCGAGCCTTGTCCATCTTGATGCCTTGCCGCAATTCGTCGGCATAAGATTTACTGGTCAGTCCTTTCAGTGGCACGTCTACATAATCCGTATCGCCCAAATATTCAGAGCGGTCGGCATAGGCCAGCTTCATGGCTTCGGTCATATAGTGAATCGTATCCGCCGAGTTGTGGCCCAGCTCTGAGATAGGGAAGCCTTCAAGAACATTCAGTATCTGCACAATGTGAGCGCCTCCAGAGGAGGGCGGTGACATGGAGTAGATATCGTAGCCCCGGTAGTTTCCATGCACAGGGGCGCGCACAGCCGGCTGATAGTTTTCAAGATCCTGTCGGGTAATGAGGCCGCCGTGCCTTTCCATTTCTTCAACAATCAGCCGTGCAGTTTCCCCTTCGTAAAAACCTTTCACGCCATCATCTGCAATACGCTGCAGGGTGTCTGCTAGTTCCGGTTGACGAAAACGCTCGCCGGCTTGCCAGGCGGAGCCGTCTTCCTTGTAAAAAGTTGCCTGGGTTGCGGGCCAGCGCTGAAGCCGCTCGCGGGCTTGTTCAAGACCTTCGCTGAAGCGCTTAGGAACAATAAAACCCTCCCGGGCAAGTTTGATTGCCGGTGCCAGTGCCTGCTTCAGGGATATAGTGCCGTGGCGTTCCAATGCCAGGGCAAAGCCGGCAACGGTGCCGGGGACACCCGCAGCCAGATGGGTAAACCGGCTGCGATCCTTGACCACTTCTCCGGATTCATCCTGATACATGGTTTCAGTGGCGCCTGAGGGCGCTTTTTCCCGGTAATCTATGGCTTCCGGTTCAGAGCCATCGCCTTTTGAGATCAACATGAAACCACCACCACCGATGTTTCCGGATCTTGGCTGGGTGACGGCCAAGGCAAAACCGGCAGTTACAGCGGCATCCACAGCGTTGCCGCCGTTTTTCAGTACGTCCAGAGCTACCTCTGTAGCCAGGGTGTGGCTGGATGCCACCATGCCGTTAGACGCGCTGGCGGGGTAAAAGCGCTCGCCCTCCAGAATGGCCTGGCTGAAAACCGGTGATGCCAGAGTTGCAAGGTATACAGTCAGGCTTGTCATCAGGGTGAGTGCGCGTAGCCTGCCTGAGGGTACAGTGAGTCGGGCTTTTCGAATTTGCTGGTGCGGGCCTCTGTCCATGTCTCCATTCCTCGTTTCTGATGTTCAGATAGGCTATAATAGCCCGTCATTTTATAGGGTGCGTACCGGCTAACCCTGGTTTCTGTTCGGGTTCCTGTTCGGGCTGCCGTTTCCGGCAAGAGTTTTCGTCGCATCCGCTTTCCCGTTTGTCAGTTAAGGAAAGGCTTTCATGGAGCATACCTACCGTCTTGTGATTTCCTGCCCCGATGGGGTTGGAATTGTCGCCAAGGTGAGTAATTTTCTGTCCACTTATAATGGCTGGATAACCGAAGCAAGCCACCACTCCGATACCCATAGTGGTTGGTTTTTCATGCGTCACGAAATCAAAGCTGAGTCTATCCCGTTTGGCCTTGAGCAGTTCCGTGCGGCATTTGCGCCGATTGCCCGGGAATTCAACATGAATTGGCATATCGCCGATTCGGCCCAGCCCAAAAAAGTGGTTCTGATGTGCAGCAAGGAGTCCCACTGCGTGGCTGACCTCCTGTACCGCTGGCACAGCAATGAAATCAACGCTGAAATTGTTGCTGTTATCTCCAATCATGATGATTTGCGTAGCATGGTGGAGTGGCATGGTATTCCATACCACCATATTCCGGTGAGCAAGGCTAATCGTGAAGAAGCGTTTGCCCAGGTCGACGAGCTTTTTGAGGGCTACAAAGCCGATGTGGTGGTGCTTGCGCGCTACATGCAGATTTTGCCTGCCGAGCTTTGTGCAAAGTACTCAGGCAAGGTGATCAATATTCATCACAGCTTTCTGCCGTCCTTTGCCGGGGCACGTCCCTATCACCAGGCATACAGCCGCGGCGTGAAGCTGATCGGCGCTACCTGCCATTACGTGACTCAGGACCTTGATGAAGGGCCGATTATTGAGCAGGACGTTATTCGCATCAATCACAGTGACACCATCGAAGACATGGTGCGTCTGGGTAAGGATGTAGAGAAAAATGTTCTCGCACGGGGATTGCGCTCTCATATCGAAGATCGCGTGATTACCCACGAAAACAAGACGGTAGTATTTGATTAAGGCTGACGCACAGTTGCCCCCAGCAGGGTGCGACTGTGGTAGAGTTGGCGGTTTGACGAAGAATAATTATGGGGCCGGGAAGCGGCCCTGAAACGACTTCCAGATAACGCAAAGGAACCTTTCTCGATGGGTGAATTAGCCAAAGAGATCCTGCCGGTCAATATTGAAGACGAACTGAAGCAGTCTTACCTCGATTACGCCATGAGCGTAATTGTCGGGCGAGCACTTCCTGACGTGCGGGATGGCCTCAAGCCGGTTCACCGTCGTGTTCTGTTCGCTATGTCCGAACTGAACAACGACTGGAACAAGGCCTACAAGAAGTCTGCCCGTGTGGTGGGTGATGTTATTGGTAAATACCACCCGCATGGTGACATTGCTGTTTACGACACCATCGTTCGTATGGCCCAGCCTTTCTCTCTGCGGTATCCGCTGGTAGATGGCCAGGGCAACTTTGGTTCTATCGACGGTGATAACGCGGCAGCCATGCGTTACACCGAAATCCGCATGAAAAAAATTGCACACTCGTTGCTGGCGGATCTCGAGAAAGAAACCGTAGATTTTGTTGATAACTACGACGGCACAGAGCGCATTCCTGAAGTTATGCCTACCCGGGTTCCTAACCTGCTGGTGAACGGCTCTTCCGGTATCGCTGTAGGCATGGCGACCAATATTCCGCCCCACAACCTGACCGAAGTGGTTAATGGTTGTTTGGCGCTGATTGATAATCCGGATCTCACCTGCGATGAACTGATGGAGTTCATTCCGGGTCCGGATTTCCCGACAGAAGGTATCATCAACGGCCGTGCCGGCATTGTTGAAGCCTATCGTACCGGTCGTGGCCGCATCTACATTCGCGCCCGCCACGAAATCGAAACCGATAAGAAAACCAATCGTGACGCCATTATTATCACCGAGCTGCCGTATCAGCTGAACAAAGCTCGCCTGATCGAAAAGATCGCTGAGCTGGTGAAGGAAAAGCGGCTGGAAGGCATCACCGAGCTGCGGGATGAGTCCAACAAGGAAGGTATTCGGATCTTTATAGAGCTGCGCCGTGGTGAAAACCCGGAGGTTGTGGTCAACAACCTGTTCAAGCACACCCAGCTGCAGACGGTATTCGGTATCAACATGGTTGCGCTGATCAACGGCGAGCCAAGAATACTTAACCTTAAAGAAATGCTGGATGCGTTCGTGCGCCACCGCCGTGAAGTGGTCACTCGCCGTACTATCTTTGAGCTGCGTAAAGCCCGTGAGCGTGGCCACATACTTGAAGGCCTGACTGTTGCGCTGGCCAACATCGATGAGATGATCGAGCTAATCAAGGCCTCCCCAAGCTCTGTGGAAGCCAAGGAAAAGCTGATGGCCCGTGGCTGGGCGCCAGGTGATGTAATGGCGATGCTTGAGCGTGCTGGCGAAGATGCCTGCCGCCCGGACGATCTGCCAGAAATCTATGGCCTGCGCGATGGCCTGTACTTTATGTCTCCGGAACAGACCCAGGCTATCCTGGATATGCGTCTGCACCGCCTGACGGGGCTGGAAACTGAAAAGCTCCAGAACGAGTACAAGGAAATCCTGGAAAAAATTGCTGGCTTGCTTGAGATTCTGGCTGACCCTGATCGTTTGATGCAGGTTATCCGTGAAGAGCTGGAAGCCGTAGTAGAAGAGTTTGGTGATGAGCGTCGCACTGAGATAACTAGCTCACAGCGTGACCTCACAATCGCCGACCTGATTGATGAAGAAGAGCTGGTTGTAACTATCTCCCATAGTGGTTACGCGAAGACTCAAGCAGTTGAAGATTACCAGGCTCAGCGCCGTGGTGGCCGTGGTAAGGCTGCGACCTCCATGAAAGACGAAGATTTCGTTGAAAAGCTTCTGGTGGCCAACTCCCACGATACCATTCTGTGCTTCTCAAACCGGGGCAAGGTGTACTGGTTGCGAGTGTTCGAGATTCCTCGTGCCAGCCGTGCGTCTCGTGGCCGGCCGATGGTGAACATTCTGCCGTTGGATGAGGGTGAGCGTATCACCACATTCCTGCCGGTGCGTGATTACCCCGAGAACCAGTTTGTCCTTATGGCAACGTCTGCCGGCGTGGTCAAGAAGACGGCTCTGCCCAACTTCTCACGCCCACGCAGCAGTGGCCTGATTGCCTTGTCTCTGGATGAAGGCGATACATTGATCGGCGCGGCAATAACCGAGGGCGATGCGGAAATCATGCTGTTTTCTTCAGCTGGCAAGGCGGTTCGCTTTAATGAAGAAGCCGTTCGTCCGCTGAGCAGAACAGCCCGTGGTGTGCGCGGTATCAGAATGCCAGAAGGCCACCAGGTGGTCTCCCTGATCATTCCACAGGAAGGCGGCGTTATTCTGACCGCGAGTGAGAATGGTTATGGCAAGCGCACTGCACTTGAAGAGTTCCCAACCTACGGCCGTGGCAGTCAGGGCGTTATTGCCATGCAGTGCTCCGAGCGTAACGGCAACCTGGTAACGGCACTGCAGCTGTTCGAAGGCGACGAAATGATGCTGATTTCCGACAAGGGCACGCTGGTTCGTACCCGTACGGATGAAGTATCGGTTCTCAGTCGGAACACTCAGGGTGTACGTCTGATCAGATTGAGCCAGGAAGACGAGCGCCTGGTCGGTGTGGAGCGGATAGCTGAAACCGACGATGACGACATCGAAGATGCTGATGTAGATGTTGAAGATACAGATATCGAAGGCGAAGACGTTTCAACCAACGAAAGCGAAACTAACAGTCCGGAACAGGATGCTGGTGAGGAATAAGCCAGCACTGCCGAACACCGAATCCGCAAGACGTGAGAGACCACAGGAACATGAGCAGGGCGTATAACTTTTGTGCAGGTCCGGCAACCTTGCCGGAAAGTGTGCTGGCACAGGCACGGGATGAAATGCTGGACTGGCGTGGCACAGGCATGTCCGTAATGGAGATGAGCCACCGTAGTGATGCGTTCGTTGAGATCGCCGAAACTGCTGAGCGAGACTTGCGTGAATTGGCTGGTGTATCAGATGATTACGCCGTACTTTTCATGCAGGGTGGAGCATCAAGCCAGTTCTCCACGATTCCTCTGAACCTGCTTGGTGACAAAACGTCTGCGGATTATGTAAATACTGGAATCTGGTCGAAAAAGGCCATTGATGAAGCCAGACGCTACGCCGGTGTGAATGTGGTTGCGAGCTCGGAAGAGGGCGGCTTCGTCAGCATTCCTGATCAAGCAACATGGCAGACCAGTGCTGATGCCGCTTATCTGCATTACACCCCCAACGAAACCATCGGTGGTCTGGAGTTTGATTTTGTCCCCGACAGCGCCAATGTGCCGCTGGTAGCGGACATGTCTTCTACCATGCTTTCGCGCCCGGTAGATGTTTCAAAGTTTGGTCTTATCTACGCAGGTGCCCAGAAAAACATAGGCCCCTCCGGCCTGGTTGTTGTCATTATCCGGAAAGACCTCCTTGGCAAAGCCCGCAAGGACACGCCAACCATGATGAATTATCAGGTGATTGCGGATAACGGCTCCATGTACAACACGCCTGCAACATACTCCTGGTATCTTGCGGGGCTGGTTTTCAAGTGGTTGAAAGCCCAGGGCGGCGTAACTGCCATGGGCGAGACAAACCGCAGGAAAGCAGAAAAGCTGTACGGCTTTATTGATGCCAATGAGTTTTACGCCAACCCAATCGACCCACGCTTCCGTTCCTGGATGAACATTCCCTTCACCCTTCAGGATGACGCCCTCAACGGTGCTTTCCTTAAAGGAGCCGATGCGCGGGGCTTGTTGAATCTGGCAGGGCACCGCTCGGTGGGAGGTATGCGTGCCAGTATCTATAACGCCATGCCTGAAGCAGGCGTAGATGCCTTGATCCAGTACATGACTGAATTTGCGAAGGAGCGGGGCTGATCATGAGTGATGAGCAGACTCGCTTAGGAGAATTACGGGTAGAAATAGACAGCCTTGATCAGCAGATTATGGAGTTGATCAGTGCTCGTGCGAAATGCGCACAGGAAGTGGCCCATGTAAAAATGGATGCCAACCTTGGGGAGGATGTGTTTTTTTATCGCCCGGAGCGTGAAGCCCAGGTGCTGCGCCGTATCAAGGAGGCCAACCCCGGCCCATTGCCAGATGAAGAAATGGCGAGACTATTCCGGGAAATCATGTCGGCTTGCCTGGCGCTGGAAAAGCCCATGCATATTGCCTTTTTGGGTCCTATCGGCACTTTTACCCAAGCTGCAGCGCTCAAGCATTTCGGTCACTCAGTAGTGAGTGTGCCTTTGCCGGCGATTGATGCGGTTTTCCGCGAGGTAGAATCCGGAGCTGCTCATTATGGCGTTGTGCCAGTTGAGAACTCCACTGAAGGCATGATCAACCACACCCTTGATATGTTCATGACATCTCCGTTGAAAATTTGCGGTGAGGTGCAGTTGAGAATTCACCACCATCTGATGGTGTCGCCGGAATTCCGGGATCAGGAAATTACCCGCATATACTCCCATCAGCAGTCTTTTGCCCAGTGTCGCCAGTGGTTGGATACCCATCGCTACGGGATTGAACGGGTAACCGTTTCCAGCAATGCTGAGGCGGCTCGCCGTGCAGCCAAAGAGCCGGGTACAGCAGCAATTGCTGGCGATATGGCCGCAGAGCTCTATGGCCTGGAAAAACTGGCGAACAGCATTGAGGACCGGCCGGACAATACCACCCGGTTCCTGATTATTGGCCGCGAAGATGTCCCTGCTAGCGGGCACGACAAATCATCCATTCTTGTCTCCATGAGAAACAAGCCGGGCGCTTTGTATCAACTGCTTGAGCCGTTTCACAGTCATGGTATCAGCCTCACGCGGATTGAAACCCGGCCGTCACCAAGTGGCACATGGGCCTATGTGTTCTACATCGATTTTGAAGGCCACATGAGCGATGAGCAGGCTCGCAAAGTGCTTGCCGAGGTAGACGAAGAAGCCGTCGAGCTCAAGCGCCTGGGTTCCTATCCCATCGGTGTTCTTTAGTAGATAGTTTTAAGGAAGGTATATGGCCATCGATTATCAGAGCCTTGCGGTAAAAGGCGTTCAGGCTTTGTCTCCCTACCAGCCGGGCAAGCCAATCAGTGAGCTGGCCCGTGAGCTGGGGCTGGACCCGGCTGAAATTATCAAGCTTGCCAGTAATGAAAACCCTTTGGGCCCCAGTGAAAAAGCGATTTCAGCGGCTGAAAACGCGCTGAAGGAACTTTGCCTGTATCCCGATGGCAATGGGTTTGAGCTGAAGCAAAAGTTGTCTGCATATCTTGGTGTGAACTCGGACCAGATCACGCTTGGAAATGGCTCAAATGACGTGCTCGAAGTGATCGTACGTTGTTTTGCAGATACGGATTCCGAAATTATATTTTCCCAGTATGCGTTTGCCGTTTACCCAATTGCCACCCAAGCCGTTGGCGCCAAAGCGGTTGCGGTGCCCGCCAAAGACTGGGGTCACGACCTGGATGCCATGGCCTCGGCAGTCACAGAGCGCACTCGCCTGGTATTTGTAGCCAACCCGAACAACCCTACGGGTACCGTGCACGATTCAGACGCGATTGAAGCATTTTTGGGCAAAATTCCGGGCGATGTTCTGGTAGTCCTTGATGAGGCCTACTGCGAATACATGACCGGAGAGAAAGACCCGGATGGTGTTGCGCTACTAAGCCGTTTCCCCAATTTGATCGTGTGCCGTACCTTTTCCAAAGCCTGGGGCCTTGCTGCTCTGCGCGTTGGTTACAGCATCAGCTCACCGGCGATTGCCGATATCCTCAACCGCGTGCGCCAGCCTTTCAATGTAAACTCCACTGCTCTTGCGGCCGCCGCCGCGGTGCTGGAGGACACAGATTATCTGCAGCGCTCCCGCGCTGCCAACACCGCTGGCCTGAAGCAGTTGCAAGAAGCCTTCGATCAGATGGGTCTTCGGTATATTCCCTCATCGGGGAATTTTGTGGCCGTTGAAGTGGGGCCGCAAGCTATGGGGGTATATCAGGCATTACTGAGCCACGGCGTTATTGTGCGCCCTGTAACAGGCTACGGCATGCCCAATCATCTTCGGGTGTCCGTGGGGTTGCCTGAACAAAACGAACTATTTATCAACGCCCTCGCAAAAGCGTTGGCGGCAGCAGGGCAGGGAGCCTGAGGTGCCAGTACGCGAGCCGCTATTTCAGCGTGTAGCCATAATCGGGTTAGGCCTGATAGGTGGTTCGTTGGCGAGTGCCATCCGGAAAAACAACCTTGCTCGGGAAGTGGTTGGGGCGGATCAGCGCAAAGAGGATCTTCTGTTAGGTCAATCGCTGGGTGTAATTGACACGGTTGCGGAAACCACTTTAGAGGCAGTGCAGGGCGCAGACCTTATCGTACTGGCGGTGCCAGTGCAGGCGACCCGCAAGGTGTTAGAGGAGATACGCCCACACCTTGCAGCAGATGCCATTCTTACTGATGTGGGCAGTACCAAGTCTGGCTTTGTAAAAGATGTAGAGGCGGTATTTGGTGAGTTTTCGCCTCGCGTTATTCCCGGGCACCCGATTGCGGGATCAGAGCGAAGCGGCATTCGTGCGGCCAATCCGGATCTGTTCAGCAATCACAAGGTAATACTGACGCCTCCGGATAACGTCAGCGCCCCTCATCTGGAAAGGCTCCAGGCCTTGTGGGAAGCCTGCGGTGCCACTGTGCTCACCATGTCTGTGGCGTATCACGATGAAGTGTTGGCGGCGACGAGCCACTTGCCCCATCTGATTGCCTTCTCGCTGGTGGATACACTGGCTGGAGAAGACGAGAACATGGATATTTTCCGGTATGCTGCAGGCGGGTTCCGTGATTTTACCCGCATAGCCGCGAGTGATCCGGTTATGTGGCACGATATTTTTCTTTCCAACCGCGATGCCGTTCTCCGGGTTATTGACCACTTTACCCAGGATCTGGATCAGCTGCGCACAGCAATAGCGGATCAGGACGGCGCCACATTGCTGCGAGTGTTCGGCCGCGCCAAAGCAGCACGCGAACACTTTTCAAAAATGCTTTCAGGACAGGCTTACGTGACAAATAACAGTGAAAATCAGGTGACGTTCCGTCTTCAGCCCGGCGGCTCAGTAAATGGCGACATTCGGGTGCCCGGCGATAAATCCATTTCTCATCGCTCGATTATGCTCGGAGCGCTTGCAGAGGGCATAACTGAGGTAAAAGGTTTCCTCGAAGGAGAGGACAGTCTTGCAACGCTGCAGGCTTTCCGTGACATGGGTGTTGCCATCGAAGGGCCGGATAACGGCTTTGTGCGCATTCACGGCGTCGGAATGAACGGCTTGCAGGCGCCTCGTGGGCCAATATACCTCGGCAATTCAGGCACCGGCATGCGCTTGTTTGCGGGACTGTTGGCGGCGCAGCCATTTGCGTCCGAACTGACGGGTGATACCAGTCTTTCCGGACGGCCCATGAATCGTGTTGCCGATCCGTTAAGAGCCATGGGTGCTGTTATTGATACCGCCGAGGGCGGTCGCCCGCCTCTAAAAATTCACGGTACTCAGGATAAGAAGTTGACCGGTATTCATTACGATATGCCGGTTGCCAGTGCTCAGGTTAAATCCTGCCTGTTGCTTGCCGGCTTGTATGCCGATGGCACTACGTCTGTTACTGAGCCTGCACCAACGCGGGATCACACCGAGCGTATGCTGGCGGGCTTTGGCTACAAGGTAGAGCGTGAAGGTCCCACAGCCAGCGTTAAAGGTGGTGGCAAGCTGAAAGCCGGCGTGATTGATGTCCCGGCAGATATTTCATCAGCGGCCTTCTTTATGGTTGCCGCGAGCATTGCTCCGAATTCTGATCTGTTACTGCGCCATGTGGGCATGAACCCGACACGGGTAGGGGTAATTAATATTCTGCGCCAGATGGGTGCCAATATTGAAGTTATGGCCGAGCGTGAAATTGGTGGCGAGCCAGTGGCCGATTTGCGCGTTCGCTCAGCAGAGCTCAAAGGCATTGATATACCGGTAGACCAGGTGCCCCTGGCCATCGACGAATTCCCGGTGTTGTTTATTGCGGCTGTCTGCGCAACTGGCCGTACGGTTCTGACCGGCGCTGAGGAACTTCGGGTAAAGGAAAGTGATCGCATTCAGGTGATGGCTGATGGCCTTGCAACACTTGGGGTGGAAACCACGGTTACGGAAGATGGCATTATTATCGAGGGCGGGCAAACCATTAAAGGCGGCTCTGTTTACAGCCATGACGACCATCGCATTGCTATGTCTTTTGCAGTGGCCTCGTTGCGCGCCACCGAAGAGATCGAAATTAACGGCTGCGCGGTTGTGGCAACATCCTTCCCGGGCTTTGTGGAGCTTGCGAAGGAAACGGGTATCCAGATATCCGCCGAGGGGGCCGAAGGCGGCGCTGAACAGGGAGCACATTAATGTCGAAAGGCAAGGCACCAGTCATCGCAGTGGATGGCCCGGGCGGATCGGGTAAGGGCACAGTTACTCAAATGCTGGCCAAAAAACTGGGCTGGCATCTGCTCGACAGTGGCGCGCTATATCGGCTGACCGCGCTTGCTGCCATTCGCCAGAACGTGGCCCTGGATGATGAGGCACAACTGGTGCGCGTAGCGGCTTCGCTGGACGTTGCTTTCGAGCCCACCCCTGAAGGTGAGCCTGCGAAAGTGATTCTTGCAGGAGAGGATGTTACCTCGGAAATTCGTACCGAAACCTGCGGGGATAATGCATCGCGCATTGCTGTAATGCAGCCGGTTCGGGATGCACTTTTGCAGCGTCAGCGGGATTTTCAGCAAAGCCCCGGGCTGGTTGCTGACGGTCGCGACATGGGCACAGTGGTGTTCCCGGATGCCACCGTTAAAATTTTCCTGACGGCCAGCGCAGAGGAGCGCGCACGCCGGCGTTTCGGCCAGTTGAAGGCAGCGGGTGTCGATGTTAGTATTGACGCCCTTTTAGAGGAGATACGGGTTCGTGATGAACGGGATATGAACCGTTCCGCAGCCCCTCTCAAGCCCGCAGACGATGCGCAAGTCATTGATTCTACGGGGTTGAGTATACAGGAGGTGCTAGACAGGTGTATGGCCGCAGCAGGTCAGACCTGACTACACCTTTTTGTCGTTGAAATACCGGGAGCAGCGTAATCTGCCAGCCGCTGGCTGATTCCGGAATTTATTAACAGACCGTGTTGCTGGCGACACGGAGCATACTTGCATTGAACCTATAGGACTCATAATGAGCGAGAGCTTTGCGGATCTTTTTGAAGAAAGCCTAAAAGAAATTGACATGAAACCAGGTTCCATCGTCCAGGGAACCGTAGTTGATGTTGATAGCGACTGGGTCACAGTTAACGCCGGGCTGAAGTCCGAAGGTGTTATCCCCGCCTCCCAGTTCCTGAATGAAAAAGGCGAGTTGGAAGTAGCTATTGGCGACGTAGTCGACGTAGCACTGGATGCAGTGGAAGATGGTTTCGGTGAAACCCGTCTTTCCCGTGAAAAGGCCAAGCGTGCTGAATCCTGGAAGGTACTCGAGAAGTCCTTCGAAGCGGAAGAAGTCGTCAAAGGTATTATTAACGGCAAGGTTAAGGGTGGTTTCACCGTTGATCTGGCTGGTATTCGTGCGTTCCTGCCAGGTTCCCTGGTAGATGTTCGTCCGGTTCGCGACACTGCGCACCTGGAGAACAAGGAGCTCGAATTCAAAGTTATCAAGCTGGACCAGAAGCGTAACAACGTGGTTGTTTCTCGCCGCGCCGTTCTGGAAGCTGAAAACAGCGCCGAGCGTGAAGCTCTGCTCGAAACCCTGACAGAAGGTCTGTCAATTCAGGGTATCGTCAAGAACCTGACCGACTACGGCGCGTTCGTAGATCTGGGCGGTGTTGACGGCCTGTTGCACATTACCGATATGGCTTGGAAGCGCATCAAGCACCCGAGCGAAATCGTAAACGTTGGTGACGAGATCAACGTTAAAGTACTGAAGTTCGATCGTGAGCGTAACCGTGTATCTCTGGGTCTGAAGCAGCTGGGTGAAGATCCCTGGGTTGATATCAAAGGCCGTTACCCTGAAGGTACCAAGGTTACTGCACGTGTAACCAACCTGACCGATTACGGCTGCTTTGCCGAGCTGGAAGAGGGCGTTGAAGGTCTGGTTCACGTATCTGAAATGGATTGGACCAACAAGAACATCCACCCATCCAAAGTCGTTAATGTTGGCGACGAAGTGGGCGTGATGATTCTGGACATCGATGAAGAGCGTCGTCGTATCTCCCTGGGTATCAAGCAGTGCGTATCCAACCCATGGGAAGATTTCTCCGGCAACTTCAACAAGGGCGACCGCATCTCCGGTAAGATCAAGTCAATCACTGACTTCGGTATCTTCATCGGTCTGGACGGTGGCATCGATGGTCTGGTTCACCTGTCAGACATCAGCTGGAACGAAACAGGCGAAGAAGCCGTTCGTGAATACAAGAAGGGCGACGATGTTGACACCGTTATCCTGTCTGTAGATCCCGAGCGTGAGCGTATTTCCCTGGGTATCAAGCAACTCGAAAGCGATCCGTTCGCCGAGTTTGTTCAGCTGAACGATAAAGGCTCTATCGTCAAGGGCACTGTTTCCGCCATTGATGCCAAGCAAGCTACTATCGCTCTGAACGACGAAGTTGAAGCGATTCTGAAAGCTTCCGAAATCAGCCGTGACCGCGTTGAAGATGCGCGTAACGCTCTGAAGGAAGGCGAAGAAGTCGAAGCCAAGATCATCAGCATCGACCGCAAGAACCGCATCATCAACCTGTCTGTCAAGTCCAAGGACGTTGAAGACGACAAGCAGGCTATTGATACAGTGCGCAGCAAAACTGCAGAAACTTCCTCCGGTGCGACCACCATTGGTGATCTCATCAAGGAGCAAATGCAGCAGCAGAACGCCAACAAGGACTAATTATCCGGTTGGTAAGAAAAAAACGGGCTCTAAGAGCCCGTTTTTTTTGTGTTTTTTTCTGATTTAGCTAAACTGAGGGAGTGGGAATTCGGCAATCATTGGCCGAATAAATAAGAAAAGAGGGAAGTGCCTCATGACGAAGTCAGAACTGGTCGAATTAATTGCCTCGAAACAAACGCAGCTCTCGGTTAAAGATGTTGAGTTGGCGGTAAAAACAATTATTGAGCATATGTCCCAGTCGCTTGCTAACGGACAAAGAATCGAGATCCGGGGGTTTGGTAGCTTCTCCCTTCACCATCGCGCCGCCCGTACCGGTCGGAATCCGAAAACCGGAGAGGCTGTGCAGTTGCCAGCAAAGTATGTTCCTCACTTCAAGCCCGGCAAGGAACTTCGTGAGCAGGTGAATGACAGTTTGAAGCAGGGTTTTTAGGCTTTTCATCTCTGAATTGAAACACCTATAATTCGGACACTTATCAGCGTTTGGGAGAGCTAAAGCTATGGCAGGATTACAGAAGATCCTTTTGATTCTGTTGGTACTGGTCCTGGTATTGCTGGCGCTTGTGTTCTCCCTGAATAACCAGATGGCGGTTGCTCTTAACTTTCTGGTATTTGAGACCAAGCCCCATGGTGTCGCCGTCTGGATTATCATGTCGTTTGTTATCGGTGCGCTGGTTGGAATACTGATCACCATTCTCGCCACATTCCGCACATCGATTTCCCGCAAGACTCTTCAGAAACGACTTGGTCGCGCCGAACAGGCATTGGAAAAATCCAAGGCCCAGAACGACCAGGCTATTTAATGGACATAGTGTTTCAGTGGCTACTGTTGACTGTTGCAGTTGCCGTTGGCTGGTTTGTTGGCCGGCTGGGTAATGGTCGTAGCCGGGCCCGAACAAAGATTGCCGATGAAGACTCTGTCAAAGATCGGTTGCAGTTTCTATTCACGAATTATTCAGATCAAGCCGTCGATAATTTTGTGCAATCGTTGGCTGTAAACAAGGATACCGTAAGTCTCCACCTCTCTATTGGCAGGCACTTTCGCAACAAAGGCGAAACGGATCGAGCCATTCTCGTGCACCAGAATTTGCTCGCAAGGCCTGAACTGCACCCCCGGTTCTCCCCCCAGGTAACGCTTGAGCTTGCAATGGATTTCCTGAATGCCGGCTTGTTGGACCGAGCTGAAGCGCTATTGCAGCAGTTGATGGGAGATCGGGAGTACGGCCGAAAAGCTGCACAGCAACTCATCGAGCTTTATCAGCAAGAGCGGGAGTGGGGCAAGGCTGCAGATGTAGCTCGAGCCCTGACCAAAAATGATGCAGATCCCGGGATGTTCAAGGACCTTGCTTATCTTACCTGTGAGTTGGCGGAAAAGGCCCTTGTGAAGGATGACCGCTGGGGCGCTCAGAAGCTTGCCAAAGAGGCGCTGGATTACGACCGCTCCTGTGTTCGCGCTACATTGATTTTGATGAAGATTCTGATCCGGCAGGGCAGCTATCGAGATGCGGGGAATCAGGGGTTGAAAGTCTTTGATCAAAACCCGGATTTTGGGCCAGAAGCCATTGATCGCCTTATGAAACTTGAACACGAGCATGGAGATATTGGCAGGCTGGTCAAAAAATTACGTAAATTATACGAGGCCTACCCGAGTACCAGCTTGCTATTGGCTCTGGTAGAGTCGGTAGAGCGAGTTGCAGGCCGCCCTGCCGCAATCGAGCTGCTGCGCATGGAACTGGAAATACGCCCGAGCATGAGAGGTCTGTTACGGCTTGTTGAGATGGCAGGCTATGAAAAGGGTATGACCACTGACGAAGGGCGCCTCGTTAGTCGTATCGGTCTCATGATTCTTGCCAACAGGCCGGTTTACCGTTGTGTAAGCTGCGGCTTCTCGGGGCAGCAGCTGCACTGGCTGTGCCCCAGCTGTAAACAATGGGAGACAGTTCGTCCCATACAGGGCGTTGAGGCTGAGTAGCTTTGTTCCCTGTTTTCAGTTTTTAACATCTACCTTCATTCTTTATCAAAACCCCGCAGGACATACCAACGTGCAAACTTCGAACGACCCCAATATCATCGTTGCTCTGGACTTCCCCTCTGCAAACCCGGCGCTGGAGCTGGCAGATAGGCTGGATCCGGCAAAGTGCCGGTTAAAGGTTGGCAAAGAACTTTTTACGCGCTCCGGCCCTCAGCTGGTTGAAAGCTTGCAGAAGCGCGGTTTTGATGTGTTTCTGGATCTGAAATTCCACGATATCCCTAACACGGCCTCGTCAGCTGTCGCTGCTGCTGCAGATCTTGGCGTGTGGATGGTAAATGTGCATGCGTCTGGTGGTGAGAAAATGATGTTGGCTTGCCGCGAACGTCTGGAGTCGTTTGGTAAGGATAAGCCGCTGCTGATCGCTGTAACGGTTCTTACCAGTATGGGCGCTGATGATCTTGCCGGTATCGGGATAAGCAGTTCTCCCGAAATCCAGGTTTCCCGCCTGGCAACCCTGACCCGTAACTGTGGTCTTGATGGTGTTGTCTGTTCTGCGCAGGAAGCAAGCAAGTTGAAAGCAGAGCAGGGTATCGACTTCAAGTTGATTACCCCGGGTATTCGGCCCTTAACCGCCGATAAGGGCGATCAGCAGCGCATCATGACTCCCCGGGATGCCCTGGCGGCTGGTTCTGATTATCTCGTTATAGGCCGGCCAATTACGCAGGCTGCCGAGCCATTTGCTGCACTAGAGGCGATTTACGCAGATGTGGCCGGAATCTGACCCGTCTAACCTGTTGTAACTCTGGTGGTTATTCGATCTGAGTAAAAGTCATTCATTTTAGGCCAATCATATTGGGTCAGCACTGGTCAACCCCTTAACCCCGATATTAGTCGGGGTTTTTTTTTGATTTATGACAAGTGTCACACTTCCTGCTTGGATCTGCTGATAGAGTCAATTGTAAGAATTAACAAAAAGCAAAAACTAACGGCGCCGAAGTGAATTAGTTCGGCGCAGCGCGAGCACCACTCACCCTTTGATGAGCCGTCAAAAATAACAAAGCGGCCGCAGTGGGATTCCAAAATGACCAGATTTTTTTCAATGGCTGTTCTGTCAGTGTTTCCCATGGTTGCCCATTCAGAGTTAAGTCCAATTTCTGACGAGGCGCTTTCAGAAGTCACGGGGCAGGCATTCGTATCCGTTGATCGGCAGTACCATCCGGATGCAAACGACTCCACCGCCTATACGCGCGTGAACCTTGGAATGGATATAGAGGTCCAGACCAACGTTGATGTGCTTGAGTTGGGGCGTTATGAGCGAGCTGGTGAAAAGCCGGGGTCTTCGGATGTCTATATTGAGGACTTTGCGCTTGGGTATATCAACAATCAAGCGTATTACAGTGCAAACCCTGCTATGCCCAGGCAACGAAAGGCTGATGGAAGCGCCTATGCGCAGGGTGAAATTGTTCCTTTTACTATCAGTGACCCGTTTTTCGAGCTCGCCCAGGATGAGGTTACCCGCGAAATTTTGGGTTTTAGAATTGGTTTTGGTGATGCGATGGGTGTGCTTTCAGGATCGATTAAGAGCCTGACGGGTAACGTGAACATTGAGATTCTGGATCGCGGTGAGGGGCTCAAAAATGCGGAATCCGATGGCAGTTTCGGTGACTCCCTTATCGTTGCGCTCGCCCCTTACCTGACAAGTGGTGACCCTCTGTACGCGAAAGCCCAGCTTGTTCATGGTGAAGGTCCGGATATTGGTTCGCTGGACCCGCTGCGAGCTGAGTATGCAGGTATTCCGGATGGGGAAAAGATTGTTATCAAGGATGTGGCAGGTATCACTCGCGGACTTCTGAGGCTTGTAGGTGGTACGGCGAGCTCCACTATTGATTTTGTGAACCCGGGCTGCGGCTTGTTCTGTGGAAAAGGCGATGTTGAGGTTACTGTTCAGGATTGTAAGGCGCTAGGTATCGGCGTCTGTTTCAGGCTTGATAGCTACAACAGCTTTCCTATAGGTGAGATTAGTGAGGTGGGTGGAGAACCCCGTTTAACGGGGCCGGTGGATGGTGTATTCATGTCTTTCCAGACAAAGGATCTGGAGTGGCTTAAAGATGTGAAGAAGGGAAACATTACTCCCCAGGATTTTATTCGCACAACCCAGGGTGCGTTCTTCAATATTCCTAACGGTGCAACAGTTGTAAATCTGGAACAGGCGCTGCACGGCATTCCCCGTTTGCGTACTGAGCATATTGATCGCGGTTTGGGGTTATTCTAGGTAGCGGGCTTTGCTGTGCGGCAGGGCAGCTTGGCTCGGAACGAAGCGCCAAGCGATAATAAGAAAAAACCCGCTAACTCATAGAATTAGCGGGTTTTCAAATAGTGGCTCCCCGAGCTGGGCTCGAACCAGCGACAAACGGATTAACAGTCCGTTGCTCTACCAACTGAGCTATCGGGGAACGTCGTCATGTGACGAGGCGCGTATATTAAGATTACGCCACGGCCTCGTCAACCCCTTACCGAAGTTTTTAGCCCAAAGCCTTCTGCAACCGCTCAATGGCCTTTTCCAGATTATCCATGCTCGTCGCAAAACTCAGGCGCATGTGGCCAGGGCAACCAAATGCAGAGCCCGGAACCAGCGCAACACCCGCTTCGCTCAGCAGCTTCTCTGCGAACTCCACATCGTTGCTGACACCTTCGGTGGCATCAATTGCTGCCTGGAAGCTTGGGAACACGTAGAAGGTGCCGTCGCCTTTCAGGCATTCAACACCCGGCAACTTGTTCAAAGCAGCTACCAGCCAGTCATGACGCTTTTCGAACGCCTTGACCATCTCACCCACGCATTCTTGCGGGCCATCCAGAGCGGCCTGTGCTGCGGCCTGGGAAATGGAGCAAGGGTTTGAGGTGCTTTGAGACTGAATTTTCTTCATTGCCCCAATGATTTTAGCGGGGCCTGCAGCATAACCGATACGCCAGCCCGTCATGGAATAAGCCTTGGATACACCGTTGAGAACAAAGGTGCGATCGTAAAGCTCGGGGCAAGCATTGAGAATGTTGCAAAATGGCTGACCCGTCCAGAGGATAGGCTCGTACATATCATCAGTAGCGATCATGATGTTCGGGTGCTTTTTCAGCACCTCGGCAATGGCCTTCAGCTCTTCCATGGTGTAAGCCATGCCACTGGGGTTGGAAGGGCTGTTGATCACGAATAAGCGTGTACGCTCGGTGATGGCACCTTCCAGTTGTTCCGCAGTGATCTTGAATCGGGTGTCTGCTCCGGTTTCGATGATAACCGGCTTGCCTTCAGCAACCAGAACCATATCCGGGTAGGATACCCAGTAAGGCGCGGGAATAATGGCCTCGTCGCCAGCATTCAGAGTCGCCAGGGCAAGGTTGAAAAAGCTCTGTTTGCCACCACTTGATACGAGTATCTGGTTGGCTTCGTATTCCAGGCCGTTGTCCCGTTTGAATTTCGCAATGATTGCTTTCTTTAAGGCTGGCGTACCATCAACAGCTGTGTACTTTGTCTGGCCACTTTTGATGGCCTCAATGGCTGCCTGCTTGATGTGCTCCGGGGTATCGAAATCCGGCTCGCCTGCACCAAGGCCGATGATATCCTGGCCCGCTGCGCGCAATTCGGCAGCTTTGTTGGTGACCGCGAGGGTGGGGGATGGCTTGATTGCCTGTACTCGGCTGGAAAGTTGAAGGTCCAAACTTGCGCTCCTTAAAGCTGCATCTGATAGGTCCGTGACCGGCGGGGTGTCTGAATCCTTGCCTTATGGCGGCTGATTTTCGCCCAGCCGTCGATCGCGTTGATGGTACCATGAAGCTGGCGTAACAATAAATTTCTCTCTTGGGCCAAGTCTTGCAACCGTAAGATATGGCTGGGATTCGTAGTTTGTATGAGTGGAGGTTGTGTGCCGATTATGGGCAGTAATGATTCCAGCAATTCAGGTAAAGAAGGCGTCTTCATTGTTGACTCGCCATTTGAGCCCGCAGGCGACCAGCCAAAGGCTATAGAAGGCCTGATTGACGGCATTCATTCGGGATTGGCAAGCCAGACATTGTTGGGCGTTACCGGCTCGGGCAAGACGTTTACCGTAGCCAAGGTGATTGAATCGGTACAACGTCCGACCATTGTCATGGCTCATAACAAAACCCTGGCTGCGCAGCTCTACGGCGAATTTCGCGAATTTTTCCCCGATAACGCCGTGGAATATTTCGTGTCTTACTACGATTATTACCAGCCAGAGGCCTACGTTCCGTCATCTGATACATTTATTGAGAAAGATGCCTCTATTAACGAGCACATCGAGCAGATGCGGTTGTCCGCCACAAAAGCACTGCTTGAGCGTCCGGATGCGATTATCGTGGCAACGGTATCTGCAATCTATGGTTTGGGTGATCCCAAGTCCTACCTGAAAATGATGTTGCATCTGGATAGGGGCGACAAGATAGACCAGCGGCATATTCTGCGCCGGCTGGCTGAGTTGCAGTACACCCGCAACGACATCGAATTCCATCGGGCCAATTACCGGGTGCGGGGTGATGTTATCGATGTGTTTCCGGCGGAATCGGAAAAGGAAGCTGTGCGCATCGAGTTGTTTGATGAAGAGGTGGAAAACCTCAGTTATTTCGACCCGCTTACCGGCGAAGTGCTCCGACGGGTTCCCAGGGTTACGATTTATCCCAAGTCGCACTATGTCACACCGCGGCAGACGATTCTGGATGCCGCGGAGCGAATCAAGGTGGAGCTGGACGAGCGCCTGCAGCAGCTCCGGGACAACAACCGCCTTGTGGAAGCCCAGCGGCTTGAAGAGCGAACCCGCTACGATATGGAGATGATGAACGAGCTGGGCTATTGCAACGGCATCGAGAACTACTCTCGCTACCTTTCAGGCAGGGAGCCCGGCGAAGCCCCTCCAACACTGTTTGATTACCTGCCGCCGAATGCGCTGCTGGTTGTTGATGAATCCCACGTGACCATTCCGCAAATCGGTGCCATGTACAAAGGCGACCGCTCCCGGAAAGAAACCCTGGTGGAGTATGGGTTCCGCTTGCCGTCTGCGTTAGATAACCGGCCCATGCGGTTTGACGAATGGGAGCGCATCGCGCCCCAGATGATCTTTGTGTCAGCCACACCCGGCAATTATGAAGCCGAACATGCGGGGCAGGTGGTAGAGCAGGTTGTGAGGCCTACTGGCTTGTTGGATCCGGTGATAGAAGTTCGCCCGGCATCAACACAAGTGGACGACCTGCTTTCTGAAATACACTCCCGGGTAAAGGTAGACGAGCGGGTTCTGGTCACCACGCTGACCAAACGTATGGCAGAAGATCTGACGGACTTCCTGATGGAGCACGATATTCGTGTGCGTTATCTGCACTCGGACATAGACACGGTGGAGCGCGTAGAAATTATTCGTGACCTGCGCCGGGGTGAGTTTGATGTGCTAGTGGGCATCAACCTTCTGCGTGAAGGGCTGGATATGCCGGAAGTATCGCTGGTGACCATTCTGGATGCCGATAAAGAAGGCTTTCTGCGCTCTGAGCGAGCATTGATCCAGACCATCGGCCGGGCCGCCAGAAACCTCAATGGTAAAGCCATTTTGTACGGCGACCGCATTACCGGTTCCATGCAGCGTGCTATTGATGAAACGGATCGCCGGCGTGCCAAACAGCAAGAGCATAACGAGGCCCACGGCATCACACCTCAGGGTCTTAACAAGAAGGTTGCGGACATCATGGAGGGTGCCGGCGGCGGAGGTCGTGGCCGGCGTAAATCCAGCCGGCCCGGTGATATGGCGGCTGAAGAGGCTGAACAGTATCGAACCCGTGTTGGCAGCCGTTCGCCACAGGATTTGCTCAAGGAGGTGACACGCCTTGAGGACGAGATGTACAAAGCTGCTGCCGAACTCGATTTTGAGGCTGCCGCCCGCTTGCGGGATGAAATATCCGGCCTTAAAGAGGCAGCTCTGAGAACCGGTTAAACCGGTTCTCAGATAATATCAGCGCTTGGGGCCAACAATAACGGCGGCCCGAAGTGGCTGAACGCTGCCGTAGCGTGAAATTTGGCTGAATACCCGTTTATCCACCGGTAAATACTGTTTGTCTGCCACGGTTTCGCCGTCGTCTGCGTCTATTTCCGGATCGTGTAAATACACAAACTGGTCATCTATGGCGCATACCGTAACCCAGTGGGGCACGCGGCTGCGGTTCAGTTGCCAGGTACTGATCAATATGACTGGTATCTGGCCATTTAGCAGGGCCTGTTCCATGGCTTCCAGCGTCAGCGGATCGTGGTGTAACTGTATATCAGTTTGGCCAATATCGTGCAGGAAGCCTTCATGTACCAATTCCAGAACCCGCTTTTTGTCATCGTTGCGAACGGTGTCCCGGAATAGCGGGCCTTCCGTACTGATCCAGATACTGGCTTCAAAGCCGCGTTTCCATGCCGACAGCGCAAGACCATGGGGGCCGCAGCCGCCATGGCCGGCCAGCATGAAGATTGTGGTGGCCTCACGCCAGATTCTGAGTTCTTCCAGGGTGGTGAGTGATTGCTCCTCATCTAGCGCTGCCATGGCCATAATCAATGCGGCCGGGCCACAGGAAAAGTCAGTGGTTTGCGGATAATAGGGTACGGGCAGGAATTCCTGCGTGGGCTCATAAAACAGGATGCGGCGTTCAAAGCGCAGGGCCGTGCCCTGATCTTCGTAATAGTCCCGATAGGTACCAAACTGCCGATAGCCAAGGCGCTTGTACAGGGCAATGGCGCCGCTGTTGTCTTCCCGAACTTCCAGACGCATGAGAATGCGGCCTGCTTCTGCTGCCTCTCGTTCTGCTGCCTTTACAAGCTTTTCACCAACACCACGGCCGCGCGCTGCTGGCAGCACTGCAATAGAATAGATGCGGGCCATTCGGGTAGCTGCGCTCATCAGCACCAGGCAATAGCCCAGAAGCTCGCTCACGCCCTCATTTTTTGTTTCTGCAACAATCAATCTGTCCCGGGGCATGTCCAGAAAACGCCGAAAGCTTCGGCGGGATAACCTGTCTTCCGTAAAACAGCGATGCTCAAGCTGCAAAAGTGCATTCAGGTCATCACTTGTGGCTTGCCGGAGTTGCAAATCGGACATGTATAAAGCGGCCTTGAGAATATAGGCATGGGGCATGCTGGTAGGCTTCCCGTATGCAGCTATTATGATTGAGAGTAACGAATTGGAAAATACGCTTATTATGAGTAAAAGCACTCATTATCCGTGGATTGTTCCAGCGCCACTGGCGGCGTATTGTTGCGACTTGTTTTCCAGGCAATTATCTCCGGGGAGGAGCGCCTTTAATGTCTCGTTTGCTTATCGTTGTAGACCGCACCAAGGACTGGGCTCCATATTACCCCAGTGAGGATGTACTGACGTTTGATCAGTACCTGCAGTTTTCTGCGCCGGCGAATAGCCGCGTGCGTGTAATAAACCTGTGCCAAAGCGCAAAATACCTGAGCCGTGGTTACTACTGTTCTCTGCTGGCTGAAGCCCGTGGACACCATGTGGTTCCGTCAGTGATGACGTTGAACGATCTGAGCCGAAAGGGGTTGTTCTCTCTTGAGTTGGAAGAACTTGATGCCAGTGTCGTCAATTGGCTGGAAGCTGCTGGCTCAGCCATTGACCCGGCCAGCGACGAACGTAACGCTACCCATGAGGTCCGGATTCGCACCTACTTCGGGCAAACCGAACATCCGGATCTCAAGCCGGTGGCGCGGGCCTTGTTTGAGCGGTTTCCTTGTCCAATCCTTGAGATTGTGTTCCGGCGCAGGAAAACATGGCAGATAGAATCCATGAAGCCCGCCGCCCCTGCAGATCTTAATGAGGCTGATCAGGATGTTTTTGCCACTGCATTCGATCGCTTCAGCAGCATGGTTTGGCGAAAGCCCAGAACCCGCCGCCGCTATCGCTTTGACCTGGCGATTCTGGTGAATCCGGACGAAGAAATGCCGCCCAGTGATGCGGTGGCGCTGAAACGCTTTGAAAAAGCCGGGCGCAAGCTGGGTATTAATGTGGAGCTGATTACGCGTCGGGATTATATGCGCTTGCCTGAGTACGATGGCCTGTTCATCCGTGAAACCACTGCCATAGATCACCACACCTATCGCTTTGCCCGTAAGGCAGAAGCGGAAGGCTTGGTAGTGATTGACGATCCCGCATCGATCCTGAAATGTACCAACAAAGTTTTTCTGGCTGATTTGCTGAAGAACAATAAAATACCTACACCGAAAACTCTGATTCTCTCAAAAGATCAGAAAGATGCAGTGGAGCAGGTGGTTAAGGAGTTGGGCTTTCCGGCCGTTATCAAAATACCGGATGGCGCGTTCTCCAGGGGGGTGACCAAGGCCGAAGATGAGGCATCCCTAAGGGCAGGGTTGAAAGACTTGTTCCGTCAGTCAGCGTTGGTGTTGGCGCAAGAGTACCTGTACACAGATTACGACTGGCGTATCGGCGTACTGGGCGGGCGGGCTATCTATGCATGTAAATACATGATGGTGAAAGGTCACTGGCAGATCTATCAACATGGCGAATCAGCAAGTGAGAGCGGCGGGTTTGAAACCATGCCCACCTATGAAGTGCCGAGAAATGTTATTCAGGCGGCGTTGAACTCCACCCGACTGATCGGTAACGGGCTCTACGGTGTGGATATCAAACAGTCTGGAAACCGGGTTGCCGTTATTGAAGTTAACGATAACCCGAGTATTGATGCGGGTGTTGAAGACCTGTTTCTCGGCGGCGAACTTTACACGCTGATCATGCAGGAATTCCTTTCCCGAATGGAAGAGAATCGCCGCCGTTAATGGCCTTTAAAGTGAAGGATGCCGGGTGGCCCGTTTACAGGCCGGCCACCCAGATTCTTACACTGCCAAACCAGGGATAAGCTTCCAGATGCTGCCGGACGTTTTCAGGTGTGAAGACCGCCTCCGGGTCCTGCTCATCCAGAAAAATCTCCATATGCAGCTTGTTTCTCAGGTAATGAAGTCTTAGCCGACTACGCTGTGGGATTTCCCCAAGGTGTTCCGCAATGATGCTTGCCACTTCTGCACGGGAGGGCAGTTGTTCTGTGGTTGCAAACTCATGATCTTCGTCGTTCTCGGCATCAATATGAAAGTTGATGTCGAGAATGTTATCCAGAGCGTTGCGCATTCCGGCGACCACTTGCATGCCTATCTGATGGCCTTCGGACACGCTGATTTCAGGGCGCACCACCAAGTGAATATCCAGAAGAATATCCTGCCCCATGCGTCGACTGCGAAGTTCATGTACGTTCAGAACGCCGTCAGTCTCCCGCGCTATGGTTTTCAGCATTTCGGTATCGTCGGGCGATAATCCTGTGTCTACAAGCTCCTGAACGCTGTCCCAGGTAAACTTCCAGCCAATGTGAATAATGATTACCGCAATTGCCACGGCCGCGAGCATATCTAGCCATACAAATCCAAGCATGGCACCGGCGGTTGAAGCCAGAACCACCAGGGAAGAAAGGGCGTCGGTGCGGCTGTGCCAGGCATTGGCGATAATCAAATCCGAGCGGATGGCCAGGCCGACATGCTTGGTGTAGCGGAAAATCCACTCCTTTCCCACTACAGAAATAGCTGCGGCGACCAGCACCGGCCATTCGGGAATGTGGTCAACATCGCCTTCAATCAGCCTGAGGGTGTTTTCCCAGGCAAGGGCTGCACCCACTGCAATCAGGATGCTGCCGAGTACCAGGGTGCCAAAGGTCTCTATGCGCTGATGGCCGTAAGGGTGACAGTCATCGGGTTCCTGGCGGGAGACTTTCATTACGCCCAGCACAACAACGTCGGATGCTACATCCGTAAACGAGTGAATGCCGTCAACCAGAAGAGCTTGGGAATGAAAAAGGGTACCGCCGATGACCTTGATGATTCCAAGGAAGGCATCAAGGATCATTCCTATAATCGTAACCCGGGAAGCTGCTTTCACTTCAACCGCCAGGTTGTCGCGGTTGCGTTGGGCTGGTGAAACGGGCTGTTGCATTGAAAAAAACTCCGAAAATTTCTGCATTCCTGCTTGATTTATACACATCATAGCAGTAGTGCCTTTGAATGACAGTTTGTTCAGAATCTTTTCTATTTTAAGTGAAAATTAAATAACATGTTGAAAATAAAAGAAAAATAAACTGGTTAAAAAATGATCAATCTGTAGATGGGCGCAGGTTGCAAGGGGTAGGCAAGGATGCTCCGCAATTTTCAACAGGGTTATCCACAGATTCCGTGGAAAAGCTCCCAAGAGCCTAAGTATACAGATGTTTAGCACTGTTGTTTTATGTTACCGGGCCGCTGTGGAAAACTTCCGGTATACTCGCGAGCACGTTTTATTGAGGAGCTTTCAGATGTACGGCGTTATCCGCAACCTGCTTTTCCGGTTACCACCCGAACAGGCTCATGCTGTTGCATTAAATGGCCTGGATCTGGCGCATCGCCTGCACCTGCTGGGTGCTTTTGCACCGAAAACAGAGGCGCTGCCAGTCAATGTGATGGGGCTTGATTTCCCCAACCCGGTGGGGCTTGCAGCAGGGCTGGACAAAAACGCAGATCATCTGGACTCTCTGGGCGCCCTGGGGTTTGGCTTTATTGAAGTTGGAACTGTTACGCCACTGGCACAACCGGGTAACCCGAAACCCCGTATGTTCCGCCTGCCAGAGCACCAGGCCATTATTAACCGCATGGGTTTCAATAACGAAGGTCTGGCCCACATGCTGGAGCGAATAGACAGGCGCAGCTATCGGGGCATTCTCGGGATTAATGTTGGTAAAAACAAAGATACGCCAAATGACGAATCCGAGTCGGATTATCGGAAGGGCATAGCAGCAGTTTATAACCGGGCAGACTACATCACGGTAAACGTATCATCACCGAACACGCCGGGTTTACGGGATCTTCAATTTGGTGATTCACTGAAAGGTCTGCTTCATGCTATTAAGGATGAGCAGCTAAAGTGTCAGAGCCAGCTCGGCCGTTACGTGCCAATTGCCGTTAAAATTGCTCCGGACATGGATGATGCAGGCATAAGGTTTGTGGCCTCCGCTCTGAAAGAAGCCGGGCTGGACGGTGTTATTGCTACAAATACCACCATAAGTCGCGACGCAGTGGCAGGTCATGTCTATGGGGCCGAAGCCGGTGGTCTTAGTGGTGCTCCGGTCAGAGAGGCATCTTTAAGAGTTATCAAGGGGCTGTATGCAGAGCTTGGTGATGACTTACCCATTATTGGTGTGGGTGGTATTACAGATGGTGAGAGTGCAGCTGAAAAGATCCGTGCGGGCGCTAAACTGGTTCAGTTATACACCGGCTTTATCTACCGGGGGCCTGATCTGATCGGAGAGGCTGTTGAGGCGATTCGAAAGCTCAAATAGATAGGCGGGTGTAGAAACGACAGGCGGAAAACAAGGAAGGGCCCGCAATGCGGGCCCTCACGGGGAGTTAACCCCGTTGCGCTCATCAGCGCATGAGACGGGGCGGGAGGCCCCGTATTGGTTGTGCTGAATACTGCGTCAAATTGTGTGACAAAAGATCAGATTAAGAAGTCGGGGTTTAGCAAATATCACGCGGTGGTGACGTTTGCCATTTTGTGGATACCAGAGACGCCAGTCATGCCATCCCATTGATCTGTGCGGCCTTCTCGCCACCCATTCAACCATTCCTGGCGGACTTCTGCCTGGTCGAGCGGACAGCTGTCTTTGGACTTTCCGGACACGCCAGCGAGGTAACCCCGCTTGAATGCACGAGCGTACATATCTCTTTTCTGTCTTTTCATGCCGTTCCTCACTAATGGATTAACAGAACAAGCGTGTACACTTCTGCAGTGGCTTTGGCATGTGGAATCCACTCCGGGATAACCCACTATTGCCAGCTCCAGCCAGAGCAGTCAGGATCCTGTTAACGAAAGGGAGTTACCCTTTCCGAACGACGCGTCACCTACAAGGTAAGCCGAAGTTCGAGCATAAGTACACTATCGTTTTGATCTAACGGTTCGCTTTTTTTGATCTAAATTGAATAAGCGATTATCTGAAACCTATGAACGCTGCAATTCCCGTGACTTAGCGAGAGTTGCCTAAAGAACCTGGAGTTGAACTTGTCCAAATCTGTATTTTTTGTAAGTTGCCCAAAGGGTGTTGAGTACCTTCTGGCGGACGAGCTCGGCACATTAGGTCTCGGGCTGGTGAGAAACGCACCCGCTGGCGCATGGGTAGAGGGTACGCTTGAGGCCGGATACCGGGCCTGCCTGTGGTCGCGTTTGGCGAACCGGGTGATTCTCCATATTGATGAGGTAGCAGCTACCAGCGCTGACGAACTTTACGATGGCGTTGTCCACCTTGACTGGCAGCAGCACATCCCTGTGGATGGCAGCTTTCGAGTCAACTTCATTGGCGAAAACGAGGAAATCCGTAATACCCAGTTTGGTGCTCAGCGTGTCAAAGACGGAATCGTAGACAGATTTACTATGGGCGGCGGGAAACGCCCTGGCGTTGAAGCAAAAACACCGGATGTAGCCGTGTCTGCCCGGTTGCATCGAGGTAAATTGGCATTGGGTATAGACATCAGCGGCCACAGCCTGCACCAGCGCGGCTACCGGACAGAGCAAGGCCTCGCGCCCCTCAAGGAAAACCTTGCTGCTGCTTTGCTGTTGCGTGCGGGCTGGCCTGAAATCGCTGCTGCAGGTGGCGATTTTGTTGATCCAATGTGTGGTTCCGGCACCTTGGTTATTGAAGCCGCCATGATGGCGCTGGATATTGCCCCTGGTCGCCGCCAGGAGCGTTTTGGTTTTGAAAAGTGGTTGGGTCACGAACCCGAAACCTGGCTTTCCCTTCGCCAGGAAGCTGAAAGGCGAACCTATGAAGGAAAGCAGGGCAGAATACCGAAATTTTCAGGCTTTGATCAGGATGGCAGGGTCATCACGACCGCACGCAATAATGCTCAACGGGCAGGCCTTGATGGGTTACTTGAGTTTCAGGTGCAGCCGATTGAAGAGCTCTCGCTGGGTGAAGATCGGGCAGAAACCGGCCTCTTACTTGTAAACCCTCCTTATGGTGAGCGCTTGAGCGACAGGCAGGCACTGGCCGGTTTATACGAGTCATTAGGTGATGCAGTTAAAGCGGCCGCATCAGGATGGCGTCTGGGCGTGTTTACGGGTGCTCCGGAGTTCGGCAAGTCCATCGGCCTGCGCAGTTTCAAGCAGTACAAGTTGTTTAACGGCAAACTGCCAGCACAACTGCTTCTGTTCGCCATTGACGAGGCGAGTGTACGCACGCCTCGTGAGCCCGGATTACCGGGTGAAGTTCTGCCACGCATCGCGAATGAAGAGCGTGCAGCCATGCTGAGAAACCGCCTGAAGAAAAATATGAAGACCATTGGGCAGTGGGCTCGTAAGCAAAATATTGGCTGTTACCGCCTGTACGATGCGGATATGCCAGAGTATGCGCTGGCGATCGATATGTATGAGGGCAGGGTGCATGTGCAGGAATACGTTGCACCCAAATCCATTGATGAGCGTTCTGCGCGGGAACGCCTGGCTGAAGCACTGGCAGTGATTCCGGAGGCTCTGGGTATTGAGCGGGATCAAATGGTGTGCAAGCAGCGGCAGCGTCAGGCTGGCGTTAGCCAGTACGAAAAGCAGGATGCCAGCGGCGAGTTCTTTCAGGTGCAGGAACACGGTGTCACCCTCAAGGTGAACCTCAAGGATTATCTTGATACCGGGCTATTCCTCGATCATCGCCCTGTGCGCCATTGGATCCAGCAGAATGCTCAGGGTAAGCGTTTCCTGAACCTGTTCTGTTATACCGGTGCTGCGACTGTTCATGCGGTTGCTGGCGGTGCCAGTCGCTCCCTGAGCCTGGATTTGTCTAATACGTATGTTGGCTGGGCTCAGGACAATCTGAGGTTGAACGCGGCAGACCCAAGGAAGCACAAGGTAGAACAGACTGATTGTCTGGCGTGGTTGGCTGCAAAACCCAGACCCGATCAGGTTTACGATTTGATCTTTATGGACCCGCCAACCTTTTCCAACTCCGCCCGTATGGCGGGTGTATTGGATGTTCAGAAGGATCACGGAAAATTGATCCGGCAGGCCATGGCAAGGTTGAGTTCAGACGGCTTACTGATTTTTTCCAATAACTTCCGACGCTTCAAGCTTGATGAAAATCTGGCCAAAGAATTTGAGGTTGAAGAGGTGAGTGCCAGCACTCTGGATAAGGATTTCCAGAGAAATGCACGGATTCACCGGTGCTGGCATATTCGCCAAAGTGCTTAGTGTTTGCGGCCGGTCACGCTCTTACGCTTTAGAACTCGTATTTGAGGCCGGTAGAGAACTGGAAGATATTGGCATCGGTGCCAGTATCTTTTGACAGCTTTCCGCCTTCAAAAACAAGATAGGTATCGCTGAGTACTTCGACATCCAGGCCTACTACCCAGCCTATGCCAAAACTGCTGTCCGGGAAATCGCCCTCCAGTTCACGGAATTGGGCGTTGCGGGGATCGCCCGGATTGCGAAGCTCTGCGGTTCCTTGAATATACGAGAATCCCGCCTGGCCATAGATATTGGCGTAGCTGGTAACGGGGTAGTGCAGGCCAATATACCAACTGGCAAAGTAATCGATTGAAAGGCTCAGGTCACTGCCTGGCACCTCAGCATCCCGAAAGCCGCTCCCTGCCCGAACCTCTGCGTGAAACAAATCGCTGAGGTGGCCCCCGACTACCAGCGTTCCGCCGCTACCTGTGGCTTCCTCTTTGGATGTCGTGCCAATGGAACGATGATTGAACGCAGTTACCAGAAGGCCAACGTAATGTTTGTCCTCACGGGGCGTTTCCTGCGCCAGGGTAGCCTGGGTGTAGAGCATGCAAGCAGGCACCAGTGAGAGGATCAGGTGCGATCGAACAACATTATTCATTAGTAACGGATTTCCTGACGTGAGCGGTTAGGGGCTGAGTTTGCCTTGTGTAACCGATTGTTACGTCGACCCGTGTCACAGTTTAGTCTTCCTCAAACAGGCCATGTTCCTGAGCCATCAATAACAGGGCGTACACGCCGTTTTCCGGCAGTTGTGGCTCCAGACTTTCTTCAAACAGCAACTGGCGCCGGCGATCTTCCAGAGCGTCGCTGTCCATGCCAGTAATCAGGTCTGTAATCGGTGCGATCTCGAACGGGGCTTCTTGCTCCATCGCGGTAAAAATAAGATCAATCAGGATTTCGTCCGGATCCAGGCCGTCTACGTATACGGTCTGATCGGGTAAGTCTTGGTGCAGTTCATGAACAAGCTCGATTAATGGCACGCCCTGTTCTGCCAGGTAGTCCAGATCGATGTCGCCCAGGTCGCCGTCTTCCGGTAGCCATTCATCCACAGGAGCTATTACCACGGTCTTCATCTGGCCATCTTCCAGCGACCAGGCCATTGCAATTGGAAACAGGGCATCTTCGGTCTGGCAGTACTCGATATCGAGAAATCTTGGTGTCGACATGGCAGGCTCCTTTTAGTGGCTGGCAATCAGTGGGTTCAAGGTTCTAGCGCAGGCGATTAATGTCTGTTGGTCAGGTATGAGGTATCAAGGCTTCATGCCATACTATTGCAATCCATATCATTCTATCAGGGACACCATGGAACAAGCTGAATTCAACAAAGATTTACTGAAATTTCTGAACGCCTCGCCCACGCCTTGGCATGCTGTGGCAACCATGAAATCAAGGCTGGATGCCGCCGGCTTCAAAGAGCTGGATGAAAAAGAAGACTGGTCTCTTGGCAGGAATTGCAGTTATTACGTTATCCGCAACGGGTCTTCTATTGTCGCTTTCCGCACCGGGGCAAACGATGCGGTAACATCGGGTATCCGCATGGTTGGAGCTCATACCGACAGCCCGTGCCTGAAAGTTAAACCCAACCCCGAGCTGCGCCGAAAAGGCTATTATCAGCTGGGTGTAGAGGTTTACGGAGGCGTTCTGATGAATCCCTGGTTTGACCGCGATTTGTCGTTGGCCGGCAGGGTGACGTTTCTCGATGGCCAGGGCAAGGTCGTGGATACGCTGGTAGATTTCCGCAAACCGGTGGCCTTTATTCCCAGTCTCGCAATTCACCTGGATAGAGAAGCCAACACCAAGCGCACGGTGAATGCTCAGACGGATCTTCCGCCGGTACTGATGCAGGTGGCTGAAGACGATGCTACCAGCTTTAACGAGCTGTTGGGGCAGCAGATAGCCAGTGAGTCCGGACTCAAGGTACGCAAGGTTCTTGGCTATGAGTTGGGCTTTTATGATGCCCAGGAAGCAGGTTTTGTGGGCCTCCGTGAGGATTTTATTGCATCCGCCCGGCTGGATAACCTGCTGAGTTGTTACATTGGCTTGCAATCGTTGTTGAGCACCTCGGGTGATGAGGCTGCACTGCTAGTGTGTAACGATCACGAAGAGGTGGGCAGCGTATCCTCCGAAGGTGCTCAAGGGCCATTTTTGACTGCGGTTCTTGATCGCTGGTGTGGCGCCGGCAAGGCAAAGGCCATTGCACACTCCATGATGATTTCAGCCGACAATGCCCATGGTGTTCACCCCAACTTCATCGACAAGCACGACGAAAACCATGGCCCCATTCTGAACCAGGGCCCGGTCATCAAGGTGAACCACAACCAGCGCTACGCAACCAACAGTCGTTCAGCCGCCGTTTACCGGCATATCAGTGATGAGCTGGGTTTGCCGCACCAGAGCTTTGTGGTGCGCAGTGATATGGGCTGTGGCAGCACTATTGGCCCGCTGACGGCTGCAAACCTGGGCGTAACCACGCTGGATATTGGCGTGCCGCAGTTTGGCATGCACTCGATTCGTGAGCTGATTGGTACTGAGGATGGCTTTACGCTATTTCGGGTATTGACCGAGTTCATGCAGCGCAAGCAGGTTTTCTAAGGCTCTTTTTGCCAGCCCAAAACGAAAAATGCCGCTGCTTCATACGAAGCAGCGGCATTTCGGAATAAGTGGCTCCCCGAGCTGGGCTCGAACCAGCGACAAACGGATTAACAGTCCGTTGCTCTACCAACTGAGCTATCGGGGAACAGCATCAAGTCGGGCGGCATAGTAGTCGCTTTGAATTACCGGGTCAACCCCCTGATATAAAAGGTCAAAATTTGTACCGCAGTATGGCTCACCAATACCGCCCTCCAGCCTGGCTTCGCAGTGGCCATGTTCAATCCGTGTGGCCGGCGTTGTTTCGCAAGGTACACCTGCAGGATCCGGTAGCGGAAGTGCTCGCAACGGATGACAAAGATGAGTTGCATCTGGACTGGTACCGACAGGGCAGCGGGCGCTTGGCTGTCATTTCACATGGCCTGGAAGGGCACAGCCGAAGGCCATATGTGAGAGGGCTGGCCAGGGCGCTTTTGGCCGAAGGCTGGGATGTTTTAGCCTGGAACTTCCGCTCCTGTGGCGGCGTGATGAATCATCAGCCAAGGTTTTATCACAGTGGTGCCACCGAAGACCTGCGACGGGTTGTCGATCATGGTCTGGCACAAGGTTATCAAACAGTGTTTCTTTCCGGTTTCAGTATGGGAGGTAACCTTACGCTGTTGTATCTGGGTGATCAGAGTGAGCGCGTTGACAGCAGAATCTGTGGCGCAGTGGCGTACTCAGTTCCCTGTGATTTGGCGGGCAGTGCAGACAAACTGGCATTGCCCAGTCGGAAGATCTATATGCAGCGGTTTTTGAAGGATCTTCGCGTAAAAATGGCTGAAAAAGCGCAAAAGTTCCCCGATCTTATTGATGTGTCCGGTTTTGAATCAATCCGGAGTTTTCATGACTTTGATGAGCGCTATACCGCACCACTGCACGGATTCAAGAGCGCTGAGGATTATTGGGAGCAGTGCTCTGCATTGGGCAAGCTGAGGCATATCCGGGTGCCGGCGCTGATGATTAATGCCGCTGACGATCCGTTTTTATCACCCGCGTGTTTCCCGGAGTCGCCATCCGTACTTGGTGCCCACGTGAGCATGGACGCACCCAAGTGGGGCGGTCATGTGGGGTTCGTGGAGCATGGACATGGCGGCTTCTATTGGTCTGAGCGCCGGGCACTGGCATTTTTGCAAGGTGTGGTGTGAGCTGCGTTACTGAAGCAAAGGTTTGAGCACCGGCCATACGTTGTCAAGGAGTATGGGTTGGGCTTCGGCGGTGGGGTGAATGCCATCGCGCTGCATCAGGTTCTTTTGATCGTAGATATTGTCGAGAAAAAAGGGAACCAGAGCGGTGTTGTAGCTGTCTGACAGCGCTGGAAAGATGTCAGCAAACATTTGTGTGTAGCGCTGGCCGTAGTTGGGAGGTATTTGTATTCCTATCAGAATGGCGCGGGCGCCAGCGTTCTGAACATGCCCAACCATGGTTGCGAGGTTGGATTTGATTACATTGGGTGGAAAACCCCGCAGGCCATCGTTACCACCCAGCTCGATAATCACCACGGAGGGGCTATTCTTTTCCAGCAGCTCAGGCAGGCGGCGAACACCGCCATCGGTTGTTTCGCCGCTGATGCTGGCATTTATTACGCGCCAGTTGCCAAGGCCGTTGTTTTGTAAGCGCTCACGCAAGAGTTGTACCCAGGCGGTTTCTGTTGGCACGCCGTAGGCAGCGCTGAGGCTGTCACCCACAATCAGAAGCGTTTGCTGGCTGGCCATCACAGGCACGGCAATGAATGCCAGCAGAATGAATACGATCGATCTTGAATACAGCAGCACTTTATACATAAACAATCCGTATACCTTGATAAATTAACGTGCTTTTTCCGGGAGCCCCGTAAACAAAATGCAGACTACAAACTCCGATAGCCAGCGCCCGATGTTGCGTGTTGAAAACCTGACTCACCGCGTAAGCCTGGAAACAGATACGCTGACGATATTGAAGGCGGTCAGCTTTGAAATCAATCGGGGAGAATCCGTAGCCATTGTCGGCCGCTCCGGTTCCGGAAAAACAACCCTCCTTGGACTACTTGCCGGCCTTGATACACCTACCGAAGGTACTGTGGAGCTCGATGGCGCCATTATAAGCCGGTTAAGTGAAGATGAGCGGGCCCAATTGCGTGCTCATCGGGTGGGATTCGTATTTCAGTCATTCCAGTTGCTGCCGGCGTTGACCGCTTTGGAAAACGTGATGCTGCCACTGGAGTTGGCAGGTATGGACGCGCCGGAAAAGCGTGCTCGTGAATTGCTTGAGCGGGTTGGGCTTGGTGAGCGGCTTACCCATACCCCTCGGCAGCTATCTGGCGGTGAACAGCAACGGGTGGCCATTGCCAGGGCCTTTGCCTCTGACCCGGCCATCCTGTTTGCCGATGAGCCGACTGGCAACCTGGATAACCGCACGGGGCAGGAAATCTCTGATTTGCTGATGGCGTTGAATCAGGAGCAGGGCACCACACTGGTGATGGTTACCCACGATGAACAGCTGGCGGCGCGCTGCTCCCGGCAATTTCATATTGAGGCGGGCGAGTTGACTGAGCCAGTTGCTCAGGTGGAGCTTGCACACTGATGGCTGCTGCAAAAAAACTCATGTCGGTGCGCCGCGACTGGCGAGAAAGAGATGTGCGAGTGGTGCTTGCGGCGCTTATTATCGCCGTCGCTACGGTAGCCACCATTGCCCTGTTTGCCAGCCAGTTGCAACGCACCCTGGTGTCTTCTGCCAGCTCATTCCTGGCAGCAGACAGGCAGCTGGAGGCCGAAAATGGCCGGCCGGTTCCAGAGCCATGGATAAACGAAGCAATCGAGCGAGGGCTGGAAACCGGTCGCATGGTGGAGTTCTCCACCATGGTGTTTGGCAGCGATGCCTTTCAGCTTGTTTCGGTAAAGGCGGTCAGCAACGAGTACCCGTTGCGTGGCGAGCTCGAGATCCAGGGGCCGTCAGAAGGTTCGCGGGTTCAAGTGCAAAATGGCCCGGCGCCGGGCGAAGTGTGGATCAACCCCAGGCTTTTGAGGCTGTTGGATATTCAGGTTGGCGATACCCTCGAAGTCGGTAGCCGCAAGCTGACAGTGTCGGGCCTGGTGCTGCGGGAGCCGGACGGCGGGTTTAGCCTCTCTGCACTGGCACCCCGAGTGATGATGCACGTGGACGACGTGGCGTCGACCGGCGTTCTGCAGGAAGGTAGCCGGGTAAAATACGTTTACCTCTTTGCCGGCGAAGAAGCCTCTCTCGAACGCTATTATCAATGGCTGCAACCTCAACTGGAGCCCAGTCATGAGTGGGAAGGCGTGCGCGACGGTGAAACCTTTTCACGCTCGCTTGATCGCGCTGAGAGCTTCCTGCTGTTAGGCGGTAGCCTTGCGGTCTTATTGGCCGCTGTGGCGGTGGCTGTTGCCAGCCGACAGTACGCACTTTCCCAACGCGACACCGTGGCACTACTCAAAACCCTGGGCCTTGGCAGTTCCGGAATCGGCCGGCTTTACCTCAAGCGGCTTGGGCTCTGGGGTGTGACTGGTATGGTCGGCGGCCTTCTGGTGGCCTTGCCGCTGTTCTGGATACTCACCCGATTACTCAGTGAAGCATTGGAAAGGCCGGTGCCGTTTCAGCTGGATTCAGCGGCACTCACGCCAGCGCTTTTAACGGCGGTCGTTTCATTGTTTGCCTTTGCATACCCACCTATCAGGCGGCTCAGAAACGTGCCGGCCATGCGCGTATTGCGCAGCCAGCCGGGCGAAACAGGGCGCGAAGCACTGCCCGACATGCTGATTGCTATTGTGGCCGTGTTTGGCTTGGTGTGGCTGTATGCGGGTGAAGTGTCTTTGGTGATTTCCCTTCTGGGAGGCCTTGCCTTGCTGTTGGGCGCTTTGGGCGTACTGGGTTGGGTGCTTGTGGCAACCCTTAGAAAGGTTCGAGGTGGCGGGCATGCCTGGCGCCTGGCGTTGGTTGGATTGTACCGGCATCGCCGTGCCAGCTTGTCGCAAATTGCCGTATTTGCCATGACGCTCATGCTGGCAACAACACTGATTCTGGTGCGCACCTCCTTGCTGGACGACTGGCAAGCTCAGCTTCCAGACGATGCGCCAAATCACTTTCTGATCAACATTGCTCCAGAGGCAGTGGATGAGGTTGCCGCCTACTGGGAAGAGCGTGGTCAGCCTCTGGACCAGCTATACCCCATGGTGCGTGGGCGGTTTACCGAACTGAACGGTCAGCCGGTAAAAGAAGTTGTGAGCAAGGACCAGCGGGTAGGGGCCCTTAACAGGGAACTGAACCTTACCTGGATGCCCTCGCTACCGGCTGACAACGTTATTGTGGAAGGCAGTTGGTTCGAGGAAGGCCAAACCGACGGTGTCTCTGTGGAGGCAGATCTGGCGGCCGCGCTTGATTTGGCGCTGGGTGATGAACTCACGTTCACCATTGGCTCCGACAAGGTCAACGCAGCGGTCACCAGCATTCGCACGGTTCAGTGGGACAGCATGAAGCCCAACTTCTATATGGCGTTTCCTCCGGGCGGGGCTCTCACCAATATGCCCGCCACCTGGATAACCAGCTTTCATCTGCCAAGAGACCGTAAAAGCGAGCTGAATGAGTTTTCCCGGCGTTTCCCGACAGTGTCGCTGCTGGAAATCGACAATATTATTGAACGCATACAGGAAATTGTGCGGCAGGTTACCCAGGCCATAGAGGCGATTCTGGTGTTGATACTGGCAGCAGCCCTGGTGGTGATGGCTGCGGTAGTCAGCGCTACGCTTCAGGATCGGCAACGGGAAGGCGCACTTTTGCGCACCCTTGGCGGTCGTCAGAGCCTGTTGGTGCGCAGCACTATGCTGGAGTTTGCCTTGCTTGGTGGCTTTGCAGGCATTCTTGGGGTGGCAGCGGCAGAAGCGGCGGTATGGGCGTTACAGTTCCGGATGTTTGAGGGCGCCTTCAGCTGGCACTGGCAAGTTGTTCTACCTATACCGATAATCAGTGCAGTGGTGCTTTCACTGTTTGGGCGCTGGCAACTTCGGCCAGTGTTGAGTGTTTCGCCTATGCTACTGCTAAGGCGCCTCGAGTGAGGTGATGCCTCCTGTACATGGATCTTTTGTTTCAGGGGGCGCACACAGGGAAAATAAATGCCTAAAAGACAAGGTTGGTATCGGCAGCCACCGCGGCTAAAAATAGCGGGGATGGTTGCAGGACTTTTTTCCCTGGTATTGATCGCTATGATCTGTGCCGTTTCCATTGTTCAGATTCAGGCTGCGATCACGGCCTATGCGGGTGGCGAAAGTATCTGGTCCAGATCCCAGCTTGCTGCAGTGATCTATTTTGATCGCTACGCCCTTTCTGGTGACCCTCAGGAATTGGAACAGGCCAGAAACAGGCTTTCTGTCCCGCTTGCCGATCGCGAGGCACGTTTGGCCATGGAGGCCGAATCGTTTGATAGAGGTGCGGCCAGAGCCGGACTTATTGCCGGCAATAATCACCCGGCTGATGTTGATGGCATGATCTGGCTCGTGCGCAACCTGTCTGATTTCGATGACTTCAAGAAAGCGATATTTGCATGGCAAGAGACAGATCCCGGATTACTTGAACTTCGCGAAATTGGTAATGAACTGGAATTGGAATGGTCCCGAGCGCAGCCTGACCGGGAGAAACTGGCATTGCTGCGGCAACAGCTGGCGGAGGCAAACGACAAGCTGCAGATACATGCGGTGCGATTTCGCGAAGCTATGGCCAGTGCAACCAGAAGGTCAGCAAGCGTACTGTCTATTGTAAGCACAGTCTTTTTGTTGATCCTTGCGCTTGTGGCCTGGCAACTTAGTTCCCGCCTGACACGCTCGGTTCGGCACTCGGCACAGAATTTCCGCGCTATTTTTGAACAGGCAGCAGTTGGTATAGCTCAGCTCAGGAGCGACGGCCGTGTGCTTGATGTCAATGAAGCGCTCAGCGGAATTACCGGGTATTCCAAACCCGAGTTACTTGCCATGCGGTACGAAGACCTGTTGTTTCCCGAAGACTGGGAGTCCGGTCGCTTACAGCAGCAGGCAGTGATGCTTGGGGAATCTGCCAGCTATTCCTTTCAGCAACGCCTGAAGAATTCCAGCGGAGACGCACTCTGGGGAAGGCTCACTGTGTCTATGAGCGACTTCCCCAAAGATCGCACAAGCAATTATATCGTTGTACTGGAAGATATTTCCGACTCCTACCGCATGTCAGAGGAGTTGAGCTACCAGGCGAATCACGATGCCCTAACCGGGCTGATAAACCGTCGGGCATTCGAGCGTCATCTGGAGACAGTACTGAGAGAGGCGCGCTCAGAACACAGTAATCATGCCTTGTGCTTCCTTGATCTGGACCAGTTCAAAGTTGTTAACGATACATCCGGCCATTTGGCGGGTGATGAGTTGCTTCGGCAAGTTGCTGCCATTGCCCGCCACTCACTGCGGGAGAGTGACATTCTTGCACGACTGGGTGGCGATGAGTTTGGCATTATTCTGCGCAACCTCTCGGCAGATGCAGCGTCCGACATAGCGGAAAAACTCCGTGCGGCAATTGAGGATATGACGTTCACATGGGAAGGCCGAAGCCACAGTGTGGGTGGCAGTATTGGTGTTGTGCCAATAACCCCCGGGGTTACCGATGCCAGTTCGCTGATGCGTGCAGTGGATATTGCTTGCTACGTGGCCAAAAGCCGTGGACGTAACCGGACTTACCTTTCCGTTAAAGATGACCTTCAGATCACCGAGCAACGTACGGAAATGGAGTGGGTGAATCGTATTCATGAAGCTTTGCAGGAAAACCGCTTCTTTCTCGACGCCCAGTTTATCCTGCCTCCGGCGAATACAGACGGTCGGATAAGGTACGAGGTTCTGGTCCGGATGAAAGGCGAAGACGGGAAAACTGTTCCCCCGGGCGCCTTTCTTCCTGCTGCTGAGAGGTTTGGAATCGCCCCCAAGATCGATCGCTGGGTGATCGACGAAGCTTTCCGCCAGTTAGTGGCTCATCCAACGCACCTGAATGAACTTGATGCCTGTCATATTAACCTGTCTGGTCGCTCATTTGACCAGCCTGATTTTGCTGACTTCGTGATCGAACGGTTACAGCATTACGGGCTATCGGGCAGCAAAATCTGCTTTGAACTTACTGAAACAGCGGCCATGCATAACCTTGCAGATGCTCAGAGTTTCATGGAACGCCTGAAAGGCTCGGAGTGCAGGTTTGCACTGGATGATTTTGGAACCGGATTGTCGTCGTTCAGCTACCTTCGACGGCTGCCGGTCGACTATCTGAAAATTGATGGTGTATTCGTGCGGGACATAGTCACTGACCAAACGGATTTGGCGATGGTTCGGGCAATAAACGATATTGGTAAAACCCTGAGGAAAAAAACCATCGCCGAGTTTGTCGAGAATGACGACACACTGGAACTGCTCAAAGAAATGGGCGTGGACTATGTGCAGGGATACGGGCTACATCGCCCGTGTTTGTTCCAGGATATCCTTACCGGTAGTTTGCGAGGATAGCGGCCAGTTCGCCGCTCTTGCGGATACGTGCCAACTCAGCGTTGAATTGATCGGCAAAAGGCCGGGCTTCCTTGCGCAGCATTATCCGGAATCCGTAGGAACTGATATCCCCTGAAGAAACTGCAAATTGATCCTGCAAACCTTCGTTTTTCAGTATCCACTTGCCCACAAGCAAATCCACTACCGCAGCGTCAAAACGGTCCCCGTGAAGTAAAAAGTTAAACATGTCCCTGTCCTGGGACACATCAAAACGCTTGATAGCACCAGACTCAAAATGCGGTTCCAGTACAGGGTAGATGTAGCCTAGATGGGCAACGACCGTTTTTGAGAAAAGGTCTTCGGGGGAATGATAGGTCTCGCCAGTGCTTTTGGGTGTAAAGAAAACCTCTTGCACATCCACTACAGGCTCTGTGAACAGAAAGTCGTCGGGGTTTTGTGTCCATTCAATTGCTCGGGAGGTGCCATCGATATAGCCATCCAGCAGCATCTGGTCCACGCGTTTGCGAGGGATCTTTTTAGCGACTATTTCATAGCCCAGGCGCTCGGTAATCAGCGAAACCACGTCCCACATGATGCCGGAGGGCGCGTCCTGATCAACGATCATATAGGGCGGGTAGCCGTTTGGTGAAATATTGAAGCGAAACACCTTTGCATCGTTCGCAGAAGCGGTGTTTATGGCCAAGGCAAACATAAGCAGGAAGGGCAGGCAGACAAAGCGTCTTGTAAAAACTGTAATCCAGCCGAGTGTCGGGTGCTTCATCAAAAGGGGCTCTCTGGGGGTGGTGCTGTCCGTGAAAGAACTGACCCGGCTAAATCCCTGCCAGAAAGGAAGCAATTGTTACTCGTCTGTCTCCTTATTTCAATGCTGTTGGGTAATCTTGTGTTAACCGGAAACGGGGCCAGTATGCAGGCCCCGTTTCTGTGTGGCTGTTGTATCAGGCCCAAGCGCGTTGCAGCACGGCTCGCGCGTCCTTCAGAGTAACCTCTTTAGGATTGAACATGATAGAACCGTCGTCGAGCGCCATTTCTGCAATCTGGTCGAGCTGATCTTCAGTAACCTTGCCTGTTTCTTTAAGAGTGCGTGGCAACTTGCAGCGCTTGTAAAGCGCATCTCTGAGCTTGCGCAGCGCTGAAATACTGGCTTCTGCACGGCGGCTGGCAGGAGTGGCAGCGTAGACCTCCGGGCCTTCCAGGTGCAGTAGCAGTTCACTCAGTGGCTCGCGAATGGTTTCAAGGTTGTATTCAAGCACATAAGGCAGGTACAGGCTCATGCACAGGCCGTGGGGCAGGTGGCAGATAGCACCAGTAGCGTGGCCAAGAGAATGTACAAGCCCGACCATGGAGTTGGAAAACGCTATGCCAGCCATTGTGGACGCCTGCGCCAGCTCAAGCCTGCCATCGCTGTCTTTAGGGTTGTCCATTACCTGCAGCAGAGAGCGGCTGACCTTTTTGATGGCCGCTGTAGCATAGGCATCACTCAGCGGGTTTTTCGCCATACAAGTGAAGGACTCAACCGCATGGGTCATAGCGTCCATAGCCGTGGCGGCCGTAATGTGCGGCGGCAGCGTCAGGGTCATACGTGGGTCAATCACCGCTGCGTTGGGCAGCAGGTAAGAAGAGGTGAACGGCAGTTTTACGCCTTTTTTCTCGTCGGTGATTACAGCAATGGAGGTCACTTCGGAGCCGGTTCCCGCAGTGGTAGGCACCACCAGGAAGGGTTTGAGCGGGCGTTTCAGCACGCCGGCACCGGAGTACTTGGCAATGTCATCACCGCCTTCTGACACCAGAATGTTTACAGCTTTGCCAGTGTCGATGGCCGAGCCGCCACCAATGGCAATAATGGAGTCGCATTTCTCCTTCCGGTAAACCGCGGCAATATCACGAACGACGGTGGTGGATGAATCTGGTGGCACATCGTCGTAAATGTTAACGATTTCTAGACCGCTTTCTTCGCAAGCTGCAATCACAGGGTCCAGTAATCCTGCGGCACGAACGCCCTTGTCTGTCACAACCATAGGGCGCTTGGCACCCAAGGCGCTTAGCTCGTAAGGGATATGCTCAAGGGCGGCTTTGCCGGCAATGACTTTTACCGGGCAGAAGAACTCATAGTAAGTGTTAGACATTTAGGCTCTCACTGTCTGGACAAAATGGGTGGCGACTTTCAGGTAAATCTGTGCGGCACTGATCAGCTTTTCCGGGAGGTGCAAGTTTGCCGGGTATTCTTTTACAGCACGCTCGGCAATGATCTTGGGCAGAATGAATGCCTCCAACCGGTTCAGTACCCGTGTCATGCGCACGGCGTAGCTCACATCGCCATCCACCAGCATGCGGTCATTGGCGAACGCGACCGAGGTTTTTTCCTGGAATGACAGCACCAGAAAGGCATGGGTAAGGTGCTTGAACTTGATGGACACGTCCACCGGGCGGGGGGCGGAGTCACCATGGTAATGGAAACGGCCGTTACCAATGTGCTCCACGATAAGCCTGGAACCCTCGGGCATTACCATCATTTCAAACAAGAACCCTTCAGGCAGTACTCGCGCCTCTCCCTGAACCTCGCTATCAACCTCACTGACCGCCTGTAGAGCCCGTCCCATAACCTGGAACATCAGCTCTACATAAAGGCGTTTAGCCTGCGAAGCCATCGGCTGGATACGTTTCGCTAACATGTCCGTCACCTGAATCTGGTTATTGATGACTAATTTTTAGAGTTATTGCTCTAGAAGTCAATGATCATGATGACAGTAAAATTGCGCATCCCCGGCAAACCCGGATTCAGAAACAAAAAAAGGCCGACATTCCAGGGAAGTCGACCTTTAGAAGCGTGATTTGCAGAGATGTTACTGGGTAAGCGCGGCCAGCTTTCGCCTGGCTTCTTCTGCAATTTCACCGCTGGACTCCGCCGCTTTGCTGTAATAAGCGATAGCTTCCTTGCGGTTGTTTTCTTTCACGGCGATATCTCCAAGTCGCAGAAAGGCTATAGACGTTGGCACTACCTCGTTAGCGCGGGTCAGGTTCTCCCGCGCTTTGCTCAGATTATTAAGCTGCAGTGCGGTCAGACCATTGTGGATTCGATACATGAACATTTCGGGGTACATGGACACCGCTTTATCAAAATCAGCCTGGGCTTTTTCGGGCTGCTTTTGCTCCTGATAGATACGGCCACGCAAAGAATAGAACATGGCTTCGCGGGGTAGCAGGTTAATGGCCTCATTGACCTTTTTAAGCGCTGCATCCATATCGCCATTGGAGGCAAGTTTCATGGCTTCGTCGTGGGCGTCGTAAGCCGGTTGAGCCTTGCGCAGGAAAGCTGTTTTCTTCCTGTAAACATCTTCCCCACGGTAGCCACCGCCACCTATCCTGGCGACCAGTTTACTGTTCTCCTGCACGCGCTTGGCGGAAGGTGGGTGGGTCGCAAAAAGGCCGTCTACAAATCCTGCCTGCTGCCCCTTCGAAAGCTGAAGAAAAATCTCTTGCAGCTCAACAGCAGCCTGCGGGTCGTAGCCAGCTTTTTTCATATAAACGATGCCGTAGTAATCCGATTCCAGCTCATCCCCCTGGCCGTATTGCGCCAGAGCAAGCTGCGCGCCGACAGCCGCACCACCCATAAGCAGACCAGCCCACTCATTATCAGACAGCGCAAACCCCAAACCGGCCACGCCCGCGCTGATCAGCATCCCCTTTTGCATACGTTGAACACTGTGGCGCGCCGCCGCATGCACAATCTCATGGCCCAGCACAGACGCAAGCTGGGCTTCATCACTAAGCTGAGTCAACAGGCCGCGGTTAATAGCAATCTTTCCACCAGGCAACGCCCAGGCATTTGGCACGCCGCTGTTAAGAACCACGAACTCGTAGGGCAGGTCAGGGCGGTCACTCACTCGCGCCATCTTCTCACCAACCTCCCTCACGTAGAGCGTAAGCTCGGGATCAACGTAAAACTGCCCGCCTTGAGTCTGCTGGGTGGGCGTATATTGCTCAGCACCCATGGCGAATTCCCGGCTCTCACCAATCAGCGAAAGCTGGTTCTCCCCGGTAACCGGGTTTACAGAGCACCCGGAAAGCACCAGCACAAGTGCCATAATTGGCGCACAACGTTGCAAGACGGCGTTTTTCACTCTCGACTCCTGTAATTGAATTCCTGAAACATATGATTACACGGCGGCTGCCTGCTTTACATACTTGAAAATTAAAACCGCTCCACTCCGGGGCTTGAAAACCCTCTGAACGACCCCATTTTCCTGCTAGACGAACTCACAAGCTGGATAACACGGGAGCAAGGGGCTTCTCCAAAACCGTGCGGAGCCATGGATGGCGGAGCCGAGCGTACAGGGATGTATCCACAGCGTGTTTTGGAGAAGCCCCTTGCTCCCGTGTTCACCTCAAATGTCGATTGCAGGAGAGATCAAAGAATGACAGTTGAATCGCAAAAAGAAACTCTAGGTTTTCAGACGGAAGTAAAACAACTACTTCACCTGATGATCCATTCCCTGTACTCAAACAAGGAAATTTTCCTCCGCGAACTGATTTCCAACGCCTCCGATGCCGCAGACAAAATGCGCTTCGCCGCCGTTAAAGATGACGGCCTTTACGAAGGCGACTCAGAGCTGCAGATCCGCCTGGATTTCGACAAAGAAGCCAACACCATCACCCTGAGTGACAACGGCATCGGCATGAGCCGTGAAGACGTTATCCAGAACCTTGGCACCATTGCCCGTTCAGGCACCGCAGAATTCCTCAAACAGCTCTCCGGTGATGAAAAGAAAGACAGCAAGCTCATCGGCCAGTTTGGTGTGGGCTTCTATTCTGCCTTCATCGTTGCCGACAAAGTTGATGTATTCACCCGCCGTGCAGGCACGCCAGCAGAAGAGGGCGTACATTGGCAATCAGCAGGTGACGGTGAATTTACCATCGAGCAAGTTACCCGCGAAAAGCGCGGAACCGAAATTGTTATACACCTGAAGCCAGACGCCACCGAATTTGCCGATGGCTTCCGCCTGCGCAACCTGGTGAAGAAGTATTCCGATCACATCTCCTTCCCGGTGGTTATGAAATCTGAGCCGACCGAAGAAGGCGAAGAGCCAAAAGACGAGACGATTAACGACGCAACCGCGCTGTGGACCCTGCCTCGTACCGAAATCAAAGACGAGGAATACAAAGAGTTCTACAAGCACATTGCCCACGACTTTGAAGACCCGCTCACCTGGTCCCACAACAAGGTTGAGGGCAAGCTCGACTACACAAGCCTGCTGTACATTCCGGCCCGTGCGCCATTTGACATGTACAACCGCGAAGCGCCTCGTGGTCTGAAACTGTATGTTCAGCGCGTATTCATCATGGACGACGCAGAACAGTTCCTGCCGTTGTACCTGCGCTTTGCCAAGGGGGTAGTGGACTCCAACGACCTGTCCCTGAACGTGTCCCGTGAAATTCTGCAGAACGACTCCACGGTAGACAGCATCCGCACAGCGCTTACCAAACGTGTGCTGGACATGCTAGGTAAGTTGTCCAAGAAAGATGCCGGTGAATACCAGAAGTTCTGGGATGAGTTTGGCACCGTTCTTAAAGAAGGCCCGGCGGAAGACTTCAGCAACCGCGAGAAAATCGCCGGCCTGCTGCGCTTTGCCTCCACCCACACAGGTGAGAGCACCCAGAATGTATCTCTGGACCAGTACATTGAGCGCATGAAAGACGGTCAGAACAAGATCTACTACATCACCGCTGACAACTTCATGGCCGCCAAGAGCAGCCCCCACCTGGAGGTCTTCCGCAAGAAAGGCATCGAAGTGCTTATCCTCTCCGACCGTATCGACGAGTGGATGATGGGTTACCTGAACGAGTATGACGGCAAATCCTTCCAGGACGTTGCCCGTGGTGATCTTGACCTTGGTGATGTGGAAACCGAAGAAGACAAGAAACACAAAGAAGAAGCTGCTGAAGAACACAAAGAGCTTCTGGAGCGTATCAAAACAGCACTTACCGACCGGGTTCAGGAAGTGCGTGTCACCAACCGCCTGACAGATTCACCGGCGTGTTTGGTAACGGGCGATTTTGATATGGGAGCCCAGATGAAGAAGATCATGGAAGCGGCGGGCCAGAAGGTTCCCGACAGCAAGCCAATCTTTGAAATCAATGTAGATCACCCACTGGTTCAGCGCCTGGAAAGCGAGAAAGGTGATGAGCGCTTCAATGAGCTCTCAGCCGTTCTGCTGGATCAGGCTACACTGGCCAGCGGCGAGCAGTTGCAAGACCCGGGTGCTTACGTATCCCGCCTGAACCGTCTGTTGCTGGAACTGGCTAACTAAGCCCATGCACCAGATTATTGTGGACATAAGCATTAGCCCTGATGAGTGGATTAAATTTTATCAGGGCATTGCTACTGATGTTCACACCACGGCCCGGGACGGACGCTCCGTCCGTTTCCCGGCCCGTATCCTCTCCCGTTTCTATCTACGCGACGGCGTTCGTGGGTCCTTCCGAATTGTGTTCAATGAACAAGGTAAGTTTGAGTTCATTGAGCGTATTTAATGCCTCCTATTTATTGATAGTTAAAAGCTTTCGCAGTCTTTTCCGGAATTGATTATCCAGAAGGGCGTTGTAGTGCTTGAATGGTGGTTGAGGCTTACACCGAAACAAGGGATTGAGGAAAAGTTGCGAGGCACGAGTTTTGGCTCATCTATCCTCCAAAGCTTTAGTATCTCCAAGCCCGGGTATAAGCTGCTTAATTGTGTTTGGAACTTCAGAGGAATTGACCATGGCCGATGAAAAATCGAATAAGAGCAAATGTCCGGTATCACACCTTACAACTGCCTTTGGTGCCCCGGTAGTCGACAATCAGAACTCGATGACCGCTGGCAAGCGTGGGCCTGTGTTGGTCCAGGATGTGTGGCTGAACGAAAAACTCGCCAATTTCGTGCGTGAGGTCATCCCTGAGCGTCGCATGCATGCCAAAGGCTCTGGAGCGTTCGGAACATTCACCGTAACCAACGATATCACCCGGTATACACGCGCCAAAATCTTCAGTGAAGTGGGTAAAAAGACTGAAATGTTTGCCCGCTTCAGCACCGTGGCAGGGGAGCGGGGCGCGGCTGATGCTGAGCGTGATATTCGCGGCTTCGCGCTCAAGTTCTATACCGAAGAAGGCAACTGGGACATGGTGGGCAACAACACACCTGTGTTCTTTTTGCGGGATGCCAAAAAATTCCCAGACCTGAATAAAGCAGTAAAACGCGATCCAAAAACCAACATGCGTTCGCCGACGAACAACTGGGATTTCTGGACGCTTCTGCCAGAAGCCCTGCATCAGGTGACTGTAGTCATGTCGGATCGTGGCATTCCCAAGAGTTACCGGCACATGCATGGTTTTGGCAGCCACACCTATAGCTTCTGGAACGAAGCAGGTGAGCGTTACTGGGTGAAGTTCCACTTCAGAACGCAGCAGGGCATTGAGAATCTGACCGACGCCGAGGCTGCAGCGATTGTTGCTGATGACCGCGAAAGCCACCAGCGGGATCTCTTTGACGCTATCGAACGTAGCGATTTCCCACGCTGGAAAATGTATGTGCAGGTGATGCCGGAAGCCGATGCGGAAACCTACCACGTTCATCCGTTTGACCTGACCAAGGTTTGGCCAAAAGGGGACTACCCGCTTATCGAGGTCGGCGAATTTGAGCTGAACCGAAATCCTGAAAACTATCACATGGATGTTGAGCAGGCGGCCTTCTCGCCATCAAATCTCGTTCCTGGTATAAGCGTGTCCCCGGACAAGATGCTTCAGACACGACTAATCAATTACCCGGATTCGCAAAGGTACCGCTTGGGCGTAAACTATCAGCAGGTGCCGGTGAATGCTGCCAAATGTCCGGTTATGAGCAACCACCGCGATGGTCTTGGCCGGATGGACGGCAATTACGGTAGTTTGCCCCATTACCAACCAAACAGTTTCGGCCAGTGGAAAGATCAGCCCGAGTACGCAGAGCCGCCGCTCAAGATTGACGGCAATGCGGCCATGTTCGATTTCCGCGAAGATGATGACGATTATTACAGTCAGCCGCGCGCACTGTTTCAACTGATGACACCTGCCCAGCAGCAGGTACTGTTTGAAAACACCGGGCGGAATATGGGGGATGCTCCAGACTTCATCAAACAGCGCCACATCGACAACTGCACCCGTTGTGACCGCGCCTATGGCGAAGGGGTTGCCAAGGCTCTGGGTATGTCGGTCAAGTCGCCGGATGAATTATCTGCAGACCCTGAACTGGCAGAGTAATATCGGCTTGAATAAAAGCCCTCACGAGAAGTGAGGCAGTTGCCGAACTGCGCGGTTGCTTTTAGGGCTTCCGCGCATTTTTAATTTTGAATATATGGAGACCCTATGCGGATCATTCTTGCCCCGATGGAAGGGCTGGTTGACGCACCTATTCGAGAAACGCTCACAAAAGTTGGCGGGATAGACCGGTGCGTGACGGAGTTTATCCGTGTGACCCACAGCATGTTGCCGCCAAGGGTCTTCTACAAGTTTGCACCGGAGCTGCACAACCAGTCACTCACGCAAGTGGGTACCCCCGTGGCCATTCAGCTTCTGGGTTCAGACCCCGAACAAATGGGCTGGCATGGCCGTAAGGCGGCGGAACTGGGCGCGACTCAGGTTGATATTAACTTTGGTTGCCCAGCGAAAACGGTGAACAAGCACAAGGGTGGCTGTGTGCTGATGCGTGAACCGGAATTGATGTATGAGATTGCAGCGGCGGTTCGCAAGGCCGTGCCCGCAGGTGTTCCGGTAACCGCTAAAATGCGCCTGGGGTATGACGATCGCTCAATGGGCGTAGCCTGTGCTCAGGCATTAGACGCTGCGGGCGCTCAAGAGATTGTTATTCATGCTCGCAGCAAAGTGGATGGCTACAAACCGCCTGCTTACTGGGAGGAAATTGCCAAGGCACGGGAGGCGGTGAAGGCCAAAGTCATTGCTAACGGCGAGATCTGGAGCGTGGCGGATTACTGGCGTTGCCGTGAGGTGTCCGGTTGTGAGGATGTAATGATTGGTCGGGGCCTGATTGCAAGGCCAGATCTGGCTCTCAAGATCAAAGCCAGCCAGCAGGGTGTTCAGGTTGACGATATGACCTGGCCAGAAGCAGTGGTATTAGTGAAAGAATACGCCAGCGTGCTTCAGGGGTGGCTGGAAGACAAGTACGTAACCGGTCGCATCAAACAGTGGCTGAACTTTCTTCGCCAGGGGTTTGCTGAGGCTGAAGCACTGTGGCCTCACGCCCGCAAGATCCGCGAGGTTGCGCCTATGCTGGCGTGCCTTGAGCAGGTTGACCCTGCCAAATCCAAGGCTGCCGTGCAGGCAGCCTGATCTACCTTCAACTTTCCATATCGGGTGTGTACGAGCCTTGGGTCGCGGCTCCGTTCAGCCGTGCGCGTTTAAGCATGGCAGCCTGGGTGCGCGACCCGTTGTTCAAGTCTCCGGCCCAGGCTTTCTGTGCAGGCTCTTGTAGCGCACGACCGTAGGAAAAGCTCAGGTACCAAGGCTGTCGGCCAAGGCTGTTCATCGCGCTCAGGTTGAGAGTGGCTTCTTCCGGGGTTTGCCCTCCGGAGAGGAAGTTAATACCCGGAACGGCCGCCGGAACTACTCTGCGGAATACCCGCAAGGTGGCTTCTGCCACATCTTCCGGGAGCGCCTTCGCGCACTCTTTGCCCGGCGTTACCATGCTTGGTTTAAGAATGATGGTTTCCAGTTGCACACGGTGGCGGCGAAGTGCATTGAAAACCTCTGCAATCACGATTTCGTTTACTTCCGCAGACCGCCCGATGGTGTGATCACCATCAATCAGAACCTCGGGTTCCACAATGGGCACAACGCCTATGGCCTGGCAGAGCGCGGCATAGCGTGCCAGCATTTCGGCGTTGGCCTCCACCGCCTGTCGTGAAGGCAGGGTGTCGGAAATGTTGTACACGGCGCGCCATTTGGCAAAGCGGGCCCCCTGATTTTTGTAGATTTCCAACCGGTCGTCCAAGCCGTCCAGGCCGTAGGTTATTTCATCTCCCAAGGCATTAACCAGTGGCTTCTTACCCTTGTCTACCTTAATGCCCGGCACAATTCCCTGGCTTTTCAGCAGGTCTGGAATGGTTACTCTCTCAAGGCTGTTTTGGCCAAGGGTTTCCTCAAAAAGAATCACGCCACTTATGAACTCACCAAGCCCGGGTGTGGAGAAAATAAGGCTGCGATATTCCTGGCGTTTGTCCTCAGTGGATTCAACACCAACGGCCTTGAACCGTTTGGCAATCGTGGGGTGGCTTTCATCGGCAGCGAGAATGCCTTTGCCAGGCTGAACAAGCGCCTGAACGGTTGCGTGCAATTCGGCTTGAATGCTCATGTTGGCTCCTGTTGAAGGGGAAGGTATGTCGGGGCAGATATCCGTTGTGATATATCTTCAGTGTAGCCTGTTCATTTGGGGGCGGTTGGTATGACGCAGGATAAACTTGACCTGTGCTAAAACAATAATGGGTACATAGTCCTACTCTGTACATAACAAGGTTTCGGCAAGAACAAGGATTGGGTATGAAAACTGTTATCAGCGTAAGCCAAGGTTCATCCGAATACGATTACGATCTGGAAACCGAGTTTCTGGGACAAGCCTTCCGGGTGATCCGTGCCGGGACCGACGGAGATCTTTCTCGCGCGGTCGCGCTTCTGAAAACCTATCATGAGCGGGCCGACGCTTTTGGCCTCAGTATGGTATCCGATCATTATCAGGTTGGCTCTGTGAAGCTGGAACACCCGGACACCGCAAAGCTTGAAGCCTGTATTCCAGACAAACCGATAACCAGTGGCGCAGGGCTTCGGGGTATTCTTCAGGAGTGGGCTGTGCGCCTAACCCAAACCGAGTTGGGGCACTTCTTCGATAACGCCCGGGTACTCTTCCTGAATGGACAAGCCGGCTACCGGGTGGCAAAAGCCCTTTCCGAGCATACGGATAACCTTTTTTTTGCTGATCCGTATATGGACTTCGGCGTGCCACGGTTGCTCACCTCCCTCAAACAGCTGGAAACCTACAGCTCGTTGACCGCGCCGATCATGTTTCGCCCGTCAGCCTTGAAAACGCTTGAAACCGTGCTCCGCACGCCGCTGTATCGTCTTGGGGAGGGGCTGATCAAAGGCTCCCTGCATCAGGCTGCGAAAGACTCCCATGTTATCGTTGGCCACATGGGTGATCTGGCAAATTTCACCCACAAAGAGCTGGATGGCAAAACCATCATCACTTCCCGCGTAACGGAAGAGGCTCTGGACTGGATGCGGTCACGCAAGGTGGCCATGGTGGTGGATTACAGTCCCTGGCTGGAAGGTAGACCAGTGGGCGTGAATGTGATGGAAGCCATGATCAGCGCGGCGCTCTCACGTACCCCCGGCCAATTGGGTGCTGATGATTATCTTGGGGTGATTCAGAGCCTGGGTATTGAGCCGCGGATTCTCTACCCAAACGGTTATCGGCGGATAAACCGGTTTGCCTTTGTGATCCACCCTCTATCTCAGCAATACCTGACTAAAACGCGGCCACTGGATTGGGTTGCCAGTGTGTCACCGCCGATGGTGATGAACCTGGTGGAAAAAGCAGTGGCTTACGCGCCACCGTTCATCTATTCCAAAGTTAGCGGCATCAAATCGCCCACCGGGGATGAGGTGGAAGGGTGGCTGATTACCGTAGGCGGTACGCCAAAAGAAATCATGGCTCATGACCCCGAGTTTACCTATAGCCGACTGCTGGCTGCTGCCAATCTCGCGAAAAAGCTGGGGGCACAGATCATGGGCCTGGGTGCCTTCACAAAAGTGGTGGGAGACGCAGGCATTACCGTTGCAAAACGGGCACCGCTCCCGATTACCACAGGCAACAGTTACAGCGCTTCCGGTGCACTCTGGGCTGCCAAGGATGCGGTGAAAATGATAGGCCGCGCCAAGATAGGTAAAAACGGCAAGATGACAGGCAAAGCCATGGTGGTGGGCGCAACGGGTGCTATTGGGTCGGTATGCGCACGGCTGCTGGCCAAAGCGGTGGATGAGATTTATCTGGCCGCACCGGAACCGGCCAAACTTCTGGCTCTAAAGGAAAGCATTGAACAGGAGACGCCGGGAGCCATAGTACACGTGGCGGGCTCTGCTGACCGTGATCTGGCAGATATGGACATGATCGTGACAGCCACCTCCGGTGCCGGCAAACGCATTCTGGATATCATGAAAGTAAAGCCCGGTTGCGTGATCACTGATGTGGCTCGGCCGCTGGATATATCAGCAGAAGATGTGGCCAAACGTCCCGATGTGCTGGTAATTGAATCCGGAGAGGTTCAGTTGCCGGGCAATGATGTATCTATGAAAAACATCGGCCTACCTGAAGGTGTAGCCTACGCCTGCCTGGCAGAAACTATTGTGCTGGCGCTGGAAGGCCGTTTTGAGAACTTTACACTGGGCCGCAACATTGAGTGGGAAAAGGTTCGGGATATTTACAAACTGGGCCTGAAGCATGGCATGACGCTGGCGGCCATATCCGGTGTGAACGGGGTATTCAATGAAGAGGACTTCGAGCGGGTGAGGGTGCTAGCGGCAAAAAGTGATGCCGGCGACTTGGCAGCAGCTACTCCGGACGCCTGACGCCCGGCTATCTCAGCTGGCTGTCTTTGCTGCCTCGGCGGTTGATGCCGCCTGATGTGGTTTCCTGCTTTTCCAGGGCCGCCTGGCAATTCACACACAGGCGTACACCGGAAATCGCTTTGCGCCGAGCTTCAGGAATAGGGCAGTCGCACTCTTCGCAGAATTCTGCACTTTCACCCCTGCCGAGCCGGCTGCGTGCCTCAGCCACGGCATCCTCTACGCTCGCATCAATCTGATCTTGTACAGCCCCATCACGGGTCCAGCCACCAGCCATAACCTTACCCTCGGCAAAGCCTTTACCTGTTGTGATCCTTGAGCATACCAAAGCCAGGGTGATCGGGCTAAGGTATGGCATCGTAATAGTTTGTCCCATCCACAATGAAGGAATCAAAATGCTGTCAGCAAACAACTCACCACGACGCAGCGGAAAGTGGCCTCTTGTTACAGCGTGGCTTGCCATAGCCCTGTTGATCGTTGCAGGTGTGTTGATGGCCATCGCCGGGCCAGCTTACAAGGCAGAGTGGATCGGATTGGGTACTTCCTTCACGTGGTTGCGTCAGGGTGCACAACTGGCAATGGGCGCGGCTTTGCTTGGGCTGATAACTCTGGTACTTGCGGGCGTGTTGCGCCGGTGGCGGCCGGCTCTGGTGGGTGTGTTGGTAACCTTGGCGGTTGTGGCAATGGTTGCCATACCCATGCAGATGAAGGAGCGTGCCCAAAGCGTGCCCCCCATCCACGACATCACAACGGATATGGAAAACCCTCCTGCCTTCACATTGTTGGCGGCGGCCCGTGAAGAAGCCCCCAATGCCGTGGACTATCCCGGAGCGGAAACAGCGAAGCAGCAACAGTTAGCGTACCCCCAGTTAAAACCGATTCTGGTGGACGCGCCCCTGGCCAGTGTTATGGAAACGGTAAAAAGGAAGATTCAGGCCCGTGGCTGGAAGATTGCCGGAACCACCGACAACACCATCGAAGCCACTGCGACCACTCGCTGGTTCGGGTTTAAAGACGATGTGGCTATCCGTATGACGGAAACAGAGCAGGGCGTGCAAGTGGATATGCGTTCTGCCTCCCGATTGGGTAAGAGCGATCTTGGTACCAACGCCGAGCGGATTCAGATTTTCTTTGAGGATCTGGAAAAACGATAAAATAGTTTCTCAAGTCAGCCAGGGGGTATACTCTGAAGGAATAGGATTTGCCGCTTCATTTAACAGGTTGGCGGGCCTAACTCCTTCAGTGTGACCCTCAATGAAATCACCACTACGTCTTCGCTACCAAACTATTGAGTTCGGCAACGTGGACATTCACGTGTGCACTTTGCGTGATAATCAGCAGTTCGACGATCCAAACGATATCGCCCTCAAACTGGGCATTTCCTCTGCTACCTGGCCCCTGTTCGGGATTATCTGGCCATCAAGCCTGGTGCTTGCCCATTACATTGTGAACCATCCAACCGAGGGCAAGAGAATTCTGGAAATTGGCTGTGGAATGGCGCTTTCCAGCCTGCTTTTGAATGAACGTAATGATGATATTACAGCGACGGATTATCATCCTGAGGTGGGCGTATTTCTGGAGCGGAACACACAGCTCAATCACGGTAAAGCGATAGGTTATCAACGAGTTGACTGGGCGGACAAAGCCAGCGATCTGGGTTTGTTTGATATTATTATTGGTAGTGATGTGTTGTACGAAGACGAGCACATAAACCTGTTAGCGGATTTTATTGACCGGCACGCCAACACGGCCTGTGAAGTCATTCTGGTGGATCCGGGAAGGGGCAGAAAAAACAAGTTCAGTCGTCGCATGGAAACTCACGGGTTCAGCTTTTCTGAGGAAAAGCCGGAGTGTACAGACTATCTGGACAAGCCTTTCAAAGGGCATGTGCTCAAATTCCGGAGAGGAGATGCGCCGAGCCCGCCAGGCTCTGATTCAAGCAGCAATGCCTGAATCGCTTGGTGTCCAGCGTGCACCGTGCGCCAGTTATTCAGCTCTTTTTCTCAAGCGCTTCCTTTAGCCCTGCAAACGGGTTGTGCGTTGCGGCTTCCCGGCGTTTTTCGGAACTGCCTCCGTAGCGCACAAAATCCTCAAACTTGCTGTGCTCTTCATCGTGACAGTACACGCACAACAATTCCCAGTTACTGCCATCGGCGGGATTGTTGTCGTGGTCATGGTCAACATGATGCACAGTAAGCTCACGCAAATTGATGCGCGTAAACTCACGGGCACAGCGGCCGCATACCCAGGGGTACATTTTCAGAGCGCGCTCTCGGTACCCACTTTCGCGTTTCGCAATATAATCACGCTGTTCAGCCAGCAGTCTGTCTACCTTGCTTGTGTTGCCTGTATTTTGGCTCATGCAGGATATTCCTTTAATAAACCGGAAGCGCCCCTCGGGTAAAGGGCTATTCCACTGTCGGGGCGTGATTGGGGCCCATGCTGTTTTGAAGATCAATCATCGACTGCTGGCTCACCTTTATCAAACCGCTTTGAGGGCGGTTCAGATCAACAACCAGTGTCATCAGCACTGCAAACGCCAGTATCAAGGGGATAGTGGCGACAAGTCGTCGTTTCCCTGTAAACCCGGCCTGAGTGCCCAGGGTGATCATCGTAAGCGCAATGATGGCGGATAGCGCTATCCATACAATGCCTGGAATACGGTTGCGCAACGCATCGGTCAGGCGTTTCTCATGCATATCAATCACATCGTTGACAGACTGGACCACCAGCGAAGTGTTTGTATTGGGGCGCGCAATGGCTGCTGCTGACACCTGCGCCCACAAGAGGCTATGGAGTTCAACAGATTCGGCTATCAGGGCGTTCAGGTTGCGGGTATTCGCAGCTTCTAACCGAACATCAACGTAGTCCTGCAAAAGCCGTTTAACTTCGGTTTTATATTGCTGATCAAGCAGATCAGCTCGCAAGTAGGCCGTGCCGATGCTGTTTGCTTCCTGAAGCACATCCTGTTTTCTTTGGTCATTCTGAGACGAGGCCATGGAAAAAGTGAATGCCAGCACAAACGCTGCCATAGCTAACAAACCACCAACCATTGAACCTAAAGACGCCATTGCGTCTTCATCCCGGCGAGTTCGGGTGCGTACGCCAAATTGGTAGCCTATTTCGCCGAAAGCCATCATCAGAAATGCAACTGCTACGTAAAACCAGTTATAGGCAATGATTCAAACAACGCACTATTCATAGGTGCTCCAGCGCCGCGCAATGCTGCTCGTCTGCTATCGTTTTGGCAGAAAACGCGCGGCTAGAGAACAATATGAGGCTGGCAACAACTCCCAAATATTGCATAGCTATACCTCTTGAAGCAGGGCTTCGGGAAGCGGGAATCCAGCCTCTATATTAGTTCAAATGCGACAGAGCAAGCGTGATTATCATCTCTTTCGATGCTCAGGATTCAGCACAGTTCTCTATTATTTTGCCGGAAGTGCCATCAGGCTTGTGGTGGAGCAGGGCAGCCTCAGCACCGGGCCCGGAGCCCTTTGTCCACCATTCCAGTTCGTTGCCAACGTAGCGTGAACCACTGGCAGACACTGCGATTTGCATGGTGTGCTTGGCACCCTTGTGCTGAATTACAGCAGATGTGTTGGAAGGGTAGGTTGCCGTAATCGTTTCGCCACTCTCGCATTGATAGGTGTGCGTGGCGGCTGTCTGGCTTCCGGCTTTTGCATCATCCTGTGGCGAACTTGCGCAGGCAGTGAGGAAAAGGGCAGACGCCAACGTAAGGGGAGCATAGATCTTCATACATACCTCAAAAGTCAGATGAGTGATGGAAAAGTTGATCAGGGTTCAATAAACCCTGAAAACTTTACTCCTGATAACAGAGCCATCTCCCGATGCCAAGTTGCCAAATCGTCACTGTTGAATGAATTCAACGAATCGTGGCCACAAGCTCTGGCCATCACTTGCATCAACTCTACAGAGGCTTCAAAGAAATTCCTGAGCTGCCCGGCGGATTTTTCGACGTTCAAACGCTGCCGAAGATCTGCTTTTTGTGTGGCTATACCGGCAGGGCAGTTGTTTGTATTACACATGCGTGCAGCGACACAGCCTATTGATTGCATGGCGCTGTTTGCTATGGCTACGCCATCGGCGCCCAAAGCCAGGGCCTTCACGAAATCCATGGGTGTGCGCAGGCCACCGGTAATAATCAGGGTAACGTCGCCACCCACGCCTTGCTCATCCAGATAGCGCCGTGCCCTTGCAAGGGCTGGTATGGTTGGCACACTGATGTGATCGCGGAACATTTCCGGCGCCGCACCTGTGCCGCCGCCACGACCGTCCAATATGATGTAGTCAGCACTGGCATCCAGAGCAAACTGAATGTCCTTTTCAATATGGTTGGCGCTGAGTTTGAAACCAATGGGAATGCCGCCCGTTACCTCACGCACGCGATCGGCAAATTTCTTGAAATCTGCAGCCGTGTGCAAGTGTGCAAATGTTGGGGGAGATACAGCAGGCTCGCCTTCGGGAATACCGCGAACCTGTGAAATTTTACCGACGTTTTTATTGCCTGGCAGATGGCCGCCAGTACCGGTTTTTGCGCCTTGCCCACCTTTGAAGTGGAAAGCCTGAACATCTTTCAGTTTTGCTTCGTCATACCCGAATTGCGCACTCGCCAATTCGTAAAAATAGCGGGAGTTAGCGGCCTGTTCCTCTGGCAGCATTCCGCCTTCTCCAGAGCAAATGCCTGTCTCTGCCATTTCGGCGCCTTTCGCCAAAGCCAGCTTGGCTTCCTCAGACAGGGCTCCGAAACTCATGTCGGAAACAAGCAGGGGAATCTTGAGCTTCAGCGGCTTTCTGGCTCTGGGCCCGATAACCAGCTCGGTACTAACTGGCACATCTTCAAGCAGAGGCTGTGTAGCCATTTGCGCCGTCATCACCTGAATATCATCCCAGTGCGGCAGCAAATGACGGGGCACCCCCATGGAGGTCATAGGACCATGGTGCCCCATCTTTGATAAGCCATCTCTGGCCAGTTGATGTATGAACTCGACCGTAGGTTCCTCAACAGTGGCACTTGCCACGGGAATCTCACTTGCTCCCGCTTTGATGCCAGGCCCTTCCTTGCCAACTGCACTGGCATCAAACTGCTTATGAGTACCATCGCAAAACGGCAGATTTGCCGAATGTTTGCACTGGCACAAATAGGCATCACCAGATTTTTCAGCCGTGAAGGGTTTTGGATTGAACTCAGTTCCCACGTGGGAACCGTCGCAAAACGGCTGTTTGCTGGAACGGCCACAGGTGCAAAAGTAGTATTCCTCGCCGTCTGCAAGATCCACTTTTACAGGCCTGTTATTCGCTACGATCGGGTTCATTAATTAACTCCAGGGTTCAGCGTCAGCTTATATGCCCATGCAGTTGGCGTAGTAGGTTGTAGTGGCCGGCCAGTCTGAAAAAATGCCGATTACACCCACTTCCTGAGCCAACACATCAATCACTGTGAACATGTCACCGTCATTGTTGATGGCATCGGTTACGCTCTGATAGTACCACCCGCCGCCAGAGTTTAGTGGCCCGCTGCGCTCAAGCGACCAGCCAATCAGGTCAAGGCCTGCGGCTTTGGCGTTGAGAGCGTACTCGGAAGGTACAATTTCGTTGTTGCTGTTCAGGGTCAGCATTTTCCAGATTGCAGGTGCCAGAACAGGAACCCCTTGCTGAACGAGCTTCTCCATGTGTTCCAGGGATACGTTTTCAGGGGAGTGGTCGTCTTCATCAAGGAATACTGCCTGTTTTCCGAATTCAGGCGTTTCGTTTACCCAGAAAATCACGTCTTCCAGCAGGAACGATTGAGGCCAAACATCGGAGGGGCTAACGCCCGCCTGACGGTATTCATTGATCATCTGGCGCGCATAATCCTGCTGTGTGTACTCGCCTTCAAAAGGCATATCAACCACCGGGGTTTTCAGTTCCGGTGTAAATTGAACGCCCAACTCTTTGAGTAGTTCAATGCTTTCGCGATGGCTTAGCAAGGTACCGTTTGTTGAATATAAATCGGTTCGCCAGGCTGCAGTGCCGCCCAGATATTCCTCCGGGGTCGTTGCATCCGGGTTAAATGCGTCCATCTTTCCCCTGAGCGATTTAAACTCAGCCAGTGTAATGTCGCTTGTGCGGCATTCAGCTTCTGCTTTTGTGCCTGTGGCCGGATCTGCAGGGGTGAAAGGCTTTGTGCACTTGGCGTTCAATTCCGGTACAGCCACTATGTTGGTGGTGGTGTGCAGATCATTCTGGGCGTGGCGGCACACAAGTTGCCTGTCCTTGGTAAAGGCCACGTCGCACTCTACAATCCCGGCCCCCATTCTGGCGGCAGCTATGTAGGATTCGCGGGTATGCTCGGGAAACTGCATGGGGGCACCCCGGTGGCCGATAGAGAAGGTCGACGACGTTACCGGCTTGGATTCACACGCTTGCAAGGACTGCTTCAGCTTGCCCTCATCCATGTTGTTAACCAGGAAGTAAGGCCGTGGCCCAAGCTGAACCAGCGCCTGGCCATCTGTAGGGGTGGCTTCAGGTGCGTTGGTATCGTGGTGCATGCTGCTGCAACCAGACATAACCGCAAGAGAGCCAACTAGCAAAGGAAGGTACAAAGTGCGTTTCATGACAGAATCCTTCTGTATTTTTTGTTTAGGTTTGTAGTTCCGAGCTGAACATTAGTAGCCACCTCTTTAATGGTCAACTAATCACAGGTTGTGATTCGTCGCACTCAATAATGGCTATAGAAACGGGCAGATTGGCCCGTTGTTTCCGGGGTACGGAATCGGTATAAAAACGGTCAACATACTTGAACGTTGCGACCTTGCAGTGTGAATTCAGAGTCCATTTTCTGTGGTCTGCCACAAGCATACGGGTTCTGGTATTTGCAATGATTGCACGGCTAACTTCAGCCTCGCGGATTTCGTGATCCATCAAGCCTTGTTCCAGGTCCATACTTCCGGCACTGAAAATACCAAAGTCGGTTGTGAAAGAACTGAAGAAGCTGGTGACCTCGGGGCCAACCACATCGTGATGGTTGTGCCGGTACATGCCACCCGACACGATAACCTCAATACCCGGGTTGCTCGATAGGGCTGCTGCTACGCTGAGGTTGTTAGTCAGTATTCGAAGGGATTGATGATGAATCAACGCTTTCGCGACCTGCTCAACCGTACTGCCAACACCCAGACTAACGGTAGCGCCTTCCGGAATATCTGCCGCAACGCGTTTAGCCATCAGTTGTTTGACTAGCTGATGGGTGGGTTGTTCATCATGCAGGTAGGCCAGGTTAGAAGCGGGTTTTGCTGGCGGCAGGCTGACACCGCCATAACGGCGCCGTAACAAACCCAATTCGCACATCTTGTTGATGTCGCGACGAATGGTTTGCGTGGTGACGCCAAAGCGCTGAGCTATGTCTTCAACTTCGACATGCTCCTGTTCATGCACCCATTCCAGGATGCAGCGCTGGCGTTCTTTGGCACTCATCAGATTAGGTGCTCGGTCAGGTGCGATGTTGCAGCCAGGCCTCTGCCATTTCAGCAAAGCCCAAACCCGAGGGCTGGCTGACAATTGCCGCGGGCTGATGGGTCATAACGGGTAAATGCTTACGAATATTGGCTACACCAACACTCATCGGAAAACTGCGGAACATGCTCTCGTCGTTGGGTGCATCACCAATGAAAACAGAGCGCTTCTGCAAGGACTCGATATCCAGCCCCAGTAACTCCTGGCCCACTCGAAGCGACATAGTGGATTTGTCGAAATCGCCGAGCCAGATATTGATGTGGATAGAGCTTTGGCGAACGCTGAAGCCCTGAGCCACCAGAGGATCGTGAATCGCAGCTACCTGTTCAGGTGTCAGCGATTCCTGCTGGTTGTAGTCCACGGCAACGTCTACAAAACGGAAGGGTTGGTCTGTGGCCAGCTTGGCCTCGAAGTCCAGATCCAACGCGGCAACCGCATTCAAGATGGCCTGCTGGTCGCGGCGGTGTTTGGCCTCGTTTTCCCAGAAGTGCCAGCTAACTGTTTGTGGGGCAGTGCGTTCGGCATAGAAGGCTCCGCCTTCACCAATAACCGCTTTTACTGGCCAGGTACGAATGATCTGATCACACCAGCCAGCGCAGCCTCCGGTTACCGGGATGATACTGATGCCGGCCTCTGCCAAACGGCAGATAGCCTGATAGGTCTCTGGCAGAAGCCGGCCACCGGTGGTGAGCGTATCGTCCACATCGGTGAAGAGAATGTCGGCCTTGCCAAAATCGATACTGTCTTTCATAGAATCGGTTTACCAGGTCAAATTACTTTTTTGCGCAGGACGCTGGTCAGCGCCTCGCCCAGAATGACCAACACAACGATTGCGAGCAGGATAGTTGCAACAGTTTGCCAAGCAAACATGTCGATGGAACCCTGTAACAGCACCCCGATACCACCAGCACCCACCAAGCCCAACACAGTGGATTCACGGATGTTGATATCCCAACGCAGAATAATGATGGCAAAAAAGGCCGGCATTACCTGAGGCACAATCGCATACAGAACCACCTTCATTTTGCTGGCACCGGTTGCTTCCATGGCTTCCACAGGGCGGCGGTCAATCTCTTCAATAGCCTCGCCCATAAGCTTGCCGATGAAGCCGACGGAGCGGAACATAACTGCCAAAATACCGGCCAGCACACCCGGGCCAAAAATCGCCACGAACAGCAAAGCCCAGATAATGGTGTTAACAGAACGGCTGGAGACAAGAATGAACCGGCCAATCCACAGCGTGACCTTGTTCGGAGTGGTGTTCTGCGCCGCAATGTAAGACACCGGCAAAGCGATGAAAATCGTCAGCATGGTGGACAGAGTGGCTATGTGCACTGTTTCCAGCATGGCGGAGAATATTGCATCCCACCTGCTGAACTCCGGCGGCCACATACGAGCGCCCAAACTTTGGATCTGGTTGGGCGCATCCCACACCCAGGGCCAAAAAATATCAATGTCGCGCACGGCCCATACAACAGCCATCAGGGTGACCAGATAGACCGCATAGCGCGTTAGCTGTTCTTTTCGGTCGTAGCGTGACCAGACTCGATCGGCCAGTTTTGCAGCGTGATCTACCATACTTTTTTCCTCACCCATCCGCTCAAGCCTTCACTGACTAGAATGATCGCAATAATCATCAGCAAAATGGCAAAGGCGAAATCGTAATCGTAACGTCCGAATGCGTTCATCAGCGTGCCACCAATACCGCCGGCGCCCACAATACCTACCACGGCTGAAGCACGGAGGTTGCTATCGAGCTGATACATAGACAAACCGATCTGGCGCGGCATGATCTGCGGGAAAACCCCATAAACCAGAATCTTCATGTAGCCGGCACCAACAGAACGCATGGCCTCAACCTGACCCCAATCGATTTCCTCAATTTCCTCAGCCAGCAACTTCGCAACGAAGCCGATGGAGTAAAGGGTCAGGGTAAGAATGCCCGCCATTGGGCCAAAGCCAACCGCCGCAACAAACAGGATAGCGACGATAACCGGGTGAAAACTGCGGGAGACGATAATAAGAGTCCGCCCCAGGATGTATACGGGAAGGGGCGCTACGTTACGAGCCGCCATAACCGCAATGGGTACAGACAGCAGAACGCCCAGCATGGTTGCCAAAAAGGCAATCTGGAAGCTTTCCTTGAATCCCGTCCATAACAGCCCTGCGCGTTCAAAGCTGGGAGGGAAAGCGCCGCCAAAAATTTTGCCTGCACGAGGCAAGCCTTCAGCGATACGCTGCCAGTCAAAGGGCAGTGTTGAGAATGCCCAGTACAAGTAGGCCAGGGTAATAGCGACCAATCCATAACGAATCCAGGGATTTGTTATGAAAGGGGGCTTTTTCCAGACCCTGCCCGATTGTACATCGGATGCAGTTCTGCCGGGTGTCATGCTGAAGCCTCCTCGGTTGAGGATGCTTGCCCACCTTGATCACCGGCATCTTCTTCCGGCGATTCGATGCCACCGTAAATGGCATCCAGAGCATCCTGGTTGAAGTCTTTGGGTTCACCGTCAAAAATCATCTGGCCATGACGCATGCCGACAATGCGGTCGGTATACATACGAGCCTGAGTAACGTTATGAATGTTGATCAGTACAGGCAGGGACATTTCACTGGCAAGGCTTTGCAGCAGGCTCATGATTTGCTGCGAGGTTTTCGGGTCCAACGAAGCGGTGGGCTCGTCAGCCAAAAGAATCTCGGGCTCTTGCATTAGAGCGCGTACTACGGCAACACGCTGGCGTTCACCACCAGACAGTTGGTCGGCACGTTTATCGGCGTAGTGGGCGATACCCACCCGCTCCATGAGGCTGAATGCGCGGTCTATATCCGATTGCGGAAAGCGGCGAGTCAGAGCCTGGAAGAAGGACACATAGCCCAGTCGACCAGAGAGCACGTTTTCCATAACAGTTAACCGGTCAATCAGGTTGAAGCCCTGAAAAACCATACCGATGCGGCGGCGAGAATGGCGCAGGTCGCTTCCGCGAAGATTGACCAACTCGTGGCCGTTCAGCTTGATCGAACCCGAAGTTGGCTCGACCAACCGGTTAATGCAGCGTAACAGAGTGCTTTTACCGGCACCGGATGCGCCGACGATGGAAACAACACTGCTACCATCAACCGTCAGATTCAGGCCTTTGAGCACAGGTTCGTTTTGCCCGTAACGTTTTACGAGGTTGGTAATCTCTAACATGTGATTAACTCCGGGTAGAGCCCCTGGCGGTTAGCCAGAGGCTCTTGGTCTACTTATTTAAGGTTGTCGCGGGTGTACTGGACGCCGTTGGAGGCCTGGATGGTGCGGATGACCTTCCAGTTATCTTTGTAGTTGATCGGAACGAAGGTCTCTACGCCTTCAAACTCGTCGCCCAGCTCAGTGCCGGCGAACTGGAAGGTATAAAACGCTTCGCGGATCTTCTCGACCAGATCCGGGTGCAGATTGTGAGCATGGTTGTAAGACGTTGTCGGGAAGCGATCAGATTCCCAAACCAGACGCACGTCGTCTGTGTCATACAGCCCGCGAGCCGCCATACGCTCAACGACTTCCGATGCTACCGGAGCTGCATCGTAGTCTTTTGCGACCACACCCAGCATGGACTGGTCATGGCTACCTGAGAAGGAAATCTCATAGTCTTCTCCAGGTACGATGCCCATCTCAGGGAACAGGGCCCGTGGAGCCTGGTTACCAGAGTTAGACGTTGGGGAAGTGTGAGCTACGCGCTTGCCCTTCAGATCTTTCATCTCATGAATATCTGAATCAACGTGGGTGAACACCTGCAACGTATAACCAAACTGACCTGTTTCTGAACCCATCAGCGCAAAAGGAACCGCACCAGCCAGGTTTACCGCGAAAGGCGTTGGGCCAGTGGAGAAGCCAGCAATATGCAGACGGCCACTGCGCATAGCTTCTACTTGAGCTGAGTTGGACTGAACAGCAAAGAAGCGAACATCACGGCCGGTCACTTCCGAAAGATGATCGATAAACGGCTGCCAAATATCGGAATAAATGGCGGGGTCTTCAACCGGGGTGTAGGCAAAAATCAGGGTGTTGGGATCGTTCCACTTGGACTTGTCCGCAGGCAAGTCTGCAACCATGTCGCCATTTTCATCGCAATACAGAGTATCCAGTGCGCCTCTCTCGCAGTCGGCAAACGCCTGACCGCTGAAACTTGCCATCAAAACGGAAGCCGCTAAGGCAGCAGAGGGCAGTACCCCGGGAAGCTTTTTTTTATGGAAATTCATTGTGATTCTCCGTCGGGAGCGGTCCAAGCATGGGGTTCCATGCGGTTTAATTGAACATCTGGGGAGGGCCGACTCCAATTGGTTTTTTATTGCTAGATGTTCAATTGAACATTCATAGTAGCAGCAACTTGCCATGAGGCAAGACCGGGAGTGCATGAAATGAAGACACAACCTGAGAGCAAACGCGGGAAGAGAGGAACAAATGGATGCAGCGGTGGATGTGACAGCGCCATTCCACCGCTATTTGGGAGGGACTTACTGGTAAATAACTTCTCTTTTTGAAACCAGGCAAATGTTGTCGTTTGTGCCTTGAGCAGAGAGGTAAATGTTTACGGTATCATTTTCATTTTTCAGAATTAGGGTCTTGCCGTTCATGGTGCCTACATAGGCCCAGTCACCGAACACCTCTTCTCTGGTGAGCATGCAGGACTTTGGTAACGCAAAGGTTTCAACATAGGTGGTGTCGCATTTGCCTGATGACGTAGGCGCGGCAATCACAGTTACATGGGAATCGCCATCAGAGTAGCCCTTGCTCGACAAGGAAGCATAGAGGCGGTTATCCGGGTCGCCTGAGTTCCAGGTTGAATGGGTTGCATGGTTTTTATCACCAATAATGAAATCACCCATCTCTGCCAGAGGTGCCACACACTTTACAACACCATTCTTGACGGCCTGGGATTCAATAACCGTGGTATCGGCATTGGCATTCAAAGCAAACAAAACAGAAGCGGCCAAAAGGATTTTCTTCATTGTGTCTCCAAAATAAAACCAGTCTTCGCATAGTCTCAGCCGCCAGAGTGGCCGGCAGTTAAAGGTTGCGCTAACCCTAGCCCAAAGCAATTGTAACGGGAACACGGAACCCCTGAATTTTGCAGTGTTTTACGGAACCTTATCAACCTGCCTGGTTAACTAGCCTGGGGTGCCAGTTTTATGCGATGTAAAACTTCATAAGGGCCTTGCACCTCCCTGGTTTTGTATTGTGCGAATACAATTTCATTAACCATAAACTCGATATCCGGCGAGAGTATTCCGGACATTTCTTTCACTATGCATGAAGTGGAATGTGCCTGGTTGTAAAAGCCCAGTGTGACGTGCGGCGTGTAGGGTTTCGGGTTTTGCTGGTGCTCAACAGTGTTGAGGCAGTTTCGGATAGAGCTCAAATAACCGCGTGGGTCAGCAATTTCCAGATAAGGGCAGGTGGCAAAGCTGTTGCACCTTGCTAACTGCAATGGGAAAGGCCGCAGATTGGCAGCCTCCAGTTGCTCAATGGTTCTGATTATTGACGGTGCAAGCGAAGGGGTGTCTTTCAGCAAGCCTTCCAGGGCTAACGTAATATGAGGCTGGCGTTGGTAGCCAGGATGCAAACGGTGGGAAAGATATTCCTGGTGAGTGTGTATTTTCTCGAGACAATCAGAACCTGTTGTTTCAATCGCCCAGAAACCAAAGTGCTCAATGCCTTTGTGCCATTCTTGGAAATCTCGCAACTCAGTAGCGTAGGTCGTTTTACGGTTCAAAAAGTCGGAAAACATAATCGAACGACTGGGTTCTGAGTTTTGGGTTGCATAATGGCGCCCCAACAAGACTCGGAGCGCCATTATGAGGTGGCGTTTTACTGCACGTTTTCCGTATCGCCAAACTGCTCGGCAAACAGGGCGCTGGAGAGGTAGCGCTCGGCAGAATCCGGCAGAATGACCACAATGTTCTTACCTTTGTGTTCAGGCTGCTGGCCAACCCGGACAGCGGCAACCACTGCCGCACCACAGGAAATGCCGCACAGAATGCCTTCTTCCTGCATCAAGCGGTGGGCCATGGCCATGGCGTCTTCATTGGTGACTGTTTCCACCTGATCAACCATCTCCAGATCCAGATTCCCTGGCACAAAGCCAGCGCCAAGGCCCTGGATTTTGTGCGGTGCCGGCTTGAGGGCCTCGCCATTACGCACTTGGGTGATGATAGGGGAGTCGGCAGGCTCAACAGCAACCGTCGTAATGGCCTTGCCTTGGGTATTCTTGATATAGCGAGATACGCCCGTAAGCGTGCCGCCGGTGCCTACGCCCGCAACAAAAATATCCACGGCACCATCAGTGTCGTTCCAGATTTCAGGGCCGGTGGTGTCTTCGTGAATTTGCGGGTTAGCCGGGTTATTGAATTGCTGTGGCAGAAAGTACTTTTCAGGCTCGGCCGTTGCCAGTTCTTCTGCTTTGGCAATCGCGCCAGGCATGCCCTTTGCAGGCTCGGTCAGCAGCAGGTCCGCACCCAGCGCTTTCAATACCTTGCGGCGCTCCAGGCTCATGGAAGAGGGCATTGTAAGAACAATCTTGTAGCCTCTGGCTGCAGCAACAAACGCCAGAGCTATGCCAGTATTGCCACTGGTGGGCTCGATAATGGTCATGCTCGGCTTCAGCACGCCCCGCTTCTCGGCATCCAGTATCATTGCCGTACCAATTCGGCATTTTACCGAATAGGCCGGGTTACGACCCTCAATTTTGGCCCAGATAGTAGCGCCATCGTTAACACGGTTCAGCCTGACCAGAGGCGTATTGCCAATAGACTGAGAGTTATCTTCAAAAATGCGGGGCATGGGTAATCTCCTTGGCACCGTGTTGCTTAATCGTAGTAGGCCTCAACCTTACCTTTCATAGTCATCAACAGCGGCTGGCCACGACGGTCCAACGCTTTGGGGGAGGCGATTTTTATCCAACCCTCACTGATGCAGTATTCCTCAACATTGGTGCGCTCTTTGCCATTAAGCTTGATAGCAATATCGTGCACAAAAACTTCAGCGACATGGTGCGGGCTGTTAGGGTTTCTTGAAAGACGATCCGGTAGATCTGGCAGTGATTTAGTATCGCTCATGGTAGTAACCTGCATTGAATAAAAGGAGCGCCATTCTAGGCAATATGGATTTGATGCTCAATCACAGCTGTAGGGTTGCCCCCTCTGCCATCCGGTTTACTGTCTTTGGATCAAAACCCGCTGGATAATATGACCAGCGGTGCGATTTTTTGCATCGCTGGCATGCTGGTCAGCCCGGCTTCGGGCTTCTGCTTGGCTGGCACTTGATACAAAGGCCGTAAACTGTTTGGTCACGGCTTGGTGATAATTCCTGAACGCAGCTTCACAGCCCGCCTGGGCACCCTTTGCAATGTCTGAAGGGGGTGCAGATGTGATATGGCTGAAGCGGTCGGATTCACTGGCCATGCAGTCCTGATACGCCTTGTATTTCTCGTTCAGATTGGCACTGAGGGCCTTCTTTTCATCAGAGGTCAAATTCGGCGCAGGCGAGAGAGCCGCGCAGCCAGCCAGCGATCCGCACAATGCCACCACCATGGTAGCGCCCCGCCAACGGGCAGCATTAAAGAAAATCATACCTGTCAACCCCTTATATTATGTATTGAGCCTTGTGTTCTAGCTTTTATAGAGCCGGGCCCGCTTTAATTCTACCTTCACGGGTAAGGGTTCAGAAAATACGGAAGCCAGCCCCAGTTCTTGGATAAACCCTTTAAGCTCTGAAGAGCCTGCCTCCACATTTTGATTGATTCGTTGCACCATCCAATAAGGATAACTCACGTTGTAGCGCGTCTCCGATTCTCCCTCAATCGTTAACCTGGCGTCTCCAAGGCGTTGGGGTATCTTATCTTTAGCGGGGTTTTCATCTGCCCAGGATTTCACCCCCTGAATAGCTTGTTCTAACAACGGGGCCTGCAGTGATGACATTGCCTGCAAAACAGGAATCAGTGTGTCAGGTAACTCATCATTTGGGAGCAAGGCTTCACAAGGCTGACCGAATGATCCATGCATTGCCATTAGCCACGTATGAAGATGATCGTATTTTTTAATTAGATCTACCGGTTCGGGGTCACGGTGCAGGTGGGCGTATAGCTGGCCATATAATGCAAAGTCTCCAACCGTAGGATGCCCGCCCAATAGAAATTTACAGGCCTGAAAATGCTTGTTCAGCAGGGACAGAATATTTTCAACGGCCACCTCTAGCTTGGGTTCCATTTTCCTGGTGATGCCCAAAACTGGCAAATAGCCTGACATTTTCCCGGCGAATTTTTTGGCTACGGTGCGCTGTATGACGCCAGGGAAATAGGGGAGTGCATTCTTGCCGAATTCGCCAATGATAAACTTCAAGTTACCCGTGTAGTTCCAGCGGTAGTGAAGGGAGGCCATGGGTAACCATTCATCAGCAAACAGCTCCACCAACATGCTGGCAAAGGCTTGTTTTGGCGTTTCAGGGAAAACCGGTTTGAGTCGGTTTTCCGTTTCATAAACATCAATGATATGGCTTGAATCTTGTAGCACGGAGCCATCGAGCCGAAACACAGTGGGCATTATTATTTTGCCAACGGCAGGCTGCACCTTTCTGAACAATGTGTGTGCGTTGGGTGGCCTGTAGTCGTATGGAATGTTCTTGTAGTTGAAATAACTACGCACTTTTGCGGTGTATGGAGAAACATCCCACCCTAAGAGCTGGTCTTTTTTAGCCATTTTGTTCTCGTTGTTTTATGTTTTTGGCCGACGCTGATTATGCGATTCGCTAAATGATCTCCTTTACGATCATGTTTCGAACCAGCTCAACGGCATCTCGGTCGTTGCCCGCAACCGCCACCCACACCTTGCTTTTGCCTTCTCCCATAGCCAGGCATTTCACGACCACTCGGTTGCCTTTGTAGGTTCCGTAGATCCCGTATTCGTTCTCGACCTGGTTTTGCAAACCAATCTTTTGAAGGGCAAAAGAGCTCTGAATTTCACAAGCTGCAGCAGACTTGTCGAGATCTTTGAACCAGGACCAAAGTTCCGGTGCTTTATCAGGTTCTTGGGCAAAACACGTACCACTGAACAATACCAACGCCAGAATCCACTTTTTCATACACGTTCCTTGTTTCGAAAGTTAGCCTTGTCCCAGGCGTTTATAGCCAACTACAAACTGCTCGGGAGTAGGTCGTGTTAATCCGAACCTATGAACTGAACAATGGGTGATTTCTTCTCATGGTTTTTAAGCCAGTCTCTCACCTCTACAGCTTTCGCTGCATCATCTTCACCAACGATTCTTTTTAACCGCTCAAACTTCATGGATTCCATCCTTGCCCCTCGCACATTCCTTTGCCACTGGTCGGTGAAAACTTTGGGAAGCTTGTGGGCAAGCTCCAATGACTTGAGCAGCTTCCATTCACTACCGTCCAGCCATGCTTCATCACAAAAATTACAAAGATCAATACGGTTTTTATGGTCGCTCGATATAGAGAATTTAGTCATTATTTTGCTGCACTTTGGGCAGCAAAGGGCGGTTTTGGCATCGCTTTCCACGGTGACATCTGTGTCAATTTCCTCACTCTCGCCGATGGGCTGGTTTCTCTCCGCCCAATCACGATAGTAGAGCAGTGACAGCAAAGAGCCCTCACATTCCGGGCACCCCATAACGGGAAGTCCTTCTTCCATTCTCGTAGGCTTCAAATCAATATTTCTACATTTGGGGCACTGCATAAAGCTTCCTTTTTTTAAAAAGTCCTGATGCGTGGTGTGCAGCATACCGAGGCGCAGCGTTAACTATCTCTCAGTTACTTGCAGAAGATGCAAACTGGCAATTGAAAGCGCGGCGACAGCAACATTTGTTGTTACAGGGTTGAACGCGCCACCCAGAAGTAAGGGCTGAACCAGCACTACGAATGCCAGCAAGCCTACCATTGCGGCTAATGTAAGCAGCAGCGGCCAACGCTGTCGCCAAAATATCAAGATAACAACGGCCATGGCAATCTCTAACACCCCAGCGATAGTGGCCAACTGAACTGCACCAGAATGTGAAAACCCTGCCGCCATGCTCATTGCCAGCTCATCCTCATGGGGGTAGAGCAATTTCGGAATCAAGCCTTGATAGAACCAGATAAAAGCAATGGTGCCCCGGCATACTGCGTAGCTTAAAAGTGGACTATTCACCCAGGAACCTTGAATCATGATCTTTGTTGGGAATCACACAAGCATCGTAGCGACCGAACAGCTTGTAGCGGTTTAAGGCAATTCGGTCGTAGAGCCAGTCTCGAATCACTGACGGCACAACCCAACCAATGCAGGCCAATGGCCACGGCCAAGGCAGTTCACGCATTACCCTGAAAAAGGCAGTAGATTTTGTATAAATATCCGGCCCCTCGGCAAGCAGCATGGTTTCGTAATAGTCCGTCGGGAAACCGTGGGACTGAAGAATCGCCTGGCCTTCTGGTGATTGAACGGTCGCTAATTTAAATCGACGTTTTTTATCGAACCTAATGAGGAAGCGAGCCCATGCAGCGCAAAGTCGACACACGCCATCGAACAAAACCACAGGGTCCTGCGTAGCAACGTTTGGTTGGGATTGCGGTTTCTGTTTCATATTAATCTGAAAAGCCGACCTAAATGGCCGGCTATATCAATACAGCATTAGAAGAGATAAGAAGCACCGACAGAAATACCAGAAATTTCTGCACCGTCTTTATCAATATAGCTCATGTACTCGGCATTCATCTGAACATTGCTGCTAAGGTCAAAATTCGCACCAACGCCGTAAGAGATATCAGATTCAGACGCAGAAACGCTTGCTGAACCGCCTGGCCCTTTAGCAGAAGCCGTCAGCTCACCCTTGGTGAAGCCCAAAACAACATAAGGATAGATCGGCGTTTCGTTTGGAATGCCCAACACGCCATAGCCGCCAACAAGGTAATCAATTTCAACTTTAACGCTAACATTGCCAACGCTGGCGGATTCATCAGCAACGCCAAAACCCGCGCGCAACTCGGCTGCAAAATAGGGATTGACTTTGGTTCCCACTTTGGCGACCAGCGCACCCAAGTCTATGTCTTCCGAGAGCCCTTCTTCTTCATAAGTAACAAATGCATAATTCAAACCCGCATAGGCTTGTTGCACATTACCTTGAGCAGATGCAAATACTGGAGCTGCCATCAACGCAACAAAAGAGCTCGCTAAAATAATCTTTCCCATTATTCTTCCTTAAATTTCATAGTTATCAGATTTTGCGGCACCGTATCTAAGATGCTGCGAGACCATAGCAATCGCTTTTGGCATTTTCTATACATTTAACAGAGTATTGCAAAGGTCTGTGTGGTCGCGAATCTCTAGTTGTTGCCCGTACAATTCGGGTTTGAAGCGAAGCTGGGATGATTATGTAGCGCGCGGTGCAAACATAATGATAGCCATACCTACCAAGGCAACGCCGGAGCCAACCAGATCCCAGGTAGTCGGCCGAATGCCATCTACTGTCCATAGCCAGTGAATGGCCGTGAAGATATAAACGCCACCATAGGCCGCATAAACTCTGCCTGCAGCCGTGGGATGCAACGAAAGCAGCCAGGCAAATGCCGCAAGGCTTAGCGCGCCTGGCACCAGGAGCCATATGGTTTTACCCTCCCTAAGCCAGAGGTAGGGCAGGTAACAGCCAACAATCTCGGCTAGAGCGGTTACGAGGAATAGACCAACGGTTTTCAACTCAGACAAAAGAACCCGCTCCTTGGTAGTAACGTTGGAATAAGTGACGGCCCGATAACGTGCGCTTGCAGCAGCCTCTGGTTAAATCCTCCCCAAGGCATACTGAACCGCCTGCTCAGCATGTATTTCCGTGGTGTCATACAGTTTGACCTCTGTATCCGAGCCCTGAATCAAAAGGCCTATCTCCGTGCATCCCAAAATGACGCCCTGCGCACCGCGTTCAGCCAATGATGCGACAACATCGAGGTACATGGCTTTTGAATCAGGCTTGATCACACCTTGGCACAACTCATTGTAAATCACCGAATGAACACGCTCTCTTTGAGACTCATCTGGCACAACAACCTGGATACCTTGGTCCTGAAGACGCCCAAGGTAAAACGTCTGCTCCATAGTAAATCGTGTTCCCAGCAGTCCTACACAGGTTATCCCATCCTGTTTGAGCACATTGGCCGTGGCATCTGCGATGTGGAGTAGGGGGATGTTTACTGAGCGTTCAATTTGGGGAGCGACTTTATGCATCGTGTTCGTACAGAGAACCAAAAATTCTGCGCCTGCCGATTCAACCGACTGGGCGACTGATCCCAGTATTTCCCCTGTTGCCTGCCAATCCCCTTGGTGCTGCAGCGCCTCAATCTCCGCAAAATCCACACTATAGAGAACAAGTTTTGCCGAATGGAGCCCGCCGAGTTCGTCTCTGACTCTCTGGTTGATCAGGCGGTAATAAGTCTGTGTTGACTCCCAGCTCATTCCGCCAATTAGACCTATTGTTTTCATGGGATGCCTTACCGTGTTTACCAACCCCACCAGCCCCAAACTTTGGCTATAGCGCGCCAAACAGCCCCGAGAATCGATGGAAAGAGTTGCGGGAGCAGCAACGCCAATACAGCAAATACGATGATACAGCTGACAAGGTAGCTACTACTGAGAAAGCCATCCCAATAGACGGCCAGCTCCAGGTTTGCCCAGAGCCAAACGAACGCTGCGGTTGGGATAGAGAAGAATAGCGATGCGAAGAGACTGATCAACCTTGATTCAATCGGCCCACTTTGGCCGCGATTTTTTGCCATGATCGATGACTTCCTTGTGTATAAGTTCAGCGTCCGTACCCGCCTGTAATAATAAAGCAGAAGCTCGCCCCCTTCAGCTCATTGTCGGTGCTATTAGAGGGCAGTTGAACATTAATACTTGGTGAAGTGCTAATCTGAACTCAGTTTACCGCTACGATCAAGCAGTCCAGCGAAGTGACAGACGGCCTAACTTTTTCAGGAGAAGAAAATGTCGGACACCAACATCGAACTTATTTCCACCATTAGCGAAGATAACAAACTGGAACTTGCCCTGCGCGAGATCGAGATTCCCCAGCCCGGCGAAAACGAGGTGGTCATCCGCATCGAAGCTGCTCCTATTAACCCGTCTGACCTGGGAGTGATGTTCAGCGCGGCTGATATGACGACGGCCAGCCAATCCGGTAGCGCCGATCGCCCGGTTATCAGTGCCGATGTTCCGGCCAAGTTCATGGGTGCCGTTGAAAAACGGATTAGCAAGCCTATACCCGTAGGTAACGAAGGGGCGGGTACAGTTGTAGCTGCGGGCTCATCCGCCGCGGCGCAAAGCTTGTTGGGCAAAACCGTTGCGTTCATTGGCGGTGGCAGCTACCGCAAATATCTCTGTACCAAGGTGCAAAGCTGTCTGGAACTGGAGCCGGGTACGACGGCAGCCGAAGGCGCTTCAAGCTTTGTTAACCCGCTGACCGCATTAACCATGGTCGAAACCACGGCGATTTTCAACCCAGTTGTCCAAATAGCTACACCTAAGCAGCTAATTTATTAAGCTCAACTTCCTGCAATTTGCCAGGATTGAGCGATACCGGACCGGTGACTTCCCAGTTCCGGGTGTTGCCAGACCAGCGCTGAGGTTTCCGACGCTTTGCTCTTTCATAAACCATTTTCCGATGCGCCAGGCGCTGGTGATCAACACCACGATGCCGATCTGCCGGTGTCACGAAGTTGATGCCACTGTGCAGATGCCTTTCGTTGTAGGCGTACTCAAACGCCAGCATCCATTCACGCACAGCCGTGAGCGATTTAAAGCCCTTTGAGGGCCACTCCGGGCAGTATTTGACCGTGCGGAACAGCGATTCCGAGTATGGATTATCGTTGCTCACTCTCGGGCGGCTGTGCGACATCAGCATGCCCAGATCGGCCAGCCGGGCCTTGAGCGTATAAGACGTCATTGGCGCTCCATTATCAGAGTGCAACACCGGTGGTTTGTGCCAGCAGCCCTCTCGCAGCAGAGCGCGTTCAACCAGCTTTTTCGCCAGCTCTCCCGACTCCGCTTCATGGATTTCCCAGGCAATGATCTTGCGGCTGTAAATGTCCATGATCAGGTAGAGGTACCAGTGCCGACCACGCACCGCTGAAGGACAATAACTAATGTCCCAACTCCAGACCTGGTTCGGGCCTGTCGCCGTGAAGCTGGTCGGTTCCGGCACCTTGCGAGGTGGCTTCATGCGCCCTCGGTAGTTTTGTTGCTGGTGCTTTTTCAACACCCGGTAAAACGAGGATTCCGATGCCAGATAAAGCCCCTTGTCGGCCAGCGACGGCACGATCTGGGAGGGCGGTAAACTCCTGTACTCGGGTTGATTACACGCACTCAGAATGGCCACCTCCTCGGCCTGTGTAAGTTTATGGGGCTGTTCAGCCCGCTCTGCCTCCGGACGCAGATCTTCTGCAACGGTGCCGTTAGCACCTCGCCAACGCTTCAATGTGCGCTCACTCATATCGATCAACTCTGCGGCCTTGTATCGGGCTGCACCACCGGCAACAGCTTCATCGAACAGTTCCAAGAGCCTTGCACGTTCATCCAGCGGTGTCAGATATCCTCGTCGCTGTCCGGATCTTCGCCGTACAAGGCTTCGAGCTTTTTTGACAGCACCAGAAGCGACGTCGTCTCAGCCAGAGCTTTATCTTTGCGGCGCACTTCGGCCTTCAGCTTTTTGATGGTTTTCCGGGAATCCCTTTGTTGCTTCTGAGCGACTTTGTCCCGGTCTGGCTGCATGCCAGCGCCTTGCAGGCAAGCTTCTTTCCAGCGCTGCACTTGCTCTGGATACAGGCCTTTCTCACGGCAATAAGCACTGAGTTCGGCTTCGGACATAGAGGCCGTTTCCACTACAACGGCTAGCTTGGCCTCAGGGGACCAGTCTTCCCCGGTATTACGATTACCTGGCACGGGCATTCCTTGTTGTCGACACTGTTTCAACCAACTATACAGAGTCACATCGGAGATGCCTTCCTCTGCCGCCACCGACACGACACTTCGGTTCTGCGGAGGCAACAACTTCTTCAACACGGCGGCTTTACGTTCTTCGGAATAACGTGGCATGAATGCTCCCATGCCGCCCCAACTGATTAAATTCAGGCGAAATTGCCAACTGGACAACAAGGCTGACAGAGGGGGACCATGCGCGCTGAAGGTCACAAGGCCATCGTTCACGCTGCCGCCGCCTCCAACCTCGGGCAAATGCTCAACCGCATCTGCATCGCCGACGGCATCGACCTGGTCAATATCGTCCGCAAGCCAGAACAGGAAACCTTGTTGCGGGAATTGGGTGCCAAATACGTGGTTAATTCCAGCAGCGACAACTTCATGGCAGACCTGACCCAAGCACTGATCGAAACCGGCGCAACCATCGCATTCGACCCTATCGGAGGCGGTCGTCTGGCTAGCGACATTCTCACCTGCATGGAAACCGCCGTATCTCGCAACAGCACCGAATACAGCGTGTATGGAACTGACATTTATAAACAGGTTTATATTTATGGTGGGCTGGATCGCGGCCCTATCACGATAAACCGCAGCTTTGGTTTTGCCTGGGGCGTAAACGGCTTTTTACTGTTTAATGCATTAGGAAAACTGAACAAGGAGACCGCCATCGCCATGCGCAAGCGCATAGCCGCCGAGATCAAAACCACGTTCGCCAGCCACTACACTCACGAAGTATCCCTGGCTGGTGCTTTACAGCTGGATGCGATGGCGGTGTACGGCAAACAGGCTACGGGAGAGAAGTACCTGATCAGACCACAGAGCTAAGGTTTGATGTTGGCAGCACGGCCATCCCAAACTTGTCACAAGGTTTGGCTCAGGACGAGAAAGCCAACAGCGAAGTAGATAAAGATGAAGCTGTAGTACAAGAGCGGGCTGTCTTGTTTCGTGTAAAAGTTCGATTGCAGGCCTCGAGAGCCTGCAATCACTTTCCCACTGACCAATCCCCACACTCCAACCCCGATCGAGATAATTCCAAGCAGCATCAGCAATGGCTTAGGCATCTACATAACTCCCGAACTGTCAGCCAAAATGTAGTAAACGTCGCCGTACCTGTGATTGTTATGGATTTTTCCGCTCTGGGCATAGTTGCGGATACTCATCACAGGCTTCCTCATGGGCATTCAAACGTTTTTCCAGTTCTGACTGTTCATGTAACGATTGAAATCCCAGCGATACAATCATTGCCAACAAAGCTACACAGCCAGCATACAGAGCGGCGAGAACCCTTGGGGCTGGGCCAAAGAACAAGCCATATATAAAAAATAGAACAACTATTACTGCACTAATCTCTAAATAGAGAACCCCAATTCCGAGCCATCCAAAATTTCTATAAGAAAATATGGCCTGCAGCCAACCATTCGTCATAGCCAGTGCGAATACGGCTGAGAATACTACTGCGGATGCAAGGACTGTAACACCAAACTTCATAGAATTTCCCGTAGACCCATAACGCCCGCAACAGCGGAAATTTAGGAGCGCTAGCGAGTAAACTTTCCGACTGCTTGCGCTTGTTATATTTTGATTCACAGCACCCTCCAAAAGCATTCATCACTGCTCATACAATCTACACCTTTAAGGTTTTTGTCTACATCCTCAAGGAACTTAACTACTTCAGTTTTAAGAGGTGATCTATGGGCTAGCGCGAGAGCAGCAATAAATGCAAACTGGGAAACTACCTTCATATCTTCGAGAAATTCTTTCGTTTCATCGGCCGAGGCCTTCCCGTAAGTAAGATATATACCATCGCGATAGTTGGCTTTTCCCCTGTATCGAAATGCACAATGCATAAAGGCTACCGTTTTGGGAAGCCGCCTGTTTCTCTCTTCTTTGGCGATTTTAGTTCTAAAATCACTAAAATCAGCTTTTTTGAGAATTCTATCTTTGGTGAGCCATGTGTAGTATTTGGCATTTCCTGAAAGATATTCGAGGATCATACCTTTTGCGGATTCTTCAGTCTCAGGGAATGTTTTACTCAAGCTAAAACTACTGGCCTCTGGGTACTGAGGAAACAACGAGCTATATTCTTCGTTCTTTACATGTGTTGCTTTCATGTTTAGAGGGTGTGGCATTTGATCGCTCAAATTTGAACCAAATGCCCTATAAACTGATGCATGGTTATCGTCAACAGATTGGCCTGTAGATCCGAACATTGATAATGCCGAAAAATACACTGAGTAATACCAGCTAACAATTGCGCTAGGAAGCACCCATGACTCTTTGCAGAAATTCTTAGCAGAGCTTTGCAAAGAAAGGCTACCAGTAAGTGACGAGTATAACGACTCGAAAATATAGCTGCTATTCAAAGGAACCAGCTTCTTGGGGTATACCGCCTTGAAATGCCTAAGGCAAGATTCGAACTGTTCTTTAGTTGAGCTTCCGTGTTCGTTTATTATTTCGAAGCGAAGAGCCTTCATCCAATTAATGGTGCTTTGCCTAGCAAATGTCGGAACTCGGAGATCATCTTCTTTAAGAACTTCCGTGTACAGCCAGTTATCCATAATTTCTCCGAGAAATATAACGCCCGCCACACGGGCAAAGTTGAAGCGCAGCGTAAAATTTGTCCGACAGCAGCGCCTTGTTATAATTAGTTTACTCAGAAGCCAGTTTACTAACTAGCTTTGAAATACTATACATGCCACTCTCCATGTTATCGCTTAGTACACCAAATTTTTGGTATGCTGGAATTATAAGATCAAGCTTCTGAAATTCATCATGTTTGACGATTATATCCAGATAAGATTGCAATACTTCAGGCTTGGTGCTTTTTCTTACGAGATCCTTCTTCGCTTTTTCTTCATAACGACTAATTTCCAAAGCATCATCGTCATCATGTTTCACATAATAGAGTTCACGGCCGAGCCTCTTTTGTGACCACTTTAACTTGCCTAGCATCTTTTTAATTTCTTCCTGAAGCTCTGCTGTCCCCATTTGTCTCTGGCACCTCTGTTACCTTTAAGTGACTGTCCCAGCGGGGGCAGTATTCTTTAGCTCAATAGGAGTAAATTATGTCTAAAAGCTCTATGTCCAAAGCCGCTGCTGCCCGAATTCAGTCTTCGACGGCAAAAGCAAACGGTGGAGTCGTCCCGAAAGGGTCATTCGCTGCAAGAGCACAATCGGCAGCAAGTCAATCAGGTTCGAATCCCCCACCCAACGGGCCAAGTAAAACCGGCAATCCTTCTGGTGGTGGTCGAGGCAATAATCCACCAAAAAGCAAATAGGAGGATTTATGCCCGATACATCAAACATGTCTGACGAGGAGTTAGACCTCTGGTCCGACATTAACAACCCAAATAATGACGCTGATATGGATGACTGGGCTGACGCACATAATCCTAACAATGATGATTATTTAGGTGATTAAATAAGAAGTAGCTTGGGCTTGCTCAAGCTACTTACATGACTTTGCATTTTCTTCAAATGCTTTTAAAAAGCCTTTTTCATCTACCTTGTATCGAATATAAGAAATCTCGTTCATTGTGTCCTCTAAAGCACAAAGACATAACTTCTTCTTCGAGCGATAGCTACTATGGGATAACGGTTCTTTATATGAGCTAGAGCAAGCCTCCAAAACAGAGTATTCAACGTCCAGCGGATAACGATTGTCGGTTATTGCGTAATCAATAAATTGACTTCCACCATAAGCAAGTATGGCAGCTATGCCAGCTGCTTTAAGTGGTTTTTTAATCGTAAACTTCTCTATAACGCTTTCACACGTTTTGCATTGAAACTCTACTGTTGCGCCAACTTCAGCTTTATCGCCGCAACTACATGATTCTGTCATTTTTACTCCATGCTGATTTAGACTTATAACGCTGCCAGCATGCGCGGCTATGGAACGAAGGCGAAGCCGCAATGTAGTAGGCGTCGCCGTGCCTGGCTTTGTTAGATTATTTTACTTAATCGCAGGGATATGCATCCATAAATGCAGCAATTGCAAGTACCCCTTCGTGTTGATGCAATGCCTGAGGGTTATCCTTTAAATACTTAACAACTATCCGTGTAGCTTGCCCATTGTTTATACCGTCCTCTGGCCCGCAGAAAAGAGCCTCATCAGACAATCTAACTTCATAGACCGAATTCAAATTCGTGATTCCTTGCATCATCCCGAGGCAAAAGCCGATTGACCCAAAATCTGGATTCTTAGGGGGATTATCCATAAATTGGACCGCTTTATTGCACTTTTGGAGAAGCTCATTACCATCTGCATTAGCTTGAGCTGAGAAAACCAAGGGAAGAATCAGCGCCCAAAACAACGTCTTTTTGTAGTTCATCATTGATAATTCCATCTTTTTATTAATTGGAACCTTCACCCATACTTGAGCTCAACTTACCGAGCTTTGCAGTTGTTGCCTTCCCAGCGCCAAGTAACAATCTGCTTCGAATCATTGACCTCAAAGTATGTTCTGCACCAAAAATTTAGAGTTTGGCCACCAGTAGTGGTTGAATTTCCATAAACGGTATTACCAATGACGTTATATGTAGTGTTAGTTTGAGTCGGCATCGTATAACTGCCGGAACTCCCGTACACGTACACAGTATTTCCATTCGGTGCTTCGAAAGAGCTCTGAGGATAGCCCCAAGAGCTTACGAGCCGGTTTGCATCTACCCCAACCCAACTGTCCAATATTTTTTCATAATTGGCCGTTGTAGCGCAGCCTGTCAAAATACTAAGTACCAAAATTGCCAAAAATACTTTGATTTTCATAGATTCCCCTCAAAATCTAACGCTTGCATTTGCGTCTGGTTTGGAGCGCAGCGGAAAACCTGTCCGACAACGTGCGCTTTTTATATACTCTCACCACTCGCGAGTCTATTTATATCTTCAAGCATTAACCTAGCCCTTGCGTCCAAGAACTCTGGAAATTCCAAACTTGAATAGTCTACATTATCTGGACTTGGCAAATAGTTTGAATCAAATACTCGATCAACCTCACCATCGAGCTCTTCAATCAACCTTGGCAAGTACTCATTAGGATGATCATCACTAATGGTATTATTTTCTGAAGCTGCGAGCATACAGAAGTTTGCTAAGCTATTGTGTTCCCCAGGAGCTTTAATCCGCTTGAGATGGGCTTTGGGGTATATATGATGAAACTGTTTTTTATTGTAGTTTGACAGGGCAATCTCAGGATCTATTAGTGCACCGTTGGTTAAATTTCTTGGCGATTTCAACGCCAATAGAATTATAAGGGCACGTGACCGCGAGTTATTACTCCTAAACGCAAGCTTCTTAAAGTTATCTAGCGATGGGATATTCCCGAATGATTTTCTTGGCTCTTCACCGTTAACTATATATGAATCAATGGCCTCTAAATCTTGAGAAATGAATGATTCTGAAGCGCCTCTATATCTTTCAGAGAACGCGCTTAGCCAAAACCACTGCCTAACCCGCCTAACGTCATCGAGGCTTAGTGTTTTTCTTTTTGAATATACATATGAAAGAACCACTACAATTGCTTCATAAGGTAGAAAGTCCCAGCTGTAAATTTTAAATTCTGTCTTCAGTAAATCTACTGTTTTCAAAAGAGCATCTTTTGCTATTTCAACTAGTGAGTCCATGTCGTCTTTAGAAAGGTTTCTTAAAGACAATACCTGATCTTTTTTGATGCCTTTATGCTTAATAGCGGAAAGACATTTGAGAACAGTATTTCCGTCTATGTCATCAAAACCCTTTGGTTTTAAAGATGTTGCAATTTTCTGAGCCTCTTCATTTAGATCGAAATTTTCTGTCCAAGTCGCTGCAACCATCAAGTCATATGTAGAAAGGCGAGTTCCAGAACTATTTATTCTTTCGAAGATTGGACAAACCTCTTCTACAGTAAGCTCTTTCAAAGTTACAACAGGTATTCTGTAGTTGGTAATAACATCGATTAGACCATCCAACCTTGCCTGCAACACATCAGCGTTTGGATAGCTAACTAATCCAGAACGAAAATTTAACAGCTTAGTAGTGTTATAGATGATTCGAAGTGGAAACTGAGTTTGGCTAAATTCTTCTGGTGCTTCCATGAAACACTGTTCGTTAAGATCATAGACAGCATCAAAGCCATTCTGACCTTCCAACGCTCCTAATGCAGAATAGATAACGGTGAGTCTTTGCTGACCATCAAGGACGTAATCTGTTGGAGACATGTCATCAGTCTCTGGCAACTTAAATGCTCCAATGTTTCTCTCGACAGCTAAAGAATTCTTTGTCCTCCAGAGCAGTAAGCTTCCAACGGGATAGTTGCTTGAAATCGAATCAAGTAATTTTAGTGCCTGTTCTTCTTTCCAGACAAACTGCCGTTGAAACTGAGGAACCTTTATTTGCCCAGAGTTAATATCAGCAATTAAATCCTTAAGGAAAGGAGTTCCTGTTTCTAACCTACTTGCTATATTTGCTGACATAATTTTCCTTTCTATGAATGTAATTCGAAGCTTTTGGCATATAACGAGCCTGTAGAAAAACCCTTAACAGAGCCTGATCCACAGCCGCTTTGTTGTTTTTTCATAACCTGCGGTTAGCTGGCGCAAGTTCGCTCATTCGCCAGTAACACTCAAGAAATAGTA